>NZ_BAAGVC010000011.1:0-419529 GCF_054781075.1 Cyclobacterium sediminis | reverse complement strand
CTTTACCGTAGTCGAATTGTACTGCTGATCAGAAGATAAACACACAAAATAACCACGAAGGGATTAGTTTATACTTACGTGGTCAAATTTTATCGAATTTTCCAATAAGCCCTTTTTATTGCGGGCGGAAATCGAAGTCATACAGTTGATTTCAAAAGCCAAAATCGTGAACATAAGCGATCTGCCTACTGATTACTCCTTCACCCTTAACCTTTTATTATAAACTACCTTATCATTAACAAAAACCCGGAAAAAATACCTGCTTTTTGGGTACCTGCTTAAGTCAAAGGTGAGCCTACCTTCTTTAAAATCTCGGTAAAGATGCTCTTCCACTACCTCTCCTCCGGGGTCTTTAATTAACTTGATAAGTACCTCTTCCGGATTGTTTGATAAGAAATCGAAGTAAGTAAAATCTTTTGTTCGGGTAGGGAATACACCCAGAGAAATTTCATTTTCCAAAATTGGGTCAGGTGTATCGCCCACTGTAAAGTTATAAGTGATGCTACTTCCGAAATCTGAATTAAAGCTTTTGACAATTTTTCCTTGTGAATTGAGTAAGATGGCCTTTCCTCTTCCGGCCCTCGTTTTATACCAAAACTCTAAGCCGTCTCCTCCTTTATCTTTGAACATTAATTGATAAGCACCTTTGTTTAATTGGAGGCTGTCTTTATATAAGGTGTCAGCAACCAAAGTGCCCACCTCTCTTTGGTAAAGTATATTTCCTTCGGCATCCACGATTTGGTAGCCATTGTCTTCGGGCTTCTTGTTGGTCTCCAAGTGAAAAATCAAAGTAGGCTCATGGACAGGTGTTGGGCTATAGTTGGCCAACATAAAATTATCCTGTTTTGAAGCATCTTTTCTCCCATTAGGTTTTCTCAGTTCAAATTGATAGGTGAGTGGGCCTTTTTGAGGGATAAGTCCGGGCATTTTGATTGTGTCTATTTCGCCGGGCTGGAGTATGCCTTTCCAGTTATAGATATTGGATTCTTGTCCTTTTGACCCATGGTTGATGCTTAGCTTGGTTAAAGGTTCGGCTCCGTTATTTTTAATCACTATAGTAGGGCCAAAAGCAGTAGGGTTTATTCTACTATGGATGGCTTTGTTTGAAGGGATAATAACATCCTCAATGGCAACATCATTTTTTTTCTTATAAGCCTTGTATTGGATCAGGTAGGCTGCAATTAGTTCATTGGCACTGGGTTTGGGAGAGTTGTAATCCTCCATTTTCAGCTGAATAGTATGTTTGGGTTTTGCAATGGCAAAATCATATAAATCTGGTTGGATCAGGTCTCCTGGGCACCAGTTGGCACGGTCAAAAATCCATGTTCCTGCTTGTGGATACAGGGGGTTTTCTCCACACTGTTTCCAAATTTGACGACTGGCAACCAATTTTTCGTCCAGAAGAAAGTCCCGGTATTTATTGCAAAATTCTCCGCATCCATCAGGTCGATCCATGCCATGTCCGGTTTGGAGGATGCGTAACCTTCCCATAGCGGCATCTTTTTCTGAGGTAAACTGTACCGGTTTCAAAGCTTTTTCAATGGGCTTTTCCTTGTCTCCGTAAGCAAAGGAGCCATCGTATATTTTGGTTATGGAAATAGGCTCCATGGCTGGTTGACCTTTGATAAGGTCAAAGGCTACTGTGACTTTCCAACCACGGTCATTATTGGGCTCGTAGCCGGTATGCTTGTATTCCAACTCTACGCTGTCTCTTAACAATAGGGAAAAGTCTGTAACATCCACCTGCCAGTCAAATTCCCATTTTTCCCCAAATGCACCTCCATAAGGAGTAAGCATTCTTCCTATTTCAAAATCCTGTAATTCACCCTCCTTACCCCCGGTTCTCTTAATGGTTATATGATCCAAATAATCCCAGTCTGCACAGCGCATATTATCGGGGCAGGCAAACTTGATTTTCATAACAATCTTTCGAATGGGAACCTCTATTTCGGGGAATACGGCCCACTCTGTATAAGTGTTGGCTCCTTTGGAGGGGTTGGTTACTACGGTAATGGCATCATGGCTAATGATTTGTAGGGTATCTCCTTGACCGGCCCAAAGGAATGAATTGACCAAGAAGGATAAAGTGCCTATCAGTAAGAATTGCTTCATGGGGTTAAATAAGGTAGGTTTATAATTTTAGATAAAAATAGCTGAAAGGCTCAAAGTTACCATCAAAATTAGATTAGCTAAAAACTCCAATAAGTTTTTCTTATCAATTTTAAGAAATGTTTTTCAATACCTGATGCTGTATTAGCTTGAATTAAGTTGTAGATAGACAAATTACTGGTTATTAGATAAACCCAATCAAAGCAAATTTCGGCGGTCGAGCCGAGCCGAAGCCAGAGAATGCCGAGCGAGCACTGCCTAGATTATGTAAATCTTGGAAGAACCGTTTAGCGTTTTATCAACTATTATTTGCGATCTTTATTCCAGCCCTCCCCGCGGGCTGGCTCCTCGCTAAAAAGTGCCTTAGCGGCACTTTTCTTCACACTCGGTCCTCTTTTGATACCCGGCGGCTGAGCGGAGTCGAAGTCATAGGGTAAATCGCACTAAAACTTAAGGAAAAGAAAGCACGCGGACACCATCCCCTGTTCCCAGCCATATGTCACCATTAGGGGCTTCAGCGATGGTAAAAATACCTATTTCTTGAAAAGAATCCTCATCCCAGGACCATTGCCCATTTTCATAAACGCCATAACCACCCATTCCGGCACACCAAATGCGGTCTGAGCCATCTGCCAGAATAAAATTGGTGTTAAAAGGTTTGTTCGCTGTAATTTCTTTACCCTTGATTTCATTATAGGTAAATAATTGGGGTCTGGAAGTGCCGGAACTACTAGACAAGGAATAATCTATACCACCAAATAGTTCTCCATTGCTGATTACCTGAAGATTAGTGATAGAATAGGGTCTAAAACCTATTTGCTCTGGAGAGTAAACTTTCCACTGGCCCTGTGAATTTAATTTGGTTAAATAGGTGTCGTCTACACTGGTTTGGGAAGCCATCCAGACCTCATCCTGCTGATTGACGGCCACTCCACTCACCCAGTGTGCAGGTAAAGGTGAGTTGTCCGGATCATAAAAAGTCAGGATATCCTTGTTTAGTTTTCCCAGACCACCATCGTTAAAGCTACCAACGGAAAAATATACCATGTCCTGAGAGTCAATAGCGATTGCGTTTACATGGCCTTCGATTGGCCCATTGTTCGAATTAAAGTGGCTGAATTTTTCCCCATCATACCTGACCAAACCATTGGTACCTATGTAAACCTGATTTTTGCTGTCTACTTTAATTGACCGAATCATGTCCTTTATTTCAGAGAAAACAATTTTATTTTTCCCATCATATTTTATCAATCCTTGACCAAGCGTTCCCAGCCATGCATTGCCAGCGTTGTCAAAATCAATAGCGGTTATATGATATCCCTCTAGGATTTGCTTACCATAGAGGGGATCCTCTGAAGACCAATTGCAAGCAGAAGCAAGAAATAAGATAGAGAATAGTAAGAAAAGGGCCTTCATCATCTTTTTGTTTAGAACAATTCCATGTGGAATTATTTATCAAATTAGTTATTTATGATTTTATTTACAAAATATTCTTGTAAATCGCATCAAAATTGAGATTAATGAATAAAAGGAAAATTGCTTTGGTCATGGGCGGCTATACCGGGGAGTCTGTGGTTTCTGAAAAAAGCGCTACTGTCGTTGCCCAAAATCTGGATAGAGATCGTTATGAAGTGCATAAAGTTCATATTTATCCTAACAATTGGTATTTGGAAGAAGAGGATGGGACAAGATTACCTATGGACCTAAACGGTTTTTTTGCCTTGAAAAATGGAAAAAAACTTACTTTCGACGGAGTGTTTAATATCATACATGGGTCTCCCGGAGAGGACGGTAAGCTGGTGGGGTATTTTGATATGTTAGGCATTCCTTATACAACTTGCGATGCGCTGACATCTTCCATTACCATGAACAAGGCCTATACAAAAAAGATTGTTGCGGAAATCCCCGATTTACATGTGGCAAGGTCTGTACAGTTGTTTGCCAATAAGCCCGGACTAGCTGAGCAGCTCCTTGAAGAGTTGCGGTTGCCAATATTTGTAAAACCCAACAATGGGGGCAGTAGTATTGGTATGAGTAAAGTGAAAAGTGCTGAGGAGTTATCATTAGCTTTGGACCTGGCTTTTAAGGAAGATGGGCAGGTGATAGTGGAGGAGTTTGTAAGTGGAAGGGAATTCTCTATTGGGATATATAAAACGAATGGCAAGATCGTAGTGCTTCCTTCTACTGAAATTATCAGTTCTAAAGAGTTTTTTGACTTTGAGGCCAAATACCAACCCGGAGTTTCAGAAGAAATTACTCCCGGTAGGATGGATGAAAGAGATGTAGCTCGGGTGAAGCAAATTGCCGAAAAGGTTTACCAAACATTGAATTGTAAAGGTGCAGTTCGAATGGATTATTTCTTGGAAACCAAGACGGATAAATTCTATTTTATTGAAATCAACACCGTACCGGGTCAAACGGAAACAAGTTTGATTTCTCAGCAAGTGAAAGCAGTAGGAATGAGTCTTAAAACATTCTATACAGAAGTGATAGAAGAAATGTGGCCTTAATAAAAAACGAAGGATGGTGAAAAATGAAGTCAGGATTAACAAGTACCTAAGTGAAATTGGTTTTTGCTCCAGAAGAGAGGCGGATCGGATGATTGCCGCAGATAGGGTAACAATCAATGGCAAAGTTCCGGAAATGGGCACCAAGATACTTCCCGGGGATGAGGTGCGTGTGGATGGTGAATTGGTAAGTGCTCCCAAGGAACAACCTGTTTATATTGCTTTCAATAAGCCGGTAGGGATTGTTTGTACGACTGACACCAGCCAAAAAGACAATATTGTGGATTATATAAACCATCCGCAAAGGATTTTTCATATAGGTAGATTAGATAAACCTAGCGAAGGACTTATTTTATTAACGAGTGATGGAGATATCGTCAATAAAATTCTAAGGGCAGGAAATGCTCATGAGAAAGAATACATAGTAAAGGTTAACAAGCCCATTGTAGGAGATTTTTTAGAAAAAATGAGCAATGGCGTTCCTATTTTAGGGGTAGTAACGCAAAAGTGTCAAGTGCGGCAAATGAAGAAAGATACATTTAGGATTATTCTTACGCAGGGTTTAAATCGACAGATTAGAAGGATGTGTGATTATTTGGGGTATAAAGTTGTGGCGTTGAAGCGGGTCCGGATCATGAATATAAAGCTAGACCTGCCAAGAGGGAAATGGCGAGATTTAACTCCTAATGAGCTTGAGGAATTAAAATACTTGGTCAAAGATTCATCAAAGACTCATCTGAGGGATTAGTTCCTGAAAAATGCATAAGCACAATATATAGGGTTATATTTAAACCTATTTTACTGTAATTTACGTTAAAAGATAATTATTAGGGTTAAATTACAACTTGTAAATGCGTATTTCGTATTTATTATTGTCATTTTTCTAAAAATATGCGACTTAGCCAGAGTTGGTTTGAGTATTATCTATAAAAAACAGTGTGAAAATAAAAATAATGTAATAATCATCCGTTTTATTGATGAAATTTTAATTTTATAATCTTTTTATTACCTTTGAAATATCAAATAAAGACAAAAGGTCTTTGGGTGGTAGTCAGAAGGTCTGCTGCTAATGTATACTGTAGGATGATGAAACTGGTAGACATGCCCTCTTCTTTTGGGGGTGGGGATCACAAGATAAAGAAAATATAGAGCTCGTATTTTTCCTAACTGCTCCGTGGAGGTTCGACTCCTTTTCCTACAGCAGGTTATTTTGGGTTTATTGTTAATTGACTAAAGCTATGAAATTTTATTTCATAGCTTTTTTTTTTGGTCTAGGGTTAAAAAAAGGTAACGCCATCTATAGCGTTACCTTTGTGCTGCGTTTTGGCTTAGGTTTTATATTTTTTTACCTACATAATGATTTTTTACTGAAGTACCAGTTCTCCATGGATGATTTTTTCCATGACCATCGGGTCGTTCAATTCTTGTATGCTAGAGATGATATGGTCAGGTCTATAGGCGTAAGAATCAAGGTCTTCGGTGCTAGTAGATCCGGTTAAGGTCAGCACTGTTTTAAATCCCATTTGTACGCCTCCCAGTATATCTGTTTCCATGGTATCTCCTACCATAATGGTATTGGCTGAGTGTGTGCCTAGTTCTGCCTTGGCGATTCTCATCATTACGGGGCTGGGTTTTCCTGCGCTAAATGCTTTTTTGCCTGTGGCCATTTCTATCATCGATACGAATGCGCCGCATCCGGAACGGATTGAGTTATTGGAGCTTGGACAGTAGGCGTCCAGGTTGGTGGCGATAAGTTTTGAACCATTCATTACCATGTTTATGGCCTTGTCAACCGATTCAAGCATGATTGTTCTTCCTTCTCCAATGACTACATAGTCCGGTGCATCGTCGACGATGGAGTACCCGTTGCTGTGAAGGGCGGTAAGTAAACCGCCTTCTCCAATAACATAGGCTGTTCCGTTGGGTTTTTGTGAAGCCAGGTATCTTGCTGTGGCTATTGCGCAGGTGAAAATATGCTTTTCTTGCACATTGATTCCCATACGGCTTAATTTGGCTACTACGTCTCTGCAGTTTCTTTGGCTGTTGTTGGTAAGGAACCTAAAGGGGTATTCTTCCTCAATTAGTTTCTGAATAAAATCTTTTGCACCGGGTATTAGTTCTCCTCCTCGGTAGATGACCCCGTCCATGTCAATTAAAAATCCTGTCTCTCTCATTTTAGTAGTTGTTGTGGTTTAATTTCAATATGTAATCAATAACAAAGGTTTAATAAAAATATTATATATTCAAATGTATAGCTGTATAAATATTAAAATGATAAAAAATAATTTATTTGGTTGCTGATATTTGAAAGTGGTAAATGATGGTGTTGGGTTGATTTTGAAGTTTTTTTGGTAATGGGAATTAAGTTCTTTGGCGATCTTTCAATAGGAGTCTCTCTGAGAGTTTGTTAAATGTTTAAAATGTAATAAAAATCGAATAAAATATAAATAGTGAAAATAAATCTAATTTATGTTGTGGTAATTTTAATTTAATGGTATTTTTATTACCTTTGACATATCAAACAAAGACAAAAGGTCTTTGGGTAGTAAAGGGAAGCTTTATTGCTGATATATACTGTAGGATGATGAAACTGGCAGACATGCCCTCCTGTCTCGGGGGTGGAGATCACAGGATAAAGAAGATATCGAGCTCGTATTTTTCCTAACTGCTCCGTGGAGGTTCGACTCCTTCTCCTACAGCAGGTTATTTTGGGTTTATTGTTAATTGACTAAAGCTATGAGATTTTATTTCATGGCTTTTTTTTGTTTGTCGGTTCTCAAGGTGATTTTGTCAGCATTGTTTCAAAAAAAAGCAACAATACCGCCAAAATCAAGGTATGCTTTTTAATTATATCCGGAGGGCTGACACCCTCGGCTATAATATTTTCACCCTTTCAGGGTTTGGGGTTTTGCGTGAATAATATGAACTGAGTTCGCCTAAAAATTTTGAAAAAATCGTCCTTCCAAGAATTAACATTTATAAATGCAGCAATCAAGTTGACAGCATTCAATTAAAAAGAGCATTTTTACTTTTTTGCTATAGGCCTGCCCTGATGCGAAGCGGTCAGGGCCTGCCCTGATGCGTAGCAACTCAGTGGCCCAAAAAGTAAACAACCTGTCCTGAAGCGGAGCTAGTCAGTGACCTGTCCTGAAGCGGAGCAATTCAGTGGTCAAAAAAGTAAGCAAAAAACCCCACCGCTGAGTATCTTTTCGGCTAAAATTTAAGTCCTCCCGCACACAGGCAAACTCCTTAGTTTTTGGTTTTAACATTGGCGTTACTTTTTAATAATTACTAAACCAAAAACTTCGTCAAACAGTGCCTGTGCCCTTGCCATCCCTGCTTAAATTTCTTAACGCCGAAAATCTACAAGGCGGAAGTTAATATATTCGTCATTCCGAGACTTTGCAGGGGCTTTGCGCGTAGAATGTCGAAGGAATCTCCAAGGTAATGAGATTGCCACACCCTTTCCCTACGCTACACCTCTCCAGAAAAGGGTTCGCAATGACGTTCTGCTAGTTCTTTACCAGCCAATCCGTCATTCCAAGACTTTGCGGGGGCTTGCGTAGAGAAAGTCGAAGGAATCTCCAACGGAATGAGGTTTGACTCCTTTCCATACACAACAACTCTCCAAAAAGGGTTCGCAATGAAACGTAACAAGAACATCCCGGCTCACTTCGACAGGCTCAGTGGCCGAAAGATAGGGACGGATGACGATTATTTTACGTCATTCCGAGTCTTTGCGAGGGCATTCCGCGTTGGAAGGCGAAGGAATCTCAACATTGGGGAGACTGGCGCACCCTTTTCCACTTCAAAAACCCGCAAAAGAGTTCGAAGCGTTTGTTTTCGATAAGATTTTGTCAGCATTGTTGCAGAAAAAAAAGCAACAATATCGCCAAAATCAAGACGTACATATAACTCATTTCCCGAGGGTTGATACCCTCGGCTACAAAAATGACACTCCTCCGGAGTTTGTGAGGTTGAAGTCGGTGTTTTTTATATTGATTTCGGATGGTTTTTATCTCTCTTTCTCCTAAAAATAGGCTGGAATACGAGCGAAAATGCTTGTTTTCATTCCCAAGGTAGATGTGTTTTGTAGGCAAGTAATGTCGCTTCATTTGTCAAATCGAGGTTGTGTGTTTTATTTATTGCAAATCTTTTAATTTAGGTTGATTTTAGAAGTGTTGAATTAATGAAAATAAAACAAAATAGCATCTATAATAATTATAGTGTAAAAATATACATTATTTGTTGCCATAATTTCAATCTATTAATCTTTTTATTACCTTTGACATATCAAACAAAGACAAGGTCTTTGGGTAGTGAAGGGAATCTTTATTACTGATATATACTGTAGGATGATGAAACTGGCAGACATGCCCTCCTGTCTCGGGGGTGGAGATCACAGGATAAAGAAGATATCGAGCTCGTATTTTTCCTAACTGCTCCGTGGAGGTTCGACTCCTTCTCCTACAGCAGGTTATTTTGGGTTTATTGTTAATTGACTAAAGCTATGAGATTTTATTTCATGGCTTTTTTTGTTTGTCGGTTCTCAAGGTGATTTTGTCAGCATTGTTGCAAAAAAAAAGCAACAATACCGCCAAAATCAAGGTATGCTTTTTCATTGTATCCCGAGGGCTGACACCCTCGGCTATTATATTGTCACCCTTTCAGGGTTTAGGATTTATTTGTGAATAATAGTATTGTTTTCGGTTGGGCTTGACAGGATTGTTGTAAAAGGAACAATAATACCGCCAAAATCAAGATGTGTATATTCCTATTTTCCTAGGTTTGGCACCCTCGGTTACAAAAACGACACTCCTACGGAGTTTGGGAGGCTTGAAATTCGGTGTTTTTTTTGTATTGGTTTTTTGATGTCTTAATTTAAAAATGTTTCCGGAATTAACGCTTTGCTTCCGGTAAGGGTTTGTTGGTTATGGTAAGGATTCCTGCTTTGCTTATAGTCCTTTGCAAATATTTCAATCCAAGGGATTGTAGAAGTGGCTGGAAAATGAAATAGTTAATTATAATACTTATTTATTAAAAATAATGTAAATAAATCTAATTTATGTTGCCGTAATTTTAATTTATTAATCTTTTTCTTACCTTTGACATATCAAACAAAGACAAAAGGTCTTTGGGTAGTGAAGGGAATCTTTATTACTGATATATACTGTAGGATGATGAAACTGGCAGACATGCCCTCCTGTCTCGGGGGTGGAGATCACAGGATAAAGAAGATATCGAGCTCGTATTTTTCCTAACTACTCCGTGGAGGTTCGACTCCTTCTCCTACAGCAGGTTATTTTGGGTTTATTGTTAATTGACTAAAGCTATGAGATTTTATTTCATGGCTTTTTTTTGTTGCTATTTTTTTATGTGTCAAACGTTCAGGCTTGCTGCGTGGATATTGTTTTTTCCAACTCTGATTATTCGATAAAAGATGGAATTCTTCGAATATAATTGCCGATTGGAAGTTAGGGTGTGGGAAAAATGGACTCATGAATTTTTTTGTTATTGAAAATGTAAGTATTTTTAGATAAAGCTTATGGTGCCATTTAATCTTGAAATGAAATGAGCTATTTTCGAAACGACTCTTTGAAAAAGTGTTTTTTTAGCTTTTCTCCTTTATTTTCTATACTACTATATAGTTTGTTATTCCAATTTGAAGTAGGAAGCCAAAACGTGAATAGGCTGCTCTTTAAAAATCCCTCCGGAAGTTTTAAATTGGTAAAAGAAGCAGATGATACTAAATTTAAAGTAGATTCTTTGCCTTTTAATGTTAATGGGCTAGCCAATGAAGACCTACTGATAAAATTTTTTGAAGGGGATTTTATTAATATCCCTTTTGATAGAGACTCACGGTTTTTTTCTTCTTTGTATAGTGCATACCTCAATAGCTATGCTAGAAAATGTAGGGATGTTTTACCCGCAAATAAAGTTGAAATGACCCGTGAGGAATGTGTTACAGAACAAGTAACTCGAGATAGGTATGGCGTTGAGCTTAGCAGATATTGTGTGGAATGGGTGACAGTAGGTACAGGCTTATATGCCAAGCCGGACATGTATGATGGGAAATTGGCTTTGGAAAAAATTCAGTCTGCAGATGTTTTCAGGAATGTTTTTGCTGTAATCAGCCAGAATAATGGGATAGAAGGAATGATGGACATGGTGGTAGACGTGCAGAAGGTTATAAGTGACATGAATGAGCTTATGGTATTGAATGAATGCAATAGTCCCGGATTGATTCGCTTTGAGGAGAACTTGAAATTTTTTGCCCTGAACAAACAACCTGTAAAACTAGGGGCGGCAAATGAGGTACAACCTGCAACTATTTCCACAGGTGGCTCTGGGACATTTAAGGATCAAAATTACCTTCAATTAATAGATGATTTAATCAGTGATCATTCCAAAGGTTGGGTAATGAATAGGTATCAAAAAGGGAGTGTGAGCAATGTTTCAGTAGTGTCCAGAGATGAAAGTGGTAGGCCAGCAAAGATTAAAGCCAACTATATTTTTGCCGGTTTTTCAGGAAAAAGAAATGGTGCTGTTACGCTTACTTTTACCAATGGTTTACCGGAATGTATGTTTTTCTTCGACTTTCCCAATACTTGTAGAACGCCTAACAGGAGAATAGTAGCTGCTTATGACAACTATGGTTATGATCAATAAATGGCTTTTTAAAAATATTAACTCCCATTTATTAATAGTATCCAGCTTAAAATTTATCTCCCGATTTTTTGAGGAAGCATGGTCATAAAATTGATTACTTGGTTTTAGGTGATAGACGGGTGCCACATCGCCTGCAAAAGATTGCATCCAAACTATGATTGTTTAGTTGACAGGCATTGCAGGTTTTTAAATCCGGGAAATTTTTTATCTCATCAGCATTTCTTGCGGAAACCAGTTCAGAGGTGACAATACCTGTGGGTACTGCAATGATGGCATAACCGATTAGCATAATCAATGAAGCCATGAATTGACCGAAATCTGTTGCCGGAGCAATGTCTCCATACCCAACTGTAGTTAAGGTGACGATTGCCCAATACATGGACCTGGGTATGGAGGTAAAGCCACTTTCAGGTCCTTCAATGATATACATGACAGAACCCATTACCAAGACGATGGTCAGAACCGATCCCACGAAAATTTGGATTTTAGCCCTGCTGTGTTTTAAGGCATCCGTTAACCGTGAAGCTTCTCTAAGGTATTCAGGAAGTTTAAGAATTCTCAATATTCTCAAAAACCTAAGGGCCCTAATAACAGTAAGGTATTGGGTTTGATATAGAAATAAGCTTAAATAAGTTGGTAAAATAGCTAGCAAATCTACTATACCATAAAAACTAAATAAATAGCCTGTCTTTTTGTTGCTTAACCAGATACGTAATAAATATTCGATGGAAAAGATGAGGGTAAAAAACCATTCCAGCCAATACAAGAGTGGACCAAAGTTGTCATGAATTTGCTGAACGGAGTCTAAAATTACAATTACCACACTTAATAGAATCATAACCAATAAAACCAGATCAAAGGCTTTAGAGGCACGGTCATCGGATTCGTATACAATATGTGCCAATCGTTGTTTTGAAGGTAAGGAAATCATATCTGGTAAATTTTTCCCGGTCCATGGACCAATACTTAAATGGGTTGTGTTAAGCACTACCCGAAACGATAAATATAAGTTTGTGCAATTCTGCCGGTTTAGGTGCCTAATTTACAAATAACCTAATTATGTAAACAAGTTAAAAATTTTACTGCTTTGGATTAGGGTGAATTGATTCAAATATTGGTTTTGGAAGTTTTTGGTATGCTGTTGGTAAAAAATTGAGGTGAAGATTTTAATTAATGCAGAAGACTGACAACTAATGAGATAACGTTCTATACTCCATAAAATTTGATAAAACCTTTGATTCAAAAACATGGTAATGGCAATGGATGAGCTGAAATGGTTAAATTATTGATCTATTAAGCTTTTTTAAAATAAGAATGGTTATTTTTGATAATGATATTTTTAATTTAAACAGATAGCAGTATGGACCTAAAATTATTTAAACAGCTTAGAGAAAATTATGAGCGGTTTATTGCGGGAGCAGAGAAAGCAATAAATGGGGACAATGCGAAGGACCAAACCAGGTCTGTCTTTTTTGACCGAAAGACGCTCGAAGAGTTATTGGCCAAAACAGATAAAAAGGAAGGTGGTATAAAAATCTACTTGGGAATGTATGACAAAGAAACGGTAAAAGTGAGAGAGGAAAAGGAAAATAGCGATGATTATATCGGTAAACTGACCCTTATTTTGGAAGCTTCTAATGATAACTCCAGTACCACGGATGAATCTTGGATTAGGAACGGTGGTAAAATTTGCCCTCCAAACTGTAATTAATAGTCACACATTAAAAACAATGATTGCTTTGCCATGACCTTTTATGCTTACCTTTCTTGTATAATCGTTGGCCTTTTGCTGTCATTGTTTTTTTTCTTTTTCAAGAGAAAATATCAATTGCATGAAAAGTCCCATGATTTCATCTTTTTTATCATCTCCTATGTGTTGAGTTTTGAGCTCTACGCATTTTTTTTAGTGGAGCATGGGGAGAAAAATGTATTGGTTTACAATATTTTCTTTGTTTTTGGCGAGACCATATTGATCTTGATTTACCTGGGTACCCTAATAGAAGCCAAAAGGATAAAAAGAAATGTCATCTATTTTGTGGTTTTTTTTGTGGTTTGGGCAATAATAAACACCCTTTTTATACAGCCTCCTACTCAAATGTTTCAGCAGTACACCCATTTGCTTGGCAGTTTGGGGGTGGTTCTTTTTAGCTGCTATTTGATGTATTCTTTATTTATGGCAGATAAGGCAGGAAATGCTTCTTTGTTAAGTGTGCCTCATTTTTGGAACATTGCGGCCATCTTATTTTTCTACTCAGGAAGTTTTATTTACTTTGGATCCTTGAATGTAACTTGGGGATTGGATAAGTATTACCTGACAATACTGGCATCTGTGAACCGGTTTTTTGCAGCCACTTTATATCTTATTTTTGGGTTTTCTTATTATTCACCATTGATTTTTTCTACGAAAAGTGATTGAAGATAGTTCTCAACAGACCTTTTTTGCCATACTCACAG
The DNA here is from genome assembly GCF_054781075.1 of Cyclobacterium sediminis. Taxonomy (NCBI): domain Bacteria; kingdom Pseudomonadati; phylum Bacteroidota; class Cytophagia; order Cytophagales; family Cyclobacteriaceae; genus Cyclobacterium; species Cyclobacterium sediminis. The sequence continues at coordinate 405,790 of NZ_BAAGVC010000011.1, read as the reverse complement.
GAGTGATACTTATGGTTATTATGGCGGCATTTATTATTGCCATTGTTATCCTTCATCGTCAAAGACAAATCAAAAACAGGCATAAAATTCAAATCATTAAGGCTGATTTTAAAAATACCATTTTGAATGCAGAAAAAGAGATCCGAGAAAATACTTTGCATTATGTCAGCCAGGAGTTGCACGACAATATTGGGCAGCTCTTATCATTGACAAAAATAGTATTGAATAATCCTGATCCGGCATCAGTATTTGAGGGGAAAAAACTTATCAATAAGATCATTAAGGAAGTTCGTAGTTTATCTCGTTCCATTAATAAAGATTACATCAATGATGTGAAATTTGAGGAATTTCTGGAAGAAGAGTTAGGTAAAATTCAAAAAGCGGGTTTTTGTGAGGTTCTCTTTGATAATGAAGGACCGCCCATTGATTTTATTGAAGGAGATAAAAAACTCGTGCTTATCAGATTGGTACAAGAATGTTTAAACAATGCGATCAAACATGCTTCCCCAACTTTGATCGCTATTAAGATAAAAAATCCGGGAAAAAAAATGATATTATGCATTGAAGATGACGGTGAAGGGTTTGATATGGAGCGCGTGTCGCAGGGGTTAGGCCTTAGAAATATACATTCCAGAGTACAGGCAATTAATGGTAAAGTGCAGATAGATTCAAAAATAGGGAAAGGTACCCGTATAGAGATAGAATTGGAAAATGGCAAATAATACGAGGATTTTGTTAGCAGATGACCATAAGTTATTTGCTGCAGGGATAGAAAGATTGCTCTCAAATGAACCGGACTTTGTTGTAGAGAAAGTAGTTCACAATGGCAAAGAGGCGATTGCAGCCATCGCAAAGAAAAAGGTAGATCTGATCATTACGGACATGAACATGCCTGGTGTAAATGGGTTAGATATTCTTCAATACATCAAAAAGAAAAGGTGGAAAGTGAAAACCATTGTGCTTTCTATGTATGATGACGAAGAAATTTTTAAGAAGTGCATCAAACAAGGGGTAAATGCCTATGTACTCAAAAATGCCGATCCTGAAGAGTTGGTTTATACCATCAGAGAAGTGATGGAAGACAGGTACCTTGCCAATTTTGAACATGTATTGAATCAGGCCGAAGAAGGGGATGAGTTTGAGCAGTATGACCATTTTAAAACCACCTTTAAACTTTCAAAGAGAGAGTTGGAAATTTTAAGGTGGATAGTAAAAGGGAAGACTAATAAAGAAATTGCTGAAGAATTGTACCTAAGTATTCATACCGTGGAAACCCACCGCAAGCATTTGCACCAAAAATTAAAGGTGTCTTCTGTTACTGAGCTTGTGAAAAAAGCTTTGGAAATGGGTTTGTAGAATAAAGCTTTGTTTGAAAAAACTGGTAGGGATGCTTTGTGCATCCCTTTTTTTATGATTTGAACTTAGCGATTGGAGTGATCCCACCTTTCGTTTTTTGGTTGATGTCTACCAGTATTTCAGCATCTAAGGGGACAAAGACATCTACCCTAGAGCCAAACTTAATAAATCCAAACTCTGCGCCTTGTGTTACAGGATCCCCTTCTTTTACATACCATTTAATTCGCCTTGCCATTGCTCCTGCGATCTGACGCATCATCAATTGTACCCCACTAGGGTGTTCAATTACCAAAGAGGTACGTTCGTTTTCCAGACTGGACTTTGGGTGCCAGGCTACCAAATATTTTCCCGGATGGTATTTGAAGTATTTTAAAATGCCACTAACTGGAGACCTGTTGACATGGACATTTATTGGAGACATAAAAATGGATATCTGTATCCTTTCTTCTTTGAGATACTCCTCTTCTACGGTATTTTCTATGACCACTACCTTACCATCTGCTGGCGCATAAACCAGTTCATGATCATTTGGAACAGGAATGGCAGGGTTTCTGAAAAACTGTAATATGGCCAGGTAGAGCAAAATGCTCCCTATAAGCACCAGGTTAATCACCAATTTCTCTACCGGTGCTAAATAACTGATGGCAAAGTTAATCACGGCCAAAATAATTAACATCCAAAATAATAATGATCTACCCTCTTTATGAATGGTCATAACAATTTAGCATTTAATTTTTTTCAATTCCAGCTTTCTAAAAAGTAGCCAAGATTAAGTGTCCTCAATATATTTTTGAGATTACAATATTAGGACTTTTTAGAGCAATTATTAAAATATTTTCAAAAAGGCAACAATAAAAGGTGTGGAAAGCAATAGTCCGTCAAAACGATCCATAAAACCTCCATGACCCGGTAATCCTTTTCCTGAATCTTTAATTGCAATGCTCCTTTTGAAAAGCGATTCAATTAAATCTCCATAAGTGCCGGCGATAATAATAATGGTCATGATACAAAACCATTGCCATTCCGGCAATACTGTGAAGTTTTTTGATATAAAATACGTGACAATAATAGCTGCAAATGCTCCGCCAAGACTTCCTTCCCAGGATTTTTTTGGAGACACACGTTCAAATAACTTCGTTTTACCAAATTTGGTTCCTGCAAAATATGCCCCAGAATCACTAGCCCATAACATCAATAACGAGCCAATTATGATTTCAAAATGGAAAGTATTGTCCACAGAAAATGCAGCTACCGTGAGTAATGAAAAAGGAAGTGCCACGTAAATTATCCCTAATATGGTATAGGCTATTCCTGTAAATGGCTTTTTATCTGTTTTTTTATAGAGTTTGATAAAAAATATCATGGACACTAAAGGAAAAACCAGAAAATAATAAGCCATTGGAATGATTTTCATTTCCTCTAAAAAGGTAAATGAGAATACCAAAAGCCCAATAAATGTGCCAAAGCTTTTTAGCGGCAACATGCCGTCAAGTCCACAGAGTTTATAGAACTCCATCTGGGTAAATGCTAGAATGATAGCAAAAACAAAAAAGTAAGACCACTCACTATATACAGTACTGCCAATAATGATAATTGTGCCCAAAATGGCTGTGATTATCCTTTGGCCCAGATTACTGTAATTACTTATACTAAAACGAGATTTCATTTTCTACGATATTTAATGCCCTTTGGGCTTCTTCCGCCAGCACCATCACTTCGATGTTTCCGTGGATTTTATAAACCGGGTCTTTTTTATTAACAATGACCGCGGTGATACCTTTTTCTTCTAGCACTCCTTTTACTATTTCCGCCCTTATTGGGGTACTCGACTCAAAAACCCTCTGCCATTTACTCATAAATCTGTTTTTTATTTGATTTAATAAACCAATTCCAACATAAGAGAAAGATTACTATGCCTATAATTACATACTCCCAATACAACGTATCGGTATCTTCTAGGTCAAACTCCATTAGTCCGAGTTTGTTGAAGTAAACCATAGTAACGGTTAAAGTATTGTTAAGGATATGTGCAATGATGGGATACAATAAAGACCCGGAATACAGGTACAGGTAACCAAATAAAGCTCCCAGCATTAGTCTGGGTAGAAAACCGTAAAATTGAAAGTGAATGGCTGAGAAAATAAAAGCGGTGATCCATACACCCCAATGGGCATTTCCTGTATATTGATGCATTTTGGGTTGTACAATTCCCCTGAATAAATACTCCTCTCCTATACCTGCCAACACACCGATAACCAATACCCCCAAAAGGAATTCACCAGTATTTTCAAAGTCCGTAAGGTATTTTGTCAACTCCATCAATTGATCTTCCTTGGCTCTGAAAGAAGCCTCTAGGCCGCTAAGGGCCTCCGGGAATTCAACATTCATATTGAGGTAAACCAACAATGAATTGAAAAGGATAAAGCCTATAAGCATGGGAATCACAATCCAAAGCTGTTCTATTTTTTCCGGCTTCAATTGCTTATCGAAGCGCAAGGTTTTCCTGTCTACAAAGCGGATAAATATCCAACCCCCCACAAAGAAACCGAGCCCCCCACCTAAACCTTGGATAAAAAGAAAGGCCATCCTGGCATTTGGATGGTCAAGGGAGGCACCGAGTAAATAAGGAACTTGCTCAAAAGAAATCCCAAATAGAAAAGGCAACAAGCCCAAAGCTGCTGTTTGAAGTATAGCAAGGGCTCCAAATACGATTAGCACCAAAACAGTAAACGAGAGCAACCATGGATGCCTGTTAGATTGTCCTGGTTGATTTTCATATATTTCCATATTAGGAGTAAATTTACAGTAATTAGTGTGCACCACAAGATACTTTTGTTTTTTGGAAATAAATTAATTTGGATAAAATGAAAGACAATCGTGGCAATGTTATTGATATTCAACTAAAAACACTCATTTTTGCAAAAAATTTCAGCTTGTGATTAAAATAGGAGATTTAAATTTAGGGGACTTTCCATTGCTGTTGGCTCCTATGGAGGATGTTAGTGATCCGCCTTTTAGAGCGGTATGTAAAACCAATGGTGCAGATTTAATGTATACCGAATTCATCAGCTCTGAAGGCTTGATTCGTGATGCGGCCAAATCTGTTCAAAAATTAGATGTATACGATTATGAAAGGCCTATAGGGATACAAATTTTTGGAAATGAAATATCCTCTATGCGAGAAGCTGCAGCCATAGCAGAGGAGGCAGGGCCTGATATTTTGGACATCAATTATGGTTGCCCGGTCAATAAAGTGGCTTGCAAAGGTGCCGGTGCCGGCATTTTATTGGATATAGACAAAATGGTGGCCATGACGGCCGAAATAGTAAAAGCCGTAAAAATTCCTGTAACTGTCAAGACCAGGTTGGGTTGGGATGAGAATACCATAAGGATCAATGAAGTTACTGAAAGGTTGCAGGATGTAGGTATACAGGCCATCAGTATTCATGCCCGCACCAGAAAACAAATGTATAAAGGTGAGGCGGATTGGTCTTACCTGGCTGAAATTATGAAGAACAGCAGGATAAAAATCCCTGTTTTTGGTAATGGAGACATAGACAGCCCGCAAAAAGCCAAGACCTATAAAGAAAAATATGGTGTAGATGGCTTGATGATTGGCCGAGCGGCCATAGGATATCCTTGGATATTTAATGAGATCAAGCACTACTTGCAAACGGGAAAGCTTTTGGCTGTGCCTGATATGGAGGAAAGGGTGAAAGTAGCTAAAAAGCACTTGGATTTTTCTGTTGAATGGAAAGGAGAGAAATTAGGAGTGCTGGAAATGCGGAGGCATTATACCAACTATTTTAGAGGTATTCCTCATTTCAAACCTTACCGTACCTCTTTGGTGACTACCGATGAATATGCGAAAGTAAATGATTTTTTAGAAGAAATATCTACGGTTTTCGCCGATGAGGTTTTTTAACGTAGCTTGGCTCAATGGCCGAAATTAAGTGTAAAAAAAGAAATTAGTGCCGATAGCAAAAAAGATCCAAGACCAAAAAGCCAAGCACTGGGCCATGTTACTGTTGCTGGCCTTGATTTGGGGGAGTTCTTTTATCCTTATCAAAAAATCATTGGTGGTGTACTCACCGGGGGAGGTAGGGGCATTTAGAATACTTTCGGCTGCCTTGGTTTTGTTACCGTTAGGTGTTTCCAAAGTAAAATTGCTTAACCGAAAGCAACTGGGCTATTTGCTTTGCATCGGCTTCTTAGGGAGTTTTGTCCCAGCCTTTTTATTTGCCACTGCACAAACGCGGCTTTCCAGTTCTTTGGCAGGAGTTATCAATGCACTTACTCCTTTGATGGTTGGTATAATTGGAGCATTATTGTTCAAAACAAAGATCTCCAGACAAAATGCCATAGGTTTGATAATTGCTCTTTTGGGTGTTTGTATATTGGTTTTGGCAGGGAATTCAGGAAGTCCGGATATTTTCAGGGAATTTAATCTTTATGGTTTGTTGGTAGTGTTGGCTGCGATATGTTATGGCTTCAATGTCAATATAATTAAGTATAAAATCAAGGAAATAAAACCAACCCTAATTACCGCTATTTCTTTGATGATGGTATTGCCCATCTCAGCCATTTATTTGTTTGGGTTTACCCAATTTTCTTTTAAGCTGTTGCATGCTGAAGGCGCATGGCAGGCAGCCGGATATATCGCTTTTCTCGGTGCTGTTGGCACAGCAGCAGCCCTGGTTCTCTTTAATTCAATCGTGAAATTGGTCACACCTGTTTTTGCCAGTTCTGTAACCTATATCATTCCATTGGTGGCCATCTTTTGGGGAGTTTTGGACGGAGAATCTTTGTTTCCCCTGCATTATTTGGGCATATTTGCTGTAGTGGTGGGCGTATGGATTGGAAATCGAAAAGCAAAAGCCGTAGCCTAACCAAAAGGAAAGCGTATATTTATTTTTAAAGTAATATTTATTGTTGTTTCCATATTGAAAGACCATGTTCGATAATTTCTTAAATATTGATATTGAGCCGGAATTAAGGAACCGGATTCTACAGACAATACTGATAGGATTCGTAATGTGGCTGATCAATAAAATCTCCCTGAAATTGATTTACAGGGGAGATGCCATGGAATTGAGGAGGCAATATCATTATCGAAAGTTTATAGAGTACACCTCTTTTATTATTGGTATACTGATTATAGGAAACCTTTGGATAGGCAATTTTCATTCTGTGACCACATTTCTAGGCCTGTTGTCTGCAGGTATAGCCATCGCCTTGAAAGATATCTTTGTCAACATTGCCGGTTGGGCCTTTATTTACCTTCGCAAACCTTTTGATGTGGGAGATAGGATTCAGATTGGAGAGGTGCAAGGGGATGTGATTGACCTTCGGTTGTTTCAATTTTCTTTGCTGGAAATCGGCAACTGGGTGGATGCTGACCAAAGTACAGGCAGGGTCATTCACGTACCCAATGGAAAAGTTTTTATGGATGCCCAAGCCAATTATTCCACCGGGTTTAATTATATCTGGAACGAACAGAATATCTACATTACCCTTAGGAGCGACTTCAAGAAAACCAAAGAAATACTACTGGAAATACTAAATAGCCACTTGCAGGAGGACTTAAAAAAGGCAGAGAAGGTCTTTCGAAAAGCCAAACAGGATCATTTGATTGTATACAAACAATTTACTCCGATGATTTTTACCAAAATCACTGAGCGTGGTGTGCAGCTTTCCATGCGATACCTTTGCGACCCAAAGAAACGTAGGATGTTTGAACATGCCATTACAGAAAGTATACTAGAGCGTTTAGGGCCTGAGAACAATATTCGCCTGGCTTATCCTACCTCAACAGTATTGCTTCACCAAGATAAGGTTCATCCCGAAACCAATCCCAACCGTTAGGCTTATATCAAACCGTAAGCGTGTAGAATTTATTCGTGGATGATCTTATAGATGGGTTATCAAGTGCCTATAGTGGTTTTAATTTTGGCATTTGAGCGATTAATATTTTAGCCAATTCGTAAGCTATTCCGCCAACCAAAAAAATAAAGGCTTCCTCATAAAAAGGGCCTTTAAAGTTAATGTATAAAAATAATGCTAACGCATGAACCATCCAGAAACTTCGGTTTCTTTCAGAAATCCGTTCCGTGATGGCAAGTAAAAAGATTGCTCCAGAAGCATACAATAATGCCATTCCAAAAATTGAATACAATTCATTTCTAGAAAATTCTATTGAAAATAAAATAAGAAGATTGAGCATTGTAAGCAATTTCCAAAAAGGCTTATCCACTTTACCTCCGAATATATTCCCTAAAATTAAAATTGCTAAATGAATTCTGATATAAGGTGCATTAAAAACACCATAGAAAAGGCTTATTGTTAAAAAAACGATTGAAATGGAAAACAAGGCCCATAGTATTTTTTCTTTTTTATAAGGGTAATCATCCAAATAAAAATCAATTATAGCAATCAAAGAAAAGTGGACGATCTGCCATAAGATTAACTTTAAAGGAATCAGCTCACTGATCTCATTATAATATAGAACAAGGACCAGTATAGTTTGGAAGAAGAAATTAATCTTTCTTTTTGATAGATCTGAATTGAAAAAAAGTCTATTCATCAATTAAATGTTAAAAATCCAGAAAAAAATGGGAAAAAAATATTTTCTCAACTAAAAATTATCCACAAGTTAAGGAGTACGAATAAAATCGAAAATTATTTAATTTAGAAGGTAAATAATAATGATTGAAGGCAACCCAATCGAGATTTAATAGCGTTCTTTTTACTTAAAAAATGGGTTTACTAAGAAAGGACACTTTTCAATATAAACCTTAGAAGTCAATACAGAGAACTTGTAATTTACATTATCGAGGAATTGGTTCGAAGATATAAGTGGCTATCAAGAAAGAAACTACCGAAAGAACGAAGCCAAACATAAAGAAATTGTAGGACTTTCTGAGCAATAGGTATTTTTTTGAAAGGACAATTCCTAAATGATAAATGTCGGTAATCATGCTGTCATATAAGTATACTCCATCATTCATCAATGAATGCATGCCTTCTTTGTATTCAGGTAATGACATTTCATGAAAATTACCGAAGTAAAGCAGGTTGCCTTGTTTTTTGCTGATATCGGCCTTGGTTACAATCCCTTGGGTAACATTGGGGCGGGTGGCCAAAATGGCAAATACCATGGCAATAAGGCAAGTTATAATTAACATTAAAATTGGAACCAAATAATAGGGATATTCTTCAATAACCCGCAGGTAAACTGCCACAACGATAGATATGATAATAGAATTAACAGAAATCATAATATTGGCTTTATTGTCTGCAAGGGCAGAAAGTGCCAAATGATTTTTTGAGGTTATCCGAAACATAGTTTCAACACCCCGTTCTGATTTCTTTTTGTTTTTATCTTTTTTTTTACCTTCTAGTTTGGCTTTTGATTGGGCTTCCGCTTCCTTAATCTTCAGTTCGATGGATTTTAAATTGGCCTCCTTTCCGGGCTGAAAATTGATCTTGGCGTATTCTGTATGATAGTGGTGAGCCAGCATGAAAATCTTGCTTTCTTTTAGCCAGTCAAGTAAAGAAGTTTTTCCAAATCCAAGATTTGCTTTCTCTTTTTTTAAAAGGATGGTTTGATCAAAATAATGCTCTGAACTTAGGTGATACAAATCGGCATCACAGATGATCTTTTCCAAAAGATTTTTGGGGGATTGAGGCATTTTTGTCGCTAGAATTAAAGCTTTGATTCGGTCAATCCTCTCTTGTTTCAGCCCCAACTCTATCAGGTAATCCTGAGCCATTTCAGAACCCTTTTCTTCATGCCCCTCTCCTTTGACCTCCCAATAACCGATATCGTGCATCCATCCTGCTACATATAAATCTTCTCTGTCCCCTTCACTTAAATTATAGTAGGCCCCTATTTCGGCAACTTTCTCGACAATTTGCAATGAATGATCCATGTTGTGGTAACAGACCTCTGACTTTTGCCTGTTTTCAAACATTTTCCTGATCCAGGTTTCGAATTTTTCTAGTTGCTTATCCAAGGTGATTTACTAATTTTGATAGTACTAACTTCAAGGTAATTAATTACAATTGAATAATGGTAAATTTTTCACAGATTTTAACCTTTATCATTCTGGCAAATATGCAGTGTACTTCCATTGCAGAAAGAGTGAAAGGTGATACGTTTCCGTCAGCTTATGACTTAAACGATTATACGGAAATAGTATTGCCAGACAGAATGGAAGAAGTGTCGGGGTTAGAATGGGTAGGTGATAACCTGCTGTTGGCCGTTGAAGATGAATCTTCAATTATTTATAGCCTATCACCGGAAACCGGTGAGATCTTAGACCGTCAAAAGTTTGCCAAAAATGCCGACATTGAAGACATTTCCTGGGTCAATGACAGGGCTTGGGTCTTGCAAAGCAATGGGACACTTTATGAGGTTACTTTTCCATTTACTAAAGAATCTGCAAGTAAAAAATATACTTTTCCAATTAAAAAGAAACGCGACTTGGAGGCCTTGGTTGTTTCTGAGGATGGAGCGTATATTTATACCTTTTGTAAAACCTGTGAATGGGATAAAAAGACCAGGGAAACTTCCGTATATCGTTTTGACCTAGGGACCAAAGCTTATGAAGAAGTAGCCCTTATGACCTTAAAAGCCTCAGATATTAAAACCATTTTGAAGCTTAAGGGGAAAACAAGTCTGAAAATGGAACCTGCAGCCGTGGCGCTTCACCCGATCGAAAACAAATATTATATTTTGTCCTCCACAGGAAAGTGGCTTTTAATTACGGATACTTCATTTAATGCGAAGGAAATTTATGAGCTAGACCCCAAGATTTTTAAACAGCCGGAAGGCATTACTTTTGATCCTAAGGGAAATATGTATGTCTCAAATGAAGCCAGGGGCGGAAAGCCAAATTTGTTAATTTATAAATACAAGCCATAAACTTTTCCTCCTATGAATAAGCTTTTCCTTTTGTTGATATTATTGTCTTTCTCTACTGCTGAGGCTCAGGAAGCCCCTTCAAAATTCAGGCTTTATTTAATAGGGGATGCAGGAGAGGTTAAAAATGGAACAAATGCTGTAGTGGATGATATCCGCAATAAACTAAAAGCTCAGCCTGATATTCCATCGCATATAGTTTACCTGGGTGATAATATTTACCCGCAAGGGATGCCCAAACGAGATGATGATGAAAGGGCAATGGCGGAATATGTGCTAAAAACCCAGTTGGACCTCTACCAATACTTGTCCGGTAAGATATGGATGATACCGGGGAATCATGACTGGAAAAAAGGCAAAGAAGATGGGTGGAACAGCATCCTTAGGGCAGAGAAATATGTAGCGGCAAATTATCCTGAGGATAAGGTAAGTTGGGTGCCAAATGGTGGATGCCCCGGGCCGGAGGTGGTGGAGCTAGACAATGAAACCATACTGCTATTGTTGGATAGCCAATGGTGGCTTCATCTCAAGGATAAACCGGGAATTGAATCCGATTGTGAGTACAAAACGGAAGATGAAATTTTAGAAGCCGTAACTTATGTCCTTGAAGAAAATAAGGATAAGGTAGTCTTGGTAGCCATGCACCATCCTTTTCGATCTTACGGACCTCACAATGGCGCTTACAGTTGGAAAGACCACCTCTTTCCCCTTACAGCCCTTTCCCCCAACTTATACCTGCCTTTACCTGTCATAGGCTCGATTTATCCCTTATACCGAACATGGTTTGGCAATATTCAAGATTTGGTCCACCCAAAATATGAGGCCATGGTTGATGCCTTGGAAGCAATTTTTGAAACACACCCCAACTTGATACAAGTTGCCGGACACGAACATGGCTTGGCCTATACCCAGGAGGATAACATAAGTTTTATAATCAGTGGTGCAGGTGCCAAACATACCACTGTAAAAAAGCACCATGATGCAGATTTTATCTATCCATCTCAGGGATATGCTGTTTTGGATTTTAATGCCAATCATGAAGTGAATTTGACTTTTTTTGACCCCTCAAAAAAAGAGGCATTGTATAAAAAGCAACTGGTAGCACCATTTGCAAGTGATGAGACTGCTCTAGAGGATTTTGAAAGGAACCTGCCAAAAGAGGTGACGAGACCTATTTCCACTCAATACATCCATGGGAAAGGGTACTATAAATTTCTTGGTAAAAACTACCGAAACACTTGGGCGATTCCTGCTACCTTCGAGACCATAGACCTGTCCACTGCCAAAGGAGGCTTACGCATTGTCAAACAAGGTGGGGGCATGCAGACGCGCTCACTTAGATTAGAGAGTGAAGATGAAAAAGAGTATGTGTTAAGGTCTGTAAATAAATATCCTGAAAATGCCCTTTCGCCGGCCTTACGAGAAACAATAGCCAAACAGGTGGTGGAGGATCAAATATCTTCTTCTCATCCATATGCGGCTCTCGCTGTGGCAAGGCTTGCAGAAGAAGTAGGGGTGGTCCATACCAATCCTAAAATTGTACATCTACCCGATGACCCTATTTTGGGAATCTACCGGGAAAAATATGCAGATAAGCTGTACTTGTTTGAAGAAAGAGAAATAGCCTGGGAGGGTGTGGCAAAGGATTTTAAATTTTTTAGTACGGACAAGATGCTTGGTAAAATTCATGGTGACAATGACCATGAGGTGTTGCAACACAAAGTACTCAAAGCCAGAATATTTGATTTATGGATAGGTGACTGGGACCGACACGATGACCAATGGAGGTGGATCGGTGAAAAAAAGGTGAAAGGCTGGAAGTTTAGCCCGATGCCGAGAGATAGGGACCAGGCGTTTTTTGTAAATGAAGGCCTAATCCCCAAAATTGGCAGCAGGAAATGGTTGGTGCCTAAGTTTCAAGGGTTTGATTATAAAGCCCCTCGTACCATTCCGGGTTTTATGTTTAATGGAAGGTACTTTGACCGAAGTTTTATGAATGAATTGGACAGGGAAGACTGGGAGGAGTCTTTGGACGATGTAATGGCTAAGATTTCCGTAGAAGGGGTAAAATCAGCTTTTCAGGACTGGCCTGATTCGGTTGTGGCCGTTGATGGGGGAGAAATACAAGGTAAATTGTTGCAAAGGAAAACCTGGTTGAAGTCGGGAATGCTTGAATATTACCAATTTCTAGCCAAAGAGGTCGATGTAATTGGGACAGATAAAAATGAGTTATTTAAGGTGGACTACCTCCCTGATGGTCGTGTGGAAGTTTACCTTAGAAAAATTGATAAATCAGGAAACCTTGAACAGGAGCTTTACCGGCGGATTTTCCTACCGAAAGAAACCAATGAAATCCGTTTGTATGGGTTGGAAGGAGATGATATTTTTGAATTTAATGGCGAAGGTACCGGCAAAATAAAAGTCAGGGTGATTCCGGGTCATGGGGAAAAAGTGATTGCGGATAATGGAAGAACAAAAAGAAAGAATACCCTTATTTATCAAAGTCCCAATGAAAAGATGTCTATTGCACTAGGAAATAGTGCGAAAGTCAGACCTGTACCTTCCGAAATAAATTACGATAGAAAAAGCTTTAAATTTGACAAACTCATGCCTTTGGCCTCGGTGGCATACAATAGGGATGACGGGATCTATATTGGTGCAGGGCTATTGTGGGAAAAACAAGGGTTCAAAAAAGAGCCTTTTGCCATCCGTCAGTCTGTGATGAGTAAATTTGCATTTAAAACCAATGCCTTTAATGTGGAGTACAAAGGTCATGATGTGGATGTGCTGAGAAACTTGGATCTGATATGGAGTGCTGATATTCGCGCCCCACAATACTCTTTCAATTATTTTGGAATGGGGAATGAATCTGTCTACAATAGGGAGTCTTTCGAGATTGCTTATTACAGGGCTAGGTTTAATTGGTATGAGCTTAAAACTGGCTTGCAAACCAAGCTTGGGGAAAGTGGTAATTTAACCCTTGGTCCCCAATTTCAGGCTTTTAAATTCGACCCAAATGAAAATGCCAATAAATTTATAACCTCATCGGAGAGTGGCTTGGATCAAGCAGATCTTGATAAGGCCCGGTATTATAGTGGGCTTTTTGCCAAAGTATTTTTTGATACAAGAGATCATGAAAAAATGCCGTCAAGAGGTGTGTTTTTTGAGGCGCAAAGCCAAAAAATGTGGGGTTTAAATGACTATTCAGGAAGTTTTACAAAGATAAATGCTGAATTGGCCATGTATTGGTCATTTCGATATCCTTCTAGATTGGTGTGGGCAACCAAATTTGGTGCAGGGAGAAACTGGGGGAATTATGCGTTTTTTCAAGGTCAAACCTTAGGCGGCACTATTAATTTAAGGGGTTTTAGGAGGTATAGGTTCAATGGATATGCTGTGGCTTATAACAATACGGAAGTGAGGGCTCGCTTATTTAACCTAAAGACTTATGTTTTTCCTGCTACTGTGGGTGTCTTGGCCTTCCATGATATTGGTAGGGTCTGGGGCCGGCAAGAAACGTCGGGTAAATGGCACAATGCAAGCGGAGGTGGAATATGGATGGCTCCGCTGAATCAACTTGTGGCCACTTTTTCTGTAGGTTTTACGGAAGAGGAAACCTTACCTTTCTTCTCTTTAGGCTATCAGTTTTAAGATATCGGCATAACCGACTATTCCCATTCTTCAGAGTGTCAAGCAGGAGGTGAATCAACTGTTTAATTGAGCTACACGATATAGCCTTACGTCTTTACCTTTTCCTTTCAAATGGATGGTACCCACATCATCAATTTTATAAGCCGCTTTGTTTTTTATCAACTTATAAAGGGGCTCTGAGATTAACAGTTGGGCATTGAGTTCATTGCATTTTTCTTGAATTCTGGCGGCAGTATTCAAGGTGTCGCCATGATAGGTGATTTCCCGCTTGATGTCCCCAACCTCAGTGATGATCACAGGGCCAATATTAGCTCCTGCCTTAAAGTAAGGAGTAATGCCGTATTCTTTTTGGTAATAATCGGTCTTTTTTTTCAGTAGGTCTGTAAATGCAAAAAATGCCTTTAGAAAATTATCATTGTCCGTTCCTTTTTTGGGGTTCCAGCTTACCACTACTTCATCCCCCACATACTGATAGATGTCTGCCCGGTATCGATCGACAATTGAGAAATCCTGGTAACAGTTTTGTAAAAAACGACTGTATTCCAGATGGCCGATTCTTTCAGCAAAAGAGGTAGAGCTTTTCAGGTCAATGAACATAAAAATTCGCTCTTCTTCTCGAGGTTTAAAAAATCTTCCACTGAGCATTTTCCATAAATTTCCCGGCCCCAGTTTGTGGTCAATCTCTATCATTACCCTGGACATCCCTGTGGCTACAATTAAATGCACGGCGATAATTACAATCTCCGAAGGTTCAAAGGCTCTTAAAGGTCCATTGTAAAAAAAAGGAACCGTGTGTATGAAAATGAAATCCAGAAAGAGTAAGGTTAATATGATCATTAGGGCCTGCGTAGGGATCCCAATGATAAGGACAATTTTAGGAGAGGTATTGACCAATAATTTTTTTAAAAATAGGATGTCCAACAAACTGGACAATAGGGCTAGCCCAAAGGATCCCAGGAAAATCATTAGGGAAGCAAATTTCACAATTGTACCAAAGTTAATATGGGTGGATCCCAATAATTCCAGTTCATACAATTCAGTAAAAATAACCCTACTGTAGGTTGCCAAGGACATAAATATGAACCCTAAAATAAAATAGATTTTAAAGTTCCTAACGATTTCTCTAGATAGCATCCTGAACATTATAATTACTTACTAGTTGAAACATCTTTTCTTGGCTACTTATGGATTCCTTTCCAGGAAGCATATGATTTGCCTTTTTGCCGGTGGCCTGTCTTCCTTTTACATTGTCTTGAAGTTGGCCATTTAATTGAGATAGGAGGAGGGATCTTGCCCTCTCATTATTAATTGGGAAGGCTACCTCGATACGTTTGGATAGATTTCTGGTCATCAAATCAGCAGAGGCTAAATAAATCAAAGGTTGCCCGTTGTTTTGAAAATGGTAAATCCGGGTGTGTTCTAGGTATCGATCAACGATGCTCACAACAGTAATGTTTTTCTCTTGTTGAGTAGTTTGGGGATGATAACAACAAATCCCCCTAACAATTAGCTCTACTTCTACCCCATTATCTGCAGCATTTCTGATTGTGTCTATAATCTCAGTGTCTTCAAGACTGTTTAATTTGAATGTGAATTTACCTTTTTTGCCTTGCTTAACCAGATTTATCTCGTTTTCTATCAACTGTTTGAGCGAACTACGCAGGTTAAAAGGAGCTACCAAGAGAGATTCAAATTCAGCTTGGTGATCATCGTTTTTGAGCGTTAAAAATAGCTGATCTATGTCCCTGATATAATTAGCTTGACAGGTAAGCAATGCATGGTCAGCGTAAATTTCCGCAGTTTTTTCGTTGAAATTTCCGGTACTCATGTAAGCATAGGTATTGATGTGATCTCCTTCTTTTCTTTTGACAGAGAAGATTTTAGCATGCACCTTCAGATTATTTATCCCATATTTAACAAGCACACCGGCTTTTTTTAATCGCTCACCCCAATAAATATTTGATTGTTCATCAAATCTCGCTTGGGCTTCGTCCAAAACAAATACTTTTTTCCCTTTTCTGGCAGCCGATTCGAGGGCTAAGCAAATTTCAGAATTCTTTGTAGCAACCCTATACAGCGTAATGTTTATTTCTTCAACATCCTCGTCTTCAGCGGCCATGGTTAAAAAACGCGTTACATAATTGTAGCTTTGGTAGGGGAAGCTTAAGAATATGTTTTCCTTTTTTATTTCTTTAAACCAATCCGTCGTCAAATCGAGTCTGGAACAGGGTACTTTTTCTCTTTTTGGATAATACAAACTTGGATCAGAAACCGGGAAACTAAAAAAATCATAGAAATTATGGTAATGACCTCCGGGGATTAAACCGGACATTTCCACATTTATCTTTTTCCTTAGTTTGTCAATGTATTTAAAAGGGATATTTTCATCAAAGAGTAGCCTTGAGGGAAGTCCTGTTTCTCTGTTTTTGATGCTCTTTTTGATCTTTAATATTAGATCGCCATCCTGTTCTTCATCCATATACAATTCCGCATCTCTTGAAATCTTAATGGCAAAAATATCCGTTGGCCCGCCGAAAATCTTGTCGGCATTATACCTGAAAATATCATCCAGTTGTACGATACGAATTTCATTATCACTTGTGGAGATGTCGATAAATCTTCCAAAAGTCTTATAATCAATCTCAATGAGATATTGCTTGGCCGCACTTATGGCAAAAAGATATACGGTTTGATTTTTAAGTTGAAGTTGCTGTTCCTCAGAAATGTCCATTAAGATAAAATTCCCCTGCAGAAATTTTTGATAATGGAATTCCATTTGTTTTTGGTCCTGCCCTGTAAATTTATTGGTTAATAGATTTATTCCTTTTTGAGATAAGCCGGGAATGATTTCGGAATAAAATACTTTCCCTAAACGCTCCTGTTGAGCACTCACAATTTTGGTTATTTTTTGTAGTAGGTAGGAAGGTCGATATCCGTATTTATTTCTTTCATCACCTTTAAACTTTTGTTCAAAATGATGACTTGCTACTCTAACCCTATAGAACTCCTCCAGGTTGGAAGAATAAATGGCGATAAACTTTAAGCGTTCCATCAGAGGGGTTTTTTCATTCTCAGCCTCTTGCAGAATTCTTTCGTTAAAAGACAGCCAATTTAAATCCCTATCTGTGTAATCCATGGTTTATAAATTTGTTTAAATATAATGACTTTACTTGCAGGATTTAGGATTGACTGCCTATTTATTGCGCTGAGGCCCCTAAAATGGTCACTATTGTTATCGGGGGATTATGTGTGTGAAAAATAAAGCAAGAGTAATTAATTTGATGGAATTGATGCTTTTTGATATAAAATAAGGTTGGGCCATTAGCTGAAATAATTATATGGCTTTTTCTATTTAGGAATTTTAATCCTCCGAAAGAATCTCCCTTGATAAAGGTTTGCCTTAAGCGAGAATTATTTGTTTTAACATGGGCTCCAAGCTTCTTAAAACTGTAAGTTCTTTGAGAGCGAATGAAAATTCCCTGTTAGCCATCACAGTTGAAATACGCGCAATGACTATAGCACTTCTCATTCGTTCTAACAGCCGGAACTTACCGTTGAAAGTGCATTTCAAGCATTCTAGGTATACAAGAATGCTTTAATTTTTAGCAGCCAATTCTTTTTTACTTTGGATATCTTCTACAATGGCTTTGGCATGAGAGATTGTGTTTTCTATAAAAAACTCTCTGGTATTGAGTCCACCGCAAACTACCCCTGCAAGGTATAAGCCTGGGACATTGGATTCCTGGCTGATGTCGTCAAAGCATGGCTGCCTTTTTTCATCCAAGCTCAATTGGACACCCAATTGATCCAGTAATTCAAAATTGGGTTTGTAACCCGTCATGGCAAGGACAAAGTCATTTTCAATGGTGACTTCCCCTTCCGGAGTATTGATTACTACTTCCTTTTCTCTAATTTCTTTGATACTCGAATTGTAATAACCTTTGATTGATCCTTCTTTGATTCTATTCTCTATATCAGGCAAGACCCAGTATTTCACGGTTTGATCGATCTCAGGTTTCATGACCACCATGGTTACTTCGGCTCCCTTTCTCCAAGTTTCCAGGGCTACATCTACTGCTGAATTACCTCCGCCTATTACGATGATCTTCTGCCCGATATAAGGCCAGGGTTCTTTGTAATAATGCGAAACTTTGGGCAAATCTTCCCCGGGAACATTCATGGTATTGGGCAGGTCATAAAAGCCGGTGGCCAATACAAGCTTTTCAGTAAGGTAATCCCTCTTGGAGGTGTGTACCAAAAATCCACCTTCTTGTTTTTCTAAGGTATTGACCTTTTCGTACAAGTTGATATTGAGTTGATAATGTTTGACGATCCTTCGGTAATACTCCAGTGCCTCCGGTCTCGTCGGCTTATTGGATATCGACATAAAAGGGATATCTGCCATTTCCAATTTCTCAGAAGTAGAGAAAAAGGTCATGTTGACGGGGTAATTAAAAATAGAATTTGTCAGCACCCCTTTCTCTATAATCAGATAGTCAAGGCCTTTCTTTTTTGCTTCTATACCGCAGGCCAAACCTATAGGGCCGGCACCTATTATCAATAATTCCAACTTTTTCATAAATTATTAAACACGATTAGTGGATTTGAGTTCCTTGAAATCCGGTTTATATAAGAAGGATGTACTAAATATTCGCTGGAATCGGTTTCCATACTCCCGGCGGCTGAGCGGAGCCGAAACCATAGGGTTAAGGAGAGCGTAATGCCTACTCCTTCGGCTCCGCTCAGGAACCGGCAAGGTTGCTGCGTTTGGTTTCGCTCAGGAACCGGCTAAGTCTTTACCGAATCCAGCTCAGAATCGGTTACCACCCACCCGGCGGTTGAGCGGAGTCGAAACCATAGGGTAACGAGTACGTTATGCCTACTCCTTCGGCTCCGCTCAGGAACCGGCAAGGTTGCTACGTTTGGTTTCGCCCAGGAACCGGCAAGGTCTTTACCGAACCCAGCTCAGAATCGGTTTCAATATTCTCGGCGGTTGAGCGGAGTCGAAACCATAGGGTAACAGGTACGTAATGCCTACCCCTTCCGGCTCCGCTCAGGAACCGGTGAAATTAAAAATAAATTAGCCTAATTGAAGACTAGGTCCAAGTTTTAAAGGAAATTTTATCTGGGGATGAAAAGGGGGAGGTCTTGACTTGTTTTTCCCTTGCAGTGGCTCGAAATCCGATTTAGATTACTACGATCACCTTGTCCTGCTTGACAAGAAAAGGTTATGAATCCATGCTTTCCTATTCCCTCAAAACGCAACCCATAATCCGGTAAACTGGGGCTGAGCGTAAAAAATGATTTCTTTGGATCATTTGAGTGAAGCGCCGGAATGCAGGGTGGCTACGAGACCCGTACAGCCTGCCCTGTATTTCACAGGGGTCGACCGGAATGGTACTTCGATAAGCTCGGCAGAACTGTGTGAGACGCTCCCCGTCAGAGGAATCTGATGGTGCCGTCTACACGTTTAGCGAAAGTTTATCTTATCTCTTTACCCAGTTTTCTAGTTGGATTCCAGATATTCTTTCAAATTCCTTTTGATTTTCGGTCACCATGATCAGATCTTTATCCACTGCAGTACAACCGATTAATAGATCAAAATCGCTTATCATCAGTCCTATTGACCTTAATCGGGCTTTCTCTTTTCCATAAAGATAAATGGCATTGAAAATAGGGAGGATCAGAACTTGATCGGTAAAAACTTCAATTAACTCAAGATTCTTCTTGGGATTAGTGCTGTTCTCGGCTCCAAATACCAGTTCAGCAAACGTAACTTCAGAAATAGCAAAATTTTCCGTTCCTAACTCCTGAAACTTTTCAATCATCCCAAACTTTCCTCTTAAAAAATGGATGCAGATATTGGTGTCTAAAAGATATTTCATTCGAAACCAAGATCTTCTGCTTTTTCAACTCTTGATTCTCTAATTTCTTTGATGATTTCATCAGAATCTTTATCATCTTCCCATGCTCCAAAAATGGTTTGCAAATCCACCTTCTCTTCTTCTATATCAAGAGACTCGGTCAATTTAATGATCAGTTTTTTCTTAGAAAGATTATCCAAACCTTTCAAGAGACCGAAATACTTTTCTAATGTCTTGTTGTTTAAAGTGAGGTTTGCCATACTTTTTTATTCAATTTACGAAATTAATGGTTTGATGGTCAAAAGATTTGGATAATTAAATACCTAATTCTTTTTTCTTTTTCTGAATCAAGTCTCCCATTTCTCTCAAATCAGTAGTAAATCCACCTGCATTTATGAATTGATTTTCAGTATTGAACCAAAACGTTTCTTCCATTCCTTTTATCCTGTAAGAGGTGGATAAACAAACTGTACTAATGATAAAGATTCTACATCAAGCCAGTTAACATTTTATGCAATGTGTGTGCCATGAATGGTGAATATAGGTCATAAAATTGTCCGTTCCAACGGGTGAAAACCTGTGCCGAAGCATGTCGGTAGCCTGTGCCGTATTTTTTCGCAGGGGTGGCTTGTCGTGAGAGGGCTGAACGTAAGGAAATCTTCCGGTAGAAGATTTTAGTAGGGAGCCAGGATGCAGGGTGGGAAAATACCTGAAGTCTCAGGATATGCATTTGTTCCGGCATACCAGAAAGGGGACAAAGGAGGACTGAGCGTAAAGAAATGACCTCTTTAGGTCATTTTAGCGAGGAACCAGGATGTGGGAGGGTAGAAAAGGGAGGATGGGCAGTAGCTCAGAGTCCGATTTTGATAACCACTATTACTCTGTCACGCCTGAGAAGAAAAGGGTATGAATCTATGCTTTCCTATTACCTCAAAACGCAACCCATAATCCGGTGAACTAGGGCTGAGCGTAAAAAATGATCTCTTAGGATCATTTTAGTGAAGCGCCGGAATGCAGGGCAGGTACGAGACCCGTACAGCCTGCCCTGTATTTCACAGGGGTCGACGGGTATTGTGTGAGAGCCTCAACCTGAGTTATTTGGCTCAAGTTAGGCTACTCGATTGTGGCTAGTTTTTTATTTTTTCCATGTCAAAATAGCATTCTCTTACAGTGTTTAAATCTGTCAATCCTTTGTCACAAGGGTTTTGTTCCTTTTTCCTTTGTTCAATTCCCCAATCAAAGTTTCTTTTAATTTCCGATAAAGTTGTTGCAGGACTTTGAGAACCAATTCCAACTTTCGATTTATTGACTGTAATTGTTTTCAATACTTCAAAGTCAATTAGTGCTTCTCTTTGAATATATGTCAAGTCAAGCAGGTCAAGACATTTCGTGTTAATCATTCCGCTTGGAATATGTCTTCCAAAAAGTCGATTTTGGTCAATGAAGCTAACTCCAATCCATTGTCCGCCTTCGTCTTCACTAAAGTCCAAAACAATACCCCTTATTTCAGGACTGTCATTCTCAAACTTTAAAATCTGTCCAAATTTCACGGGAAAGCTTCCAATGTCAAGTCCTGCCCAATTTGGTTGCATCATTTCTGGAATTGATTCTGAGGAAGTCGTTGTCATGTTATTACAACTTGACATTAAAAGTCCAAAGGTCAGTATGAATGCTATTCTTGTCATTTTCAAATTAGCCACAACGGTCTCGGCTATGAGTAGTTGCATGGTTTAGCATTTAATTTTGCAAGTACACACCAAGCTGAAAATCCTTGCGGATTTTTAGAAGTATGCGAGAACAAGCAATTACTTATAGTCATTGTTAGCGGTTTGTGCTTTATTGTTTTATTCACGTATTTCTATCTTAAAACTCATTTCATTACCAAATTCCGTCCATTGAGCCATACTTGAAGTTCTTGAATAGCTATTCCCTTGTTTTCTACTTACTGACAAATGGGTCGTTCGATATTTTCCACTAGTCCAACTTTCTAATGTTTCTAATGTAATAATAAAGTCAGTATCAATTTTTATATCATAATTTGAAATATCAATACTTTCCCATCCTTTCTTAATTTTAGAAATAAATCTAATGTCCTTAGTGTTAATTATTTTTACAGGAAACTCTTCTGTACCATCATATATTCTTAGTCTATAGTTGATACTATCACAATAATTTTTCTTTACATGGAAATATATTTTTTTTAAAAGGGTAGACTTTTTTATTTTAAATAATGCGCCTATTTCTGCCCCTTTCGTAGATTCACTCCAAACCCAAGACATTCTACCTCTTTTTTTCGCACCAATATATATAGGTTCTTCATTATTTGATTCTATTACTATTTCATCAAGTTGAAATGTTTCCTTATCCATAGTAATATTCAGTATAGAAACTTTATCAGATATTAAATCGCCAATTCTGAAATCAACACTTCTAAATCCCACAAAGGAAAATCTAAGTGTTTTTTCTTTATTAATATTGGAAATGTCGATACTGTACAAGCCCTTATCGGAAGAGATAGTCCCTTTATTTAAACCAACAATCCCAATATTTCCATATGGCAGAACATTTTTGTTTTCATCCATTATCTTGCCAGATATTATTTGACTATTTACAGAAACCTGTACAAGTATTAATAATAATATTGTTAATAATTTTTCTTTCATTGATGTTGTTTTTGCATAACCGCTAACGTGATTCAGCTTGGAGCCGGCGGGCTTTTGGAGACGTTCGCTTCCAGCCTACACCTAACTTCTTAAAGATAATGATTTTCATATTTAATCGAAACCGCCCGCTGTATTCCAAGGTGATGTTAGTGGCAGATTACTTTAATCCTTTCTTTTTAAGGTGATTCTGAATTAAATGAAATATTGGTTTGATTCTATAAGGGATTTCAAAATCTGTTGTTGAAAAGGAAATTGACTCGTTGTCATTAAAATTAATATCGAATTCTATTAACCATCCATCCATTGCTATTGGAACCCGTTCTGGGTTAAGTCGCTTTATGTTTGACCATTTAAACAGGCTTTCTATTTCCCTGAGCAACTTATCCTCCATTTTACCTTTCCTTATTCCAAGGGTTTGGGTATTGTATTTTCCATTAAAAACCTCAATTCCATCACTTTCTAATCTATAATCAAACTCCCAACATAAGTCCATACATTTATAGGTAGATATTGAGATAGAGTTAATTTTCAAATCTTTATCGTACTCTAATCTTCTTGAGTAGTATTGGTTAACTTCTCCATTTCTTTCAATTTTCAAACTATCCTCTGTAAGATTTAGGATTGTGCATTCTAAAACTCCATCTAATTCATCTGTGATTATGCGATTTTCAACAATCGAATAGGCTCCCTTTACCACTAAGCCAAAATCACTTATTCTATATGCGGTATCATTCTCAAATTTAAGTCCTGACCAATCATAAATCCCCTCAGTATCTTCATATATCTCTATCCATTCTCCTTCAATTGATATTGGTAATTCATTTTCCTTTTTTGGGGAACAATGAATAAAGATGATAAAAATCAATGCTAGGTATTTCATTTTTTATTTGCCACTAACGGTCTAGTATAAGAATAGTAGCGGATTTAAACAGACTAACTTTTCGGTTAAACACTGACCTTTTTTATATTTACCTACTTTAGATTTAGCACTAAAACCGCT
The DNA here is from genome assembly GCF_054781075.1 of Cyclobacterium sediminis. NCBI lineage: Bacteria > Pseudomonadati > Bacteroidota > Cytophagia > Cytophagales > Cyclobacteriaceae > Cyclobacterium > Cyclobacterium sediminis. The sequence continues at coordinate 382,333 of NZ_BAAGVC010000011.1, read as the reverse complement.
ATTATTTTTATACATTGTTGTAAGCCGTATTTATTCCACGATTTCCGCCTCTTGAATTCCGTCATCCTTTGAATACCAATGCTCAAACTGTCTTAAAATATTTAAATCTGTTTGATTATTCTCAAAATCAAAAAATTGCACTTTCTCCTTTTCAACTTCTTCCGAATAGTTATCCGATATTATTTTATGTAAATAGTCTTTATCCAATAATTTGGTTAAATATTCATAATGTTCTTTCGTGAAATTTGATTTATACGGTTCAGGATGATTTGTACTAGTTGCAGTTGGTGTCATTGCAACTAATAATTGTTTTAATTGCTCTGCGTCTTTATCAATAAAACCTTTTAGATAAGTTTCTAACTCCTTTGGACTTTCTTCAAACCAAGTAGAAAAGATATAAGATAAATTGTCTGGGAACACCTCAAAAATTGGTTTTTCTCCGCACTCTTCTAACAATCGTGTTCTTAAAATTTTTGCTAGTTCAGTATATTGTTCGTTTGTAAATAGTTTTTCTTCAGGTGTCTTGCCAGAACGCATCCAATTATTTAATGCATATGCAAAATCATAAGGTACGTCCTTACCCATTAGTATTTTTGCAAGTTCAAAAACGTCCTCTTCGCTTTTATGCTTTTTAAGAAGATTGTAAATAAAAATAGCTGCCTGTGATTGCGCACCATCCATACCAAATGCAAAGAATGATTTACTTTTTGGAAATAAATCTCCCATTAAAGAAATTGACAATGATAAGTTCATAGTAGATTTCCAACTCAAGTCTTCTTCGTAAGTTCTGATTTTGAAAAGGAAGGTATCAACAGAGCTATGTTCAATAATTTCTTTAATTTTTTTGGCAGTATCAACTAATTCTGCTTTTTCAACTGAATTTACAAATTCATCAAATGCAACATCTGATAATTCCCCATCAATTACTGCATAAGAAAAGTATCTATTAAAGTAACTAGTTGAAACCACTCTTTTTTCTTTAAGCCATTCTTTATGTCCCTCGTGTTGAAAAGTATTATGAAACGCTTCATTAAGTCTTGGAAATAGCGATTTTAATAGATTTAAAATAGCACCTTTTTCCGCTTTTGATAAATCAGAACCGAGATTGTCTAAATGTTCTGAAAGTTCATCCTTTTTCCCTTTTACACCTTGACCGCCATACGAATGTGATGAATACGATGAAGTAAAATAAATTGAATTATTTTTTATAAATTCATAATGCTTTGGATAAAATATTTTAATTGCTTCCATAAGCATTAAATCAACGTGGTTTACTTCTCCCTTGAGAAGTGGAATAGCAAAGGATAAAGAATTTCCATACCTAACTGCCATTCTTGGTGTAGAAAGCCTTAAAAGAACATTATGAGAGAAAGCTGAAACGAATCGTTGTACTTCTTCTTCATTAAGCTCTAGTTCACTTTCATTTATTGCTTTATCAACAAGTTCAAAGCAATATTTTTTAAGGGCAGCTATTTGTGCTTGAGGAATTTGTAAAGGAACTTGAATGATTTTTTCTAAAAAATTCTGACCAGATTTCTCATTACCAGCACCAAATCTGTCGCCAATAGCTGATGCCACCATTTGTTCATCAAATGATAGAATATAAGTTGTATTGGTAAAATCAGCAGTTAATTTTACAAGTCTGAAAAGCGAGTAAATCTCTTGTTTGTCTAATCTGTCAATATCATCAACGAAAATTACAAGTTTACTCTTGCTTTCTTTAAGAAATTCATCTATTCTATTTTTGAGTTCCTCTAAATCGACATTAGAAAGAGTTTTTCCTACATCCGTTAAATCTTTACCTATAATCGAACCAAAACTGCCATATCTTTCTATAAAACTGCCAAATTTTTCTTTCTTACTATCTAGTTCTTTACCTAGAACTTCAGCAATTTTTTTGAGAAAATTTTTGATTAAAGTTTCTTCATCATTATATCTCCAAGGATTTAGAGAAACTTGCAATATGGTTTCATCTTGATTTAATTCGTTTTGAATAAAATTTAGGACAGATGTTTTTCCTTCTCCCCAAGCTCCGTAAATTCCGATTACTATTCCTTCGTCAGCGTCTCTTTGTTTGATAGTATCAGCAATTCTTTTGGAAAATCCAAATCTCTGGAATCTGTCCTCTTCAGGATTTTCTACTGGTTTGTCCGATGAAAAATTTTTACTCATTATGGATTTCGTATATGGCTTACAACGTTTTCGGGCTTTGCGTTCGGGCGGGTTTCGGAGCACAAAACTGTCAACCTGCACTACACTTGCATAGAAGCACTAAGCTCCAAGTTTGCACTTCACCCCGCCTGACGCAAAACCCGTGTTATCGGCTGGTTTTCTCGTCATTAGTAAGGGCTTTTGTCTGTTTTAATACCAGCCGGCAATTCAAATTCTTTGTCGTCAAGTTTTAATGGCTTTATTTCAGTCGCTATACTTACTAAAGTAAATTGTGCGTTCTCAATAACTGATTTTAAAGGCAAAGCGTTTGATTTAGAAAGATAGTCAAACCAGTTGCCAAATTTGTGATTTGTAAATAGTTTGGTGTCAACAGAAAGGTTGGGATTGAAGTAATATTTCTGAATTCCACTCTTGCAAGTAAGAATTACTTCGTCACATTTATAACCTAATACTTCTGTTACGTTTTTATTGACTTCAACTTTTAATACTTCGTCACCTTGAACGCTGCCGTCATTCCAAAATGCAGTTTCGGAATTAGACATTTTATTATAGAGTTTATTGTTCTTGTTTATGTACAGCTGCCACTGAACCAAAGTCCCATTGGCAATTGATTTGTAATTGCCACCTTTAATTAAATATTCCTGTGTTGAACCCATCATTGAAGTCCATTGTTGGTCTGTCATTTGGGTGTTTTTACTTTTGTAGGTGTTGGAGTAAAAGATTTTACCTTCAAAATTTTGTCCAAAGGTTGTAATTGTTGTTACTGCTGTGATTGTTAAGAATAAGAGAAGTATTTTCATTTATTTATGTTTCATTTTGTTGTTATTAAGTGTGCAATATGTTCGCCTGATTGATTTCCAAGAATAATGAATTCTCTTTTGTTGTTGTCGTAAGTTTCAATTGTCACTCTTCCATCGTGAGGATATGGACCCATTCCAAATTTTTTAGAAGGATTGTAAATGGCTGATTTAATGTCTGACAACTTTATTAAAAAATTCGTCTTATTCGCTTCAACAATACTACCATCAGGTAAATTCAAGTCAGCGATTTTTTCTAAATACTTGTTTTTTAAATAGGAGTAAGGATTTGTCAAGTCGCCTTTGATAGCCATATTAGAGGTTATTTCTCGTGTGAGAATATCCTTACCACCTTCAACGCTTACAAGTCCGTTACCTTGAATGCCAATTAAAAGTCCTTTTGATTTAATTACAAGAAATGTTCTGTTAAGTATCAAATAGTAATACTCCATCGCTACAAAATGATTGTCGACTGTAAGTTCTATGTCTTTTAATTTCATTCTTTGCCTGTTCGTAAATGTTCTTTGTGTCGTTCGCTAAACTTGCCGATAACTTGTTTATAGGCGCAGTTTTATTGCACAATATATCCTTATTTGGTTGACTTTGTGTAGTTTTATTTCACTTTATATTTTTATGTCCATATCCTCTATTGGACTTCGAATCTCTTTAATTTCTCGGTTACTTACATTCCGGAAATCCTTTAACAATCTCTTTTAACTCGAAATCATAGGGGAATTCTAGCCGTATAATAGGCAGCTTTTGAAACCTATCGTTTTTCAAAATAATGGTCTTCCGCATTGGGTTGAAAAAAATATTTACCCCAAGATACAAAATTCAGAATTTTCCTACTACCAAAATCGTTTGAAATTGATTTTAAAAATTCTTTTCCTGCCCACTATAGGGGCTTTTTCCTTCGTTTAAGTCGAAATTGGTGCTTTTATTACGCACGGAAATCCTCATAAATATTGTAACCCCACTGTAGTTTAGAAACTTCCTTTCCATTGAAAGCAATATAGGGGGGCTGCAGCCCAATAAGTATTAAATGCCAAACCAATTAATTTGAAAGGCTTTCTTGCCGTATAGAATAGGATGTAGGTATTCGGTCCAAATTGAACGGATATAATTTTTTATATTTTATTTTTCTTGCAGCGCTTTTTCAATTACCGGCTTACAAAAGTACTTTCATTGATTTCCCGTTCAGGAATGGTGCGTACTTCTTTGATGGAAACGTTCCCATCATAGCCCCAGCACAGGGCTGTGGTATTGACCGTCCCGTAGTAATCATCTACCCGGATAAATTGGGAAGAAATGGTTTGTTCCAACTCTATGGGAATACCGGTATTGGGCAGTAATTCTACTGGTGCTTTTTCCTTTGATTGTAACAATTTTATTAAATCTTCCAGGGAAGGTGTTTTTTGCTCCAAAAGGTTTTTAAGATCGGCTTTGGCAGCTTCTACTTTTGGCCAGGGAGTGTTTAGAAAAGCATTGGAAAGCCCATGGATGCCTGGGATTACCTCTTGAATGCCGCCTCCGTAATTTGAAAACACCATTAATTCTTCCTTTTCAGCTACCAATAAGTTGAAGCCATTGTAATTCTGCTGCGATTTTTCTATTTGCCTCAAATAATCCTTGGGAGATTGGCTTCCATTTAAAAAGTTGGTTACCAATTCGCCCCTGGTCTTGCTCAAAGGCTTGTCGTTTTGGGGGTCTCTATAATTGGTTAGGGCGGCAAATTTACCATTGGTATGAAAACCCATCCAAGTGCCTCCTCCTTTTAAATCCTTTCCGGCATAGATGCCATTGTCCCATTGGTGGAGGCCTTTGGTCGGACGATTAAAGTATTCATCCCTATTGGCAACCATGATAAGTTTGTATTTGGGATGTTGATTCCAGCTAAATGTCAGTAAGCACATGGCGTAAAATTAACCAGCTCCCCTCGCAAAGGGAAAACCAATCCAAATTATTTTTAACTATATTTAATTACGATTAAAATCGTATATAATTTGTAATTACGAATTTTGTCGTATATATTTGATACGAAATAAATCGTATAACAATACTATGGACAAGCCCACAGCAGCAGAATTAGAAATATTGGCCATTCTCTGGGAAAAAAAGCAAGCAAGTGTTCGGCAGGTGCACGAAGAATTGTCTTTGACCAAGGAAACAGGCTATACGACAACATTAAAAATCATGCAAAACATGCATGCCAAGGGATTGCTGGCAAGAGACGAGGAGAAAAGAAGTCACATATACAGTGCTTTGATCTCCCAAGAAGATACCCAGCAGTCTTTGGTTAAAAATTTTATAGGAAAAGCATTTGGAGGATCAGCCAAGAAGTTGGTCATGCAAGCCTTGGGTCAGAGCGAGCCCTCTAAGGAGGAGATCAAAGAGATTCGTGCGTTTTTGGATAAAATAGAAAATGATTCACAATGAATACCGAATGGATTGTATCGCACTTTGCTGAAGCTTTGGGATGGACACTGGCCCATTCACTTTGGCAGCTGCTCGTCGTAGCGGCAGGGATGTGGTTGCTTTTTAGGTTTAAAGCCTTAAATAGTCCACAAAAAAAGTACATGCTTGGTTTAGCCGGCTTGGCTTTGATGTGCTGCTTCTTTGTCGGGACATTTTTAATGGAATTGCAGTCCATTCAAAGTAAAGGGCTTGAAGCTCCGGCTATCAGCAGTCAGCTACAAGCAGATGTTCAGCCTGTAGCAAACGAATTGCTTTGGTCGGCTTATTTATCAGAAAGAATAGCATACCTTTTGCCTTACTTGGTTTATTTCTGGGTAATTGGTGTTGTATTTTATTTTGTGAGGCATTTGGGGAATTTTGTTGCTTTGAAGCAATTAAAGGCAAGGTCGCATAATAATGTCCCCCAAAATATCCTTCAGCGTGTTCAAAAAATAAAGACCAAGTATGATTTAAGCTTTCCGGTTGAATTCCGGCTAAGTTCGGAAATCACTGTACCCATAACCTATGGAATGTTTAAACCAATAGTCTTGCTTCCCCTAGCTTTGATCATGCAATTGTCTCCGGTACAGTTGGAGGCCATAATTGCCCATGAGTTGGCGCATATCCGTAGGTATGATTTTACTGTCAACCTGATGCAGTCTGTTTTGGAAATCTTGTTTTTTTATCATCCGGCCTTTTGGTGGGTCAATGGATTGGTGAAAGAAGCAAGAGAACATATTGCAGATGATATCGCTATTCAGGCCGGAGTAAAAGCAATCGATTTGGCCAATGCTTTGGCTATAGTCGCCAACGATGCTGTGGAGCAATCCCCTGAATTGGCCATTGCAGCCCATTCATCCAATTTCCCATTACTCAATAGAATCAAAAGGATGCTGGGCAATGAGCCTGCCCGTTTTTCCAATTCACCTTTAATCACTAAAACAATGATACTTACCCTAATATTTAGCGCCATTCTATTTATCGGCAATGCCAATGAGGTTAAAAAAACCCAGGAACGCTGGGTTTCCACAGCCTTGGAATCAAAATTTGATGATAATACTTACTTTTTGATGGATACCTTGCCACAGTCCATTGAAGTGGAAGATACTGTGATTATCATCAATAAAAATGTAGATGTAGACCTTGATCATGATGTTTCGGAAGATGTAGAAGTAGTCATTCATTCGAATAATAAGGTAACAACGACTATTCACTCAGTAGTTTCGGATAGTTTGCCTTTACCGCAACAACCGCCTGTGTTGAATTTAAGCCCGGCTCCGATTGCTAATTTTAGTCCGCCCGTGTTTAACGATAGCTTGGCTCACTTTACCCATAACATTATGGGTGGTTTTGGAGACAGTATTCAAGTATATGCAAGAAATATAGTGATGCTGCAGGGGGATACCTCCGTTTTGTCACAGGAACAAAAGAAAAAGCTTGAGCGGAAAATGGAGTTGCTGCAACAGAAAATGGAGAAATCCCAAAAGGTGTTCGAGGAAAAAATGAAAGCCTGGGAAAAAGAATTTCAGCCTAAAATGAAGGAGTTTGAGCAAAAAATGGAAGCCTGGCAGAAAGAGAACGAGCCTAAAATAAAAGAATTTGAAAAGAAAATGGAAGTTTGGGCCGCGGAAAATGCAGAAAAGATGGAATCCTGGGCCAAGGCATATTCAGAAAAAATTGAAGCATGGGAGAAAGAGAAGAAATTGAAAGCAAAAGAATATTGGGAAAAGGAACAATAGATTTGCCCTTTAATAGATAATGTAATCCTTAGTCATGAGATATTTTCTTATGACTGGGGATTATTTTTTTACTACATTTTCCAAAATAAAAGCAGGATAGCTGCAACAGTTTTCTGCGGTCATCCTCGGGTGGATTGGTGTTTTTCTGGCAATTTCAAGAAGCTTTTCCGGGGTAGGGAAGCCTGAAATTTCCAAGGCAAAAGTATAATGGTTTGTAGCTTCAATTTTGATTTCTGTATATTCGATTTGAATTTCCTGCGGAGGGTTTGAGAAATTGGAAATAACATTAAATGCTTGGTCAAGGCTTGTCAGCCAGCGTTTCTTTATAATGGGTAAACCGGTTAATTTACTTTCAGTTTTGGGTAATTTTTCCAACGTCCATTTGTCCCAGGCTTCAAACTTACCGGGCAAAGGCTGGGATTCCGGGAGAGGGATGGTCCATTCCTGTCTTTGTTTTACTTCGTAAATATCATCCCTAACCTTAAGCCCCAGATCCGGCCTGTCTGCCATTGGAAAGTAAGTGTCTGTACGGGTTTCCGGTTTATTTTTATACAATGAAAGCTCTTTTACGAAATTCACTAGTTCCTCAATTGGAGAACTGAAGAACCATCGGATTTCAATGGTAGAATATAGCGGTTGTTGGGGGACAAGTTTGGGTGTGTCCATGAGGTAATTTGATTGCGATTAGTGATTTTGGATTTTCTTGCAAGTATTTTTAATGCCTAACAAAGAAATTCAGACTTTTTCACTTGCGTTACCCTTCATTTTGTTTTTCTGATTTTGATAGAGAAAGCCTTTGAAGGGTTTGTGCTTAACAGCAGCTGAATGTCTTCCTCTGTAAAGTTCTGGGCTTTCAAAGCAGGAATAAGTTGGCTGAAAATATTGGTATAGCCCTTTATGCTTTGCTGGTCTTTTTGAGGATCGTACCATCCTGCATCATGGGAAATCAAAATACGGTCCAAAAAATCGTTCTCTTTGGCATAAACTATTTTTTCTAAATGCTTTTCAAGGTCCCAACCCAGGCCATCAAGGCTAATCCAGCACCCCTTATCTGCTGCTTTAAGGAAGGCTTCCGGGTTGGTCTCTGACTGTGCATGTACCCAGATAAAGGCTTTGGGAGAAACCTGAAGTTCATTTAGTATCGCCAATTGTGGCCACAAACCTTTGGCTGTTCCGGTATGGGAAGCAATGGTCAAGCCTGTTTCCAGATGAGTTAGGGCAGCAGCTTTTACCAGCTTGCTGTGCATAAGGCTTAAAGGATCCGAATTGTCAACTCCAATTTTAATAAAACCGGGGTGGATGGAACTCCCGTCTATGCCATCAGTAAACTCCTTTATCCACATGTCCGACAATTCTTTGGCCGTCAATTTTTTTGCAAAATCCGGAATAAATTGGTTGTTACTTGCTCCGTACAAGCCTGTATTGGTAAGGATCTTTAGTCCGGTTCTTTGGGCAATCTTTTCAAGCAATAATACATCTCTTCCAAGATAGTTAGGAGTTGCGTCTACAAAGTAACTGACATTGTATGGCTTCAACTCCTCCAAATAGGGTGTCATTTCATCTATTACCAATTCATGGTTCCAGTTACTTGAGGATATGCTATCTGCCCCGATAAAATCCACCAAAATATGTTCATGAGTTAGCCAAATTTCATTGGCTGTGGGTTGTTGTTTTCCTGACAGACTTTGGATTACCGCATTATTGCGCTGGATGGAGCATCCGCTAATGATCCAAAATGAAAAAAATGTGATTTTTAGAGCGTTGTTCATGGTTTGTTTTCTTATGCTGAGGTAAAGCTATTCTGGCTTGTTTGGTTAAACCTATATTCTAAAATATCGATTAGTTGGGATAATTAATTGATTTCGGATGGTTTTTATCTCTGTTTCTCCTAAAAACAGGCTGGAATACGGGTGAAAATGCTTGTTTTCATTCCCAAGGTAGATGTGTTTTGAAGGCAAGAAATGTCACTTTATTTGTCAAATCGAGGTTGTGTGTTTTATTTATTACAAATCTTTTAATTAGGGTTGATTTTAGAAGTGTTGAATTAATGAAAATATAACAAAATAATATGTTTAATAAATATAGTGTAAAAATATGCATTTATTGTTGCCGTAATTTTAACTTATTAATCTTTTTATTACCTTTGACATATCAAACAAAGACAAAAGGTCTTTGGGTAGTAAAGGGAAGCTTTATTACTGATATATACTGTAGGATGATGAAACTGGCAGACATGCCCTCCTGTCTCGGGGGTGGAGATCACAGGATAAAGAAGATATCGAGCTCGTATTTTTCCTAACTGCTCCGTGGAGGTTCGACTCCTTCTCCTACAGCAGGTTATTTTGGGTTTATTGTTAATTGACTAAAGCTATGAGATTTTATTTCATAGCTTTTTTTTTGTTTGTGGATCTTCTAAGTGATTTTGTCAGCATTGTTGCAGAAAAAAAAGCAACAATACCGCCAAAATCAAGGTATGCTTTTTAATTATATCCCGAGGGCTGACACCCTCGGCTATAATATTTTCACCCTTTCAGGGTTTGGGTTTTTGCGTGAATAATATGAACTGAGTTCGCCTAAAAATTTTGAAAAAATCGTCCTTCCAAGAATTAACATTTAAAAACGCAGCAATCATGATGACAGCATTCAATTAAAAAGAGCATTTTTACTTTTTTGCTGTAGGCCTGCCCTGATGCGAAGCGGTCAGGGCCTGTCCTGATGCGAAGCGGTCAGGGCCTGCCCTGAAGCGTAGCAACTCAGTGGTCAAAAAAGTAAGGAACCTGTCCTGAAGCGGAGCAACTCAGTGGCCTGTCCTGAAGCGGAGCAACTCAGTGGCCTGTCCTGAAGCGGAGCAACTCAGTGGCCTGTCCTGAAGCGGAGCTAGTCAGGAGAAAACCCCACCGCTGAGTATCTTTTCGACTAAAATTTAAGGCCTCCCGCACACAGGCAAACTCCTTAGTTTTTGGTTATAATGTTTGTGTTGTTTTTTAATGTTAACTAAACCAAAAACTTCGTCAAACAGGGCCTGTGCCCTTGCCTTCTCATCTTAAATTTCTTAACGCCGAAAATCTACAAGGCGGAAGTTAATATATTCGTCATTCCGAGACTTTGCGGGGGGCATGCGGGAAGGAAGGCGAAGGAATCTCAACATTTGGGAGACTGGCGCACCCTTTCCCACCTCAAAAACCCGTAAAAGAGTTCGAAGCGTTTGTTTTCGATAAGATTTTGTCAGCATTGTTGCAGAAAAAAAAGCAACAATACCGCCAAAATCAAGACGTACATCTAACTCATTTCCCGAGGGTTGATACCCTCGGCTACAAAAATGACACTCCTAGGGAGTTTTGGATTTATGGTCAGAGAGTTTCCATATCGATATCCGTAGTTTTTCTTGAAAGCATAACCTATTAGGTTTTATCGGCCTTCAAAGGTTATGGTTTTTGGAGCAGGGTGGAGGGCGTTAAGAAAATGAGTTAGCTCCCATAAGGAGATCCACTCATTTTTAGCCTGAAACCTTGATTCAAAAATCAAATGATGGCTACGTAAGAGGAATCTCATCTCTGAACAATAACCCATCATTTGAAATAAGATTTGACAGCCTTGACTTTTTTGGTTCGTTTTTGTGTTAAGCCTGCCCTGAAGCGTAGCAACTCAGGGCCTGCCCTGATTTTTAACTCACTCAGGGCCTGCCCTAAGCGAGACAACTCAGGGGGAAAAATAAACAGGTAGAAATTTGGATAACTATGGGCGAAAGTGATTTTGTCAGCATTGTTGCAAAAAAAAGCAACAATACCGCCAAAATCAAGACGTACATATAACTCATTTCCCCAGGGTTGATACCCTCGGCTACAAAAATGACACTTCTCCGGAGTTTGGGAGACGTTGAAGTCGGAGATTTTTATCTCGGCTTCTCTTAAAAATAGGCTGGAATACGGGTGAAAATGCTTGTTTTCATTCCCAAGGTAGATGTGTTTTGAAGGCAAGAAATGTTACTTTATTTGTCAAATCGAGGTTGTGTGTTTTATTTATTACAAATCTTTTAATTAGGGTTGATTTTAGAAGTATTGAATTAATGAAAATAAAACAAATTAATATGTTTAATAAATATAGTGTAAAAATATGCATTTATTGTTGCCGTAATTTTAACTTATTAATCTTTTTATTACCTTTGATATATCAAACAAAGACAAAAGGTCTTTGGTAGTAAAGGGAAGCTTTATTGCTGATATATACTGTAGGATGATGAAACTGGCAGACATGCCCTCCTGTCTCGGGGGTGGAGATCACAGGATAAAGAAGATATCGAGCTCGTATTTTTCCTAACCGCTCCGTGGAGGTTCGACTCCTTCTCCTACAGCAGGTTATTTTGGGTTTATTGTTAATTGACTAAAGCTATGAGATTTTATTTCATAGCTTTTTTGTTGCAGATTCACTAGGTGATTTTGTCAGGATTGTTGCAAAAAGGAGCAACAATACCGCCAAAATCAAGGTATGCTTTTTCATTGTATTCCGAGGGCTGACACCCTCGGCTATTATTTTGTCGCCCCTTCAGGGCTCGGGGTTTCGGCAGGGAGAATATCCGTTTTTATCGATTTTGTTTTCGTTATGATTTTGTCAGGATTGTTGCAAAAAGGAGCAACAATACCGCCAAAATCAAGACGTACCTATACCTAATTTCTCGAGGGTTGATGCTCTTGGCTAACATATTGTCATACCCTTTGGGAATTAGGGGTTTGGTGGAATTATTATTGTGCCTTTTTTATTTTTTTTTCGGCATGATTTGTGGTTTTTGGAAGGGGAAAAGACAATTAACCAAGACCAAGAGCATGTTTGAAATTAGCGATCTACCTAAATTCTTTTTGGCATTTTTTCTGGTGTTGCCAATTATATCAATTCTACATGAAGGAGGGCACGTATTTTTTGCCTGGTTAATGGGTGGTAAGAACGTAAAAATAAGTGTGGGTTCAGGAAAACCAATTGTTAATTTGGGAATGCTTGAGGTTCGCAAATACTATTTTTGGTACGGGGTCTGTACATTTGAGAATTTAAAAAGAAAGCAAAAATGGAGCAATATACTGATCTTTGGTGGGGGGAGTATCTTCAATATTGTAGGGATAATATTGGTGTTATTTCTGATAAAGCAAGGGTTGATAAGTGAAAGTATGTTCACTTATCAGTTCACTTATTTCTCATTCTATTATGTTTTTTTTGCCATGCTTCCAATGCCTTACCCCGGGGGAAATTACAGTGATGGCAAAGTGATATTGGATCTTATAAAAGGAAAGTCTACCATCATTAAAGAAAGGGTAATTACTGTAAAGCGGGATGGGGAGAAGGAGCAATGGCAGGTGTTAAGTGATGATGGGGGCTTGGTTCAAGTGTTTAAAAATGAAAAGGAGGCTTACGATAAAGCAAGGGCTATAGCAGTAAGGGCTAAGCCAAGTAAAATAATTTTTCATCAAGAAGGGGAGGAAAAAGAAGTTCACAATTTCCCGAAGGTTCCATTATAGGTTATTTCGCAACCCATAATGGAACTCCATAATTCGCATTGAAAAGTTCTTCAGTTACGCTTCCAATTGCAAAAGGTGAAAATGTATTCCCTCCTTTGTCTGCCACCACCATAAGGTCAGCATTTGATTTTTTTATATTGGCAATGATTTTTTGTGCCGTACCGGATTCTCTGCCGTGAAAAACCAGAGGTTCAATAGACTCGGGATAAGCCGTTTTTCTTATGTACTTTTCTATTTTTTCTTTCATGTGTTTTTCTACTTTTGGCGCCATAAATTCCGGTGAAACATATGGGGAAAACTGCAAGGGCACACTGTAAACATGAACTAGTTTGAGTGATGTTTTTTCTTTTTCATATAAAGCCTCGGTTACTTGAAACACCTTGCGAGATTCGGGAGAAAAATCTGTTCCGGCCCAAATCGTTTCAATTTTGAATTTTGCAAGGCGAGGGATCGCTAGTACATCACACCTTAGCAGTTTTAGTAATTTGCTACTTACTAAGCCTGTACCTTTTTCATGTTTTTTGTTGCCTACCAAAACAAGTTGGATCCCGTATTTGTCTACAACATATTTGATTAAGGATTCACTGTAAGGGTCTTCAGAAATTAATACTTCAGAAGGGATATCTGAACTAAAGTGCTCCTGAACTTTTTCATTCAATTCATCTCCAATTACCTCATCAAGGTTTATCTCCTTCAATTGTTCTTCAAAGAGTTCTGAAATGTCATATTTTTTAATGTTGTGAACAAAATAAACTTTTTCAGCCTTTAATTTTTCAGCAAGAAATGAGCTGTATTGGATCAGTACCTCATCTAAGTCTGAAAGGTCTAGTGCTACAAGTATGTTCTTATATTCCTTTTTCATAACCGATTCTTTATTGATTGGGTTTTGTTTTTTCCGAACTGCGTTTTTTAATGATATCTGCCAGCCTTTCTTCATAGCTTTCCCATTCCTTTTGGGCTTTTCGCTCTTCAGATTGTTGCTTTTCATCTTTTAGGGCAATGTATAAGGAATAGCACATAAATAGGAGAATAAAGGCAAAAGGAAGACCTGTAGCTATAGATGCTGTTTGTAAGGCTTGTAGACCGCCGCCAATTAGAAGGACTGCTGCTACAGCGCCTTCGGTAAGTGCCCAGAAAATTCTTTGTCCTACAGGTGCATCAATTTTTCCTCCTGAGGTAAGGCTGTCTACCACCAAAGATCCTGAATCTGATGAAGTGATAAAAAATCCGGCAATCAAGATAACTCCTATCACATTTAGAATGACCGCAAAAGGGTAGTTTTCCAAGAAAACAAACAAAGCTGTCGCTACATTATCTTCTACGGCATTCAGTATGGTAGGATCTCCTGATAATGCTTGCTGAATGGATGTGCTTCCAAAAGCAGTGATCCAGAAAAAAGTAATGAGTGAAGGGACAAATAGTACACCCAGGATAAATTCTTTAATGGTTCGACCCTTGCTAATTCTGGCAATAAACATGCCTACAAATGGAGACCAGGCTATCCACCAGCCCCAGTAAAAAACAGTCCATGCATTTTGCCAGTTATTCCCTGTATAGCTTTCTGTCCAGGTGGCAATTTCCAGAAAACTGTAAAGGTAATTGCCGGTGTTTTGAACAAATGACTGAAAGATGAAAATCGTAGGCCCCAGAATAACTACCAGTGCCAGTAAGAGCACTGCTATCCTCATGTTCCACTCGCTTAAGAATTTCACGCCCTTGTCTACTCCCAAAACAACAGAAACTGTTGCGATAAGTGTAATGCCTGCTATTAGAGAGACCTGTGTGACAATCCCACTACTGATTCCGAATACATGGGCCAAGCCTGCTGCAATCTGTTGTACGCCCAAGCCTAAGGAAGTGGCAAGCCCAAAGAGGGTGGCTAAAACAGCAAAAATGTCAATAAGATCTCCCCATTTTCCATAGATTTTGTTTCCCATGATAGGATAAAAAACGGAGCGGATTGTCAGGGGAAGTCCGTGAGAATAGGTGAAATAGGCTAAGGATAAACCTACTAAAGCATATACTCCCCAGGCATGAAATCCCCAATGTAAAAATGTAAAATTCATGGACTCCTGAGCGGCAAAAGGTGTCCCCCCTTCCGTTAGTGGTGGTGTCATAAAATGGGTAACCGGCTCAGCTATGCTCCAAAACAACAGTCCTATGCCCATTCCTGCGCTGAAAAGCATGGCAAACCAAGAGAGGGTTTTGAACTCGGGTCTGGCATCTTTGCCGCCTATTCTTATCTCGCCATATTTACTAAAGGCTAGATATATAACGAAAATCAAAAATACATTTACACACAGGATAAAGAACCAACCTACTGTGTTGGAAATAAAACTTTGGATTTCATTAAAATAGTATTCTGCTTGCTCCCTGAAAATAAGGGTAAGCGCTATGCTTACAATAATGAAAATGGTAGAGGTAAAAAATACCGGTCCATTTACATCCAATCCCATGATTGATTTTCTTTCATCGCTTCTTAATATCTTCTTAGCCATACAGTATTTGTTTATTACTAGTAATGTTTTCTGATTCTAAAAATAGTATCCAATATTGACGTTGAATCTGGCTTCCCAGCCTGCTTCAGGCGTTCCCCTGCTAAAATCGTCAACAAAATTTCCTCCCAGCCAGGAATGATTCAAGCCGGCAGCATAATCAATATAAGTATAAATATTTCCCGCAGTGATTAACAATCCGGTCACATTCATAATTGAGTCATCAAAATCCTCCTTTTTCTTCTGCATGTATCCGAAATCGTTGTAAATCTTTAAAGAGGAAATTGGATCCCATTCTACGGGTATATTTCGGGCAATGGTAAAGGTATAAATATTAAAGTCAGCAGCCACATTATAGGCTGCTCCATAGGCTGCCATTGAAATCTCGTCCCTTGAAATACCTGCGGCATTTGCCGGGTTATTGGAAATGTTCATGGCTTCTGTTTTGATGTTCCAGTCATTATAAGTGAGTTCGTAGTGTATCGCCAGTCCATAATGATTGCCTGTTTCTTCCGTGTCTAAATTAAAAAGTCGTCCGTATTGGCCTGAGACACCAAGCCTATGCTTTAGTTGCTTGCCAAATTTATAAATGAATTTACCATTCAATTGGTTGAACTCTTTGTTTCTCCCTGCCACATCATACGCATACCTGCTGTGCGTAATTTCAGTGGTGTTTCCAAAACGTGTTTCTTCTGCATTTTTAAAAAAGGCCAATTGGTATTCCACCTTATCTCCAGTGTGCCTGTATTTTATACCCATGTCATGGTCATCTTCTAGTCCTACATAATAAGGTAGGTTGAAAAACCAATTGTTGGAGTTGTATTGCTGAATTCCAAAAGGCACCTGAGTTAGCCCTAGTTGGATTTCATTGGTTTCATCAAAATGGTACCCAAACCAACCTTGTTTAAGCATTCCGCCACCAAAAGCATTGCTATACAATCGGTATTCAGCATTGAGGTTAATGCCTTTATAGGCGGCCTTTGCATTTATTCGGAATAAATCATATCCAAACTCTCCTCCTCTTCTTTTTTGAGCAGGCTTCCAGGAGGATAGGTTGTAATTAAACCTCAATGCTCCGCCTATGGCTACTTCAGGTACTTCCTGTGCATCTGCGGTATATAAGGTTGTTTCTACCATAAAAATAAAGGATAAAAGTATAAGGTATTTAAATTCTATTGGCATCGTGTTATTAATTACCCTGTGGGTCTTGAATTCTAGAAAGGTATTTCCTTTAATTGAATAAAAATTATTTTCATACATTAAGATTAGACCAATGATAAGCTGTATCAGAAAGGGCTAGGTATTGCTTATTATTATAAAGGTATATCATTGTTTTTTTGTGACTTAGAAGCAGGACTGAATTTTTCACATCCTAATGTTTCAATTTTGCTTAACCCGCAATTACTTTGCCATTCATCGGATTGCTATTTTAAATTTTAAATAATTTTAAACCGGTAACTTTAATAGTTTGGCTTAGAAAGAGGAGCTATTTTTCTTATAAGACAAAAGAAAAATTGGTAGTTAGACTTATAGTAATTTGCTAGGTCTGGTTAATAGGACGATTGCTTACGGCTATGGATCTTACGCTAAAAAAGGAGGCTTTTTAATTTTGATGGGTAGAAAAAGAAAAACCCCAAATACTGAAAGTATAAGGGGTTTAATGTAGCCTCGGCAAGAATCGAACTTGCATCTAAAGTTTAGGAAACTTCTATTCTATCCATTGAACTACGAGGCTAATTATTTGTTAAGAAAGGGAACCCAATTGATTTGCAGGGTTTTAACCTGGATAGGCCTGGTCTTTGGGATCTTTTTCCCTTAAAAACACCGCAATTTAAACCATTATTTTTCTATTACGCAAATAAAATTTAGTCTTATTGTTCTTTTTGATATTATTACCTTATCTTTGCAGTCCAAAAATTAACGATGGACGGGATCCATCAATTAACTAAAAGTCAATATAATATGGCAGTAAAAATCAGATTAGCACGTAGAGGTCGTAAAAAAATGGCCATCTATGATGTAGTAATTGCTGATGCTAGGGCTCCACGAGATGGACGCTTTATCGAGAAAATCGGGTCTTACAACCCAAATACTGACCCTGCATCCATTAATATCAACAACGACCGAGCGTTGAAATGGTTGATGAATGGTGCGCAACCAACCGATACTGTGAAGGCGATGCTTTCCTATCGTGGCGTCATGTTGAAAAAACACCTTCAAGTGGGTGTTGTAAAAGGTGCAATTACGCAAGAGCAAGCGGATGAAAAATTCCAATCTTGGTTAGAAGGCAAAGAGAAAGCCATTTCTAGCAAAGTAGAGAAGATTCAATCTGCTAAAGAGAGCGTTAAAAAAGCAGCATTGGAAGCAGAAACTGCTAAAAACCAAGCTCGTCTTGACGCAATCAAAGAAAGAGAAGATGCAGCCAAAGCTGCAGCTGAGGCTGAAGCCAAAGCCGCTGAAGAAGCTGCTGCTCCTGCAGAAGAAGCGCCAGCTGAAGGAGAAGCTCCTGCAGCCGGAGAAGAAGCATCAGAAGACAAAGCATAAACTGATCTACAGCCATGAACAAAGACAATTGTTTCCAATTGGGCCATATTGCCAAAGTTCATGGGCTACATGGAGAGGTTATACTAGTGCTGGATGTTGATTATCCCGATGACTATGAAGGTCTAGGACATGTATTTGTGGAGAATGGTAACAGGTTGGTTCCTTATATTTTGGAGCACATGGTACCACAGCCCAATAACAGGTTTTTAGCCAAGTTTGAGGAATTTGATCATGTAGACAAAGTAAAACCCATGGTTGGTTCGGCTTTATACCTGCCGGTTACCGCGCTCCCGGAACTTGATGAGGACCAGTATTATTTTCACGAATTGGTGGATTTTCTGGTTGTAGACGAGGAACTTGGGGAGTTGGGGAAAGTTAAGGTGATCTATGATATGGAGACCCAAGACTTGATTGGTATGGAATACAAAGACAGAGAAGTACTCATTCCTTTAAAGGATGGGATCATACAAAAAGTAGATAAGGCAGAGAAAAAAGTTTTCTGTCGCTTGCCTGAGGGCTTGATTGACATTTATCTGGAAGATTGATAGCTGATGCATATTGATATCATAACCGTTTTACCCGGCCTGCTTGAAGGTCCCTTTTCTCATTCAATTTTGAAGAGGGCTGAAGAGAAAGGTTTGGCAAAAGTGGAAGTTCATGATCTAAGAACTTATGGTATTGGTAAGCAAAAGACAGTAGATGGTTATGCTTTTGGTGGTGGCGCAGGAATGGTCATGATGATCGAGCCCATAGCCAATTGTATCAATTCCCTAAAGAAATTAAGGGATTATGATGAAATTATCTACATGACACCTGATGGTGAAACATTTAATCAGGGAATGGCCAATACTTTGTCATTGAAAAAAAATCTTATCATTCTTTGCGGCCATTATAAGGGCGTAGATGAAAGGGTAAGGGAACATTTCATTACAAAGGAGATCAGCATAGGTGATTTTGTGCTTTCAGGAGGAGAACTTCCTGCGGCATTGATAACAGATGCGATTATTAGGTTGCTTCCAGGTGTTTTGAATGATGAGACTTCTGCTTTGACAGATTCTTTCCAGGATGGCCTATTGGCGCCTCCGGTTTTTACCAGGCCTGCAGAATATGCAGGATGGAAGGTGCCTGAGGTTTTGCTTTCGGGACATGCTGCTAAGATAGAGTCATGGAGGTTTGAACAATCGGTACGTCGCACTCATGAAAGGAGGCCTGATTTAATGCAAGGCGAATACTCCAAGGAGAATGACGATAATAACATAGAACGAAAAGATAATTAAGGATACTTTTAAAGTGTCCAGGAAAGCGATAAGCAAAATAGTAAAGCAATGAGCGAACTACTTATTAAATTCGTAGAACAGGAGTACAAGGATGTAAGGTCCAAATTCCCGTCTTTTAAGGCAGGAGATACTATCAATGTTCACGTAAAAATTACTGAGGGTGCTAAAGAAAGAGTACAGCAGTTTCAGGGAACCGTGATTCAAAGAAAAAATGTTAATACCAATGGTGAAACTTTTACCGTAAGGAAAATTTCTAATGGTATTGGTGTAGAAAGAATATTCCCAATCATCTCTCCAAGCATTGAAAAAATTGAGGTTTTGAGAGAAGGTAAAGTAAGAAGAGCCAGATTATTCTACTTGAGAGGAAGACATGGTAAGTCCGCAAGGATTAAAGAAAAAATCAGGGTAAAAAAATAATTACCTTGACCGATCAATTATAAAAAGGGAACCATGCGGTTCCCTTTTTTTTTGTTTCTAATATAGTTTGTTGTTTTAGTTTTTTAGCTTCTTTCCATAGTATATAAGTTGTTGCCTTAATCCTTCCATGTAAAATTTTTCGGAAACAGGATAGTGCAGGATAGTCATTTGGTTTATTTTAAGTTTATTTCATTATGATTTGTAATATTTAAATTTATAATAAAACCCAAATAATTATGAGAAAACGATATGATTGGATGCAATCTTATCTTCGAATCCTTATGACTTTTCTGATGGCAATGATTGTTATGGTGGGCTATTCCCGTCAGGCAAGCCAAATTTCAGGAATAGTGGTGAGTGTGGATGATAATGAACCATTACCGGGTGTGTCTATCCTGGTTAAAGGTACCAGTAGAGGGACTGTCACAAATATGGAAGGAGCATTCTCTGTTCAAGCTGCTCCCGGTGACGTTCTCACAGTAAGTTTTATAGGTTTCGAAAGCCAAGAGGTAACCGTCTCCGGTGGGCGGACCAACTATGAGATTTCTATGGAATCTTCCATGGGGGATTTGGGAGAAGTAGTAGTGGTTGGATATGGATCCCAAAGAAAAGCAGACATTACCTCAGCAGTGTCTGTGATCAATATGGACAATATTGGAGAAGTGCCCACCACCAATGTTTCAAGGCTGTTGCAGGGACAAGCTGCAGGAGTACAGGTAAGGCAAAATTCCGGAAGGCCCGGAGAAGAAATGGAAGTTACCATTAGGGGAATAGGTTCTTTAGGGGCAGGTAGTCAACCACTGTATGTTGTAGATGGATTCCCTGTGGGCACTTCATTGGGGCAAAGTCTCAATCCTTCAGATATAGAGAGCATGACCGTTTTGAAAGATGCTGCTTCCACAGCTATTTACGGTGCAAGAGGTTCCAATGGAGTAATTTTGATCACAACAAAATCAGCCAAAGAAGGAACTGTAAACCTTGATTTTGTTGTCAATCAAGGCGTGCAAAATATCCCCGATGGAAGAAGGACCAAAATGATGAATGGGGTTGAGTTTGCCCAGTTTAAACACGATAGTTTTGTAGACAGGATCAGGTATTACGAAAACAGGGAACCTTCCATTGAAGAAGTTCCTCTGGAATTCCGATACCCTGAACAAACAACCGTCTCCACAGATTGGTTTGACGAAATTCTCAATCAAAATGCAAGATTTCAGAATTACAATGTAAGCCTATCTGCCGGTAAAGGTGGCATTCGCTCTTTGGTATCGGTGGGGTATATCAATCAGGAAGGAGCGGTAATTGAAACCGGCTTTGAAAGGTTTAATGTAAGAGCAAATATAGGGGGCAAGATCAATGATTTTATAACCATGGGATGGAATATCGCCGCCTCCCGATCCAACGAAGACTATGCGTCTACCAATGGTAGAAGTGCTTTGATTGGGCGTGCCTTATGGGCGGATCCTCGGTATCCTGTATACAATGAGGATGGAAGCTTCAACGATTATATTGGAGGGACCAACGGTGTTTTTGGTACCGCCAATGTAGTGCAAGAATTGCATGAAATGGAACGGACCCTTTCAGAGAATAACCTTTTGACCAATGGGTTTTTAGAATTTTCCTTTTTGAAAAATTTTAAATTCAGAACCTCTGTAAATGCTATTCTTGACAATACAGAACAAAAAGAGTTCAGACCTTCTACCTTGGCCGGAACAGGATTTAATCAGGCGCCACCAAGGGAGGCTACCTTGTACCAAAGAAGGAATGAAACCCTTAATATCGCGGCAGATCAATTGCTGTCTTACAGTAAGATTTTTGGCAACCACAGGGTGGATGGCTTGTTAGGCTATTCTGTACAAGAGGAAACCTACAAATATCTACAGGGGAATGGCAATGAGTTTCCCAATGACGAGGTAACTTATTTAAGTGCAGCCATTAGGCAGACTTCCACCTCTGGAGAAGCTGATTGGAGTCTGATGGCCTATTTTGCAAGGGCCAATTATTCCTTTGATGACAAATACCTGTTCTCAGCTTCATTTAGACGAGAGGGGAGCTCAAGGTTTGGTGCCAATAATAAATGGGGTAATTTCCCTGCTTTTTCGGCAGGTTGGAGGATTTCTGAAGAGTCTTTTATGCCTGAAACCCGCTGGATTACCGACATGAAATTAAGGGCCAGCTTTGGTGTTACAGGTAACAATGCAATTGGTAACTATTCAAGTTTGTCCAATATGGCCATTTCGAATTATGTGTTGGGGGGAAGCATTGCCAACGGGCAGGTCCTTTCCAATTTTGCCAATGCGAATTTAGGTTGGGAACAATCCCAACAGACTGATATAGGTTTGGATTGGGCCATGTTTGACAATAGGCTTATTCTAACCGCCGAATATTACAATCGACTTACCAACAATATGCTTCTTTCTGTTGAGATGCCTGTAATTTCAGGATTTACCCAATCTTTGGACAATGTAGGGAAAGTGCAAAACAGAGGGCTTGAGTTGGCTTTGGACTACAGAACCATGATCAATCAGGTAAACATTAGATCCAACCTGAACCTGACCATCAATAGGAACAAGGTATTGGAAATTAGAGGAGAAAACGACGAGATCTGGGCAGGTGGGTTCTATAGTACTTACAATGTAGCCCAAGTCGGAAGGCCATTGGCCATGTTTCATGGCTTCAAAATGGTAGGTATCTTTGATACTGATGCTGAAATTGAGGCTTGGCCGGATCAGGATGGAGCCGTACCCGGTACCTATAAGTATTTTGATGCCAACGGGGATGGAGTAATATCCTATGACCAGCAGGACATGATTGAAATCGGAAACCCCCATCCGGATTATATTATAGGTTATACGCTGGGGGGAGATTTTAAGAATTTTGATTTTAACCTGATGTTTACCGGGGCTTTTAATTACGATGTTTTTAGAAATATAGAGGCCACCACCATGAATATGGATGGGGTGTTTAATATCCTTCAATCAGGAGTTAATCGCTGGAGATCTGCCGAAAACCCGGGGGATGGAAGAGGAGCAACTACCAATACTTGGAAATGGCAGCGGGAATCAAATTCCAGGTATGTGTATGATGCTAGCCATGTATGGTTACGAAACATCACCTTGGGCTATACCATTCCAAAGAACCCTGTAGTGCCCCATGCCAGGGTGTTTTTCAGTGCAGAGAATCCGTTTTTATTTACTTCGTTTCCCGGCACCAATCCGGAAGTCAACACCAGAGGAGGTATCAATATAGGGGTAGATGATGAAGCTTATCCAATGCCAAGAACTTTCACTTTAGGTGCAACAGTAAGATTCTAAATCATAAAATGACTTAAGACATGAAAAAATACATTAATACATTGTTCATTGGCCTGGGTGTTTTATTTGCTAGCACATCCTGTGATGATGAATTTCTAAATAAAACCGATCCTACAGTTTTGGTATCGGATAATTTTTACCAGACAGAAACGCAACTTGTACAGGCCGTTAATGGTGTATATGGTCAATTGAGGCCATGGCATTTGAGTCAATGGCAGTATACAGAATTTATCTCAGACAATACGACCCTTCATTTTAATCCCGGTAATAGGGGGAATGGACCGAGCTTAGAAGCCTTGGAGTTTTGGCAATACAATCCGGCTACTTCAAATATTACCAATCTGTACAACAGCACCTACGGTATCATGGTCAATGTCAATACCAGCTTGAGCAAGTTACCGGAATCCAATGCTTCGGATGCAATCAAAAACAGGTCTGAGGGGGAATTGAAAATGATTAGGGCTTACCTTTACTTTCATTTGGTGCAGCATTTTGGAGATGTGATTGTCATCACTGAACCGGTGAGTTCCCCTGCAGAAGCTTTTGAATACAACAGGTCTCCGGTGGAAACTGTGTACCAGCAAATCCTCTCAGATTTAAATGATGCAGTTGCTTTATTGCCATCAAGTTATGGTGCGGATGATATTGGCCGAGTTACCAAAGGAGCAGCTTTGAGCTTGCTGGGTAAGGTACACCTGACCAGAAAAAATTATACTGAAGCCATTGATGCCTTGACTCAGGTTACTTCTTTGGGTTATGGCTTGCTTCAGGATTATGGGGCTGTTTTTGATCCCCAAAACAAAAATCATCAGGAGTCCATTTGGGATATTCAGTATCAGGGAGACAATCAATTTGGTGTGGGAAGTAATTTCATTTACACCTTTGCACCCAGGGAGTCAGTTGGGGCAGTAATCGATTTTCCGGGTCAGGATGGTGGTGGATGGAATACGCCTACCAATGAAATAATCGCTTTGTATGAGGAAGGAGATTTAAGAAAAGAGGTGTCTTTGAAAGAAGGCTATACCAGCCTAGAAGGAACTTATATAGCTGTACCTTATATCAACAAGTTTCACCATCCCCATTCCATCAGAGGAGTTACCAATGACAATTGGCCTGTAATCAGATATGCAGATGTGTTGTTAATGCTTGCGGAGGCCATCAATGAAGTGGAAGGTCCCTCAGGAACAGCCTTAGGGTACCTAAATGAGATTCGAGACAGAGCCGGGTTGGAGCCGGTAAATGGCTTAGGTAAAGATGAGTTCAGAATAGTGCTCCTTAATGAACGCAGGATAGAACTGGCATTTGAGAACCATCGCTGGTTTGATTTGAAACGGACCAAGACTGATAGTGAGTTGGTAAATATGCTCAATGCTTATGGATTAAGAGAAAGAGCAAACCCTACCACCTCTAGAGAGGGTATTCCATTTTCTAACAATGACTTTATTTTTGAGGCACATGAGATTTTGTTTCCAATTCCACAGGATCAAATGAGGATCAATTCTTCATTGTTACAGAATCCCGGTTATTAATTTTCATCTTTTTATTGGGTTTCAGAGGACTATGGTTTTCTGAAACCCAATTACTTTTTTTAAAAATGCCAGAATATTAAATTATTTGCTTTGATGATGATTGATTTAAAAGTCGTATAATCCTTTATTTTTTAAAAAATCAAAATATAATTTTTTCTATTCAGATTTTTCGTACTGAACTATGATATGCCTATCTGAATTATAGGGGAAATTGTCGGTTTACTTATTCAGCACAGTACAGGACAGTTTTAGAAAAAATAAGGGCTTTATTGTAATTAAATTCATCATTAAACTGATGAAGGAGTCAATTTACCCACTCAATTTAACCTATTAATTATGAAAAAAAATTGTTACCAATTTATGGATAGCAAGCAGCTATTTACCCTTTTGGCTGCTATGTTATTGAGCTTCGCTTCTTATGCGCAAAGCACCGTTACCGGTGTGGTACGCTCAGAAGGCGATAACGAGACCATACCGGGAGTGTCGGTATTGGTAAAGGGAACCACCCGTGGAACTGTTACTGATCTGGATGGGAAGTTTCAGGTAGAAGCCGCTGCAGGAGAAATTCTTTCGGTGAGCTATATCGGGTATGCGACCCAGGAAATCACCATTCAAGGTGGTCAAACACAATATGATATCACCCTTGCTTCCTCCATGAGTGACTTGACGGAAGTTGTAGTGGTTGGATATGGTAGTCAGTTGAAAAAGGAAATCACCGGTGCGGTGCAAACCATAGACGGAGATGACCTAATGGATATACCTGCTACTGAGATAGCTCAGAAGTTGCAGGGGCAACTTGCCGGTGTGCAAATTAATCAAACCACAGGTAAGCCAGGTCAGGGAATGAATGTCCGCATTAGGGGACAACTTTCGGTTTCTGCAGGTAGTGACCCATTGTATGTAGTGGATGGGTTCCCTATAACCGGAAATATTTCCACTTTAAATCCGGATGAAATTCAGGACATTACCATTTTGAAAGATGCTGCCTCTACCTCTCTTTACGGTTCCAGGGCTGCGAATGGTGTAGTGCTGATCACTACTAAACGCGGTAAAGCAGGACAGTCAAGCGTTTCTCTCAATGTGTACAGAGGCTTGCAAAATGTACCTCATTACAACCGTCTGGAAATGATGGATGCTGTTGAATTTGCCCAGTTCAAAAAGGAATATTATGAAGATGCAGGCAGACCTGTTCCGGATATGTTTCAGAATCCTTCTGAATATGAAGGACAAACGCAGGACTGGTACGATGCTTTGCTGCAAACTGCACCCATTTCTAATTACAATTTAACCATAAACTCCAATACAGAGAAAATGAGAACCTCTGTAGTGGCGGGTTATTTTGATCAGGAAGGCGTGGTATTGAATACGGATTATGAACGTTTTTCATTAAGAATTAACTCTGATTATACGGCTTCTGAAAAAGTTTCTATGGGATTCAATATTGCCCCTCAGTATGTGAGGGACAATACACCTAGAACGGATGGTTCAAGAGGTACCGGGATATTGTTTAATGCCTTACATGCCTGGCCTAATATGCCAATTTATGATGAAGATGGTGAGTTGACGTATTATAACAGGTTCCCAAGTGAAACAGGAAATATCTTTGCTTATCCAAACTATGTGCGTTCTGCTCTGGAAATCACCAATGAGACCAAGCAAACCAATTTGCTTTCCAACGCATATATCCAATATGAGCCAATTGAAGGTCTAGTAGTTAAATCTACGATCAATGCTGAAATAAGAAATAGTAAATATTTCTATTTCAACCCATCCACAGCTACTCCGGGAATAAACATTGCCATTCCTGCGGTTGCATCTTCTATTAGGGATCATTACAATAATTTTAGCTGGTTGAATGAGAATACGGTTACCTATAACAAGTCAATAAACGACCATAACTTCCAATTATTGGGTGGGTTTACCAACCAGAAATTTAGGAGAGAGCGAACCAGAGTAGCCGCAAATACCTATGCAGATGACAGGCTTCCAACGATTCAAGGGGCCATCAATATTAGCAGAGGGGGTACCTTGTCAGATGTTCAGGAATGGTCTTTGACTTCCTTTCTTTCCAGGTTGACTTACAACTTCAAAGGAAAGTATTTAATGACAGCAGCCATTAGAGCTGATGGTTCTTCCAGATTTGGTTCTGAAAACCGTTGGGGTGTATTCCCTTCAGTATCGGCCGGTTGGGTTTTGTCTGATGAAGGTTTCTTGAATACAAGCGACAAAGTTTCATTTGCCAAAATTAGAGGTAGTTTCGGTGTGACAGGTAATAATAATATTGGTAATTATACCCAATATGCCTTGGTTAGTAATACTGTAAATTCAGTTTTTGACAATACAGTAGTACCTGGAGCAGCCATTACCTCCTTATCTAATCCTTACCTAGGTTGGGAAACAACCAGACAATTTGATATAGGACTTGATTTAGGTTTGTTTGATGATAGGGTAACATTCATATATGATTTTTACTCTAAAAATACCACCAACCTATTGTACAATGTGCAGATTCCTCAGGAAGCCGGTTTTGGAAGTTTTACAGATAATATTGGGGAAATCAAATTCTGGGGTCATGAATTTTCTATCACTTCAAGAAATACCCAAGGGCGATTGGTATGGACAACCAATGCCAACATTTCTTTCAATAGAAATGAAGTGATCGCATTGGCGGATGGAATAGACAGAGTTTATGGTTATGCACATATCACCCAGGTAGGACAACCATTTGGTCAATTTTATGGATTGAACAAATTGGGTAATTATATGAATCAAGAAGATTTGGACAATTCGCCTCAAGTCCCAGGAAGGTCGACAGTAGGCTCCATCAAGTTGGAAGATGTAAATGGTGATGGTATCATAAGTATTGGGGGAGACAATGATGATAGAACAATTATCGGAAATCCATTTCCTGACTTTACCTATGGTATTACCAATAATTTCAAATATGGTAAATGGGATTTGAACATCATTGCTTCCGGTTCTCAAGGCCATCAGTTATACATGAGACACCTTTACAGTACAGCCAATTTGGATGGCGTGTTTAACATGGTTGCCAAAGCCACTGATCGTTTCCGTTCTCCTGAAGATCCGGGAGAAGGGATTTTCGGTACCACAGTTGGAGGAGGTAATGTAACGGGTATTGAAAGAGATTGGGCCAATAGCAATTTTGTATGGGATGCTTCTTTTTTCACCATTAAAAACATCACCCTTGGATATGATATAGGCAAAATAGCCAATGTTGTGAAAGCTGCCAGGTTATATGCTTCCGTACAAAATGTGTATATCTTCACTCCTTACTGGGGAGGGCCAAACCCTGAAGTTAGCCAGCAAAACAATGGTAGTGGTGATGGTGGAAACTTGAGCCCGGGGGTTGATCTTACAGGTTACCCTGTTCCACGTACCTTCACTATTGGTGCAAACATCACATTCTAATCAGGCTTCTTATCTTAATTTGATTAAAAATGAAAAAAATAAATATATACATTGTGCTTTTGGGTATTATGTTGTCAAGCTGTGAAGAGTTCTTGACCATTACTCCTGAAACTGCACTCAGTTCAGCCACCTTTTATAAAACAGAGGCGGATTTTGAACAGGCCGTAAATGCAACCTATGCGCCGCTTCGTTCTATTGCTGATGATCGATCTTGGTTATTGTGCGAAATGCGTTCGGACAATACGATTTATGCTAGAAATATTAACTTTGGTGCTACCGAGCAGCAGGAGGATATTTCGGACCATGCTTTGCCTGAAGCCCAGGGGATTACCTCTAATACCCATGTGCTTAATCAGTACCGACAGGATTATCTTATTATTGCTAGAGCCAATCAAATTCTTTCGTTAATTGATGAGGTAGAGTTTGACCAGACTAGCAAAGATAACCTTAAAGGACAGGCTCTTTTTCTAAGAGGTTATGCCTATTATGAATTGGCAAGGTATTTTGGGGGAGTTCCACTTCATTTGGAACCGGTAACTACGCGAGAAGAAGCAGCCCTTCCGATTACTCCTGAAGCTGAAATATACAATCAGCTTATCAGTGATATTCAGGCTTCAGTTTCTCTACTTCCAGTCCGCTCGAATCAAGGTGTAGGTAGAGCTTCTAAGGGGGCTGCACAGATGTTGCTAGCAGACGTTTACATCACCCAGAAGAAGTGGGCAGAGGCAGAGACTTTGCTGAAAGCGATTGTAAGTAGCGGAGAATATGAACTTATAGCCAATTATGAGGATGTATTTTCTGAAAGTGTAGGCAATAAGAATAATATGGAATCTTTATTTGAAGTGCAATACTTGGAAGGTCCTGAAGGTTTGAATGGAAACTTCTTGTATAGCTTTATGCCAAGACCCATATCTTCACAGGAATTGCAGCCGATTACAGGTACTTCAAATACCCAAGGACTTGATGGACAAGGTAACAATATTCCCACTCCTGATATCATTGCTGCTTACGAAGATGGTGACGAAAGATTGGATGCTTCAATTGCTTATGTAGAGATCGCTGGGAGTGATAGGGAAGATAAAGTATATCCATACATTAAGAAATATGCTAAACATCACGAATTAAATGGAAACCATGGCATGAATTGGCCTATTTATCGCTATGCAGAAGTTTTACTTTTCCTAGCAGAGGCATTGAATGAGCAAGGTAAAACTGCCGAAGCTGCAGGTTACCTAAACCAAATCAGAGAAAGAGCCGGTTTGGGAGCCACTACCGCTTCAAGTCAAGGAGATATGAGAGAGGCAATCTTTAAAGAAAGAAGAGTAGAGCTTGCTTTTGAAAATAAAAGATGGTTTGATATTGTCAGAGCAGACAGGGTTCAGGAGATTATCGGTGATTTTGGCCAAAGGGCTTTGGCCAATCCTTTGGATTATTATTATCCAGCAGGGGCAACTTTCAGGTCCAATGCTTTTACTAACATCACCAAATACTATGCATTACCTGCAGCTGAAGCGGAGATAACCCCTCACTTCTAATCAGGTTGGTACTTAAATTTAAACCTCCATAAGGGTTTAAAGTACAACGGAAAGCGACCAAGCTTTCCGTTGTTTTTTGGGTTTTTATGACCAAAGGTTTTATTTCAACATTATTGGTTATCATAAGCTGCGAATTTGGGTTAATTTTAAAATTGGTTTCAAGCCTGTGGTAAACAATTGATTGTAGGAAGCTGAATTAACAATAAACTTATGTATAAAACTAATATGATGAAGAACTGGCTAATGGCCGGCCTGATCCTGTTAATGATGGGTTCATGCGGGCAAAGCGATGGCGATCAGAAGGAGGTACACCCCAAAGTAGCCAAATTAAAATTGCCGACAGGTTTTGAAGCAGAACACCTATACAGCCCCGGAGAAAATGATCAGGGCTCTTGGGTAGGAATGACTTTCGATGACAAAAATAGACTCTTAACCGTCGATCAATATGGAGCAATTTATCGCTTGGAAGTTCCTGCAATTGGATCAGACTCATTAACTCCCACTGTTCAAAAACTGATCATAGGAGATAATGGAGACGATAAAATTGGAATGGGATATGCCCAAGCCTTATTGTATGCTTTTAATAGCCTGTATGTAATGGTTAATCACCGTGCCAATGATGATTTTGACAAAAGCACAGGTCTCTATAGACTACAAGACACCAATGGTGATGACCAATTTGATAAAATAACAACCTTAAAAGAATTTACTGGAAGCCCCGGTGAGCATGGTCCACACAGTATGGTAGTTTCTCCTGATGGTCAATCCATCTACATTGTTGTAGGTAACCATATAGATGTTCCGGAAATGGACCATTATAGGATTCCACGTGTTTGGGAAAATGACAACCTGATTCCTGAAATCAAGGACCCCAGAGGCCATGCGAACAGTAGAGGTGCACCGGGAGGATGGGTAGCTAAAATTGACCCTGAAGGTAAAGAATGGGAGTTGGTAAGTGTGGGGTACAGAAACCCCTTTGATGTAGCCTTCAATGAAGTAGGCGACTTGTTTACCTATGATTCTGATATGGAATGGGACTTTGGAATGCCGTGGTACCGTCCTACGCGAATTAACCATGTAACCAGTGGAAGTGAGTATGGATGGAGAACAGGAAATATGAAATGGTCTCCGGAATATACAGACAACCTTCCGGCAGTGTTGAATATTGGACAGGGATCACCAACCAATGTTTTTTATGGCAGCAAAGCCAAATTTCCGGAAGAATACCGCAATGCATTGTATGCATTCGATTGGAGTTTTGGGATCATGTATAAAATTAATCTTACTCCTAGTGGAGGTTCTTATTCCGCTACGGGTGAGGAATTTATTTCAGGTTCACCTTTGCCATTAACGGATGGAGTAATTGGACCGGATGGAGCGCTGTATTTTATGACAGGAGGAAGACGTTTGGAGTCTGACTTGTACCGGGTTCATTATACCGGTGACTTGAGTGGAGAGAGTAAAGGAGGCCTTACCGAGGCAGATTTACCTGAGGAACATAAAATAAGAAGAAGCCTGGAAGCTTACCATACAGGGGCTAAATCCGGTGCGATTGATTTTGCTTGGCCCTATTTGAGCCATAGTGATCGCTTTGTTCAGTATGCCGCAAGAATTGCAGTGGAACATCAGCCATTGTCCGAATGGCAAAGTAAAGCCCTTAATGAAACCAATACCAGGGCCTTGACACAGGCCATTATTGCCTTGGCAAGACATGGAAAAGCTTCTCAAAGAGACCAGATGATTCAAGCTTTGATGAAAGCCGATTATGGATCACTTGATGAGGGAGACAAAATGAATTTGGCCAGGGCTTTTGAAGTAGTAATCGCCAGACATGGAAACCCATCAGGAGCGGTAAGCAATCAATTGATAGCCTATTTGGATGAGCATTTCCCTGCAGAGACCAATGAAGTAAACAGGGTTATGGGTAAAGTCTTGGTTAAATTGGAAGCTCCCTCCGCTGTGCCTAAGTTATTGGGTATGTTGGACGAAGCCGAAGATGATCCTAATTTCCAAAAAACCCTTACAGCTTCCTCTGATTTGATCATGAGAAACCCAAGGTATGGTTTGGATATCGCCAATATGCTGGCCAATGTTCCACCGGCGCAACAAACTTATCTGGCCACTGTGCTTGGGGGTGCGAAAGCAGGATGGGATGAATCGTCTTACGAGAAATATTTTAACTGGACCAATAACGCCTTCCAATACAAAGGAGGAAGAAGTTATGTGGGCTTTATAGACCGGGCAAGGAAGATGGCACTAAGTACCGTTCCAAAATCCAAATTTGATCATTATGATGAATTGTCCGGCGGAAAAAGACTTTCTGGTTCAGGAAATGAAATTGTAGAATCTTCTATTCAGCCTGAAGGCCCGGGAAAAAGATGGACAGTGGAAGAAGCC
This sequence comes from Cyclobacterium sediminis, assembly GCF_054781075.1. Taxonomy (NCBI): domain Bacteria; kingdom Pseudomonadati; phylum Bacteroidota; class Cytophagia; order Cytophagales; family Cyclobacteriaceae; genus Cyclobacterium; species Cyclobacterium sediminis. The sequence goes on along the minus strand of NZ_BAAGVC010000011.1, from coordinate 350,730 downwards.
GCACCTTTGGTAGAGGACCTTAAAGGAAGAGACCTGGAAAAAGGCGAAGCCATGTTTAATGCCACGCTTTGTAGTTCATGTCATGCCATGGGAGGTGAAGGTGGAGTTATTGGACCGGACCTTACCCAATTGGGTACCAGGTTTAGCCCTAAAGATATCCTTGAAGCAACAATTAACCCAAATGATGTCATCTCAGACCAATATGCTGCAATGGTATTCGTTATGGGAGACAAGTCGTCAGTGGTTGGTAGACTTATTAGAGAAGATGAGACTACCTACTATGTGTCACAAAATCCTTTTTCTCCGGATATGATTATGGAGATACCAAAGGATCAAGTGACAAGCACCAAAGAGTCTGAGGTTTCAGTGATGTTACCCGGCTTGGTCAATAGACTTAATGCAGAGGAGCTAAAAGATTTGATGGCATACCTTGTGTCCGGAGGAAATCCCAATCACGAAGTGTACCAATAAAATTTAAATTTATATGAATTTCAGGCCAAGCAAGTATTGTTTGGCCTGAAAACTTTCAACCTAAATCATCACCTAATGAGAAATATACTAAAAATAACCTCAGTGCTTGCTTTTTCTGCACTGACCTTTGCCTGTGGCTCCGGCCAGCAAAAGGAGGAAGCTGCAGCTGTAAAAGAGGAAAGCCCTGCCAAGACAGATTCAAATGATGGCTTTGTCAAGATTTTTGATGGAGAAAGCCTGAATGGTTGGGATGGAGATGCTACCTACTGGAGCGTGGAAAATGGTGCCATAATAGGAGAGATTACTGAAGGGACCAAATTGGAAAGGAATCATTTTTTAATTTATCAAGGTGGTCAGCCTGCAGACTTTGAGTTCAAAGCGGAATTTAAAATCACTGAAGCAGGAAACTCGGGCGTCAATTACAGAAGTGAACCTGTGGAAGGTTTAGCGCATGCCCTTAAAGGCTATCAAGCAGATATTGACGGGAAGAATAATTATACAGGACAGAATTACGAAGAGAGAAAAAGAACAACACTGGCTTATATCGGTCAACAAACCAAGATAAATCCTCAAGAAAAAGAAGGCAACCTCAGAGCCAATGTGGAGAAAAATGCCTGGTTGGGCCTTGAAGTGGTGAAGGAGTTAGGAGATAGGGCGGAAATGAGAAAAGTAGTGAAGTCCAATGATTGGAATGAAATACGTATTGTCGCCAAAGGCAACCGTTTGAAACACTATATCAACGGCACCCTTATGAGTGATGTTACCGATGAGGATCCTGCCAATAGCACTTCCAAAGGATATTTAGGCATGCAGGTGCATGTAGGGCCTCCAATGCAAGTAGCTTATCGCAATATTTATTTAAAAAATCTTTAATTTTAGCTGTTTATATAAATCGACAATGCTTTCCCGGGATGAACCCTACAGTGCAGGATAGTTTGCCGGAAATGGATTGTTATTTTAGTCGAATTAAGCTTTTAATGAAATATGAATCCAAAGAATCAGCGTTGGAAAGGGAAGGTCGGAAATGTAAAACAGCTGGGAGGTATCGAAACTGCCATATTGGACAATGGGACAGGTAAGGGGGTCAGGATAGCCAATATTGATACAGGAGCAGGATTTCGCTACCAGCTTGTTTTGGACAGGGCCATGGACATATCCACAGCCCAGTTTGGGGAGCATGGGCTTGCCTGGATAAGCCATGTGGGCATTACTCCCCCTGCTCCATTTACTGCTGATGGTATAGATTGGTTAAGTACTTTTGGCGGAGGCTTGCTTACCACCTGTGGTCTTTCGCATGTGGGAGGCCCTGAGAATGACGCGTATGGAAAGAGGGGGTTGCATGGGAGGATTTCCAATAATCCTGCTGAGATCATCGCCATAAAGCAACCGGACATTCATTCGGGAGATTTAGAAATGCATATTACAGGCTTGATCAGGGAATGCAGTGTGTTCGGACCTAATCTTCTATTGAAAAGAACCATTTCCGGGATTTTGGGTCAGCCTTACCTTAAAATATCAGATGAGATTACCAATATTTCCAATGTGGAGGCTCCGCATATGTTGCTTTACCATGTTAATTTCGGTTGGCCTTTGGTAGATGAGGGGACACAAATAATTTGGAATGGATCTTGGGAAGCCCGAGATGGCGGCCCAAACAATCGAATTTTTAATCAGGAAAACGATTTTAAATCCTGTCCTGCGCCTATGGAAGCGCATAGGGGATTTGGTGAAGATGTGGCTTTTATCAAGCCAAGTTCTGAATCTGATGACCGTTGCAGAGCCGGTTTGTACAATTCATCTTTGGGTTTTGCTTTTAGGATGACTTTTGATAAAAGCCAACTGCCCTGGTTGATCAATTGGCAGCACTGGGGAGAAAACGAGTATGTTACCGCCTTGGAGCCGGGAACCAATCCTCCTTATGGGCAAGCCCAAGCCAGGGAAGAGGGAACCTTGATCCTATTAAAGCCGGGAGAAAAAAGAAAGTATGAATTGGTGTTTGACATTCTAACAAACAAGAAAAAAATTCAATCATTTATAGAAAACAAAGCGTAATACATTAACAATAAATCAAAATAGAACCTATGAGTTTGGCAAAAAAAGCATTAGAAGAAGGACAGGGTATTTTGCGTTTGGCACCTACCTGGGTACCCAGATCTTTTTGTGTACCCGGAAGAAGGATTAAGCTTCACCCGGATGATTACTATATATTAGGAGGCGAAAGAGGCGGAATTGATGAGCGATGGTTTTCTTCTACCTGCCCTGCTGAAAACGGTCCCCTTACCGGTGAGCATGAAGGCTTAAGTAAAGTGGTCTTAGGAGAAGACGGAAAAGAAGAGCAGATTTTATTGAAGGATGTCATTGATGAGCTGAAAGGTGAAATCATAGGGGACAGGCTTTGGGACGAATACGAAAGCTGGCCAATGTATTCTAAGTTTTTTGACAATATGGGCCCATTGCCCCACCATATTCACCACAATGATGAACATGCCGCTAAAATCGGTATGAAAGGCAAGCCGGAAGCTTATTATTTTCCACCTCAACTGAACAATCACGGAGGAGATTTCCCTTATACTTTTTTTGGAATAGCTCCGGGAACTACCAAAGAACAAATCAAAGAATGTCTCAAAAACTTTAATAAAGGAGACAATAAGATTACCAGCTTTTCTCAGGCCTTCAAACTGGATCCGGGAACCGGATGGGATGTTCCTCCGGGGATGCTACATGCTCCTGGCAGTATGTGTACTTATGAGCCACAGAAGGCTTCCGATGTTTTTGCCATGTACCAGTCATTGGTGAATGAAGCCATTATTCCTGAAGAATTGCTGTGGAAAGGAACGCCAAAAGACAGGATAGGTGATTATGACCAATTGATGGAAGTGATTGACTGGGAATTAAACGTGGATCCAAATATCTTGGAAACTCGTTTTATGGCTCCAGTGCCTGTCAAAGACAGCGAAGAAATGGAAGCAGAAGGTTATATAGAAAATTGGATATGCTACAGATCTGATGCTTTCAGTGCCAAGGAACTGACTGTTCTTCCCGGCCAAACAGTAGTAATTAAAGACAGTGCTGCCTATGGGATGATCATGATGCAAGGTCATGGAACCATGGGAGTTTGGGATATAGAAACACCTTCTTTGATTCGTTATGGTCAACTGACACATGATGAATATTTTGTGACTGAAAAAGCAGCTCAGGAAGGAGTTAAAATCACCAACCTTTCCAAAACTGATCCCATCGTAATGCTGAAACACTTTGGTCCAGAAAATCCAGATTTGAACATTTAGAAGCTTAAAGGATAACTATTGGAAGCCTTATTTGAATGGGATTCCAATAGTTATTTATTAAATTGATGAAAAATTTTAAACAGCGAATTCGAAGGTGAATATTCATCTAAAAATGGCTGTTTAATAGTATGATTTAAATTAATTATTCATTGCTAACCATATTAAATTATGTCCCAAAATAATTTCCCTAAATTACATAATGCAACATGGCCTGGAATAGTTGGAAAAGGTCCTGATTCCGAGCCTATCATTTCATTTGATGAGATGTTACAAAATACCGCCAATGCTGAAGTAGATGGCGTTAAATTTGACGGTGTGGACATCGGACTATTTGATCCCCATATTGATTTAGAAATGGATGATGACGGGGTAAAAAAATTAGCAGATAAAGTTTCCGCTCTTGATCTAAATATTGGAAGTGTGGTGGCTCCCATCTGGGGAGGACCAATTCTTGGTTCGAAGGAAGACAGAGCAACCTACCTGGATTTATTGGAAAAATCCTGCAAGCTGGCAAAAAAATTAAGAGACATAGGGGTTAGACCTTATGGAATTGTTAGAATAGATACCGCTAGTAGCCCTGAATTGTGGGCAAAAGATCCTAAAGGAAGCCAAAAAATTATTGTAGATACCCTCAAGGAAGCCGCTAAAATTGCTGAAAATTACGGAGAAAAACTTGCTGCCGAAGGTGAGATCTGCTGGGGAGGAATGCACAGTTGGAAAATAATGCTTGAAACGCTTGAATCTGTAAATAGCCCTTATTTAGGATTCCAGGCAGATATGGCCCATACTTTATTGTACACCCTGGGTTATAATTACCCTGAACATAGATTACTTCCTGAAGGGTATGACTGGAAAGACAAATCTGTGTGGAAGGCTGCTTTAAAAGAAATGACAGACGCATTAAGGCCCTGGACCATTGATTTCCATGTAGCTCAAAATGATGCCACTGTCTTTGGTTCCGGATCACATGACAAAACAGGTAGACATTGCCTGGCGAATGACCCCAACGGAAAACTGGATATCGCCGAAGATGCAGGTTACTGGCTTCGGGATGAAAATGGAGAATTGACCAAAGCTTTTCAGCACATGTGCTGGGACGGATGTATGTTCCCTAATGAAGTGATGAAAAAGGAAGACACCTGGAACAATATCCTGGCAGCCTTGATTTCGGTAAGAGAAAAACATGGTTGGAAAGCATAGTATCAAGCTTACTTTCGCCAACAATTGATTAGCAACCAAAATAATAAAAAATGTCAGAGAAAAAGAAAATAAGAATAGGATTGATAGGTACGGGCCTTATGGGCAGAATCCATACCAACGGGTACAAAAGATTGGGAGACTTTTTTCCTGAATATGAGTACCGTCCGGTCTTGCAAGCCGCATGTTCCAGAAGGGAAGATAAAATCAAAGAATTTGCAGAACAGTGGGGCTATGCCTCCTATGAAACAGATTGGAGAAAAATAATTGAAAGAGACGATATCGATGCTGTTGATATCTGTACACCTAACAACACCCATGCAGAAATTGCTATCGCAGCTGCAAAAGCAGGGAAAATGATTCTCTGTGAAAAACCGCTTTCCAGAACCTTGGAAGAAGCAGAAGAAATGGTGAAGGTTGTGGAAGATGCAGGAGTGAAAAATACTGTATGGTACAATTACAGAAGAGTACCGGCCGTTACTTTGGCCAAGCAAATTGTTGACTCAGGTAAATTGGGGAAAATCTTTCATTACCGTGCCAACTTCCTTCAAGATTGGACCATAAGCCCTGAGTTGCCACAAGGCGGAGATGCCTTATGGAGACTGGATGCTGCCACAGCCGGTTCAGGTGTGACAGGTGATCTTTTGGCGCACTGTATTGATACTGCCATGTGGTTAAATGGTGGCATCAAAGATGTCTCTGCCATGACGGAAACCTTTATCAAGGAAAGGGTACACCAAGGAAGTGGTGAAAAACAAAAGGTAGAAATAGATGATGCTTGTGCGTTCCATTGCCATTTTGACAATGGTTCATTGGGTCTATTTGAAGCAACTCGTTATGCTAGAGGTCATAAAGCCCTTTATACCTTTGAAATCAATGGAGAACATGCCTCCATTAGATGGGATTTACATGACCTCAACAGGTTGGAATACTTTGACCATAATGATGAGCCAGAAGTAAGAGGATGGCGTTCTGTACATGTTACGGAAGGTGATCAACCTTATATGGATCGTTGGTGGATTCCAGGAACAAGCATTGGCTATGAGCATTCATTTATCCACCAAGTTGCGGACTTCTTCAAAAGCTTGGAAGGAAATGAACCATGCCACCCAACCTTCAGAGATGCCTATGAAACACAGAAGGTTTGTGAAGCTGTCTTGGACTCAGCTAAATCCAAAAGCTGGAAAGATACAGGTGTTGATTGGCAAGAATAATTCCAAAAAGTTCATTTAATACCTAGGTACAAGCCAAGCATTTCAGTTTTGAAATGGCTTGGCTTTTTTTCTGAGGGCAAGCATGAGTTAATCATAAGGGTGTAGTTAATCGATGGAACTGACTCTAGTTTTTTGGTCTTTACCCTGCGGTTTTTAGCTCCATAGGCAAGCAAGCCCTAATGGGAAAGCCGGCTTTAATCAATTTTTTATTTATTAAGGAAATAAACAGCTGATAGATTTATGATTGTTCTCATGTTCAAAAAACAGCAAGGGAATAAATGTTATATTTGTAATTAACAAAAAGTTAAAAAAGCATGAATAGTATTTCATCCACCATAGGATTTTTAAAGCAAAGTCTTGCAGCTGCTGCTAGTGCCGAAAGCATGGATTGGTTGGAACTTCAGGTAGCTAAGATTAAAGCAGACAAGGGGTCCATGAAGCTGTTTTTATCTTTTAGCCAGGCTTCCCGTCATTTTTCCAAGCATCCAATGGATTTGCCTATTGAAACCTTACAGAAGGCAGAAGCAATAAGAAATGGTTTCTCGTTGAATAATTGGACCGGTTTGCAGACGGCCAGGGTGATATTGGTATTGGAGGCCTTTTCGGAAGACCATGAAAAATGGTTTGAAGATATGGAGAAACTTTTTGAATCTGCAGATATTCATGAGCAAGAAGCGCTTTATGCCGCCTTGCCAATCTACCCTTTTCAAGAAAAATTCACCAAGCGTGCAGCTGAGGGCTTGAGAAGCAATATGACTTCCGTTTTTGATGCCATTGCCCTAAACAATCCATATCCTGCAGACTATTTTAGTGAGCAGGCATGGAATCAGATGGTTTTGAAAGCCATTTTTATGCAACGGCCCCTTTACCGGATTGTGGGGATTGAGCAACGGCAGAATGTTAATTTGGCAACCACCCTGGTTGATTATATTCATGAACGTTGGTCTGCCGGTAGAAATGTAATTCCGGAATTGTGGCGCTTTTTAAGTCCATTTGTTGATGAAGAAATTGTTGGCCTTTTGGAAAAGGTTGGGGAAAAGGGGGATGAGCTGGAGAAATATGCAGCAGCCCTGGCCTGCCATGAAAGTGACAACCTAGCTGCCAAAGAGCTATTGACCAAGCAGCCGGAAATAAAAGAAAAGATTGAAAATGGAGAAATCAATTGGGAGAAAATAGGTAAAGATTCTGAAGCCCTAAACTAAATAAGTGGTAAAGTTTGCCGTTTTCATTTGATATTTTCCGTTCATTTGTAATCGTTATGATTTGCATTTAATTTAACATAGGTTAGCATATAAATTTGAGCGTTATGATGTACATAGATCCACACATACATGTTACTTCCAGAACTACGGATGATTACGAAGCCATGCAAAAAGCGGGCATTGTTGCCATAATTGAGCCGGCGTTTTGGCTGGGACAAGCAAGAACCAAAGTAGGAAGTTTTCAGGATTATTTTAGCAGTCTGGTTGGTTGGGAACGTTTCAGGGCCAAGCAATTTGGGATTGTGCATTATTGCACCATCGGTCTCAATTCTCGTGAAGCCAATAATGTAGCTTTGGCCGAAGAGGTGATGGAGTTGCTGCCACTATATGTAAGCAAAGAAGGAGTAGTAGCCATTGGTGAGATTGGATATGATGACCAAACAGAGGCGGAGGATAGGTTTTATCGCTTGCAACTTGAGTTGGCAAAGGAAGTAGACTTGCCTGTTATGATTCACACTCCACACAGAGACAAAAAGAAGGGAACCATAAGAAGTATGGATGTGAGTGAAGAGCATGGCCTTGCTCCGAATATGGTCATTGTGGATCATAACAATGAAGAAACTGTAAAAGATGTCCTTGATAGAGGTTATTGGGCGGCATTCACCATTTATCCCCATACCAAAATGGGTAGTGAGCGAATGGTAGAAATTGTCCGTCAATATGGCCCCGAGCGAATTATTGTAGACAGTGCTGCCGATTGGGGGATAAGTGATCCTTTGGCCGTACCTAAAACAGCTGCTCTGATGCGTGAAAAAGGCATTCCGGAAGAGCATATTAAAATGACCTGCTATGGAAATGCCTTGAAAGCTTATGGCCAAAGTGGGCAGATGGAGGAAAAAGACTGGTTAGAAAAAGAGCCTATCGACCAAACAAAAAAAATGGGTGGCAACACTGTGCTTAGAGGGGGACAAAACCCTCGAGTAGACAGTGATTCCTCCAATATTATAGAGAATTAAATTTACTGATGTCATCTATTATAGCACACATTAAGCTCACCCGACCGGCAAATATTGTTACCGCAATTGCAGATATATTGGCTGGGGCAGCCATTTCCGGAGCGGTTTATCTCTTGATACAGGGTATGGATCAGGATATTATCAAGTCCATTGCTTGGCTGATATTGTCCACCATAGGCTTATATGGAGGAGGGGTTGCGTTTAATGATGTCTTTGATGCAGAACTGGACAGTGTCGAAAGACCTGAACGCCCAATTCCAAGTGGTCAAGCCTCGGTCAAAAGTGCAGGTATAATGGCTTTTTTATTGCTTTTGGTTGGCGTATTGGCCGCCTGGCAAGTAAGTGCTTTTTCTGCAGGCATTGCCTTAAGTGTGGCTTTACTGGCTGTGCTTTATGATGCATGGGGGAAACATCAAAATATATTTGGCCCCATCAATATGGGCCTTTGCAGGGCAGGGAATTTGCTGTTGGGCATGAGTCTAATAGACGAGGCAGTGCAAAACTATTGGTACATTGGCCTAATCCCTCTGCTTTATGTGGCTGCCATTACAATGGTAAGTCGTGGAGAAGTTCATGGTCAGAATATCATGGCCCTAAAATCAGGTTTGGCGATTTATGCGGTCATTGTTGGATTTATTTTCCTATTGGCCTATACCAATATTGAGAATTGGTGGGAAAGCTTGCCTTTCTTGGCTTTGCTAAGTTACTTTATTTTCCCCCCACTCGTTAAAGCTTTGAAGTACAAAGAGCCCTCGTTAATTGGTAAATCGGTTAAAGCTGCAGTGTTGGCTTTGATTATTGTGAATGCCGCCATTGCTGTTTCCTTTGCAGGCTGGATAGTCGGTTTGGTGATTTTACTTTTATTACCTTTATCTTTGCAGCTGGCAAAAGGTTTTGCAGTCACCTAGTGAACCAAAAGGAGCTTAATTTACTTATTTATAAAGAGCAAGAAGTTCTTAGGGACAATCATATTTAAAATGAAAAAAGTGACACATCAATCTATAGAACAAGTTTTTAGTGTTCCTTACAATTACCAAGTCTTTTTTACAAAAGCATTGTTTTCAATTGATAACAATCTTTTTGCTGACTTGGTAAGTGGACAGAAAATCCCTAAGGTTTATTTTGTGTTGGATGAAGGGGTAGTACTTACCAACCCTAACCTTATCCCTTCTATTCAGCAATATTCGGAGAAAAACAGCGATGTCTTTACGCTTTGTGCAGCTCCTCTAGTGATCCCCGGGGGAGAGCAGGTAAAGAACGACCAAAACTACTTTCAGCAGGTGCTTAAGGCCACAGATGAGTACGGAATAGACAGACATTCTTATATTGTTGGTCTAGGTGGAGGAGCGCTATTGGACATGGTGGGCTTTGCCGCGACTATTGCGCACAGAGGGATCAGGCATATTCGTATTCCAACCACTGTTCTTTCTCAAAACGATTCCGGTGTAGGAGTGAAAAATGGCATCAACGCCTTTGGTAAAAAGAATTATTTGGGAGCTTTTTGTCCGCCCTATGCGGTGATTAACGACAGTGATTTTTTACAGACTCTGGAGCAAAGAGACTGGAGATCAGGAATATCTGAGGCCTTAAAGGTTGCCTTGATCAAAGACGCTTCTTTTTTCTTGTGGATTGAGGAAAAGGCTGAGGAACTTCTGGATAGAGACAGTCCTGCCATGCAAGAATTAATCTACCGTTGTGCGCAAATGCATTTGGATCACATTGCCTCGGGAGATCCTTTTGAAAGCGGATCCTCAAGACCATTGGACTTTGGACATTGGGCGGCACACAAGTTAGAGCACCTGACAGATTATAAGGTGAGACATGGTGAGGCAGTTGCCATCGGTATTGCCTTGGATACCACCTACTCATTTCTTGCCGGAAAGCTTTCTGAAAATGAATTAAACCGAGTCTTGAATGTTATTGCCCACCTTGGCTTTGATCTATACCAACCTGAACTTTCGGGTGAGGTTTTGTTGAAAGGCCTGGAAGAGTTTAGGGAACATCTGGGTGGAGAGCTTACCATTATGCTTTTAGACAAGATTGGCCATGGAGTGGAAGTACATGAAATGGACAATGATCTGATCATAAATGCCATTGGTAAACTCAAAGACCTCCAGCTTGAATCTCCGAAGGCCTGAACAATATCTTTGAATAAATAATTATAGCGTAACCTATTCTATGCAAGTATCCGATTTCCATTTGACCTATTGTACCAATATTCATCCCGGGGAAAGTTGGGAGGCTACCTTTAAAAACTTAAAAGAATACATTCCCAAAATTAAGGGAGAATTGTCAGTGGAAAAGCCTTTTGCCATAGGTTTAAGGCTCTCTGATGAGGCAAGTCGGGAATTGATAAAGCCTGAACAATTGGACCTATTCAAATCTTGGCTCAGTGCTAATAATTGTTATGTTTTTACTTTCAATGGATTTCCCTTTGGCGGATTTCACAGGCAGGTGGTGAAAGACGAGGTGCATCTTCCGGATTGGAGTACTGAGGAAAGGAAGGCCTATACCTTAAGGCTCTTTACCATACTGGCGCAAATAATGCCTGCTGATATGGATGCGGGTATTTCCACTTCCCCCCTGAGTTATAAGTATTGGCACAAATCCTCAGCGGCTTTGGACCAGCTCATGGCGCAGTCTTGTGCGAATATCGTAGAGGTGGTGGAATACCTTTATCAATTGAAACTGGAAAAAAATATAGACCTTCATCTGGATATAGAACCCGAACCGGATGGCGTGATTGAAGAGTCTAAAGGTTTGATACATTTTTTCAAGGACTGGCTTATTCCAAAGGGAGGGCCTATCTTGTCGAAGAAATTTGGGCTTTCAGCCGAGGAAGCAGAAGCAGCCATTAAAGACCATGTTCAGGTTTGCTATGATGTATGTCACTTTGCAGTAGGCTACGAAGACCATGAAGAAGTACTGGATGCTTTTGAAAAGGAAGGTATTAAGATTGGTAAGTTTCAGTTGAGCGCTGCTCTGAAAGCCAATATCCCCACTGAAATCAACCAAAGACGGGCAGTAGAAAAAGCCCTTTTGCCTTTTGTGGAATCCACTTACCTGCATCAGGTAATAGGTAGAATGGAAGACAGTACCTTACATGCTTATCCGGATCTTCCGGATGCACTTATGGATTTGGCCACTACCAAAGAGCTAGAATGGCGAATCCATTTTCATGTACCATTATTTCTATCAACCTATGGGGATGTGCATTCTACTCAAGAAGATATTTTAAGCGTATTGAAATTAAATGGTGAAAGGAAACTTACCAGTCACCTAGAAGTGGAAACCTATACATGGGAAGTTTTGCCGGAAGACATCCATTTGTCATTGGATCAGTCCATTGCCAGGGAATTAAACTGGGTAAAAAATAACATCAAATGAAAAAGACAGTTGTTCTGAATGTAGTTGCCCTTTCTCAAAGGCTGATAGGAGAACATACTCCATTTTTAAAGCAATGGACTGATAAAAAGCAGAAAGCAGCGATAAAACCTGTATTGCCGGCAGTTACCTGTTCCTCTCAATCTGCCTACTTGACGGGTAAGTGGCCAAAGGACAACGGAATAGTAGGCAATGGTTGGTATTTTAAAGATGAGTGTGAAATAAAATTTTGGCGACAATCCAATCATTTGGTACAATCTCCTAAAGTTTGGGATGCATTGAAAGCAGAAAATCCCGATTTCACATGTGCCAATATGTTTTGGTGGTACAATATGTATTCCTCTGTTGACTATGCTGTAACACCAAGGCCCTTGTACCCTTCAGATGGAAGAAAATTACCGGATATTCATAGCCAACCAATGGCCTTAAGGGATCGCCTGCAGAAAGAACTGGGCCAGTTTCCTTTGTTTTCATTTTGGGGACCCAATGCCAATATTGCCTCTAGCCAATGGATAGCTGATGCCTCCTTGAAAGTAGACGAATGGTATGACCCAACCTTGACTTTGATTTACTTACCCCACCTGGATTATGCCTTGCAGAAATTTGGGATTGATTTTGAAAAGATAAGTACAAGTTTGAATGAAATTGATGCGCTTTGTGAACAGGTCATACGGTATTATGAGAGCAAGGGGGCTGAGGTACTTCTATTGTCTGAATATGGCATTACCTCTGTAAATCAACCTGTGCATATCAATAGGGCTCTGAGAAAAGCCGGCTATATACAAGTGAAGGACGAGTTGGGACTTGAGACCTTGGATGCAGGAACTTGTGGTGCCTTCGCAGTTGCCGATCACCAATTGGCCCATGTATATGTGAAAGAGCCGGAGGAATTAACTAAGGTTAAAGACCTGCTTTTAGCCCTTCCCGGGGTAGAAAAAGTTTTGGATAAGCAGGAGCAGGAGGCCTATCAACTAAACCATGACAGATCGGGTGATTTGGTGGTTGTAGCTGACAAAGATTCGTGGTTTACTTATTATTATTGGCTGGACGATAAAGTTGCGCCTGACTATGCAAGAACGGTGGATATCCACCGCAAGCCGGGTTATGATCCGGTAGAGATGTTTGCCAATCCGGACATTAAATTCTTGAAAGGGAAGCTGGGTTGGACCCTCTTAAAAAAGAAATTGGGTTTCAGGTATTTGATGGATGTAATTCCTTTAAAGGCGGAATTAGTCAAGGGTTCTCATGGGAGAATTCCTGAAGACAAAGCAGATTGGCCGGTTTTGATCGGTTCGAAACATGCAGAGAAGATTGAGGGTGTAGCCCCTACAGATGTTTATTCCATGATCTATGAGCTTGTTAACAGGAAGTGATTTGAAGTGTTATTTTCTACTTATATATCTTAATTGAGTGTTGTTATGAGTAATTTCTGGAAATATTTCTTTGGGACCTTTTCTATATTCTTTTTGCTTTTCGGGTATTGGCAGATCAATGATCCCGACCCGGAGTGGTGGGTGCCAATTTACCTTATTGCCTCTGCCACGGCAGGGTTTGCCTTTTTTGGAAAGTTCAATGTAAACCTATTGGTAATCCTTACCTTTAGTTACCTGATAGGTGCAGTCTTTTTTTGGCCGGACAATATTTTTGGCTGGATAGGACAAGAATTGGAACAAAAGGACCTTTCTATGAAAACCCATGCCATGGAAATTAATAGGGAGTTTTTTGGCTTGTTAATCTGTGCCATATTCTTTGCCTTGGAGGCAATCAAAGGAAGAAGCATAAAACTTCGGGAGTAAAATAACTATTCCGGAAAATATTTAGAGATCTATTTCAGATCGAGACAATAGTTTAAATCAATATGATGAAAAAGTATGATGTTACCGGCATAGGAAATGCCTTGGTAGATATTGAGTTTGAAGTTAGTGATACCTTTCTTGATAAATATGGTATTGAAAAGGGCCTGATGACCTTGGTAGATGAAGATCGGCAGGGAGAGTTGATGGCAGCCATCAATACCAAGACTTCAAAATTACAATGTGGTGGATCGGCAGCCAATTCAATCATTGCCGTAAGTCAATTTGGAGGTAAATCCTATTATTGCTGCAAAGTAGCCAACGATGAATTAGGGAAATTTTTTACCGATGACTTAAGGGAAGCCGGTGTCAATCATAACCTAGATCCGTTTAAGTTGGAAGAAGGCATTACCGGTAAGTGTCTGGTAATGGTCACGGCAGACGCCGAGCGTACCATGAATACATTTCTTGGTATCACAGAGCAATTTTCTACCTCTCAAGTCAATGAAGAGGCAATTAAAGCTTCAAAATATTTGTATATCGAGGGATACCTTATCACCTCTCCGAATGCCAAAGAAGCCATGATGGCAGCCAAAAAGATTGCGGAAGAAAATGAGGTAAAAGTAGCCATTACCTTTTCTGATCCGGCCATGGTTAAATATTTTGGGGAAGGCTTTAAAGAGGTAATTGGTTCAGGGGTGGACATGTTATTTGCCAATGAGGAAGAGGCCATGCTCTATACTGGAAAAGACAATGTAGCAGATGCTGCAGAAGACTTAAAGAAAATCGCCAAGCATTTTGTGATTACCCAAGGAAAGAATGGGGCATTGATTTATGATGGGGATACTTTTATCGATATTGCACCCTACCCTACGGTGGCTGTTGATAGCAATGGAGCCGGAGATATGTTTGCCGGGGCTTTTATGTATGGGATCACCAATGGGCATTCCTATGCTTCTAGCGGCAAGCTGGCCAGCATGGCTTCATCAAAAGTAGTCAGTCAATTTGGGCCTAGGCTTACTTGGGAGGAAGCAAAAGCTGTATTGGAAAGACTGCAGCCTTAAGGCTATAATAGCATTTAAAACGTTCTGATTCAGTTCGTTTTAAATGTTTTCTTTTATATTTTCAATCATCCAATCGGTAATTTTTTCATAGTCATAATTTGGATTAGCCTTTCCCCATTGTTCACAAGAATAAATGCCTTGATAACCTTGGTCTTCAAAAATACGGATGCACCTTTGGAAATCGTATGCACTGTGCGCCATTTGATCCGTGAAATCCTTTGTTTTTGCAGAGACCAACTTGGTATATGGGGCGATGTGTTTCAATGATTCAAATCTAACAGTGTTGGAGGAGTAATTGCCGAAATCAGCAAGTAGTCCAATATTGTCCGAAGGGATGTCTTTTATTGTGCTGATATGGGTTGTATAATCTGAAAATAAGTCATTGTGATTCTCTATCAGTACCCTAATTCCTTTAGACTTGGCATATGATGTGATCTCTTTGAGAGACAGTACCGCATGAGTATAGGACTTTTTCATGGATTTTACACGCAGCGACTGAGCCTGAAGGTTTTTGGCAATGTCAATCCAGTTTTTAACTTCCATTACTGCTTTCAATCTATTTTCTTCCAAAGGATCTGAAGGGTCGAATTTCCCCTCGGATTGCAAGTTGATTAAGTTGCAATGGTGTTTATGTAAGCTTTTTTTAATTTCCTTTAAATAACTTTTACCCGTGGATTCAAAATGATTGGTCCACATTTCAACATTATGTACTCCAAATCGATCTGCGAAATATTCAGGCGTGGACAACAAAGTGAGTTCATTTTCTAACTCTTGGTTCTTTGGTTTGGTTAAAGCAAATCGATTACGAAATACCACAGTGGTTAAACCAATCCGTTTCATTTTACTTTTTTCGGGTTTGCCAAGGCCGGCCAATGGCAGGCCGGAAATGGCAGCTGCGGATAGTGTGGCCTGTAGCATGAAATCTCTCCTATTCATAGTGTTAAATTTACTAATTATTTAATAAGCAGGTTTCTGAATAACCAAGGCTTGGCATCTGTCGAGTATTTGTCTTCCCCAACGATATCTAAATCGCCATCTCCGTCTATGTCTGCAATTGCACCTGAATAAATGCCTTTTCCTTCAGCTACTAAGATAGATGTTCGAAATTCACCACCTTCATTGATGTAAATTCTGATTTCTCGCTCATCCCAGGCCACAGCAGAGATAATGTCCAAATCTCCATCATTGTCCATATCCGCTAGTTTTGCACAATGGGCCTTGTTATAATCTGATTTTACGACATGTTTTGTCCATGCTGATACTTTTTCCGGGTTGGGTGGGCACTCATACCAAGCGAGATCATAATTGTCCCCTCCATATTTTTTAAAATGTTCGGCAGGTGATAATAAAACATCAGGTCGGCCATCATTGTTAATGTCGCCTACCTCTTCTTTGGTGGCTTTATTCACTTCTTTAAAACTTGCTTCAATATCAAATCTTATAAATTGACCATTTTTAGGATCTTTGGGCGATTTAAACCAATGTCCTGTCATGGTAATGTCAGGTATGCCATCCCTATTAATGTCTCCGACTGCGAGCCCTTCACCAGCTTGTCCTTCATAGACGGTCTTGGTTTGCCAGTTTTCATTTTCAATCTGAAAGATGATCTTTAAAGATTCAGGATTTTTATGACGGATTACCACATCTTTTTTACCGTTCAGGTCCATGTCTGCCAATCGCATATCATTGGCATGGAAGCCTTCAATGGTTGAAATTAGTAAATGCTCCCATTGGTCGTAAACCTTCTTTTTACCCGGGTTGATTAATAAATAGACATTGATAGGGCCGGTGCTGTGACCATCATTGCTAAAAATCAAGTCCATGTCTCCATCATTGTCCATGTCCTCGCAACGTGCAGACCCGATAAAATCATCAAATATTACAGGTAAGTTAAAATCATGTTTTATCCATTTTCCTTTTTTGGTTTGCTCAAACCATGCCAAGGTAAATCGGCCTTCAGCATGGGCGCCCCCTTCGAGTACGATCACATCCATTCTGGCATCTCCATTTAAATCCGCTACCTCTAATGCACTTACTCCGGATATGGTACCCTGACCAACATCTAGAGGTTTGTCAAAAGTGATGGATTGGCCCTGTGCAACTGCTAATGCAAGGATATAAAAAATAGTACTTGCCAGGATTATAGGGGAGTTTTTCATGTTTTTTACCGGGTTTATTTGTCGTTTAATGCAGGCATTTAAAATATGATTACCTGGGTTTTTCATTTTAAAGCTTTCAAAATCACCTTATTTAAAGTGATAGAACAAAATCTGATTCGCTGAAAATCAATTGAAGGATTCACTAGGAAGTAAAAAGGCAGGTTAATATTACTGATTTTGAAGTATTAAACGCACAATTTGCTTTAAAATATTGGATCAATAGGCCTAAATAATTGCTCAATTCTCTTAATTGAAAATCACATGATTGAAAAAATATTCGGAACTGACCAAACTGTCTTTTTCGGAAGGGAAATAGTTGAACTTGAGATCAACTGCGCTTAAATCCAATGCATTGTAAATGACTACCTGAAGGATACCATTGTCTAAAGGGGTGAGTACATAATCCGGGCATTCGGGAATAGTTGTTTCAATGGTGCCGCTAAAAGGGATTGAGTAGCTTATTTTTAAATAATACTTGTCTTCGAATAGGAAGGAATCATTGATGTTGGGATAAATATTATTGTAAACTCTCTTCTCCTCTACAATAAGGCTTTCATATTGCAACTTGTCATTTAGGTGTATCCGTTGGAGAATACTGTCACCCTCTACTATGTGGGAAAAGCCATTTTTCTTTTTAGAAGGAGCCTGACTGGCTTCAGTGAGGGGGTTAATTGGACTTGAATTATTCTTTGCCCTGCCTTTAGGTTGGCAAGCAATAGAAGTCACAGCAAGTACATAAAAGGCCAATAGGTTAGAAAAACCTTGTAGATTTAGCTTTTTTTCCACCCTCTTGTCATTTCTTTTTTTCCCGGAGGTCCGGGTACTTCGTCCAGGGTCAAGCCAAGAGATTGTAAGTTCTTTTTGAGGTGGCCAGCAGCACAGTAGGTAACAAAGGCTGCAGATGGGTTCATGCTGTTTTCGATTTTTTCCAGCATTTCCAAGGTCCAGAGTTCCGGTTGTTTTTTTGGAGAAAAGGCGTCAAAGAACACCAGGTCTGTAGGGTAAAGTTGTACCTCCTGGAGGCTGGTTTTCTCTTTTTTAATGTTGAAATAATCTGTCATTGGCATTCCCTTGTCCCATTCCATTTGGTGAAGGCGTTTGAAATAGCCATTGAAATGCGTTAGGGTTTCATCAAGTTGCGTAAAATTAAGGGCTTCGTATATCTCTTTCTTCAAGGGATAAGGTTCTATGGTATGGTAGAGCACAGGTACCTGATTTTGTTCTGCCCAGATCAAAGTCAACCATGCATTCAGGCCCGTTCCAAAGCCTACTTCAAAAATACGGATAGGAAACTTTCCCCTATTTCTCGCATACCAAGCATCCAGTCCATAAAGAAAAAAAACATGGATAGACTCTTTGTAAGCCCCATGAGAAGAGTGATAGCTTTCATTGATATTAGGGAGATATACTGAATGGGAGCCGTCTTCTGTCGTTATGATTTTTGGTTCTTGATTTTCCATGTTGTTGACTATTATGGGTGGATCAAAGCTACACAATAAGCAGAGACGCCTTCTTCACGACCTACAAATCCCAAGCGCTCTGTAGTTGTAGCCTTTAAGGATAATTTATTGTCTTCGATATTCATTACCTCAGCAAGACAAGCTTTCATGGCCGGAATATGAGGGTTGATTTTTGGTTGTTGCAAGCAGATGGTTACATCCAGGTTTCCTATTTGGTAGCCTTCTTTCTTCAAAAGTTCCATGACCTCCTTGAGTAAAATTTTACTGTCAATTCCCTTGTATTGTGGATCCTGATCCGAAAAATGATAACCAATGTCTCTTAGGTTGGCTGCACCCAAAAGGGCATCACAGATGACATGGATAAGCACATCAGCATCCGAATGGCCAACAGCTCCTTTGCTGTGTGGAATCAATATTCCTCCTAACCAAAATTCTTCACCCTCTTTCAATTGGTGAACGTCATATCCAAATCCTATGCGAAAAGCACTCATAATTTAAAGTATTAAAGGTTATCTGGTGATCCATTATTAGGTGCACATTTATAATAAACTACAGAGGAAAGCTCGTCTCTGAGGTATTCCTGTGTAGCCAATTGTATCTCATCTACAGTAATCGCCATTTTTCGATCAAACTCTGCATTCATAAGCAGTGGATCTCCCAAATAAGCATAATAGGCCAATTTCATGGCCCTTCCAAGCAAGGAAACGGATTCATAGGTCTGCATGGCCTCTGCCTGGTTTTTAATCTTTTGAAGATTGGTTGAATCAATTGGCTCATTTTTAAAGTCTTCAAGCGTCTTATCCAGTTCTTTTTCAGCCTCCTCGGCAGTCACGCCTTTCTCCATTTTTCCTGTGATGATTAAGAGTCCCGGGTCAATATTGCCTAGAACATAAGCTTGACAATTGGCAAAGAGCGAGGAGTTTTTAATCAATTTCTTCTCCAAAAGAGAGGACCTTCCAAAACCCAAAATGTCGGAAATAAGATCACATGTAAGGTAATTGTTTTCTAGTCTTCCCGGAATCTTATATACTTTATACAAAGCCTCTGTAGGGATATTGGCAAAGACCTGTTTTCTCCTTTTACTGTCCTGAAGAGGTTCAGAAAGTATCGTTTTTGGGGCAGTCTTTCCTCTTGGGATTTCATCAAACCAGTGCTCAACTCTAGCCTTTACTTCTTCAAAGTTAACCTTTCCTGCGATGCAAAGGACGGCATTGTTTGGGGCATAGTTTTGCTCATAAAAATGCTGCAATTCTTCTTTTTCAAACCCTTCAATGTCTGCTATTTTTTCACCGATGGTTGGCCAGCGGTAAGGATGCTTTTCAAAGGCCAATTGCCTCACATGATGCATGGCATCGCCATAAGGTTGATTGAGATAACGCTGTTTAAATTCTTCAATCACCACTTGCTTTTGGGTGTTGATAGGCTTTTCCTTAAGGTTAAGGTAACGCATTCGATCCGATTCCAGCCAAAGGGCTGTGTCCAGATTAATTGCGGGAAGGGTAATGTAAAAGTTGGTGATATCAGTATTGGTAAATGCATTGCATTCCCCTCCAACCTTTTCTAAGGCAGTATCAAATTCAGGGATATTCTTTGAACCTGAAAACATAAGGTGTTCAAAGTAATGGGCCAAGCCGGATTTACCGGCTTCCTCATTTCTGGAACCTACCTTATACAAAAGGTTGACTACAGCCATTTCTGAAGAATGGTCTTCATGGACCAGTACCTGAAGTCCATTGTCCAGAGTAAAAGATTTATAGTTGATCATAGAATAAAGGCAAAAGTAATAAATTTTCTACCTATCCTGTATCCTTTCAATCAAATTGATTCACCTTTATAGCCTGATTGATCAAGTGCCGCCTTTATTTCCTCCACCTCAGTTTCTCCTTCTACAGTCAAAATCCTATCCGGTGAAGTTAAATCTACCTCCCAATGTTTTACTTTTAAATTGTCCATTGCCGGGGTAATGGCTGCCACACATGCACCACATTTTACATTTGTTTTAAGTTTGACCTGTTTATCCATTTTGCTAATTTTTGTTTTTATAATTCAATCTTCTATTTTATTAAATAAGCCATTTTGGCTATTCTTTGCATGCATTTAGCTAAGCTCTTATCAACTATACTTCAGCCGTAAACTATTACCGACTACGGATAAGGAGCTAAGGGCCATTGCAGATCCGGCTATCATTGGGTTAAGTAAAAATCCGGATATGGGATACAACAATCCGGCTGCAATGGGTATGCCAATAATATTGTAAATGAAGGCCCAAAATAAGTTCTGACGGATGGTGGCAACTGTGTTTTTACTCAACTTTAATAAATCGGGAATGGCCATAAGGTCGGCATGTATCAGTGTAACCTGAGCCGTTTCCATGGCAATGTCGGTGCCGCCACCCATAGCAATGCCTAAATCAGCTAAAACCAATGCTTCACTGTCATTAATGCCGTCTCCTGCCATACCAACCTTGTGTCCTTTTTCTTGTAATTTTTTTATGTATTCCCCTTTGTCTTGAGGCAGTAAGCCACTTTGAAAGTTGGTTATACCTACTTCTCCGGCGATGCTTGCAGCTGTTTTTTCCTGATCACCGGTAAGCATGTGAACAGTTATCCCCATTTTAGTTAATTGAGCAATGGCTGCTTTAGAAGTTTCTCTTAGCTTATCAGCGATGGAAACAACCCCAACCACTTCCTTTCCTTTGGCCATGTATACGACAATATTGCCCTGTTCAAGCATTTCATCGGCTGCTTGAGACAGGCTTAGATCGATGCTGCTACCCAAAGACTTCAACCATTTTAAATTTCCGATAGCATATTGCGCTCCATCAAATTGGCCAGTCACTCCCTTGCCGGTAAAGGTTTTGAATGCCGTTAGATTGCCTGATACTTTTTCTTTTGAAAAATAATCCGTAATGGCTGAAGCCAAGGGGTGCTCACTTTTTTCTTCCAGCGCCCGAAATACTGCAGCCATGGGCTTTTCATTGACTCCTGATTTCCAAATCACTTTTTGTACACTAGGCTTACCTTCAGTGATCGTTCCGGTTTTGTCCAGAATCAGGCTGTCTATTTTTTTGCCATTTTCAAGGCTTTCGGCATCCCTAACCAAAATTCCTAAGGAGGCAGCTTTGCCGATTCCCACCATTATGGCCGTTGGTGTGGCAAGCCCGAGTGCACAGGGGCAGGCAATAACAAGTACGGTTATGGCAGAAAGCATGCCTCTTAAAATGGCATCATCTGCCCCACTAAGCGACCAAATGATAAAGGTAATCAGTGAGATGGCTAAAACGGCAGGGACAAATATTTTTGTAACCTTGTCCACTGTTTTCTGTATGGGTGCTTTTGAACCTTGGGCTTGCTTTACCCTAGCGATTATGCTGGAAAGTAAGGTTTCTGACTTGCTTTTATTGGACTTAAATTCAAAACTCCCACTCTGGTTGATGGTTCCTGCATAAACGGTATCGCCATTGCTTTTTTCTACTGCCAAAGGTTCTCCGGTGAGCATACTTTCGTCCACATAGGATTGGCCTTGTGTAAGTATGCCGTCCAAAGGGATTTTTTGTCCGGGTTTCACCAAGATGGTTTCCCCGGGTAGCACCTCTGAAACATTCATTTGGATGGCTTTTCCCTCCCGGATGACTGTTAAGTCCGTGGGCTGAAGGCCGATGAGATTCTTTAAGGCTTCCGAAGTACCTGCTTTTGCTCTCGTTTCCATTAATCTGCCAAGCAGAATAAAAAAGATGATGACGGCAGCCGCTTCAAAGTAAACATGAGGGGTCATTCCGCGGGATTCCAGCCAATCCGGAAAAAAAGTGTTAAATGAACTGTAAAGGTAGGCTACTCCAGTACTCAGGGCCACCAGGGTATCCATATTGGTATTTCCTTTCTTGATTTGCTTGTAGGCGTTGATAAAAAAAGCATTTCCGAAAATGGCCAAAATTGGACTGGTCAAGGCCCACATGATCAAATTGGCATACGGTATCTCCGGCCAAACCATGCCAATCAGAAATACAGGGAATGCCAATATTCCTGAGGAAAGGGTTTTCTTTTTAAGTGCTTTTAATTCAGCGGCCTTTATGGCCTCCAAGTCCTCCGGTTTATCTAGGTCTATTAATAAATCATAACCTATGGATTGGATGTTTTTCTTGGCCTCCGATAGGTCCATTCCTTCTTTTTCCAAGGAAATAATGGCAGACTGGTTGGCATAGTTTACACTTGCAGATTGTATGCCTTTTGTTTCTTTTAGCATGGATTCCACACTGACCGCACATGCAGCGCAACTCATTCCGGAAATAGGTACTTCAATAGTCTGGCTCATATATAGAAAGCTTGTTTATTGCACAAAATTACAAAGGGGATGCTGGTTTATTGTTACAAGATTTTTGAAAAAATGTATAACTTGCCCCACCAATTGTTGGCAATTTAGGTGAACTTTACTATCCCTTTGCCCGTTTTAATGGTTTCAATACCTGCCTTTATAAAAATTGAAATTGCATCCTTTATGTTAAAGTCCAGCTTAGACCCGGCCTGTACCGGCCTGTTTTCATCACTTTTTTTAGATTATATTCACAAAGAGGAGTCAGTAAAACAGTTTTATAAGGAGTTTCCCGATTTAGAGCAATTTAAAAAAACTTTGCCCAACAAACATTTTGAGCAAGAGAAAAGAGACAGCCTTGCCAAGGTGCTGGAAAAGCAATATGAAGGATTTGAAGGTTCAAAGGTTAAGGCCAACATTCAGCAATTGAAACAAGCCAATACTTTTACGGTTACCACAGGCCATCAATTAAACCTGATGACCGGGCCATCTTATTTTATATATAAGATTGTGTCTACCATTGCGCTGGCAGATAAGCTAAAAAAGGAAAACCCGGATTACCATTTTGTTCCGGTATATTGGATGGCCACAGAAGATCATGATTTTGCTGAAATCAACCATTTTTATTTTGACGGAAAAAATTATGAATGGGAAACTGATCAAAAAGGAGCCGTAGGAGAATTTATTTTAGATGAATCGTTAAAAAAATTAATAGGGGAATTACATTTTCTTCCCGAGTTTTTCAAAACAGCCTATACCGAAAGTAAGCATTTGAAAGAGGCGGTGAGGAAATACGTCCATCATTTATTTGCAGACAGAGGGTTGGTGATCATGGATGCCAATGAAAAGGAACTGAAGCAATTGTTTGTGCCAGTTATCAAGGATGACGTTTTGAAAGCCACTGCCAATAACCTGGTGAATGACTGTAACAATGCTTTGGAAAAGGCCGGCTACTCCACCCAAATATTCCCTAGAGAAATTAATTTTTTCTATATGGAAAAGGGCCGTAGAGAAAGGTTGATTTTAACAGATGGTTTATTTGAAACCCATGATGGGAAAAACAAATGGACTGAAGCCCAAATGGCAGCAATTATAGAAGAAAAGCCAGAGAATTTTAGTCCCAATGTAGTCATGCGACCCCTTTACCAAGAGGTTATTTTACCCAATTTGGCCTATCTGGGTGGGCCGGCGGAAGTGGCCTATTGGTTTCAACTAAAAAATGTTTTTGCCCATTATTCAGTAGATTATCCATTTTTACTTCCAAGAAATTTCGCAATGATTCTGACTTCTCCCTTACAGCGCAAAATGAATAAGCTGGGGTTAAATGAGAAGGAATTGTTCCTCCCTTACGATGATTTGCGCATAAAGTATGTAAAAGAAAATTCCGATCAGGACCTTGAACTGCAGGAGGAAAAAGATAAATTAAATCTTATCTATAAGTCTTTAGAAGAAAAGTCTGCTGAAATGGATGCTACTTTAACTGATGCAGTTCAGGCCGCATATAAGCGCAATGAAAAGATTTTAGACCAAGTGGCGACCAAGTTTCGTAAAGCAGAAGAGAGGAAGAAGTCTACAGCCATACAGCAACTAGCAGCTATAAAAAGGGAGCTATTTCCCCAAGGAACTTTGCAGGAAAGAAAAATCAACTTTCTGGAGTTCTATTTAAGTAATCCGGAATTTATAAAGGAGCTTTTTGATACCTTTGACCCGTTAAACTTTGATTTTATTCTTCTAAAGGAAAATGGTGACAAAAGAAGTAGTAAGACAGCAACTCAGAAATAGTCGCCTTGCATTAGGGCTTGAGGAGCGTGAAGCCTACTCCCGGAAGATTACTACAAATTGCTTAACATTCTTAAAGCAATTTCCGGAGCTTAGGCATATTCATTTGTTTTTGCCTATAAAAAAACTTTTGGAAGTGAATACGGTACCATTATTGCAATCACTTTTTCAACTAGATTATCATGTGTACAGTTCGATTACTGTTCATAATGCCCGAAAAATGGCTACTGTGAAATTGACCCCGGAAACGGTTTTTGAGAATGATAAGCTGGGCATTCCTGTACCTGTAGATCCGGTTTTATTGGAAAATCCAAAGCCCGTAGAACTCGTATTTGTACCTTTACTCGGTATAGATTCAAGAGGGAATAGAATAGGCTATGGATTAGGGTTTTATGATATGTTTTTCGGAGAACTAAATGATGGTGTGCTGAAAATCGGACTTTCTTTCAATGCGCCGTTATCCGAAGAAATTCCTCATGAACCTCATGATGTTCCCTTGGATGGCTGTATCCATCCTGAGGGGATCACTCTTTTTGAGAACTATTAATTAAACAACTATAATAATGATGAAAAATGTAATGTTTGCCATGATGGCATTGGTACTCATGTTTTCCTTATCTAATGAAAGCAAAGCACAAGCGTATAATACTGGAGTTGGTTTGCGCTTAGGGGCAAGTAGCGGATTAAGCGTAAAGCATTTTATAAGCCAGGATGCAGCCCTTGAGGGAATTTTGCATACCCGTTGGAGAGGTCTTTTGATTACCGGTCTTTATGAAGTTCACAGGGATATTGAAGACGTAGATGGTTTGAATTGGTTTTATGGAGGAGGAGCCCATATAGGTAGTTGGAACAACAGTTCTAAATATGATTACGATGGATCTACCGTTATTGGTATTGATGGGATCATTGGCTTGGAGTATGTTTTAGAAGAGCTTCCTCTTAATTTTTCACTGGATTTTAAACCTGCTATCAATATAATTAATAATGGAGGCTTCTGGGGTGACGAATTCGCACTATCTGTTAGGTATATATTTTAATAAACGACCTGTTAGCAAGGTGGTATATGGGGTTGTACCATAAAGGAATTACTTTTTTTGAGCCGGTCATCATTTTTTTTGCTATCCACCAAACCCCTTCAAGGAAGTTCTTCTCTTGGTTTTATCAAAACCAAGAGAAGAACTTACCTGAAATAGGCAATATATCCTCTATTATGTGCTGAAATCGCTTCAAGGTCAATCCCTTCGCCCCTGTTTACAATTTCACCTCAGGCATGCTATGCTAAAATATCCTAACTGATTGATATTCCTGTAGTTGCACACTTCCTTGAGAAGCTTAGGAAACCCTAATATCCGTTTTAACCAACCTTATCTTCTGTAATTAAAATGGGCTTTTGAATTTTTCACCTGTTAATATAATTTGCCTCTATCGGGATTTAGTGGCTGCCAAATGCTTTTTCAACCAATCCTCCTATAAGTGAAAAAATCGACTTTTAATTTCCTTGTATTATGACTTATCAGTCGCTCTTGGGTGATTTTCATTAGCTGCATAAAACGCCACATCGTTCTCTACAAAGAATTCAACCCCCTCCTATAGTAATGGCTTCCCGGGTTCCTTAATGGTGCTTATGTTCTTTTCAACGCTTTTAGGATTATTTTGGAAAAGCCTTAAAGGTTATCGATGTAAACCTAGCGGTCATTCCCTATTGCCATAATAACAATAAAAAAAACAATTCAATTTAATGTGTTGAATTGGTTTAATGTGTGAAAAAGTTGGTGTGAAAAACAGATTAATTGAAATAAAATATTTTGTATTATAAAATTTGGTTTTTGAATAATAAAAAGAACTTTGTGCTATTTAATAAGCGGTTTTGTTTATCAATTCTTTTTAAACCTATAATTGTTTTCTAAATTTAGACTTGAAAACCAACCAATAGTAAACCTGTCCCTTATAATAGTGGTGTTGACCGATCTTTTTCACCAGTTGGTCGATTTTTCTCCTAAACAAACTTAAAAATGAGGACTTTTGGTGTATGATAAAGTTGATCGATAGGTCGCTTTACTTTTTTTGATACAGTAAACAGCAGAACAATGAAAAACAGCAAAACAACTTTGTTGTCATACTTGGCATTGATTGTCCTCGTAATGACCCTTAATTCTTCTTGCGTGAATGAACAGATAGAAGAGAGCACTCAGCAAATCACTCCTACAGGAGAAACAATTGACGATTTAGTGGTTTCCGCATTTTTTGATTGGGAAACTACAGAAGAGCTTACCGTAAGCATTGAAGGTTTACCCGTGGATGTAGGAGTTTATCAGCGGCTTTCTTTAACAACTGATGCTGGAAGAGAGATTTTTGGAGGCATGCATCGCATGAATGAAGATTTTGAGATGAGTTTTGATCTCCCTAAAGGAGTTGGCGAAGTAAGGATGAAATATGGTGCGTTTGAAAAAGTAGGGACTGTTGTAGGCCGTAAAGTGTCGTTTGATTTTTTTATTGAAGATAATGCAAGCGACATTGAATCCTAATTTTGTAATCCTAATCATTAAGTTTTTAATAATTTTATCATGAAAAGATTTATTTTATTGTTTTCGCTATTAGGGTTGGTTTTTTTACAAACCCATGGACAAGAGAATTACGTAAAAAACGATGCTGAACTAGGAGACAGGAGCCATTATTTTTCCTTATGTTGGGGAATGGGAGCTGTGACTGTCAGTGATAATAATGCGACTTTGCTAAACGGGGATTTTAGTATGCGGACCAATCAGTTGACCGATAAATCCAATAAAGCAACTTGGATCAAAAGCCCATGGATGGTTATGGAAGCAGGGGAAATTAGTTTTGTAACCAGATTAGACGGAAATGCTGGAGGAAACAGGGATATTTTGATTCAGTATATTCCATTTGATGCGGACATGGATTATGGTGAAGGTGAAGAAGTTGAGTTTGATTCCTTTTCTTTTCCACATCCGGTGAACAAGCAAACAACAGTTCATAAAGTAACAGCTAATATTCCGGAAGCGATTGTAGGCAAGACGGTTAAAATTTTCATCAGTTTCACAGGAACCGGAGGTTCTGCCAGAGCTGGATTGGATGATTTGGTTATTCCGGGCAAATATGCTGCCGATCCCTCTTATAACTGTATGCCGAAAGTAGAAAAGCAGGATAAGGACGGGGATGGCGTTGTGGATGCTGAAGATGATTATCCTGAAGATAAATACAAGGCATTTGACAACTACCTTACCTCTAAAAGCGCAGCAACCCTTATGTTTGAGGATCTATGGCCTGCTAAAGGAGATTATGATTTCAATGATTTGGTATTGGATTATATGATCAATAGAATTACAGATGCTTCCGGTGAGATAGTGGAAGTAGTGATAGATCTTTTGCCAAGAGCAGCAGGAGCAGGCTATTCCAATGGTTTTGGTATAGAGTTTACTGGGATTGCACCAGACCAGGTTTATAAGGTGGTAGGTTCAAAAATTAAATCCAATAGCATCCATAAGTTTTTGGACAATGGACTTGAAGCAGGAAATGAATATGCTACAATTATCGCATTCGATGATGTTGACAATGTGCTAACGCATCCGGGTGGAGGATCAGTTGGCATCAATACGGATCCCAGTTTCCCTATGCAGTCTGTTGAGAAAATGCAAATCATCATGTACATCAAAGATGGTGAAAATGCGAAAGGACATATCCAACTGGATGAGCTAAAAATG
Organism: Cyclobacterium sediminis; assembly: GCF_054781075.1. Lineage (NCBI taxonomy): Bacteria > Pseudomonadati > Bacteroidota > Cytophagia > Cytophagales > Cyclobacteriaceae > Cyclobacterium > Cyclobacterium sediminis. The sequence goes on along the minus strand of NZ_BAAGVC010000011.1, from coordinate 322,677 downwards.
GATCATTTCAATCCATTCTTGATCGTCAATCAGAAGCGAGGTGTTGAAATCCACCTTCCCGGCAAAAGACCAACTGCACAGGTGGAAAAATCACTTTTCGGGACAAAAGAAGACAGCTCAGATGGGAATAAAGAATCCTATTACAGAGGAAAAGACAGTGGGTTGCCGTGGGCACTTAATGTGACTCAAAGCATACCATATATGATAAATAAGGAGAGCATTACCAACGGATATCAGATGTTTTATAAGTGGGCTGCCACCGGAGGAGAAGCTTACCCTGATTGGTACCAAGATAAAGATGGCTATCGTAAGGATAAGTTTTTGTTAAACGCAAAATAATAAACCTTTTTGCAATAAATATTTTAGGTTGGAATTTATTCCATTAGGTTAATTTGGTTGTTTTTAGTTGTAGATACCAGGTAGCTTCTTTCGAAGTTGCCTGGTTTTTTCTAATAAAAAATTGTGATTGATAATTTATAAATATATTTGTTTGGGGGATTATCTGTCTTGCCAGTTATGAATAAATAACCTATTTTTGGGCACTATTTCATTCTTTTGTTTTTGTATAGGTGTGTTGTGACTAGTTTTTAAGATTAATTTTATATGAAAAGTTTAATTCTATTGGTACAGCTTGGGTTTAATTATTTTTTTAGAAATTTCTTGAAGTTTATCTCATTTCTTTTCTTACTGGGAATTGTTGCTATCGGGCAGGTTTCTGCACAAACTGTTACTGTTACAGGTACTGAAAACAATATTCCCATCACTGAAGTGCGATATACCATTGAAGGAAATGAATTGATTCAGACTTCGCCGGATGGTATTGAAAACCCTAGCCCGGAAGATGTTCCTGTAGTGATCAGTTCAATCAAGATCGATTCGGATAAAGTGATTTTTGCCACAACTAGAAATCCTACAGTAGAAAATCCAAATCCGATTATAGGGTCAGCTGCCATTAGGCCAGACGCCATACAAATTGTCCATTCGGACAATACCATTACCAGTCATGTGGATGACGATTTTTTTAGTGGTCTAGAAACAGTTGTTTCTACCCCGGATATTCGGTCCTATTGGGACATTAATGGTCAACCTTCAATACCCCAAGGGGAAGCTTTTGTAGATCTGGAATATAAGGACCAGGTAGTGACATCAGGTTACTTGCTTTATACTGAGCGGAATGGGAATTCAGCGACTGATTTTATCGCCTTAGATAGAGATGGCAACCCCATTGCAGGAGCTAAAAGAATACAGGTTAGAGGCTTTCAATGGAATACAGGTATTAACCATGTGTCTAATGTGCCTACACAAACCCAATATATGGTTCTTTTTTCTCCTTCAATTTTTGAATCCACAGAACCTATTTTTGGTATCAGAATCATTGCAGAAAATGAGCCGGATGGAAAGTTGGTATTCTTTGTCAATGCCATATCCGCCACACCGGATTTGAAGGAAAGAGTAAACAGTGAATTGGGAGGAGATGCAGTTCTCAATGTTTATGACAATGATGAGTTGAATGGTTTTCCTTTGAATCCCATAGATGTAACTTTAGATATTGTTAACCCTTTCCCTATTGCAGATGTGACTTTAAATTTGGATGGGACTGTTGACGTGGCTCCCAATACTCCCCCTGGAGAATACAAGCTGGTATATAAAATCACCACCGGAGGAGGAGATTCTGATGAAGCCGAAGTGACCATTGAAGTCATAGAATACATTCCAATTGCCATGGATGATGCTTTTGAGTTAGATGACAGTTTTGGGAAAGAAAGCATCCTGAATGTACTGGACAATGACTTACTCAATGGGCTACCTGCTTTGATCGAAAATGTGAACTTAACTACTGTTAGTAACGATTCTGACGGCAAAATAGTGCTGAATGCAGATGGATCCATTGATATCGTAGAAGGTATTTCCGCAGGTAATTACGAACTGGTATACCAGATTTGTGACAAAGAGGATCCCGCCAATTGTGATCAGGCTACCGTATCAATTACTGTTAATCCTACAGTCTTGGAAGCTGTTACGGACAATTATGGTTCGGTCAATGCCAATAGGGCAGGAGAAATAGGTAATGTTTTAACCAATGACCTAATCAATGGTGAGTCAGTAAGTTCAGATCGGGTACATTCTGTTCTGACAGATAATGATGGACTAACAGGAGTTAGCTTAGCAGAAGATGGCACACTTACCCTACCTACAGGTCTTCCTGAAGGGGATTATATTTTGCTATATGATCTCGTTGAGACAATTAATCCTTCCAATAAAGATGAGGGAGAGATTAGGTTTAGCTTGCAGGACGTCCAATTGGAGGCCAAGGATGACGAGGTGGTAACCAATCAAAATGAATCCATCACAATAGCTGTTTTGGATAATGATTTTACCAATTCAGGGGCGATTTTAGATGAAACATTGTTGATAACAGAAGATCCTGTTGATGGAGCAATAACCATTGCAGACGGTGGACTGATTACTTATACCCCTGCTAATAATTTTTCAGGAACTGACTCATTTGTCTATGAATTCTGCGAAAATGCCGACAGAATGTTCTGTGATCAGGCGAAAGTTACCATTCTAGTTAGACCAATATTACTTGAACTGAATAAAACCGCCAGTGCCACTGAAATCCCTATAGATGGAGTGGTTACCTATACCATTAGCATTACCAATAATTCAGCCTTTGATTTAACAAACGTGCAAGTAGCAGATCCCCTTCCTTCAGGTTTATTAAACATGGGAACAGTGCCAGCACAAGATACTGAAGAGAATTGGATCATTGCCTCCCTAGGTGCCGGAGAAACTGCCAGCTTCCAAATTGAAGCAATGGGAGTAGAAAAAGGTGAAAAAGTAAATACCGCAACCATCAGTGTTGGGGAGTTTACAGATCAGGTTACTGCCCCTACTGTCACAGTAGTTGCCAAACAAGTGGATATTAGCGTTTCGAAGACCTCATTTGGTAAGGCCATTTACGAAGGCAATGAATTTGAATATGAAATCAAACTAACCAATAATGGTCTGAGTTCAGCAGAAGATGTTGTGGTAAGTGATCAATTGCCTACAAATGTTGAATTTATCAGTTTCACAGGTACAGACCCCGGAGCAACTGTTTCAGGAAACACTATAAGTTGGACGGTTTCATCTATAGCTGCCGGTGAAGATTTGGTGTATGTGATTAAGGTACAAGCCGTAGGCATTGGTGCCGTAACAAATACAGTGAATATTGAAGTGCCGGATAATCAGGATAATATTTCAACAAATAAAGAGGACAGTGACACCAATCAAATCATTAGGTTCTTTGTACCCAATGTAATAACTCCGGGGAACCTAGATGGTAAAAATGACACTTTTGAAATTAAGGGAATTGAAAACTTTGCAAAAAGCTCCTTAACCATTCTTAACCGAAATGGTGACCATGTCTTCGAATCCGAAAATTACATGAATGATTGGGCAGCGGAAGGGTTGAATCCAGGTGCTTACTTTTATGTCCTGATTATTACGGACAATAGCGGTGAGGAACAAACCTATAAAGGTTGGGTTCAGGTCATAAAATAATGATTTTGTGTATAGTAGCAGCATTAAAATAATAAGTTCGATGAAGAATATTTTTAGAGTTTTTGGATTTTTGGTGATTTTACTTCCTGCAGGCCTTCATTCGTCTATGGCCCAGCAGCTGCCTCAGTTTAGCCAATACATGTTTAATGGCTTACATGTAAATCCGGCCTATGCGGGATACAAGGGGGAACATTATGTTCAATCTACCTATAGAAGTCAATGGGGGAGTTTACCGGGAGCGCCCACCACTTTTACAGTCACAGCAGACTTAAGTGCCAATGAGGGGCTTATGGGTTTCGGCGCTTCTATTATGGCAGATGAAGTTGGCGCTACAAAAACCAATACAGCCTTATTGACTTATGCCTATAGGATTCAAACAGGGAATGAATCTTTCCTGGGTATAGGGGTAAGTGGAGGAGTTTCAGAATATGCCATCGATGGGAGCATGTATGATCCAAATGATTTTGGAGATGGAGAATTACCCGAAGGGAGAATTAATGTTTTTACACCGAATTTGAACACCGGGATCTTTTTTCATAGCCCAAAATTTTATGCAGGATTCAGTGCCTATAACCTAATAGGTAAAAAGAAACTAGAAGAAGAGGCCATGGCTTTGGCTTATCATAATGTACACTATTACTTGACAGCAGGGGCTTTGTTTCCAATTTCCGATCAAGTTCAGTTTAAGCCCTCATTCCTGATGCGAAATGGAGGGAGCGGCCCCACCAACCTGGATCTAAATGGCATGTTTTTATTCATGGACAGAGTATGGGCAGGAGCCTCCTACCGAACCAACTTAAAAGTGGGCGCTTCGGATTTGCCATCCGGTCTTTCTGCTAAAAATGCAGTAGCCTTTATTTTAGAATTGTTTGCGACAGAAAAACTTAGGCTGGGTTATGCCTATGATGTGCAAACCAATGCTTTCAATGGTTTGCGAAACAATAGCCATGAGATGTCTTTAGGTTACTACATCTCTCCAAGAAAAGTGAATATGAAAAACCCAAGATGGTTCTAAATATGAAAAAGATTTTTATTTATTTCTTGCCTGTAATTTTATTCAGTGCCATGGTCTGTCAAGTGCAGGCCCAAAGCGGACTGTTGAGGTATGCCCAGCGAAAAGCTGCGGAATCTAATTATTTTGAAGCGGCGAATGGCTATGCAAAAGCTTATAGTAAAAAGGCTACTTATACCGCAGCAAAGGGAGCAGCTGAAAGTTTTACCTTTTTAAGAGATTATCAAAAAAGCCATGATTGGTGGGAAAAAGCTGTAAAATTCCCGGATGCAACCAACAATGATTGGTTGGCTTATATCGAAGCAGCAAACCAAGCCGATCAAAGGGAAGCAGTATTTATTGCCTTGGATTCAATGAATGGCTCAGCACTCGCACTTAACCTTGATTCTTTGAAATCCTGGTATGGAAGCAAACCCAATTCTGCTGTAGTTGGAGTGGATGGTTTGAATACAAATAGTGCTGAATTTGGTTTTACAAAAGACAGCAATGGGACAGTTTATTTCTCTTCAGATAGGGGTGGTGAATTGGACCGAAATAAAAAAGGACTAAGAATTGACAAAAGTTACAAATACTATAACAAGAAATCAGATTGGACAGGTAGGGATTTCCTAAGCATCTATAAGATGGATGATTCAGGAGAGATGGAAAAACTATCCATACCGGTTCCGGATGTTTTTCATTCAACTGAGCCCTATGTTTTACAAGAATCTCCGGTGCTTTTTTATACAGTCAGTAGAGAAATTAGGAAGTCGGGAAGCTATGAAGTCCATTCGGAAATTTATTACAGTAGCATCAATGAAGAAGGTCAGTTGAGTGATTTTAAGGGGCTTTCTATTAATGCACCCTTGGAATATAGTTTGAAAACTCCGTTTGTAGATGAAGAAGAAAAGCGTCTGTATTTCTCATCAGACATGCCTGGAGGCTTTGGAGGCTTTGATTTGTATTATATGGATTATTCAGACGACTTTGTTTTTGAAGCTCCTGTGAACTTAGGAAGTGAAATCAATACAGCCGGAAATGAAAGTAATCCTTACCTCAAAGAAGAGAAACTGTTCTTTGCTTCTGATGGTCATGTTGGATTAGGCGGTCTTGATTTATTTGAAGCGAAAGTTTTGGACAAAGGCTTCTCAGGAGTAAAAAATCTAGGCCTTCCTTACAATTCTCCCCAAGATGATTTCGGCTTTTTCATTACATCAGACAACAAAACCATACTTTCATCGGATAGACCTGAGAGTAAGGGATGGGATGATATCTTTGAATTAGAAACGCGCTATAAGGATTTTCAAGCTTTAATTCTTGGTTGCGATGGAGAGCAGTTGACAGGTGATTTGGAGGTTAGCTTAATGGAAGGGACTGACAGGATCAACGTAGAGGTGAAGCAAGACGGAAGGGGTAAATTGGAGGCCTCAATAGCCCCGGAAGAAGATTTCGAGATGGTCATTAAGAAAGATGGCTATTTCTCTATTCATGACAAGTCACTTAGCACAAAAGGATTGAAAGAGGCTTCACTGGAGAAGACGTATCAAATGGTAAGGGTTCCTTACAATACGACAGCTTATGTGGATTTGGTCTTTTATAATCTCGACGAATCCATCATAAGAGATGATGCCAAACCATCTCTTGATAAAGTAGCTGAATTGTTAAAATCTTATTCGTTTTTAAACATCGCTGTTAGGTCGCATACTGACGCTAGGGCAAGTGAAGCATATAATGAGGCACTAAGTGAAAGGAGAGCGGATGCGGTGAGAGATTACTTAGGGCAATTTGGTATCGCAAGATCTAGAATAGAAGCAGAATGGTTTGGAGAAAAAGAACCTGCCAATGATTGTGGTGACGGGGTGCCATGTCCTGAAGATCAACATCAGATCAATAGAAGGACGGAGCTATTGTTACTAGCATTTCCCGAAGAAGGAAAAGCCTATCAACTGCCACCAGAAATGCAAGACTTGGACTTATGTGACGTTAGCAATATTCAGTTACCGGCAGACTTACCTACCATTTATTTTGGTTTCGATCAAGCCAGCCTATCTGTCAATGACATGATGGCCTTAGAAAGAGTTGCTTTAATGCTTAGGGAAATGCTTTACCATCGATTGGAAATTACCGGGCATACAGATAGTAGAGGAAGTGATGCATACAATGAGAAACTCTCTGAAAAACGTGCCCTTGTGGTGAAGAAATACCTTGAAGACAAGGGGATTTCGCCTAATAGATTAAACTATGAGTATTTTGGAAAGAAAAAACCAATCAACGATTGTGGAGAGCAGCCTTGTACGCCTAATATGCATAAAGAAAACAGGCGCACAGAATTAAGCTTGCCCAAATTGAAGAAAGACTGGACAAAAAAAGAAGAGTAGCTTTCTTATAAATAGCTTTGAATCTGAATAAGATTTATCCAATTAAAAAGCCCTCCTCATGATAAATAAGGAGGGCTTTTTTGGCTGAGCTACAATTGATTTCTTTAGAAAATAAATTTGATTAAGAAGGCTTGGAGTTATGCTTGGTCAAAATGGGAATCGTATTTCCTTAAGTAAGCGTCGATCCCCCCTTTTAGGTTGAATAAATTATCAAAGCCATATTTGGCTTCAAGCTCGCGTATGGCTTTGGCACTTCTCCCTCCCATTTTGCAATGGATGACTACTTTTCTGTCTTTTTTGATCTTGTCTGCATTTTCCCTTATGTCCTGGAGAGGGATGTGGACTCCATTAATATTGACCAGGTCAAACTCGTGCTGTTCCCTTACATCTATCAATTGGAAGCTTTCCTTATTGACTATTAGGGCATTCAATTCATCCACGTCTATTTCCCTAATTTTCTCTTCTAACTGCCCAGGATTACAGAATTGCTCATAATCAATTAATTTGGTTAAGGTAGGCGTTGTTCCATTCAATGGATTGTTGTCTTTTCTTTTTATCTTGAAAGTTTTGGATTGAAACGAAAATGCATCAAAAGTATACAATTGCCCACTTAATGTATCACCCACCCCGGTGATCACTTTGATTACCTCAAGGGCTTGTAAACTCCCTATAATACCAGGTAATACACCTAAGACTCCTCCTTCGGCACAGCTGGGGACCAAGCCGGCAGGAGGAGGGGATGGGTATAGGTCTCTGTAATTTGGTCCCCGTTTTCCATCTTTTAAAAAGTTAAACACCGATACCTGACCTTCAAATTGGAAGATAGATGCATAAACGTTGGTTTTTTCTGCCAATACACAAGCATCATTGACCAAGTATCTGGTGGGGAAATTGTCTGTGCCATCTGCCACCACATCATATTTGGAAATTAGTTCCAAGGCATTTTCGCTAGTTAATTTTTGATGGTATACTTCGATGTTGATATAAGGGTTATTGGCTGTTAATCTTCTTTTAGCCGCCTCGACTTTTGGGGTTCCAATATCTTCTGTTCCAAACAATACCTGTCTGTGTAAATTACTATCTTCTACTTTATCAAAATCGATTATTCCAATTGTACCTACTCCCGCCGCCGCTAAGTACAATAACAAGGGGCTTCCCAGGCCGCCTGAACCTACTACCAGCACTTTGGATTTTTTAAGGCTTGTCTGGGCTTCTTTGCCAAATTCGGGAATTATAATATGTCTATTGTACCTTGCCAGCTCTTCTTTGGAAAAAAGGTCAGGTGCAGTGCTCTCTGTGCTATTTTGTTTAGTACTTGCTTTGCTATTTGAGTCTTGGGGCATTTTGTCCATTTTCAGCTTGCTTATAATGGCTTAATAATTATCTGCAGGAATGGCAGTATCTTCAATAAATTCCAAAGATGGATTTAGAAGGCTGCTGCCATTTGTGGATTAAAGATAATTAAATACTAATTCTAAATATTTATAAACCTTTACATTCAAAAAATATATTAAATTCGTAGGAATTAGTATTGTAGATTGTTCACAAACGGTTATGCTATGATTTTTACAGAAACTAAGTTAAAAGGTGCTTATATCATTGATGTGGAAAAGATCGAGGATGAAAGGGGGTATTTTGGAAGGGTTTTTTGCAAAAATGAGTTTGATAAAGTTGGTATCGAATCAAATATTGCCCAAACCAATATGTCTTTTAATCCAAAAAAAGGCACTTTGAGAGGGATGCATTATCAGGTGTCACCCTATGAGGAAACCAAACTTGTCAAATGTACCTCAGGGGCAATTTTTGATTGTATCGTGGACCTGAGAAAAGACTCCCCGACTTATTTGGAATGGATTGGCCTTGAGCTTAGTGAGGAAAACAACAGAATGCTATTTGTTCCCAGAGATTTTGCCCATGGCTTTATAACCTTAAAGGACAATACGGCCATTCAATATTTTGTATCACAATTTTATGCGCCAGGATCAGAAAAGGGGATCAAATGGGATGATCCCAAGATCAACATCCAATGGCCTGTTGATGTTGCTGTAATTTCCGAAAAAGACAATAACCACCCTTATTTAAACGACCAATTCATATGATAATTATTGACAATGCGCTCCGAAAAAGAGCGGAAGAAGGCAGGCCTGTTAGGGTTGGGATGATAGGTGCCGGCTTTATGGCTCAAGGAATTACGCTTCAGATTGAACAATACACCCAAGGTATGGAGCTAGTGGCCATTGCCAATAGAACCCTATCAAAAGCAAAGGATGTTTTTCAAAAAGCAGGGCAGGAAAATGCCCAAGAGGTGGAAAACCTGGAAGCTTTGAATCAGGTGATAAAAGATGGAGGGAAAGCTGTCACAACCGACCCTTTTCTGATTTGTAAAGCAGAGGGGATCGATGCAGTCATAGAAGTAACCGGCGCCGTGGATTTAGGGGCAAGGATTGCACAAGAATGCATAGAAAATGGTAAGCATATCATCATGATGAATGCAGAAACTGACGGTACAATAGGCCCGATTTTAAAAGTACACGCAGACAAAAAGGGAGTGGTCTTTACCAATGCTGATGGAGATCAGCCGGGAGTGACCCTTAATTTATTTCGTTTTGTCAAGCAATTGGGATTAAAGCCGGTGCTTTGTGGAAATATCAAGGGGCTTCATGATCCTTACAGAAATCCCACCACCCAGGAAGGTTTTGCCAAGAAATGGAAGCAAAAGCCTGCCATGGTTACTTCCTTTGCTGATGGGAGTAAAATTTCCTTCGAACAAGCGATTATTGCCAATGCTACGGGAATGGGTGTGGCCAAAAGAGGTATGCACGGCCCTACGGTAGCATCCGGAAAGCCCATAACTGAATGTATGGATGAATATCCCTTGGAGGATATCTTGGCAGGCAATGGAATTGTAGACTATATTGTGGGGGCTAGCCCGGGGCCGGGTGTTTTCGTTTTAGGGACCATAGATGACCCAATCCAAAAACACTATTTGAACCTATATAAGGTCGGCGAAGGCCCTTTATATTGTTTTTATAACCCCTATCATTTGTGTCATTTTGAAGTGCCCATTACGGTGGCAAGGGCGGTGTTGTTTCATGATGCTACGATTGCTCCTGAGAAGCCAATGGTGGATGTGGTGACTACCGCAAAAAGAGACCTAAAAAAAGGAGAGAAAATTGATGGGATAGGGCATTATATGACCTACGGGCTGTGTGAAAATATGACAACTTCTCTTGAGGAGGGTTTGCTGCCATTGGGTTTGGCTGTTGACTGTGTACTTCGTCGAGATGTGCCAAAGGATCAGGTTTTAACCTATGATGACGTGATATTGCCTGAAATCAGGTTAAGTGACCAGTTGAGAGCAGAACAAAACAAGTATTTCTTCAACCTTTAGTGAAAGAATCCTAAAGAAATTCAAAGGCTAAGTGTTTCCCTTCACTTAGCCTTTGCTTATAATAGCGAATTATTCGTCCAATTTAGTCTGTCATTCAACAAGCCTTGGTCTTGGAAACTGTTAAGTACTTTTAAGCGGATCAGGTTTGAACTCCTAAAATCAGCATCATTAAAACCAATACTTTTCATTCCCGATTCCAAATCCATTATTGCTTTTTCCAAATCAAATTGGGGTTGAAAGTCCGGGGCCAACTCTTCAAATTTGTCAAAGTTTACTTTATAGGAACGTTTGTCAGCAGGGGCATCCTGATTGATGGTCACATTGATGTCCGGGAGCAATTCCTGAACAGCCAATGCCATGGTTTTAACTTGATGGTTCCATTTATTGGTACCGATATTAACAGCCAAGAAAGACCCGCCATTTGTCGCTTTTCGGATAGAAGCCCATTCAATGGCTCTGGACATGTCTTTTACATGTACCATGGCTCGCCAAGGTGTACCATCACTCAAAATTGAAATCTCCCCGGAAGCTATTGCGCCTGCTACAAAATCATTGAGCACCAGGTCTAAACGTAACCTTGGACTAAAACCACAGGCGGTAGCAAAACGCAAACAGGTAACGATAAAATTTTCATCTGCCAGGTTTATCAAGTCATTTTCAGACATGACCTTTGACCTTGCATACGCGGTAAGCGGGTTCAAGCTGTCTTCTTCAGTTTTTGGGTAATCATCTGCCGCCCCATACATGCTGCAGCTGGAAGCAAAAACAAAATGTTTTACCCCCGCTTTTTTGGCCATTTTTGCTAGGTTAATACAAGAGCGGTAGTTAATATCTAAGGTAAATTCTTCGAATTTTTTACCCATTGGATCATTGGATATGGCAGCAAGATTCACAATGGTATCCACTCCTTCCAGTAGTTTCTCAGGGAAATTTCTTACATCTCCAAAAACCTGCTGATCCACATTCACTTCCGGGAAAGGTCCATTGCTGGTAATGCATTGAGCAAAATACCCTATGTCATACCCAATAATGGTGCTTTTTGGGTTGGCTTTTTTTAGATGATTGACTAAAACAGGGCCGATATAGCCCATATTTCCTGTGATAAGTATTTTCATTTTTGATGGTTTTAAAGGTCAATATCACCAAACTTTCCAAGGTGCATTTTTTTGATTCCACAAGTCCTCCAGGTAGTTTCTATCTCTTAGAGAATCCATGGCCTGCCAAAACCCATTGTGAACATAAGCGGCCAAATCATGGTTTTTGGCCAATTTTTCTAGTGGCTCTCTTTCCCAAATGGTTTGGTCATTTTCTATCAAATCCAATACCCTTGGCTCTAGAACAAAGAAGCCCCCATTGATCATGGCGCCTTCATTTCCATTACCTTGAGGTTTTTCTCTGAAATTTTCTATTCTTGCAGATTTTGAGGATAAAATAAAAGCCCCAAATCTTCCGGGTTGCTTTACGGCTGTCAGGGTAGCAGAGGCGCCTTCTTTTTTATGAAAAGCAATGGCTTCACGGATATTTACATCCGATACACCGTCTCCATAGGTCATGCAGAATGTTTCATCACCAATGTATTCTTTCACTTTCTTTAGCCTCCCACCGGTCATGGTGTCAAGACCTGTATCTACAAGTGTTACTTTCCAAGGCTCAGAAGTTGCATGGTGTATGTCAATTTTATTGCTGCTTAAATCTATCGTAAAATCAGACTTGAGCAGGTGGTAAGTGGAAAAATACTCTTTGATCACCTCTCCTTTGTACCCACAGCAAATAATGAATTCATTTATCCCGTAATAGGAGTAGATCTTCATGATATGCCAAATTATAGGTTTCTGCCCTATGCTTACCATGGGTTTTGGACGTATTGAGCTTTCCTCACTTATCCTAGTGCCGAAACCTCCCGCTAAAATTACTGCCTTCATATGATAAAAAACTAGAAATATTACTGAATGCCATGGAACAATGTTCCTATGGTTTGTCGTTTTCCTTATTGTATACCGAAAGGAGGACGCTTTCAAGATGAGCTGCGAAAATTTTAGAATTAAACTTTTCTTTAAAAGTTGATTGAGATTTGTCGCTCAACTCCAGCCAAGTGTCCTTGTTTTCCTTTAGTATGGTTAATTTCTCCCTCCAGCCATTTACATCATACATGTCCACCCAATATCCAATCCCTTCTTCTTCGATGTCCAAATTCAAACATGGATTATGGGTCATTATTACCGGTTTGCTAAAGGTAACCACATCCTGGAGGCTGGTCATTCCTTGACACCCCTCTTTATGCATAGGATATTTTAGCGGGATCAAAATTGCTATTGATTTCTGGTAATAGGGCACGAGGTCATAGGATAGCGTCACCTCCCAGTCGACTTCTACATTTGGTGGGATATCAACGGTTTTTGGAATCGTCTTGGGTGTGCAGAATATTTTTAGTTTGTAGTCCAAACCTCTAAATGCCTCGATGAGGGTTTCGAAGTCCCTGTCGGTATGTCCGGCACTAATAAAGAACTCACAATCTTCAAATGCTTTGCGTTGGGTAGCATACCGCTCGTAATATGTCATATCCGGACCCCACTGGGCCAGGCTGAACTTGTCTTTATAGGCCTTTTCAGGGATTTCAAGAAGTGTAATTGTTTTTTCCATGAGGGCTCTGCTTAAAAAAATGGAAGCGGAATAATTTAACACATAATTTCTGGAATATAATCTGAAAAACCAATTTTCATTCCTGCCCATCCAAAACGGTTGATGGATGGTGACAACGATCGGTTTTCTAAATAGGCCCAAGGCTTTTAAAAAGAGTAAAAGTTTTGTGTTTGATTTTGAATAAGGGGAATATAAAATATCAAATTTTTTGAGATTGAATAAGATTCTAATTTGCTGGTCAAGGTGACCAATGCCAAAGAGTTTACCAATCTTATTGAGTATTTTGTATTTCTCATGGGGAAATACTGTCATCTCCACCTTCCCTCTTTGGTCCAATTCTACCTTGCCCCATACATGATGGCTGCCACTAATCCCCTTTTCCCAGAGTGAATAGGCTCTTTCCATCGAGTAATTGTTAATTAAAAAGACCTTAGGCTTCATTAAAATAAAAAATTTTGTGAGGGAACATAAGGGGTATTAGTGTTTTAAATATAATTAAACATTTTTGTTTTAAACTAATTTTACATGTAATAAATAGGTTAATACATTACCTGACTTCAAATCATTTGCTTGTCAGCAGAGGTACTTTTTGAGTATATTGTATAGCCGTTAATTTGTTGATTTTTTCTTGTTTTACCTTTTCAAACGCAAGTTTGTTTTCTTCTGCTATCGGTTCTGCAGGTGGAATATCTTCTTTTAGCCAATCGACTTGTTTACCGTGTTTCCAAAATCTGAAGCAAAGATGTGGGCCTGTAGCCAGTCCTGTGCTACCTACATAGCCGATAATTTGACCTTGTTTTACGCGGGTTCCCTTTTTTATTCCTTTTCCTATTTTGGACATGTGTAAATATTGAGTGGTATAGGTGCCATTGTGTTTGATTTTCACAAAATTGCCATTGCCACCCCTATAAGTTGCTTCTAAAACTGTTCCGTCACCTACTGAGCGAATTTCTGTGCCTCTTGGGGCAGCATAATCAGTTCCTAAATGAGCTTTGTACCTTTTTTGAACGGGGTGAAATCTACTAAGACTATATCTGGAACTGATTCGGGAGAATTTCAAGGGGTCTCTTAAGAATGCTTTTTTTAGACTGTTCCCTTCTTCGTCAAAGTAAGAAATGATACCGTTTTGCTCAAAAGGAATGGCATGGTATCCTTGTCCCATATGTTCAAAGTAGGCGGCCTCAATGTCTTCGATGCCTACAATTTGGTTTTCAACTACCTGCTCCTTGAAAATAACCTTGAACTTATCGTCTTTTTGAAGTCTTTGGAAATCTACCACCCAGCCATAGAGATCAGCAAATTGATCAACAAGATCAGGACCAAGTCCCAACTCAGTCATGTTTACATATAAGGAAGAGCTGATTTTGCCTCCAATTTCTCTACGATTGATCGCCATCGGTTTGTTTTCTTTATAAATTTCCGGTTGGCTAAGATTAAAAACTACAAATTCTGTCCGATTGGGTTCGTAAACAAAAAATTTAGATTTCGTGGAATCCCTTGGAGTCAGTACGGTGTACTTTTTGTTGAATGCTATTTTTTTTACATCGAATATTTCCTTTGACTTTTTAGCGATTTCATCGATAATTTGATAAGGCACATCAAAAGGGGCCAATATTGTAGACAAAGTTTGGTTTCGTTTTACCACACCTTCCACAATGTCTACATCATCCACATTGATTCCATATAATAAATTTTCTTCTTCCGGTTCAGGAGCAGATACTACTGGTTCTTGCGGTTCATCTTCCTGAACTTGAGGAACATTTCCATCGTAAATCCAAAATGCAATACAGGTAATGATAAATAATCCTCCGAAAGTCCAATATTTTTTCATAAATTCTAGGGTAATTAATATTTAGTAGGGGTTGTAATGTCGAATATCTTAGTAAATTACAATATAATTTGAGTATCCTATGCGAATATACATTTTTTCCTTCAAGAACTAAATTATATTTTTTGTGAATAAACGAGAATTCACCCAATTGTATTGCTTTATCTTGAGGATAAAAATAGCAATCTCTAGTCTGAATGATTATCTTTGGCGATTATTTGCAAATAAAAATCTAATTCAATGCTTAGAACACATACTTGTGGAGAACTCCGTCTGGAGGATTTGGATAAAAAAGTTATACTATCCGGATGGGTGCAAAGGGTAAGAAATAAGGGAGGATTAGCATGGGTAGACCTTAGGGATCGTTATGGTGTTACCCAGCTGATTTTTGAAGAAGGGGCCGTGGCTCCTGAGCTTTTAAAAACTGCAACAACCTTGGGACGGGAGTATGTCGTTCAGGCTGAAGGTGTGGTGATTGAACGTGCTTCAAAAAATGATAAAATCCCTACCGGATCAATTGAAATTCGCGTAAGTGAATTGAAGGTATTAAATAAGGCCAAAGTGCCACCATTCATCATTGAAGACGAGACAGATGGAGGGGAAGAGTTGAGAATGAAGTACCGTTACCTGGACTTGAGAAGGAATGTGGTTAGAGAAAAGCTGCAACTGAGACATCGCATGATGCAGGAGACCAGGAAATACATGGATGGACAAGATTTTATGGAGGTGGAAACACCCGTATTGATCAAGTCCACTCCTGAGGGAGCTAGAGACTTTGTTGTTCCTAGCAGGGTTCATGGAGGGGAATTTTATGCCTTACCTCAATCTCCACAGACCTTTAAGCAACTATTAATGGTCAGTGGCTTTGATCGTTATTTTCAAATAGTAAAGTGTTTTAGAGATGAGGATCTCCGTGCAGACAGGCAACCGGAATTTACCCAAATAGACTGTGAAATGTCCTTTGTAGACCAAGAGGATATTTTGGAGATCTTTGAGGGTTTGGTTCGTCATCTTTTCACGAAAGTTAAGGGGATGGAATTGGGTAATATCGATCGCATGACCTATGAAGATGCCATGCGTCTCTATGGAAATGACAAGCCTGACATCCGCTTTGGGATGCCTTTTGTGGAACTCAATGATTTGGCACAGGGAAAAGGGTTTAGCATATTTGATAGTGCAGAGCTGATCCTTGGCATCAATGCAGGGGGTGCAGCAAACTATACCAGAAAGCAGCTGGATGCGCTTACCAATTGGGTAAGAAGACCGCAAATAGGTGCCAAAGGCATGGTCTATGTTAAATGCAATGAAGATGGCACCTTTAAGTCATCAGTGGATAAATTTTACAGTCAAGAAGACCTTAAAGCTTGGGCAGACAAAGCAGGAGCTAAAAAAGGTGATTTGATATTGCTGCTTTCCGGGAGTGAAAAAGACACCCGAAAGCAAATGTCCGAATTAAGGCTTAAAATGGGGGATGATTTGGGATTGAGAGACAAATCTGTATATAAACCGCTTTGGGTGCTGGATTTTCCATTGCTTGAATGGGATGAAGAAACGGCCAGGTATCATGCCATGCACCACCCTTTTACTTCTCCTAAAAAAGAGGACATGGAACTTCTCGACAAAGATCCCGGAAAGGTTCGCGCCAATGCCTATGATTTGGTTATCAATGGAGTAGAAATCGGTGGTGGTTCCATTAGAATTCATGACAAGGAAACCCAGCAAATGATGTTCAGGCATCTGGGCTTTACAGAAGAAGAAGCCCAATCACAATTTGGGTTTCTTATGGAAGCCTTTGAATTTGGAGCTCCTCCTCACGGTGGGATTGCCTTTGGTTTTGATCGCTTATGTGCCATCTTTGGAGGAACAGATTCCATTAGGGATTATATTGCCTTTCCAAAGAATAATGCAGGTAGAGACGTGATGATTAACTCTCCAAGCAGCATTTCTGATGAACAATTGATTGAGTTGTCATTGGATATAAAAGAAAGAGAAAAAGAATAAACGGAATTTAAGAGGAAGCTTTATGAACTTGCAAAAGGTGGCTTCTTATTCCCATAATGATCAATAGTTGACCTAAAATATAGGTGCCCATAATATAAAGATCTCCATCGATTATGGGATAAAAAAACCGATCTAAGGCCAGCAAACTATCAGATATAAAAAATAGAAAAGCACCAATAAACAATTGCCAAAAGCTTGAATTATTGGTTCTACCATACCTTTCTCTGGCCATTGTCACCATCATGACAATGGCCATTGTATATATAATAACCGGAATTTTTAATTCGTTCAACTGCGCATGAATCAGGAAGTAGATGAATGCTGTTAGGATGTAAAGTGGAAGGTTGTAAACAAACATTTTTATAAAATTTACCTTAAATAGGTTTAAGGTCTGATTTTGAGTCAGCTTAAAGGCTATTATATAACATACATGTGTCATAAAAAAGGCGCCGAGGCCATATAAAAACAAGTCTTTGTTTAAAAGCAAAGCGTCTCCCAGGAAGGAGAAAAACAGGCCGGCAGAAACGGTGATACGTAGTAAACTTCCTTTGATCAATTTTGTGCTTTGCAAAAAATAAAGCAAGAGAGAGAGCATAATCAAAGGTTTGGTGAAATACCTATAATTAATCTCTGCATGAATGATCATTGAAATATCTGCCAAGGATGTAAAGAGGAAGACATATAACCATAAGATTTCTTTTTTGCGCATTTTTTTTAATTTCTTTATTTTTAATTGTCTTAAAGTCGAACCAATCAGGTACTTAGGTGGTTGTTAAAAGTGTACTGGCATTTACTTCTCTTTGTAGTTTGAATGAAAATGATTCCTTTTTGAGAGGTCAGCATTATTTACAATTTGAATGATTTTGGACGAATTAAAGTAGAGAAGACAACAGCTGCTACTTTGCTCGTTTTATAAAATTGAAGATAATGAGTTTCTATGAAAATAATGCTTTTAAAGAACAGCAGTTTTAGGAAGGCTTAGAATAAAGTTTAGAAATTTCATTTAATGAATTTTTGATTTAGACCTTTCTTAAACTTTAGAAGTGGATTTGGAATAATTGTAAGGCAATTTTTAGATTTACGATTGATTATTTTTTTTCAATCGAGTTAATAAAAGGTTTAAAATATTTCCTTCTAAATTCTAATGTTAGGAATTTGTTAATTATTTTTGGCACTTCAATTGAAAACTTAATAGTTAGCTATTCTAATAGCCCTAATTTAAGATTATATTTGTACCCAAATAAAGCCGATCCTATTTTTGATTCTATTATTTATTTATACCTATTAAATATTTGAAAATGAGGCAACTATTACAAAAAAGAATGCTTGTTGTGCTATTGCTGTTTCTGGCTATTGGGAGCAGTTATGGGCAAGTAACTACCAGTTCTGTTCAAGGAGCTGTGTTTGACACAGAAGGAGAGGCACTGATAGGTGCTACTGTAAAAGCTACCCACGAGCCTTCCGGTTCCGTGTATGGAGCTGTTACCAATGTGGATGGAAGGTTTAACCTACCCAACCTGAGAGTGGGAGGGCCCTACTCTATTGAAATTAATTACCTTGGTTTTGAATCTCAACTATTCTCAGGAATAGTCTTGAGGCTTGGAGAGGTTTATAATTTAAATGCAGCGCTTATTGACGGAGACACGGAATTGACAGAGTTTGTTGTAGAAGGAGACAGGGGTTCAGACTTCACTTCAAACCGCACAGGTACTGCCACCAATATCTCCAATGAACAATTAAAAAACCTTCCACAGATCAACAGGAGTGTACTTGAATTTACAAGGTTAACCCCTCAAGCCAGTGGTAATTCCTTTGCGGGAAGGGATGCAAGGTACAATAACCTTCAGATTGATGGAGCAAACTTTAACAATGGGTTTGGTTTAAGTGGTGACCCACTACCAGGGGGAGATTCTCAACCAATTTCTCTGGATGCCATTGAAGAAATTACAGTAAATATTGCGCCATATGATGTGTTGCAAAGTGGCTTTACAGGTGCAGGTATCAATGCCGTAACCAGAAGTGGAACCAATACCTTAGAAGGTTCTGCCTATTACTTCCTTAAAAACCAATCCCTTCAGGGAAGGAAAATTGGTGACAATGAATTGGAGGCTGTAGATGCTGCCACCAAGAATTTTGGCTTTAGATTGGGAGGACCAATTATCAAAAACAAATTGTTCTTCTTTGTAAATGCCGAAAGAGAGATCCTCACAGGAGCTAATGCTTCCGGAGTAAACCTTTGGAGACCGTCAGAAGACGGTATTGCTGATCCTGAAAATAATATTGCCAGACCTACAAGAACAGATTTGGAAGCTGTTCAAAACCACCTGATCAACCAATGGGGGTATGATCCGGGAAGATATGAAGGCTATGCCAATGAGGCGGAACAAGCCAGCACCAAATTGCTAGCAAGGATTGATTGGAACATCAATGAAAAGAACAAATTGGCCGTGAGGTACAACCAAGTAATTGGTACTTCTAATCAATTGGCCAATGCCACTTCAGGTCCTCGTCCTAGGGCTCCATGGCCAAATGGAGCAAGGGTTAGTCAGAATGCCATGACCTTTGAAAATGGAAATTATGGATTTGAGAATTCTGTAAGGTCCATTACTGCAGAATTGAATAGTTACATCAGCACAAGTTGGTCGAACCAATTATTGGCTACTTATTCTAGAATTCAGGACAAAAGAACTTCTCCATCAGACCAACTTTTCCCTTTTGTTGACATCTGGGATGGTGGCGATTTAGTTGATGATGGTAATGGAAATATGGTAAAGGACAAAGGTTCCATGAATTATATTTCGTTTGGTACGGAGTTATTTACTTATAACAATGACGTTATTAACAATAATTACTCTATTATCAATAACTTGAATTATGTAGAAGGGAAGCACAACATCACTATGGGTGCTGCCTTTGAACTTCAGAATTTTGGTAACAGTTATACCAGAATGGGAACCTCTTATTATCGTTATGCATCTGTAGAAGACTTCCTTACTACAGGGACTGCCAACGAAGTTGCTCCTACCATATTTGGCTTGACTTACCCTTATGCAGGACAAGATACCTATTCCAGGGTTAATTTTGGATTGGCCTCTCTTTATGCTCAGGATAAATATGCAGTAAATAATGACCTTAGCATTACTTTTGGTCTTCGTGCTGAGCTTCCGATTTACCTGAATGAATTAACGGCTAACGAATCCATCAACGAGATTACCCTGACCAATCAATTTGGAATGCCTACCAATTACAACTCAGGAGAGTGGCCAACTTCTAAATTAATGGTCTCTCCAAGGTTTGGATTTAATTATGACGTATTTGGTGACCGTTCGCTTACATTGAGAGGTGGTACCGGCGTATTTTCTGGAAGGGTACCATTCGTATGGTTGACCAATATGCCTACCAATGCAGGTGTGATCCAGAATAACGTTGAGCCGGGGAGTTACGAGCAAGTTGAAGGGTGGATAGACAACATCACTTTCCAACCAGAGCGTTACTATTATGTGGAAAATGTTCCTGAAGGAGCTGAAGATGTATTTATTTCTTCTCCAACAGAAGGTGCTCCGGGTTCATTCGCATTGGTTGACCCTGATTTTAAAATGCCAATGGTATGGAGATCAAGTTTTGGTTTGGATTACCAAATCCCAAATACTCCATTGCTTTTTACTACTGATTTATTGTACACCAGAGATATCAATGCCGTATTCCAATATGGAGCTAACCGCATTAGGTCAACCAATACCATGGATTACGGTTCTAGTGGAGCTCCGGGTGATTATGGTGATACCAGGGAAGTGTTTCTTCCCGGACAAAGTACTGCTTACAACAGTGTAATGGGAGGAAATAATGCAACCGTACTTTCCAATACCAGTATCAAAGGTAGAAGCTTTAGTGGAACAGTTGGTGTATCGGTACCTTATCACAGAGGTTTTAGTGCTTCCTTGTATTACACCTATTCTTCTGCAAAAGAAGTTACGGCAAATGATGGATCCAATGCAAGTTCAGCATGGGGTGCAAGCCCTACTATTAATAGTCCAAACGATCAAATGCTGCATATCTCTAACTTCGCAATTCCTCATAGGATAGTAGGAAGTGTAAGTTATAGAATTGAATATGCCAATGCATTGGCTACCACCATAGGACTTTACTATAATGGAGCACATCAGGGAAGATACTCTTATGTGTATGGCAATGATTTTAACGGGGATGGCATTACAGGAGACTTAATTTACCTTCCTGAAAATTCTTCTACCATGAATTTTGTCGACATTACAGATGATGATGGTGTAGTTTATACCGCAGCAGAGCAAAGAGCTGCCTTTGATGCCTATGTCGAGGAAAATGGATTGAGCAAATACAGAGGGGATTATTTACCGAGAAACGCCTTCCTTAACCCATGGTTAAACAGGTTCGATATCCGTATCCTACAAGATGTTTCTCAGACTTTTGGGAAAATGAAAAACACTGTTCAGTTGAGTGTTGATATTGTTAACCTTGGAAATCTATTAAACAGTGATTGGGGGATTCAGGATAACTTAAATGGTGCTGAAAACCTGCTCTCAAGGGCAGGTTCAGTAAGTGCCACTCCTGATTTTAACCTAACCACCATTTCAGGAAACCTTCCTACGAATCCTTTCAGAAATGTTAGTGGTTTTGGAACTACCTGGAGCATGCAGGTTGGTTTAAGGTATTTGTTTTAATTTTTAAATTAGATTGCTATAGAATAAAAGAGGTCGCCTACATAGGTGACCTCTTTTTTCGTAATAAACACTACACTTTGTGTAATATGCGGACTTAAGTCTATTTTATATCAATTGTTTAGGCTGGATTGCTAATCTATCCAAATGGGATAGACATTGCAAAATCCATTTTTTTTAATAAAATGATTTCAGCCCATAAATACTGGATTTTCACGCCATTAATGGCTTAGTTTTACCTCTTAAATTTTATTGTTTTTTTGCTAATAAAAATAGGGTTACTTTAACCTTATATCTTTAAAAAAACTTGTTGGTTAAACGATACATTAGTTTTCAGAATGAAAAACCAAACCAAAATCATTTTGTCTGTAATTATCCTATTAGTGATAGGGTTTATATTTTTCTATCCAAGAATGGAGCTTTTCACTGAAGGGGAGACGGCGGGTACAGAAAATGTTACTACAGGGGGGCAGTCAAACCTTCCGGTAAATGTAATTAAACTGAAGGAAGAGCCACTGGAAAGTAGCCTGAATATTACTGGTGCC
Source organism: Cyclobacterium sediminis (assembly GCF_054781075.1). Lineage (NCBI taxonomy): Bacteria > Pseudomonadati > Bacteroidota > Cytophagia > Cytophagales > Cyclobacteriaceae > Cyclobacterium > Cyclobacterium sediminis. The sequence goes on along the minus strand of NZ_BAAGVC010000011.1, from coordinate 300,663 downwards.
CTTATACCCAATGAAATGGTAAACTTAAGGCCTGAAGTGAATGGTTTGGTGGAGAAAATAACTTTTGAGGAAGGGCAGTTTGTGAAAAAAGGTACCCCTTTACTTTACTTAAACGACGACGAGTTAAAAGCCCAATATGATAGGTTGGCGTATACCAAAAAGTTGTATGAAAGTCAGGAAAAAAGGCAAAAGCAGTTATTAACAAAAGAGGCCATTAGCCAGGAAGAATACGACATAGTCCTCAATCAATACAACACCAATCTTGCAGATTTGCGTTTGATCGAAGCCCAACTAAATAAAATGATCATCAGGGCGCCTTTTGATGGAGAGTTAGGTTTCAGGCAAATATCAGAAGGAAGTGTAATCGGCACGGCTGACCTTATTGCCACCATTGTCAATGTAGACCCTATCAAAATAGAATTTTCAATTCCTGAGCGATATTCCAATGAAATAAAGGTGGGTACGGTCATTTATTTCAACTCAAATGTATCCAATGAAGAAGCAGAAGGAAAGGTTTATGCCATTGAACCGAATATAGATGCGGCTACCAGGACTTTGAAAATCAGGGCTCAGAGTCCAAACAAAGGCAAAAAATTCCTCCCGGGAATGTTTGTAAGGGTTCGTTTGGTTCTGGATAAAATAACGGATGCCATTCTTGTCCCTTCTGAGTCTATCGTTCCTGAATTAGAAGGATACAAAGTTTTCGTGGCCAAAGATGGTGTCATCGAATCCAGAAAGGTGGAGATCGGTCAAAGATCAGATACGAGGGTCCAGTTGTTAGAAGGAGTAAGTCCTGGAGAACTGGTATTAACGACAGGCGTATTGCAAGCAAAGGATGGAATGTCCGTTGATGTTAACTTAACGAACTGATAGAATCATATGTCAAGTTTATCTACAATCAGTATTCGAAGACCGGTATTGTCCATAGTGATGTCACTCACTATTTTGATTTTTGGTATCATTGGAATTTCCTTTTTAGGAATCCGTGAATTTCCAAGTGTGGATCCTCCGGTGGTGAATGTAAGAACGACTTATGTGGGGGCCAATGCGGATGTAATTGAGGCACAGATTACAGAACCTCTGGAAGAAGCCATTAATGGTATTTCCGGAATTAAATCCTTGTCTTCCATTAGTAATGATGGGAACAGTAGCATTACGGTGGAATTTGAAATCGGGGCTGATATGGAGGCCGCAGCGAATGATGTAAGAGATAAAGTTTCAAGGGCCCAAAGAAACCTTCCTCCCGATACTGATCCCCCTATCGTTTCCAAACAGGATGCAGATACCCAGCCCATCGTATTTTTAAATGTACAAAGTGATCAACGAAGCTTATTGGAGTTGTCTGATATCGCCACCAATATTTTCAAAGAAAGGCTGCAGACCATCAATGGTATCAGTGAAATCAGAATTTGGGGAGAAAAGGAATATGCCATGCGTTTGCGAATGGACCCCTTGCGAATGGCTTCCTATGGCATTACACCCTTAGATGTCCTAAACAAAGTCCAAAGCGAAAATGTGGAACTCCCTACCGGTAAAATTGAAGGTGAGTCCATAGAACTTTCGGTAAGGACAAGGAGTAGGATGAGTACTTCAGAAGAGTTTAACCGATTGATTATCAAAGAAGAGTCCAACAATGTGGTGCGTTTTCAGGATGTTGGAAATGCAGAGATAGCCCCTCTGAATGAACGGACTGTGCTAAAAAGAGACGGGGTGCCCATGGTAGGGGTGGCCTTGGTACCTTTACCGGGATCAAATAGTATTGAAATCATAGATGAGTTTTATCGAAGACTGGAATTTATAAAGAAAGACCTGCCGGAGGATATTAAACTGGGGATAGGATTTGACACTACCAAATTTATAAGAAATTCAATCAGCGAAGTGCAACAGACAATTTTTGTGGCTTTCATGTTGGTGGTGCTTATCATTTTTCTGTTTTTAAGAGATTGGCGTACGACCTTTATTCCTGTGCTTACCATCCCCATTAGTTTGATAGGTGTATTTTTTATCATGTATATGGCAGGGTTTTCCATCAATGTACTGACTTTGCTAGGCATTGTATTGTCCATAGGGTTGGTGGTAGATGATGCCATAGTGGTGTTGGAAAATATTTATTCCAAAATTGAAAACGGAGAAAATCCGGAAACTGCAGCGGAGCAGGGAGCTGAGGAAATATTCTTTGCCGTTATAGCCACTACGGTAGCCTTGGCTGCGGTTTTCTTACCTGTGATTTTTCTTACAGGCACCACAGGAAGGCTGTTTAGGGAATTTGGAGTGGTTGTGGCAGGAGCAGTGATCATCTCCTCTTTTGTGGCCCTCACCATGACACCAATGCTGAGTTCTAAGTTACTAAAAAGAAGAAAAAAGCATAACTGGTTGTATAATAAAACAGAGCCATTCTTTTTGTGGTTAAACAAAATTTATGTGCGAGCTCTTTCCTCTTTTATGAAAATAAAGTGGATGTCTTTTGTTTTGGTTGGACTAATGGGACTTGGTACTTATTATCTTTTTAATAATATTCCTTCTGAATTAGCTCCTTTAGAAGATAGGGGACAAATAAGAATAAATATGGCCGGACCTGAGGGAGCAACTTTTAGCTATATGGACCGAATCATTGATGAAATGACTGTGGAATTGTTTGAAATGATTCCTGAGGAAGAGAGAGAAGGGCTAATTTCGGTTACCTCTCCTGGGTTTAGTTCTGCAAGTACCAACTCAGGGTTTATAAGATTGGTTTTAAAGGATGCAGCAACAAGGGAAAGAAGTCAACAAGAAATTTTTGATGATGTGGCAGTGTATTTAAAGAACAAGACGGCCGTTAGGGCTTTTGGAGCGCAGGAACCATCCATTGGAGATAGGAGAGCCGGACTACCCATCCAATATGTTATTCAAGCCCAGACCTTGGAGAAGTTAAAAGAAATTATCCCGGTTTTTATGGATAAAGTAGGACAAAGTTCCGTTTTTACTTTTCCCGATGTCAATTTAAAATTTACCAAGCCTGAAATAGAGGTGGAGATTGATAGGGAGAAAGCCAGAAACATAGGCGTTTCGGTGCAAGAAATTGCGAGAACACTTCAGCTGAGTTATTCCGGTCAGCGATTTGATTATTTCATCATGAATGGCAAGCAATACCAAGTAGTTGGTGAAATGCAGTTGGAGGATAGGAATGAACCCATAAACCTCAGGATGCTATATGTAAGAAGTGATGAAGGCGAATTGATTCAAATGGATAATTTGGTTAAGATCAATGAAAGAAGTACGCCACCTCAACTTTATCGCTACAATAGGTTTGTAAGTGCAACGGTGCAGGCAGGCCTAGCTCCGGGAGAAACAGTAGGTTCGGGACTTGTGGAAATGGATAAAATTGCAGCCGAAGTGCTTGACGAAACCTATACCACCGATGTGGCCGGATTATCCAAGGAGTACAGAGACAGTTCCAGTAGTTTGGTGTTTGCCTTTGTGTTTGCCTTGATATTGATCTACCTCGTTTTATCTGCCCAGTTTGAAAGTTTTATGGACCCATTGACAATCATGTTTACGGTGCCATTGGCGATATTTGGCGCCTTGTTTTCATTGTGGTTATTTGATTTTACCCTTAATGTATTTAGTCAAATAGGAATAATCATGCTCATTGGTTTGGTGACCAAAAATGGGATATTGATTGTGGAATTTGCCAACCAACGTAAAGCCCAAGGGATTCCCATATCAGAAGCCATTGAAGGCGCTGCAGCAGCAAGGTTTCGCCCCATCTTAATGACCAGTTTGTCCACCATCTTGGGAATTTTGCCAATAGCTTTGGCATTGGGAGCAGGTTCAGAAGGACGGGTACCGATGGGGGTAGCGGTAGTTGGTGGAATGTTGTTAGCAACACTACTTACCTTATTTATTATTCCGGGTATATATACCTATTTGACATCTAAAAAAGGAAGATTAGCAAGAGTTTAATATGAAGAAAATTATATTGCTAGGAATGATAGTAGCTTACTCCTGCAGATTGTATGGACAGGAGGACGAACCTTTAACTTTTGAAAAGGCAGTTGAGATTGGATTGGAAAATAACTTTGATGTTAAGATTGCTACCAATCAGGTTTTGTTGGCAGAAAATGAGAAAAAACAAGCCGGAAGTCTGTTGATGCCAGTGCTTGACTTAAATAATACCAGAGTTTATAGAAAGGAAGATACAGAACAGGCCTTTGTAAGTGATCCGGAAAATCCAAGGATTATCCCCAATGCCCAAACCAGAAACAATAACTATAGCTTGGTAGCTATCTATGGTTTTAGGGCAGATGCAGTAGTTGCCATGCAACGTTTGGGGAAATTGAGAGAAGTATCTGAGTTGGAGGCCAAGGTGGTCATAGAAAATACCGTAGCTGCTATTGCCACGGCCTACTACAGGTTGGTTCTTGAGCAACAACGGTACGAGGTGCTCAAGCACACTTTAAAATTATCAGATGAAAGATTAGAGATCGCCAAAGCTCAATATGAATTTGGACGTGCATCAAAAAGAGACTTTTTAGCTGCACAGGTGGATTACAATGCAGACCTTACAGCCTTGGTTTCCCAAGAACAAGTTATTCAAAATTCAAGTGTCAATTTGAACGAATTACTAGCCATCGGCCCAAATAAAAATTTTGTAGTCAATGACACCATCACCATAGAGGATTCTTATTCTCTTGAAGAATTGAAAGAAAGTGCTTTAGATCAAAATAAAGGTTTTTTGGCTACCCAAAGAATGGAAAATGTTGCCTATCTCCAATTAAAAGAGTTGCGGGCACAAAGGCTACCGACCATTACCTTAAATGGGTCATATATAGACAATACTTTAAATTCGGATGCAGGATTTTTGCTGAGTAATCAGCAGCAAGGAATTAATTTGGGGGCCACCATAAGCTTAAACCTCTTCAGTGGCTTGGCCTTAAATAAGCGCATTCAAGCCGCTAAGATTCAAATCAACAACCAGAAGCACTTGATGGAACAATATGAAAATCAAATGCTGTCTGATTTACAGCGGACCTTCAATACGTACCAAAATAGCAGACGACTTTTGGAAATAGAAAAATTAAATTATGAGGTGGCTGTGGAGAGCTCTGACATTACACTCGACAGGTTTCGATTGGGAATCACTAATTATCTTGAATTTCGGGATGCCCAAGTGAGCAGATTGCAAGCTGAGAGCAGATTGATAGAGTCTCTTTATACAATAAAGGAGAATGAAATAGAACTTATGCGGCTTTCCGGTAATATTTATTTCGCTAATTTGCAGGAGAATTTACATGAGTAATAGGGGCTCAGTGCCTATATTTTGCAGGGCTATTTTTGGTATATTAAGGATAAAAGCCTATAATTGATAACACCAAAGCACGATTAGAGTGCCCCCTCTATGTCAAAAACCAGCATTTCTTGCCTTTTCTTGCTATTAATTGTTTTCGAATTGACTTCATGCAAGTCAAATGTTGAAGAAATAAAGGTGCCGGAATATTGGGAATCCCCTGCTGTCTTAGATTTTGATGCCATTAAAAAAAGGGGATTTATTAGAGCGGTTGTAGACAATTCATCTACCAGCTATTATATCTATAGGGGCCGGACCATGGGCTATGAATTTGAGTTGCTTCGTAATTTGGCGAACCAGCTTGGGGTGAACCTAAGGTTAATTGTAAAGCATGATTTGGAAGATGGATTTCGCCTTTTGAATAAAGGGAAAGCTGATATTGTTGCCATAAACTTTGAAGTAAACGAGGAGAGAAAAAAGCGGGCCAATTTTACTGCACCGATTAATAGCATGAAAACAGTGGTGGTGCAGCGGAAAGATCAATCTCATGTGGACAGCCTTACCCAACTTACCAATAAGAAGGTTTATATAAAGAAAGGGACGGTTTATAAGGAAAGGCTTTCATTACTAAGTGATTCCCTCTCGCTTGCTTTGTCTATAGAAGAAAAGAACACAAGTTTGGAAGATTTGATCAATCAGGTCATTGAAGAGAAAATAGACTATACAGTGGTGGACAATGACATTGCCTTGGTAAATGCTACCTATAATGATTTATTAGACGTAGGTCTTACGGTTAGTCAACCCAACCCAGTGGCTTGGGCCATTCGTAAAAATGCACCTCAGTTGGAAGCCAAGATCAATGAGTGGATTGAAAGAATAAATCGAACAGGATACAAAGCCATATTGTACCACAAGTATTTTCTCAATAAGAAAAACAGTTACCACAGGTCCTCATCAGCCTTTTCTTCTGTTTCAGGCGATAGAATTTCGGCCTATGATAATATCATTAAAAAAGGAGCTGATAAACTGGGTTGGGATTGGAGATTATTGGCTGCTCTGGTGTATAAAGAAAGCCGCTTTAATCATTCTGCTGTTTCCTATGCAGGGGCAGTAGGCTTGCTTCAACTGATGCCTGTAACTTTACAACGTTTTGGGGTGAATGATCCAAACAATCCCAATGAAAGTTTAAGGGGAGGTGTCAATTACCTCAAATACCTGGATGGCTTTTGGCTCGACCGTGTGCCTGATAACAACGAAAGGATTAAGTTTATTTTGGCTTCTTACAATGTAGGGCATGGTCATGTTCAAGACGCTTGGCGCTTGGCCTATAAATATGGAAAGGACAACAAAAGGTGGAAGAATGTTGCGTATTATTTGGAGAGAAAATCCAAACCGGAAGTGTATCGAGATCCATGGGTGAAAAGTGGCTATGCCAAAGGCCATGTGACAGTTCGCTATGTTCGGGAAGTTTATGGACTTTATGAATCCTATAAGGTTTTAGTAGATTCTTAAGCATCAGGAATCATCTCTGCCGTGATTTTTGCAGACAATAAGCACAAAGGTATCCCTCCTCCGGGGTGAACACTTCCCCCGCAAAAATACAATTTCTTTATTTTTGAACTATAATTTGGGTGTCTTAAAAAAGCAGCGTATCGGTTGTTGGAGCTATTGCCGTATAAGGCTCCATTCGCTGACGAAGTTTTGGTGGCTATTCCAATGGGGTCTAATATTTGCTCCGCTTCAATCAGCGGCTCAATGTCCGTTTTTAGGGTAGCATTTATTTTTCTAATAATGGCTTTTCGGGCCTTGGCTTTTAAACTTTCCCAATCCTGACCTTGATCATTAGGCACATTGATCATGGTGAACCAATTCATGGCGCCCTTAGGAGCATCATTTTCTTTATGAATAGAGGTGATGTTGATATACACAGTAGGATCATCATCGATGTCTTTGTCTTTAAAAATAGCTTTAAATTCCTTTTCATAATCCTTGCTAAATAGAATGTTGTGTAGGTCAAGTTCAGGGAAAAACTTTTTAATACCCCAATAAAAAATCAAGGCAGAGCTAGATTTAGGTTGTTTTAATAATCGTTTGGGTTGTTCTTCCTCTTTTAGTATGGTTTTATAGGCCGTCACCATGTCCATATTGTTAAGGATATAATCGGCTTTATAAGATTTGTCCCCGGCTTGTATTCCAATGGCTATTTGATCCTTGACCAGGACTTTATCTACGGCCATGTTAAAGTGAAAATTCACACCCAAATGCTTTGCGAGATTGTATAGGCTAACAGTAATGTCGTGCATTCCTTGGGTAGGAAAGAATGCTCCCTTATTAAATTCAAGGTGTGGGATTATATTTAAAGTGGCCGGGGTTTGGTAAGGGTTTGATCCGTTGTAGGTGGCGTACCTATTAAATAGTTGAATCAGCTTTGGGTGTTTGAATTGCCGGTGATTGGCCTGATTCATGGTGTTGAAAAGACCAAACTTAGCAATCCTAAAATAAGAAGCCATGGCTTTTTTGTTAAACCAAGTACTCCACTTGTGCAAAGACCTATGCATGAACAAAGGGGCAAGGTATTTGTAAATATAGGCTGATTTATCCAGTGCCTTTTTGATGTTTTGAGGTTTTTCTCCAAGTTGATGCTCCACTTCTTTAGTGAATTTATCCAAATTGGAATAAGCACTTAGCTTCGTACCATCTTCCCAAAAATAATTACAATTGACATCAAGCTTCTTGTATCGGAAAAAGTCTTCGGTTTTTAAGCCTGCTAAAGCAAACAGTTCCTCTACTTGTTCAGGTAAAGTAAATAGGGACGGGCCTGCATCAAAGCGGTAACCGTCAATATTGATTTCGGTCAATTTTCCGCCGGGATAAGGGTTCGCCTCAAAAACCTTTACTTGATACCCCTTTACGGTTAATCGAATTGAAGCTGCCAAACCTGCTATGCCTGCCCCTATTATAATTACCTTTTTATCCATTCATTAATAATATTTCCACTGTTTTCAAGTGGGTTTTTGTTACCAATTGCCAATTTATTCAATGATAACTTATAAAAGTAGGCTTTGTTATCAAGACTGCTTCTAAAGACGGAATCAGCGGTTGGTAAAACCCATTGCTTGGGTTTTAAATACCTTCTTGAGATTGGAGGCTTTCTTCCTTCCATTCCAGAAAAGATTGATTGATTGCCTCAGCAAAAACCTTGGTTTCCTGGGCTCCACTAATACCATATTTTCGATTGAATACAAAAAATGGCACCCCTTGAATCCCCATTTGCTTAGATGCTAATATATCCCTTTTTACTTCATCAGAGAAGGTGTCGGTTTTTGTGATTTCTTCAACATTTGTAAGGCCTACCTCAGAGGATAAGTTGGATAAAATACCCATGTCGTCTATGTTTTTGCCTTCTATAAAGTAAGCCTCAAGTAAGCGCTCTTTCATTGCTTGTTGTTTCCCTTGGGTCAAGGCAAGCTGTAATATTCTGTGGCTCCTGAAAGTGTTAGCGACCACTGCATTCTGCATTTGGAAATCCAGCCCTTCTAATGCTGCCTGATCAGTGACATATTGGGTCATTTCAGTTGCTTTGCTTAGAGTAACGCCTTTGCTTTCAGCAAGGTATTGCTCCACAGATTTATTGGTATCCGTTTGAATATCGGGATTTAACTGAAAACTTCGATAGATCACTTCAATCTGATTTTTTTGGCTGAAATTAGCCAGAGCTTTTTCAAATCTACGTTTACCGATATAGCAAAATGGGCAAACCACATCACTCCAGATTTCAACTTTCATTTTCTTTTGCATGGTAGTTTTTTTTATCCGCAATTTTTGAGGAGGTTGTAATTCCACTACAACACTTCTGCTTTGGCTTCGGTTCTGGAGTTGTGGATATTTATTTAAGGAGAATTTATTTTTCTTTGTAGTTGAATAAACTAACCCTCAGAAGATATCCTTTCTGCAAGAAGCAGGATTTTCTGCAAGGTTTTTGCTTTAAAATATAGTAACTTGACTATCCCATTTAATAAATTGTTAATTCAACCCCTAAGTTTGTATGAATGAGATCATTACAACGATAAAAAAATTAATAGAAGTAAGGGTAAACATCATAAAAGCTGAAATTACTGATAAAATTAGTTCTGTTGTGGCAAGAGTAGCAGTTATGGTGCTAATGATTATTTCTGCTTCTTTTATTTTACTCTTTGGAAGTATTGCTTTGGCGTTTTACTTCAGTGAGTTATATGGTAGCAGTTCCATTGGATTTTTGATGGTAACGGGCATTTACACTTTTATATTTCTGTTATTGTATCTTTTGAGAAACGCAGGGGGCTTTCAGAGCATACTCAAAAATTCTCTTTTCAGGTATGTTTTTTTATTTAAAGGTAAAAAAGGAGAATGATGAAAGAGGAATTATTAAAACAGTCAGAAGAATTAGAACAGACTTTGGAAAAGCAACTCCAGCTTTTTAAACAAGATTCACAGGTGTATTTAAAAGTTGGTGGCTTGGCAATAATAGGAGGGGTATTGGCCGTTTATACTGTCAATCAATTGGGAGGTAAGCGTAAGAAAAAAGTGGCCAAGAAGAAAAAAAAAGGTAAGAAACCTTATAGCTTTTTAGGGAATTTAAGAAGTAGGTTATTTTGGATGTTAGTAGGGGTAGGCAAAGCAAAATTAATGGAGGTGGTTATGGCCCAGGTAGGTAATGAAGAAGAATCGAATTAATGATCTGCGCGAGCTCCTTATAGAAAAGAAGATTAAAGGGGAGAAAGGCCTGGCACTGCTGATAGACCCGGAAAAGCTAGACAAACAACCTTCTCTGGATTTATTGAATCAACTTTCACATGGCCTCACAATTGACTTTTTTTTTGTAGGGGGAAGCTTAGTAAATGCCAAAAGGCTAGATCAGTGCTTGCGAAGATTAAGGGAAGTAAGCAAAAGTAATGTACCCATTGTATTATTTCCCGGAAGTGTCATGCAGATTTCTGAGGAAGCCGATGCCATTTTGTTTCTATCATTGATTTCCGGAAGAAACCCGGAGCTATTGATTGGTCAGCATGTTTTGGCTGCACCTACCTTGGCAAAAAGTAATCTTGAAATATTGCCTGTGGGGTACATGCTGGTAAATGGTGATGTAGGTACCAGTGTGGAATACATAAGCCAAACGATTCCGATCCCTCATAACAAGCCGGATATTGCAGCAGCCACGGCTTTGGCAGGCAAGTACTTGGGTTTGCCTATCTTTTACCTTGATGCCGGTTCCGGTGCAAAGAATCCTGTTTCTCAAAAAATGATAAAGGCGGTAAGTGAACAAGTGGAATGTCCCTTGATGGTAGGAGGAGGAATTCGATCTCTGGAAGCAGCCAAAGCAGCATGGGCTGCGGGAGCAGATGTATTGGTTATTGGGAATGGGGCAGAAAAAAACCCCAGCTTGATCACTGAGGTTTTGCATTATGCTAAAATCTATAATTCGTCACTGAACGTTAATTAGCGACTCTCTTCTTCTCATTTTTCCTGCAGGAAGGCCATACATCATCTTAAATCGCCTACAGAAATAGGCGGTGTCTTTATAGCCCACTTCTTTTCCTATGTCACGAATACTTTTCTTGGTTGTACGTAATAATTCAACTGCCGCTTCCATTCTTTGGTATTCGATATAATCCTGAGGATTGATTCCTGTCAGCATTTTAAAGTATTGGCCAACGTAATCTTCAGAAACATTGGCCACCTTTGCTAAAACTTTGTTAGATAAGTCACCACCTATATTCTTTTTGATATAGTTGAACATATCAATCAATCGAGGATCTTTGAAATAGGTGCTGTTTGTAGATAACTCTTCTACGAATAACCTGTTTTTAAGAATATGGCGGACCAATTCTACTACAAGCAATTCAGTATACAACTTGATTACTCTTTCTTTACCCGGGGTATTTTGTTCAGATTCTTTCACTACATCTTCAATTATCGAAGCAATTCGGTCATTGAATCTTATTACAAATGCGGGTATTCCTAAAGAATTAAAGAAATTAACAACATCGAATACTTTTGCTTCAAAAGTAACCGTGGTGATACAATCATCATCCAGATTTTTGATGTTTTTGAAGCTTATGGTCTGAAGGTATTTCTTTTTGTTTTCCAAAAAGTTATCATTATTGGTCTCGTTCCTCTTAGTAACGGTTCCAAAAGATACCCTTGTAGGCCTGCTTGCTGGAATAAAAAGAATTTCCCCTTCGTTTACAGATTCCTGGTCTTCACCATAATTTAGCGAGCCCCTGTGAAGAAGGATGGCTGTGTTTTCAGAATCTGTATAGTCGGTGATGGTTACAGGTCGTTCAATTTTGAAGTTATTGCCTTTCACGTACCTTACTCCAACCGACTCTATCACCTTATTGTAATATTCCATGATTAGTGCATTTAGAGTTATTTTTTGTAAAAGTATATTTTTTTTCTGATTTATTATGACAATTTCCAATAAAAAATTAGAATAAACTAAATTCCGATATGAAAATTACTATATATTTTTAATTCTTCACTACTATTACAATTAGCTTAAAAGCTTTCTGGATATGATTATTTTCTGAATTTCAGAGGTGCCTTCATATATCTGAGTTATTTTTGCATCTCTCATCATTCGTTCAACGTGGTATTCACGCACATAGCCATAACCCCCATGAATTTGAACGGCTTCAATGGTGGTTTTCATAGCTGCCTTCGAAGAGTACAATTTGGCAATTGCACTTGCCCTAACATAATCTTCATTATTGTCTTTTTTAAAGGCTGCTTTGTAACAAAGTAATCGGGCGGCTTCAATTTCAGTGTCCATGTCTGCCAATTTGAACTGTATGGCTTGATGCTCACTGATGGTTTTTCCGAAGGTTTTTCTTTCCAGTGCGTATTTGATGGATAAATCTAAGGCGCCCGCTGCTATACCAAGTGCCTGGGCTGCAATACCAATTCTACCACCATTTAATGTCTCCATAGCAAACTTAAAACCAAAGCCTTCTTCTGCAATTCGGTTCTCTTTAGGAATTTTTAGGTCAGTAAACATTAAAGAGCAAGTGTCAGAAGCTCTTATCCCTAGTTTGTCTTCCTTTTTACCTACCTCAAATCCCTCCCAATCTCTTTCTACAATAAATACAGATATTCCCTGATGGCCTTTTTCTTTATTGGTCTGTGCAATGACCAGATAGTAATCAGCAGAATAACCATTGGTGATCCAGTTTTTTGTCCCATTTAGCAGGTAATGGTCTCCTTTGTCCACAGCAGTGGTTTTTTGTGAGGTGGCATCTGAGCCAGCCTCCGGCTCTGACAAAGCAAAAGCACCTAAGGATTTTCCGGAAGCCAGTGGGTTTAAGTATTTCTTTTTCTGAGCTTCAGTTCCATATTTTTCCAAACCCCAACAAACAAGAGAATTATTAACAGACATGATCACAGCTGCAGAGGCATCTATTTTGGCGATTTCCTCCAGAACAATTACATAAGACAGGGTGTCCATACCACCTCCTCCATAGGTTGGGGAAACCATCATGCCCATAAACCCCATGTCTGCCATCTTTGTTACCAGTGCTTTCGGGAATTTGCACTTAATGTCTCTTTCTATGACTTCCGGTAATAGTTCTGTTTTAGCAAAAGCCGAAGCAGCTTCTTTGATGGCCTGCTGTTCCTCATTTAGTTTGAAATCCATATTCCTGAATTTTTCTAGTTACAAATCCATTCATTAGGAGAAAAAGAAACTAATTCCCAAAAGGTTAATTGAATGCCTTTCCCTGACCTCTAGTAGTTTAAGACCTGTTCACAGGAGCGTTTTGCTAAATGTTTTGACAATTACCTATAAACAAATAGTAAACCTTTATTAGTAGTAATTTCACTTTTTTACAAGGCGAATTATTCACAAACCCTTTTCTCTTATATAGTTATACTCAAAAAATAAAAAAGGGGCAACGCTGCCCCTTTAAAAATTTAAATAAATTTTAGTTTATTAATCTCTATTTCCAAAAAAGATAAACATATAATAGGCTAGTGTGGCCATAGAAGCCAAAGCGGCAACCACATAAGTCATCGCAGCCCATTTCAATGCATCTTTGGACATTCCGTACTCTTCAGGTGTCACGATATTGCGTTGCTTGACCCAGGCAAGTGCTCGGTTGCTTGCGTCAAATTCCACCGGTAAAGTGATTACACTGAACAAAGTAAGCATACTATAAGCGCCTACTACCACCACACCAACAGCCTCATACGGCAAGCCAAACAAGGCTATTCCTCCAAAAAGAGAGGCGATCAACACTACGTTCAATATTTTACCACTTATATTTTGAATAGGTACTAGCGCTGACCTCAGTTTTAACCAAGCGTAAGAACTGGCATGTTGAACAGCGTGACCACATTCGTGGGCGGCTACAGCTGTTGCGGCGGCATTTCGTCCATAGTAAACATCCGTACTTAAGTTTACGGTTTTATTCATTGGATTATAATGGTCAGAAAGTTGTCCTTCCACACAATTTACAGAAACGTTGTGGATATTGTGATCCGCCAACATGAGTTCTGCAATTTCTTTACCGGAAAGATTTGCTTTCAAAGAAACCTGTGAGTATTTCTTAAACTTATTCTTCAGCTTGTTACTTACCACATAACCGAGAATTGCGAATACAACTACTATTAATATGATTCCCATTTTTTATATTGCTTATTTTCCTTCTATTACGTTTTTACTTTTATAATGTTTCTTGCTTTTTTCTAAAAAGGTAAAGAAAACTAATTCCTCCGAAAATTAAAACAATTATCATTTGAGAGGTATGAGCCAACATCGCAAATACCTTGCCCTGAGTTTCAGGTATACCATAGAATAACAAAATGAAAGCCACCATGGCGTGAAATGTACCTATGCCTCCCTGAACAGGTGCGATCATACCTATGCTTCCCATTACCAGTACCATTAAGATAGAAGTAGCTGACAATGAGCTTGTTGAAGGTACTGATAAGGCCATCCAGTACATCATTAAAAAGTAAATGATCCAAATTAAGAATGTGGCTAGCCAAAACCCGACTTTGTTTTCCATTTGAAAAAGGGTTTTTAGCCCACTGACAAAATGTCTGATAAACTGGATGAGTTTACCTATAAAGGCAGTTTTTTTAAATTGTTGATAGAGGACAAAAGCCAGGGCCATTGTGCCTAAAAAAAGTAAGATGGCCAAAAAGAGGTAGTCTGAGACCAGGTTTTTGAGTGCAGAAATGGAAACCAATTTTTTCAGAATTTTTAAAAATATCCTCCCTTCAAAAATAAAGGCCAAAGCCATCATCAATAGCATAAAGAGCATATCTATTGTTCTTTCTAAAACAACAGTGCCGAAAATTTTCCCAAAATCTATGGGGTAGTTTTTTCTAACCGCCCCACATCTGGCCACCTCACCTGCTCTTGGAAAGATTAGGTTGACCACATTGCCAAACATCAAGGACCAAAAAATTGGACTTGTCTTCAATGAAATGGTTTCGTTGGTGGCAATTAGCCTTTTCCATCTCCATGCCCTTAACCAGAAACCAATTAATCCAATAAACATTGCAGTGGCAAACAAAAAAATGTTGGTGCCTTTGAGGGCTTCCAAAAATACTTCGCTTTCTATATCCTTATAAAGGAAATAGAAAATCAAAAGTGCAACCACCAAAGAAACGGTTACGCGTAAACCGTTTTTTAACTTATTGCTCAAATCAATTTGTTTTGGTCATCCGGGAAAACAATGGTTGGTTTGTATTTTTTTGCTGCTTCAAAATCCATCGTTGCATAGGAAATAATGATGATTACATCTCCTACCTGCGCTTTTCTTGCGGCCGGTCCGTTTAGACAAATCTGTCCCGAATCCCGCTCTCCTTTGATTACATAAGTTTCCAGGCGTTCGCCATTGTTGATGTTTACAATTTGAACTTTTTCGTTTTCAATTATATTCGCTGCCTCCATTAATGTTTCATCAATGGTGATAGAACCAACATAATGTAGTTCTGCTTGGGTAATTTTTACCCTGTGGATTTTTGATTTTAATAACTGAATTTGCATGTCATTAGTTATATATGGTCAGTACGTATAATGATGTTGTCTATTAATCGTACCTCTTCAATATGTGCCGCTATACAAACAGCATATGGCTTTTCTGGTGTTAGATTATTGACAGGAGAAAAACTACTTAGTTCTACGAGTTCTAAATACTCTGATTTTATATCAAGTGGTTCAAGCATTTCCTGAATGACCTTATTTTTTATGTGTAACCATTGCTCACCCCTTAAAAGTTCATCTTTACATTTGGATAAAACCTTATAGAGAATTGAAGCCAAGGCCCTTCCCTCTTTACTTAACCTTTGGTTTCTCGAAGACATGGCCAGTCCATCTGCCTCTCTCATGGTGGGGACCACTTCGATTTTTATAGGATAGGAGAGATCGTTGACCATTCTTTGAATCACAGCAACTTGCTGAATGTCTTTTTGCCCGAAAAACGAAATATCCGGCTGCAAAATATGGAACAGTTTAGAAACGACTATAGCCACTCCATTGAAATGTCCCGGGCGAAAACGGCCTTCCAATACTTGTTCCATGGAACCAAAATCAAATTCCATCATTACTGCATGGGGATACATTTCGCTTTCAGAAGGAGTAAATACCATGTCAACACCTTCATTGGCTAATATTTCCAAATCGGAGGATAAAGTTCTGGGGTATTTTTGAAGATCTTCTGGGTTGTTAAACTGAATAGGATTGACAAAAATGGATACAAATGTGATGTCTGTTTGTTTTTTCGATTGCCGTATCAATTCCAAATGTCCTTGATGCAATGCTCCCATAGTAGGCACCAATCCAACGGCCCTATTTTGGGTTTTTAAGGTCCTTAAATGCTGTTTTACAGAAGATATCGTTTTGAGTATTTCCAAAGCTCGTTTTGAAGTGGAATAGGAAAATAGGTGCAAAAGTATATTATTCTGAATAAAAACAATGGGAATTGGCGATTTTTTTGTAAATTTGTAGTCCCGTTATATCCCTTAATAAAACACACACGATATGTCTAAACTTCGTATCCTTTACGTAGCAAGCGAAATTAATCCATTTCTTCAAACTTCAGAGGTCGCTAATTTTGTGAGAGCACTACCTCAAGCAATGCAAGAAAAAGGAATGGAAATTCGAATTTTGGTTCCAAGATTTGGGTTGATTAATGAGAGAAAGAATAGGTTGCATGAGGTTGTAAGACTTTCAGGTATCAATATATCCGTAGGCGAAGAAGAGAAACCCCTGATAATTAAAGTTGCTTCAATTCCAAATGCTAAATTGCAAGTATATTTTATTGACAACGAAGACTATTTTCAGAGAAAAAGCGTTTTCTTTGACAAACAGGATAAATTTTATGAAGACAATGACGAAAGAGCCATTTTCTTCTGCAAAGGAGTGCTAGAGACCGTTAAAAAGTTAGGTTGGGCACCCGACGTGGTTCACTGTAATGACTGGATGACAAGCCTTATTCCTTTGTACCTGAAGACAACTTATAAGAATGAGCCCCTTTTCAAAGAAACAAAATCCGTATATGCTATTTATAATAACGGATTTAGTCATAAATTTGGGGACGATTTATTCGAAAAGATAAAAATGGTGGATATTGACGACCAGCTTCTGGCTCCATTGAAGTCCAAAGACTATGAAGGGTTTTTGAAATTGGGGATGGAGTATGCTGATGTTGTCGTTAAAGGAGAGGATATTTCCGAGAGCCTGACTGCCATGATTCAAGAATCTTCTAAAGACAAACAGTTTGAAATTAATAGTGATGAACAAGACGAGCTTTTTGAAAGCTATTACAATATCTATACAGACCTTGCAGGTTAAATTCCTCGGGGCCCTGTGCTCAATTGTTATTTTCGCAGGAGCTTGTTCAGACCCATCCGAAATTGGATTGGTACTGGATCCCGGCTCCAACCAGATAGGGGTTTTCTATGAAGAAATACCCCTTTCTTCTTTTATGGTGTTGGAAGATTCTTTCAATACAACAAATCAGAGTAGGTTAGTGGTAGGTGGGGATCATAGCGATCTTTTTGGTACTTCGGAATCAATTGGTTACAGTAGATTGTCCTTTAATCCCAATGGAGTTTTGCCGGAAGACAATGCCATATTTGATTCCGCCATATTTGACTTTAACATTGTTGACCTTATAGGTGAAGATTTTGATGAAGCTAAAGATTTTAGGGTTCATCGACTTTTAGAGGCCATCGAGGATACTACCTACTATAGCTTCAATTCACTCGATTTTGATGAGGAGGAAATTTTGGCCGAAGGCTCTTTCCTATTGACTCCTGACACGGTCAATAAGGTAAGCATGGATCTCAAGGAGGATTTCGCTGCAGAACTATTTGGAAAGCTTACCTCTCAGGACCCTGTATTTGATAATATATTTGCTTTTAGGGAATACTTTCCCGGTATAGTTATCAAAGGTGATCCTTCCCAAAATACATCCATTTCTTTGGCCATTGGGAGTGGAACTGGTATTACCATGTATTACCACTATGAAGACGATACTGTTTCAACAGCTTATCCCATTAATACCATACAGTCCAGACACTTTAATCAAGTGATAAACGATCCTCAGGGAACCCCTACTGAAGTAATTACAGATACCAACGTGGCCTATGATATAGCCGGTGATAAAGTGGGAGTGAAAGCAGGATTGGGTATGTTGACAAAACTCGACATGAGTCCTTTACATGAGTTTTTGGACACTCTTGAAAATGTCACCTTTAACCAAATATTGCTTGAAGTAGGTCCTGTGGATGAATACCCTGAAGGGAAAAATCCTTACGGGGCGCTTGTCATGTACTTTGCTGAAGGTGGTGAGTATTATAGAAGGTTTGATGGAGTTAAGGTGGCAGTACAAGGAGAAAATAATACCCAAACAGGCTTAGACCAAGATGGGAATGTTGTTCCTTTCACCTCCAACCAAAATGGCTTGGCATTCAATACTGAAACGCGAGTGTATTCCAATCAGATCACTTCATATGTGGATGCCATGTATCGTTCGGGTCTGGTTAAGACAGATTTGTTTTTGTACCCAAATACGCCCAATACTGAAAGTGGGGTGGTGACTTTTGATGCTTTCAAACGATCGCTAAAAGAATTTGTCGTGGATAAAGATCAGATGAAATTGAAGATTTATTACTCGAGAATAAGGTAAATATTAATCCTGTTCCTGATCCCCTTGCAAATGTTTTCCCCTAGGAAATTGTAAGGGGATCAGTGTTTTTATCCTCAATTGGTAACCGATTAGTTGTTTATATTACTTAATAGTAGTCGGTTCTCTGCTGCTTAGTTTCCTTCTGAGCGTAGATAGATTTAACCAAACAGAACGCTATGCTAAACTCTCCGAATATCCTCTTCTACATGTATTTACATTGTCTTTATAGAAACCTGAGAAATAATCAAGGTTTAAGGAATATTGTAAATGAGCTGCTTGCCTTCAGCTTTTCACCCCCTCCTTTTTAAACAGCACTGAAGTCCATTTATTTCGTACTTTTTTACCTACAAGGCTCAAGCCATAATTTTTGGCTTTTTCACTAATGTCAGTAATGTCTGATTCATAAAACCCACTTAATAGCAATTGCCCTCCGGCCAATAGGTGTTTGGCATAGGCTTCCATTTCATCTAATAGTACATTCTTGTTTATATTGGCAAGAATCAGGTGATAGGCTTCTTCGGTCCTTACAGAACTGATGTTCCCGGTTTGCATTTCAAGTGAGTCAAAACCATTGATTTCAAAGTTTTCTTTTCCATTTTCCACGCTCCATTCATCAATATCAAATGCTGTAACCCGTTTTGCACCTAGCTTCATTGCCATGATCGCCAAAATGCCTGTGCCTGAACCGGCATCCATTACCACTTTACCTGTATGTTTGATTTCATTTTGCCATTCCAACATCAGGTAGGTGGTGGAATGATGGCCTGTTCCAAAAGACATTTTTGGGTTGATTACAATCTCATTTTTGAATTCCCTTGATTTGGATGGGTGAAAAGTAGCTCGCACGTATACCTTGTCTGCTACAGCTATTGGATCATAGTTCTTTTCCCAAGCTTCATTCCAGTTAATTTTGGCAAGAATACCTGCTTCAATTTTAATTGCTGCTTCCTCCTGATACCTAGAAATGACCTCCTGCCACACTTCCTCTTCCTGGTCTTCTTGTGGTATATAGGCGTCAAACCCTTTATTTGTTTCCAAAAAGGAATCAAAACCTATATTTGCCAATTCTGCCATTAAAATTTCCCGATACTCTTCCTTACAGCTGATTTTAAATTCCAGGTATTCCATTGCTTGGATTTTTTTAATTTGAAAAATATAAAAATGCCCTGACAAACCAATGTCTGGGCAATTTCTCTTTACTTAAATTATGCACTAGAACTACAATAACAAACGGAAGGTGTTTAAAGTCAGGTTAATAGGTACTGTTTGGGGGTTTCACCATAGCAATGCTATGCTAAAATCTCCAAACAGTCTGATTTTTTACGATTGTAAACCTACCTGAGAAAACTCAGTATAGGCATCATCAACCCTATTGCATAATCGGAGTTTGAATAAAGATTGGTACTTAGAAGGATTTTGCTATGTCAACAAAATCTCGGGATTTTAATGAAGCACCGCCTATTAATCCTCCATCCACATCTGCTTTAGAAAAAATTTCTTTTGCATTGCTGGGTTTACAGCTTCCACCATATAAAATAGAAATTTCTTCAGCCACAGCTTCTCCATATTTGGAAGAAAGATGCTTGCGGATAGCAGCATGCATGTCTTGCGCCTGCTCAGATGAAGCGGTTTTACCTGTTCCAATTGCCCAAATTGGTTCGTAGGCAATGACTAATTTTTTTATTTCATCTTCACTAAACCCAAATAAACTTTCGGTAAGCTGTGCTTTTACATAGTCTTCATGTGTACCTGCTTCTCTGATTTCCAAAGGCTCTCCACAGCAGAAAATTGGTGTTAAGTTATTTGAAAGTGCTTGCTTTGTTTTTTCTGTCAACAATTCATTGCTTTCGTTAAACATTGATCTTCTTTCGCTGTGGCCAATGATAACATATTCAGCACCAAATGAACCCAACATGGCTGCGGATGTTTCTCCAGTATAGGCACCGGCCTCTTTGTCTGAGCAATTTTGAGCACCAAGAGCAATGCTGTCCACTCCTGCGATAAGTTTTTTAACGCCATATAAATGTACAAATGGAGGGTTCAATATTACTTTGACGTCCTTAATTGGCTCATCTTTTATCATGTTTACTATTTCAGAAGTAAGTTTTTGGCCTTCTTCAAGTAAGCAGTTCATTTTCCAGTTTCCTGCAACAATTTTTTTTCGCATGATATTTCTATTTAGATTTATATATTTGGTCAGGATTATCCCGTTAATATACCAAAAGCTAAAATTACGTAAAATGTCAGTTCCAGAAAAAGGAAATTCGGTTTCAGGTTCAAAAAAGAACAATAGCTATTCAAAAGCTTTAAAAAAAATAGCTGCTTATTGCGCCTACCAGGAGCGAGCTATTTCTGAAGTTGTGACCAAACTGGATGAAATCGATTTAGAGGAAGATGAAAAAGAAAAAATTCTACAAAATTTGATCGAGCAGGATTTCATCAATGAGCAGCGCTTTGTGAGAAGTTTCGTTAAAGGGAGGTTTAATTTGAAACGTTGGGGAAGGGTGAGGATTCGACAAGAACTCAAAATGAGAGGGATCTCGGACCAATTGGTTCAGCAAGGACTTGAATTATTGCAGCCTGAAGAATACCATGATACCTTGCTTCACCTAGCAGAAAGGAAGTGGAAGCTCACCCATGAGAGCGATTTGTATAAAAAGAAATCTAAAGTTGGACGATTTTTGATATTTAGAGGCTTTGAATCGGATCTTGTATGGGAAATATTGGAACAGTTTAAAACTAAAGATGAGCTTTAGTTTTAAACCTGTCCCCTGATTCTTGTGGCATTACCTCCAAAACATTGGCTACAACTAATTTTACTAGTGTTTTAGAGGCAATATAAACAGGAATCCTAGCCATGTTCATAAATTCTTTTAAGGTGATGTAGGGTTGATTGGCCAAGGCCTTCATCAAAAGCTCTTCTTTTTTTCCATACTTGAAAATAACATTGTTCGAATTGTTTTTCCTTTTCATAATTTCCCACATTTCCCTGCTGGCTTGAATGCTTCTGTCAGCTACTCTGACATAGGCTTTTTTCTTTTTTCCTTCGCGCAAATAATGGGGGGCTGAAGCACTTTTTTCTATTTTGTAAATAGCTACACCTTTTTTTTGGTTGAGCGCCTTCACGGTGCAGGTAAGCTGTATAGGAGGATGAATCAATTCTTTGATGGCCTTGTCCATTGCATATACTTCTTCCTCAATGTGCCGTTGACCACTTACGGTTCCATCATCGTCAACACCAAGCAATAGATGACCTCCGTCCGTATTCGCCATCGCTATGATTTCTTTAACGATCTTTTCCGGATGAGCTGCTTTCTTTTTGAATTCTACATGCAGGCCTTCTCCTTTTTGAGCTAGTTTTGTGATGTCCTGTATGGTGGTCATTTTTTGTTTATTTGATTAATACTGCAAGTCCAACCCTAATGCCAATTGCTTTTCGTTGAACATAATAATCTGTCATTCCTTCCAGTCGCATCCTATAGCTTAAATTATAGGTATACCCCGCTCCAAGGCCAAAATCTGCTCCATTTCCTAGCAGTGCTCGAGCACGGAGAAATACAGGCTCTAAAGGGTAATACCTTAAGCCGGCAGTTACCTGATTGGGATGGTTGATATTGTATTCATAACCTCCGGAAAAAGACAATTGGTGCAAGTAGAAATAATTGACCTCAGCACCAAACTGTGCCCTTTCTAATACCTTATTCAAATCAGTCCTTATTAAATCAACTCCCATGCTAACCAAAAAACTACCACCTGCTTGCTGCGCTTTTAGTCCCCCAGTATTGATTACTAACACTCCTGCAATTAGGACAATGCATTTAATTATTTTCATTTATTTACCAAGGTTAATAGTTTCCAGTCTTTTCTTCAGTCCCATCCATTCATCCCGTAACCTGGCAGCTTCCATAAAGTTCAATTCCTTTGCAGCAGCTTCCATTCTTTTTTGAGTTTGGGTGATTAGTTTTTCGAGCTTTTCCCTACTCAAATATTGAATCACCGGATCTGCGGCGACATCCATCTCTTCCGGATTATTTTCCACATATACTTTGGCGTTTCGCTTACTGTCAGCAACTTTGGTTTGTCCCATAATCCTGTCATGTGACTTAATGACGGTTTTTGGAGTAATGCCATTGGCTTCATTATAAGCATGTTGCTTTGCTCTCCTTCTGTTGGTTTCATCAATGGATAATCGCATGCTTTCCGTGGTTTTATCCGCGTACATGATAACTTTCCCGTCGGCATTCCTTGCCGCTCGGCCAATGGTTTGAACCAGACTCCTTTCATTTCTTAAAAAGCCTTCTTTGTCAGCATCTAAAATGGCGACCAAGGCCACTTCAGGTAAATCTAAGCCTTCCCTCAATAAATTTACACCCACCAATACATCGAAAACGCCCAGCCTAAGCTCCCTTAGTATTTCTACCCTATCCAAAGGTTTTACCTCAGAGTGGATATAGCGGGATTTTACACCCACCTTGGCCAAATACTTGTCCAACTCCTCGGCCATCCTCTTGGTAAGGGTGGTCACCAATACCCTGAAACCATTTTTTATCGTTTGGTCGATTTCATCCAACAAGTCATCGATCTGGTCAGCACTAGGTCTAACTTCAATAATGGGGTCAAGAAGGCCCGTTGGACGAATAATTTGCTCTATCACCACTCCCTCAGACTTGTTGAGCTCATAATCCCCCGGGGTAGCACTCACATAAATGACTTGATTGGTAAGGGATTCAAATTCATCAAATTTTAAAGGCCGGTTGTCTAAAGCTGATGGAAGTCGGAAACCATAATCTACCAGGTTGGTCTTACGTGATCGGTCCCCACCCCACATGGCCCTTACTTGAGGTAAGGTGACATGGCTCTCATCAATTACCATCAAGAAATCATCAGGAAAATAATCTAGCAGGCAGAAAGGACGAGTTCCTGGCAGTCTCCTATCAAAATATCTAGAATAATTCTCCACGCCAGAACAATAACCCAACTCCCGAATCATCTCCAAGTCAAATTCTGTTCTTTCTTTAAGCCTTTTGGCTTCCATCAGTTTCATGTCCCGTTCAAAGGCCGCCACTTGAGCAACCAAATCATCTTGAATTTCATGAATAGCGGTGTCTATCACATCCCTTCCGGTGACAAACAAATTAGCCGGGAAAATGCTAATGATTTTTTCGTCAGATAGTTTTTTCCCAGTTACAGGATCTACTCGCTGAATGGCTTCTATTTCATCTCCCCAGAAAAAGATCCGATAGGCAAAATCTCCGTAGGCCACAAAAATATCTACCGTATCCCCTTTAACTCTAAAAGTCCCTCTGGTAAACTCACCTGAGGTCCTGCTGTAAAGAACTTCCACCAATTTGAACAGGAATTGGTTTCTGGGAATTCTGTCCCCTTCTTGAACTCTTATGACATTTTTACCAAATTCATCAGGGTTTCCTATACCGTAAATACAGGAAACTGAAGCTACAACGATCACATCTCGTCTACCCGATAGAAGGGCAGAAGTTGCTGAAAGCCTTAGCTTTTCAATTTCTTCATTTATCGAAAGGTCTTTTTCTATATAGGTACTACTGGTGGGGATAAATGCCTCCGGCTGGTAGTAGTCATAATAACTGATAAAATACTCTACTGAATTGTTGGGGAAAAACTGTTTAAATTCTCCATACAATTGTGCGGCTAATGTCTTGTTATGACTCAGTACCAATGTGGGTTTTTGTACCTCCTGCACCACATTGGCTACGGTAAAGGTCTTTCCTGAGCCGGTTACTCCCAACAGCACTTGAGAGGGTTCGGCAGAATTGATGCCTTCTACTAGGCTTTTGATGGCTTTAGGCTGGTCACCCGTTGGGACATAATCTGAAATAATATTGAAGCTCATCTGTTTTTATTAATTATATACCTACAACGCTTGATTGGTATTGAATAGTTTGATGATTTAGTTTCTTTTCCTAAAATAGCTGAACCGGTCAATGTTATAATATAAGAAATTTGTCCTAAGAATAACGATCAACAATAATGGTAGAATGCTGGGATGGAATGATTGAAAGCCTAATAACCAAATCACCAAAGCCAAATCGGCTAAAATCATTGCGGCTAACAGTAGTTTTTTCAAAATCGCTTTATTGGGTTTTTTGATCAATAAATAGCTGATATACAAATGACCCGGAAACGCCCAAAAGAGGTTCCAATTGTTTTTGGTTTGAGAATGCGCAGTGAAAAACCAGAGAAATACAAGTAATACTCCCAACAATCCCAAAATGGTGAAGAGGCTGATGTCAAAACCTTTGAACAAACGTTTTTTCTTAAAACCAATAAAGGTTAAAATACCAACAAGGATCGCAAATACCCAAAAAACCACATAAGGATTAAATAAATTAACCTGATTATCTGCTGTTTTTGGGAAGTCATAAATGGTGTTGGTCCGGCTCACCAATGGCCTTTCCGGTCCATCTCCTATGATTGTAGCCCTTCCGAATGATGCTTCCAAATAATCCGGAAGAAAGGCTTTTTCAGCCTCAGTAGCTTCCCTGTCAATCACTGCACCCAGAGCAAGATCTATGCCTAAATCGGACCATGGAAGCGGGTAAACATACTCATCAATTAAATTCCTAAAAGTCTTTTCATCCGATTCAGCAGGGTAATTCCATTTTAATGATTGGCCCAAAACACTTTCTATCATGTCGGTAATTCTGGTCGCACAATTGTCAAAGAAGAAATCATACCTGTATTTCCTGTTTTCAGGCTGGTAGTTGTTTTGCAGAAAAGCCACAATTGCCTGGCTTTGCTCAGGGGAGAGGTTCAATTCCTGCTCCCTGACATTTCGTTTGAAATAATTGTATTCCCTCAAAAAATTGGCTGTGGTAGTCAAAGACAATTGGTAATCTAAGGTGCGACGAATAAACTTAATATAGAAAAATGGCGTGTTAAAATCGAAGGTTCCATAATTGAAAACCAGATCCTGTCCACTTTCTAATTCTACAATCCGAATGGCACTGTGGCCAAATGTGGAGTACAACTCATCTCCGGGGTCACAGGTAAGCAGGCTAATTTTGTACGTCGCAGCAGATGCCGGCACTGTGGTAAAAAAAGCTAGAAATAAAAAGATACCCAAATAGAGTGTTTTGCGGAAGTTGTGCTTGAGAATTTCTAATGGCATAATATTAAATGCAGTATGAGGGAAATGTCAGATTACCTCACAAATTTAAAGTAATATTTGAGTTATCCTGATATCCGTTTTCTTTAAATAAAAGGATTACTGATTCGTTTGTTTTTACGGTTCAAGGCGATATAAAAGAAGTTTATATAAGTTTATTTGAATTATATATTTTGAATAATTATATAAATTCACTATTTTAATTAATTATTCATTTTTGTTATGGATATTTTTTATAAAATAGCGATTTCTAATTATCCTAAACGGTTTGTAACAACCATTATCCTTGCTACGCTATTTTCATTCTTAAGTTTTCCTTCCTTAGCTGCCATCCCCCTTGATAGCAACTGTTTTAGAAGCAATTTATCTGAAGATGGGGTGGGAGATTGGGACGATCCCAATACTTGGGAACAATACAATGGAACAGAGTGGATACCGGCGACAAATTATCCGGACCGGCTCAGCAGGGTGTTTATTGGGCAGAGACAAGAAGTGAGATTAACCCAATCAGAAGAGGTAGGTAGTTTATATCTTTTTGCTGAATCTATTGAACCTAGTAACCCCGGTAAAAAGCTTAATTTACAAACCTACGAATTATGGATTTATGGGCAGTTGCATAGCATAACAGAGGAAGCCGGCATTTTTGAGTATTATAATGCTACATCAGGAATTACAGATTGGATTTATCCGGAAACAGGAACCCTCGTTTTTAAAGGCAATAGCCGAACCATTGTTGATCGGAATTCATGGAGTGCCAGCAATTTAAACAGTCGGTTTGGCGTAGTATTTGCCCCTGATGCGGAAGATACCCTGCTAGTTAATGCGGCTTTTAAAGCGAATAGCTTTGTGGTAGAAAGTGGTACCGTAAGGCAAACCCTCAACGAGGAACAGACTCCATTCTATACTTCAACTTTTTCATTCAATACCCAAGAGGGGTTTGGAGCTGAAGATTATGGGGATTTTAGGATATTGTCAGGAGCCACATTAATTTCTGAGGGGACCAAGGCCTTCAATCAAATTATACGCAGGTCCGAAAGCAGGCCTGCGAGTTCTTTTGTACTTGAGGAAGGCGGGAATCTGGTGCTTTCGGGAGAGCAACCCATAATTGATGCGGTAAGCGTGCAATTGGATGGTAATATAATCTATAATGGAGAAGGGAGTTCCCAAGGCTTTATAGAAAGTAGCATGACAGCATCTGAGCATGACTTTGTTTACAAGCATTTGTATTTTTCAGGTAATGCCGAGAAGGTATTGCCACCACTATTAAAGGTAATAGGAGACATAGTGTATTTGGACGGAGGAATGGTCAACGGCACCTCAACCCGCCTGATTGTTGAGGGAATTACTGACCAGCAGCTATCCATTCCATCTTTTGAACTGGCTGAACTGGATGTGAATAAAGGTTCCGGGATGCTAATTATTGAATATGATCTAAGTATTCTTCAAAACTTTGAGCAACTCGCCGGAGATATAAATTTTTTAAACAATTCGCTTTTATTGGATTTTGGGACCTCAGGAAGCTACAATTACAGTAGCGGGAATTGGCATAATTTGGCGGAAATAATTTATCACAATCTTCCCGAATCTCCGGATCAAGAAAATGCCTTATTTCCATTTTTTGACAATGAACTAGGGTTTCCGCGACATTTATTATTGGACGGAAACCTTCCCGAACAGGGGAATGGTATTAGTATTCGTTATTTTAATAATCCCGGCGTTACCTATGACCCCGGCTTTAGTGATGTAGATGGGACAAGAATTGTTTACGAGTTAGACAGTTATTTTGAAATAACAGCTGTGGCCGGACCTTCTTCAACGATCAACCTCTGGGTTTTGTCAGATGATCTGGGTATTCAAGATGTTGATCATTTGAGGTTGACAGGGAATGGAGCGGCAGCAGCAGGCTTGCATTTACCTGCGAGTGAACGCTCCGGTAAATTATGGGCAGGAAGGACGGTGGCTTTGGAGGAAATGTCGAACAATGCCTTTGCTATTGCAAGTATCAATGAATTAAGTGTATTGCCTTTGGAATGGTTGGAATTTGAAGCCATGCTTAAAGGGAGTGGGGTAGAAATAGCTTGGCTGAATGACACCAAATTGCCTGCAGTCTATACTGTTTTAAGAGCTGATGGTCAAAGCATGGAGTTTTTTCCAATAGAAGTAATATCGAGTCAGGATTATGGAGAAAAAGTGAGGTTTAAAGATGGTTTTCTAACTTTTGATCAACCCTATTGGTATTATCAGGTCAAAGCAGAAGATGAAGAAGGAGAGTTAAGCTTCAGTCCGGTTGTGAGAGTAGATAATCCCAGATTCCTCTACCAAGAGCCACGGATTTATCCCATGCCATACACAGGTGGTGAAGTTCATTTGGAGTTATTCGACTTACAGGATCATCGGGATTTCACTTATAGGGTGTGGAATTCAGGAGGTTTGTTGTTTTTAGAAGGAAATATCTTAGATTCGTTTGGGAAGATTAAGTTAGAGGAGGAATTGAAAGGCCTTCCTCCCGGGAGTTATTTCATTCAGTTTATCACTCGCAACAAATGGTATAAATTAAGGTGGATAAAAGTTAATTGATTTTAATTGTCTTTTATTTACAAATGACAGCCTTGGAATGCTTCCATTGTTGGTTAGTTTTTTCATATACCGCACCTATTTTACTTTCTTTTCTTGATAAGACAGTTAGGTTTTTTTTATTCCCATTAAACCATCCCCTCTAATAGCTGTCAAAAGGATATGTTTAACACCGAGAAAAGCAATGGTTTTTTTATTGCCTTTTGGAATTGCTGCCTTTGAGAATACGCTAGGCTGATTACCAAAAAAAAACGATTGCATATACGGGGTCAAAATTTTAAGATTATGAAAAATATAATTAAAATTTCCAGCCTTTTAATATTTCTTCTTTCTGTCTCCATTCCCGAAATGGCCACAGCTCAAAAATCTAGAGAATCAAAAAAAGTTGTTGTCATAAATAAAGAAAATAGAAGGGCTCCAAGCAAAAAAGTGGTATACAAAAAACCCAATAAAAAGGTAATTACCGTTAGAACTTTGCCCGATAGAACTGTTATTAAGCACAAAGGTATTCATTACTATTATGCCAATAATAAATTCTATACTTATTCAGGGGGGAGGTATATAGCTATTGCTCCTAAAAAATGGTTTCGTATAAAAACCCTGCCGATAGGTTATATTAGGGTTAAACACCCGCAAAGAAATTATTTTTGGTTCAATGGGATCTTTTACATTCAGATAGACAATGCCTATGAAGTTGTAGCGCCTGAAGTTGGAACAATAATTTATGAATTACCCAAAGACCATGAAAAGGTCACCATAGATGGTTATACCTACTATGAATTTTCCAATGTGCTTTATGAAAAAATTCAAATTGATGGGACCAGGGCCTATGAGGTGGTAGGCTTTATTGATCAGTAGATGCTTTTTACTTTCGGAAATGCTCAGCCCCTATAATCGCTAGTATTAGCAGTTTAGGGGCTGAGCAGCGTTATAATCTTAGTAAAACTGCGAAGGCAAGTTATATATAGGGAATTCTATTACTGAATATTTTCAAAAAGGAGGAAATGTTTTTTCTATTCATAACTTAGCTAGGGTATTGAAGATTGGTCCATTGGTCGGTGTTCCGGTTAGCGTTGGATTTTTATTCAAGGACAATTCTTTTGGGGTCCGATCATATATCCCCTTTTTCGGCAAACCTTAATTGCTCAAATTTAACATACCTTTATAAGATGAAAAATAACCTATTCCTTTTGTTGGTAAGTGCTTGGATGGTATCATGTAGTGGTGATAAAGAGAATTTGCCAATGCAGCCAAATATCCTGTTAATAATGGCCGATGATTTAGGTTATGGAGACATCTCCTGTTATGGGAATGAGTTCATTCATACGCCAAATTTCGATTTGTTGGCCTCCAATGGGATTTTGTTTACGGATTATCATTCCAATGGCTCGGTTTGTAGTCCCACTCGAGCAGCCTTAATGACTGGGAAGTACCAGCAGCGGACGGGAGTGGAAGGGGTGGTAACGGCCAAAAGTCATAGGGAGGTAGGACTTTCTTTAAATGAAGTTACTTTGGCAGAGGAGTTGAAACAGCATGGTTACAATACAGGCATGTTTGGTAAATGGCACTTAGGGTATGACAAAGCTTTCAACCCTACACTTCAAGGATTTGATGAATTTGTCGGGTTTGTTAGTGGAAATGTTGATTATCATGGGCACATTGACCAGGAAGGGTATCTTGACTGGTGGGAAGGTGCTGAAATTGAAAATGAAGAAGGCTATACCACGGATCTAATTTCTGAATATGCGGTAAAGTATATCCAAGATAACAATCCGGACGAGGGAGGAAGCCCTTTTTTTCTTTACCTGCCACATGAAGCACCCCACTCCCCTTACCAAAGGCGTATTGATAAAGTTTTGAGAGAGGTTGGAACAGCAGGTACCCAAGAGGTAATTCAAGACAGTATAGCGTCTATTTATAAAGAAATGGTGGAGGTGATGGATGAAGGTGTTGGGAAAATAATTCAATCCCTAAAAGAAACCGGACAGTATGAAAACACCATTATCGTATTTATTTCTGACAATGGGGCCAATCATTATGGAAACAATGGAGGGTTGAGGGGGTTTAAGGGCGGTGCTTATGATGGTGGAAGTAGGGTTCCTGCGATCTTCAGTTTCCCTAAAGAGATTGAAGGAGGTGGAGTCAATGATCAAACGATCCTTTCCATGGATCTGCTACCTACTTTGTTGGATTTTATAGGAAAAGAACCCAGTTCATCCATAGATGGGATTAGTATTAAGGAGAACCTACTGGAACAGAAAAAACTACCCGAAAGAGATGTTTTCTTTGCTTATGGCAATAAAAGTTTTATTAGAAGTGGAGATTGGAAGTTGGTGGTAATTGAAGATAAAACAGGTGAGAAAATTGAACTTTTTAACTTGTCTGAGGATTTACAAGAGCGGAATGACTTGCATTCCAAAGAGCCGGACTTAAGTAATCGGCTTTTGAAGAAACTTGAAACCTGGGCTGTAGAAGTTAGAGAAGGAGTGGATTTGGTGTCAAGGTAAAATGTTTCCATAAAGCCATCCAAGGATCCATTGATAAACAGCATTTGAAACACGCTAAATTAATCCTTCCAGTAATCGTATTTTCTCAGTTTTGCTGTACCTCACTTTGGTTTGCAGGAAATGGTGTGATCAATGATCTTGTCTCCAATTTTGACTTGAAACCAAGTGCTTTAGGGCATTTGACTTCAGCCGTACAGTTTGGTTTCATTATAGGTACCTTGGTTTTTGCACTCTTAACGATTTCGGATAGATTTTCTCCTTCGAAAGTGTTTTTTTTCAGTGCCTTGATAGGAGCTTTGTTCAACTTAGGCGTGACTTGGGATGGCAATGAATTGCTGAGTTTGATTTTTTTGCGATTTTTCACGGGCTTTTTTCTTGCAGGAATTTATCCCGTAGGGATGAAAATAGCGGCTGATTACTATGAAAAAGGATTGGGAAAGTCGCTTGGGTTTTTGGTAGGAGCACTGGTAATGGGAACGGCTTTTCCGCATTTGTTAAAAGAAATGAATGGCGCCTACCCATGGAAAGCTGTATTGGTGGCCACTTCCGGGTTGAGCCTTTTGGGTGGCTTATTGATGTTGGTTTTGGTGCCGAATGGCCCTTTTCGCAAAGCCGGTCAACCTGCGAAAATCACTGCTTTTATAAAAATTTTTGAAAACAGAAAGTTTCGCTCCGTAGCCTTTGGGTATTTCGGTCATATGTGGGAACTCTATACCTTTTGGGCTTTTGTGCCTGTGATTTTATTGAAATTTAATGCGGAACATCTGGGTTCGACTTATAATGTGCCGATGCTTTCCTTTCTGATCATTGGTGTAGGAGGTTTGGCCTGTGTATTTAGTGGTTTTCTTGCTTCGAGTATTGGAGTTAAAAATTTAGCTTTTTTCTTTTTGCTATTATCAGGCCTTTGTTGTCTTTTTTCTCCCGTATTCCTTTCCAGCAATAATGAATTACTGTTTGTTGGTTTTCTTTTTTTCTGGGGAATAGTGGTCATAGCAGATTCTCCATTACTGTCTACCTTAGTGGCACAGCATGCGCCGGCGGATATCAAAGGTACGGCGCTTACATTAGTGAATAGTATAGGATATACCATATCTATCATTAGCATACAATTGGTCACTGGAATGATGGCGTTTACTGACTCCAATGCGATATTTCTAGTTTTGGCCATTGGTCCCTGCCTAGGTTTCATAGGTTTGCTCAAAAGCAAAAAACAGTTACTTCATCCATTCTAGCTAAATGTCAAATTAATTATGGAAGTTTTTTATAGCGAAATAGGCATTTAGCAGAATATGCTGTAATTTTTGGCTTAGTTTAAAAACCACTATGACTTTTGTAATTGTCGCCTCAAGTATTTTGTTCTTGGTTGCACTGATTGTTTGGATCAAAGTTGAGCCATTTATAGCATTCCTAATTACCTCTATCCTAGCGGGTCTATTGTTAGGAATACCTCTAGATGAGATTTCAACTGCTGTTCAGAGGGGAATAGGAAACCTGATGGGAGCATTGGTGATTGTAATTGTTCTGGGAGCCATGCTTGGTAAAATCGTGGCAGATAGTGGGGCCGCTCAGCGAATTGCCCAATTTCTAATGAACAGTTTTGGTCAAAAACAAGTCCATTGGGCCATAGGGCTTACCGCATTTATTGTGGGCATTCCATTGTTTTTCAATGTGGGCTTTGTGCTGTTGGTGCCATTGGTCTTTGCGGTAGCTTACCAATATAAAGTCCCTGTAATGATTTTGGGCATGCCAATGCTTGCTGCCTTGTCTATCACCCATGGTCTTCTTCCTCCGCATCCGGCTCCGGTAGCGTTAGTCGCCCAGTTTGGGGCCAATATGGGGACTACACTGATCTATGGGTTTATTATTGGGATTCCGGTGATTATTTTGGGTGGGCCTTTGTTGGGAAAGCTCCCCTATTTGCGCAAAATGCAGGTCACTCCATTGGATGTATTTAATGTTAAGCCGAAGGAAGAAAGCGAGTTACCGGGCTTAGCAAATAGCCTTTTTACCGCTTTACTTCCGGTTTTCCTTCTAATAGTATTGTCTTTGGTAAGCTTGGAAATGGACAAAGATAGCCCTGCGTATGGGTTTGTGATGTTTATTGGAGATCCTAATATTGTCATGTTGATTTCTTTGACTTGGGCAACCTTTAGTCTTGGTGTATTCAAGAAGATTAAAGTGGCGGATATTATGAGTGGTTATGCTTCAGCGGTAAAAGATATTGCACTGATACTTTTGATCATTGCAGGGGCAGGAGCTTATAAGGAAGTGTTGGTAGACAGTGGGGTGAGTGGAGAGATTGGGGCTTCATTGCAGCAATTGTCCATCAACCCTCTTTTACTGGGCTGGCTGATTGCTGCAGTAATCAGAATTTCCGTAGGATCGGCTACTGTGGCTGCACTTACAGCAGCTGGTATAATTGCACCCTTGGTTGCTTCAGGAGTAGGAGATCCTAACCTTATGGTATTGGCCATTGGTAGCGGGAGTTTGGTTTTTTCTCATGTCAACGATGGGGGTTTTTGGTTGGTGAAAGAATATTTTAATTTAAGTATAAAGCAAACCTTTCTCTCATGGACCATGCTGGAAACAGTATTGTCCATTTTGGGGCTTTTAGGGGTGCTGATTTTGGATTTATTTATATAACATAAACAAAAAAAATATGTCTGCAGAAGCAAAAGTAAAAGAGTTGGGTTTAGTATTGCCTCCTGCACCACCTCCAGGTGGTGTATATCGTCCTATTGTTATCACCGGTAATCTTTTGTTCCTTTCAGGACATGGTCCGGTTTTACCAAATGGTGACATGATCAGAGGGAAAATAGGTATAGACTTGGACAAAGAGCAAGGAAAAGAAGCTGCACGTCAAGTAGGCTTGACCATGTTGTCAACACTTCAAACCCAGTTGGGAAGCCTTAATAAGATCAAAAGGGTAGTCAAAGTATTGGGGATGGTAAACTGTGCGCTGGATTTTGAAGAGCATCCTTTTGTTATCAATGGATGTAGCGAATTGTTTGCCGATGTTTGGGGAGAGGACAATGGTCTTGGTTCTAGAAGTGCGGTAGGGTTTGGCTCCTTACCGGGAAATATATCCGTAGAGATTGAGGCCACATTTGAATTAAATGAATAGAAACAATATGCATGACAATTGGTTTGAATTAAACCATCCCGAAAAAATAGATAGTCCGGCTTTGCTGGTGTATTTGGATAGGGCCAAAAAAAACATTGAGAAGGTTATCCAAGAGGTAGGGACGGCTGATCGGCTTAGGCCCCATATAAAGACCAATAAATCTGCCGAGGCCTGCCAGCTTATGATGGATGCAGGAATTAAAGCCTTTAAAGGGGCGACAATTGCTGAAATTGAATTGCTTGCTACTGTTGGAGCAAAGGATATATTAATGGCTTATCAGCCGGTTGGTCCTAAAATTGATCGATTTTTGACTTTGATTGACAGGTTTCCGGAGGTTAAGTTTCAGTGTTTAATTGACCATGTGGACGCGGCCAAAGCCTTGAATGAAAAAGCATTGGAAGCCGGTCAAACGATTGGTGTTTATATTGATCTGAATGCTGGGACAAATAGAACAGGTATTGCTCCCGGAGCAGCTGCTGAGGAATTGTTTGAAGCGCTGGTAGCTATGAAAGGCATACAGGCAGTGGGGTTTCACTTGTATGATGGTCATTTACGAGATCCGAACCTTAAAATAAGGGAAGAAGCATGTGATGCGGGCTTCGCTCCAATTGCCCAAATGCGAGAAAAACTGGAGAAAAAACACCAAGTCACTTTAGATGTTATTGCCGGAGGGTCAACCACCTTCCCTTTTCATTCCAAAAGGGAAAGGGTTACTTGCGCGCCCGGTACATTTATTTATTGGGATGAAGGTTATGCAAGTGGACTTCCAGAACAATCATACTTATATGCGGCGTTGCTGTTGTGTAGGGTGGTGTCTTTGCCTACTTCGAACTACATCTGTGTGGACCTAGGTTATAAATCAATTGCTTCCGAAAACCCTTTAGATAACAGGGTGAAATTTCTAAATGCCTCGGACTTGGAGCCGGTAAGTCATAGTGAAGAACACTTGGTCTTGGAAGCCAAAGAAGGACATACTTATAAAATAGGAGATGTTTTATATGCTGTTCCAATTCACATCTGTCCCACAGTTGCTTCTTATCAAGAAGCACTGGTTATTCAGGATGGTGAACAAGTGGCAAGCTGGAAGACCCTTGCCAGAGACAGAAGAATTACTTTTTAAGTGAATTCAATTACCACATTAAATCAAAAATTAAGATGTTTACTATAGATGCCCATTTGGATTTAAGTATGAATGCCCTTGAATGGAACAGGGATCTTACGCAGCCCGTGGAAGCCATAAATACCCGAGAAAAAGGGATGACCGATAAAACAGACCGTGGGAATGCTACTGTATCTTTGCCTACCTTAAGAAAGGGAGATATTGGTCTGGTAGTGGCAACACAAATTGCTAGGTATGTGGCGCCGGACAACCCGCTCCCGGGATGGAACAGTCCCGAGCAAGCCTGGGCTCAAACCCAAGGGCAGCTGGCTTGGTATCAGGCCATGGAGGCCAAAGGGGAGATGGTTCAAATCAGAAATAAGAAGCAATTGAATGCGCATGTCCAATTATGGATGAATGGAGAACCGAATGATAAAAAACCGGTTGGTTACATTCTTTCCCTGGAAGGAGCCGATTCGATTGTAGAACTAAGCTATCTAGAAAAAGCCTATGAAAATGGATTGAGAGCTCTGGGGCCGGCACATTACGGGCCGGGTAGGTATGCGCAAGGTACCGATGCTTCCGGTCCTCTTGGGGAAAATGGCAGGGCCTTGCTCAAAGAAATGGAGCGGCTAAATATTATTTTGGACGCGACCCATTTATGTGATGTTTGTTTTTGGGAGGCATTGGATCATTTCAATGGTCCCGTTTGGGCTAGTCACAATAATTGCAGGGCGCTGGTTGACCACAATAGGCAGTTTAGCGACGATATGATCAAAGCACTTATAGATAGAGGGGCAGTTATAGGGGGTGCTCTAGATGCTTGGATGATGGTTCCTGGTTGGATTAGAGGGAAGTCCTTGCCCAAGGAGATGGATTGCGATCTGGAGAAAGTGGTGGATCATATGGATCATATCTGTCAAATTGCCGGCAATGCCAATCATATTGGAATAGGCACAGATTTAGACGGTGCTTATGGTAGAGAACAAAGTCCTTATGACCTCGAAACGATTGCTGATATCGCAAGAATTCCGGGAATGTTACTGAAAAGAGGTTATACAGAAGAAGATATTGAGAAGGTAATGCATAAAAATTGGCTGCGATTTTTGAATAAAGCTTGGTCATAAATCACATTTTGTTTAATTTTAATTTTAAAGATTAAACAAAAAAAAATATAGCTTTTCATGGTTAAAAGCTTTTAAAACCCCTTTCTGCTAGTTCAGAAAGGGGTTTTATTGTTTATAATTGAGCTAGTTAATAATTTTGTTTAACAAAAAAATAAAAAAATTACACAAAATATTTGGTATGATGTTTAACAATGTGTAAGTTTGATTAAACAAAACACAGGATCCATGACAACTTTAGATTTTAGTTATTCGCTTACAAAGCTCAGTCCTTCCTTAAAGCCATTTGCTTTAAAATTGACAAGGGATATGGATGATGCAAATGATTTGCTACAGGATACAATGGTGAAAGCCTTTACCAACAAGGATAAGTTTACCGACGGGACCAATTTAAAAGCTTGGTTGTATACCATTATGAAAAATACCTTTATCACCAATTACCAAAGAATGGTGAGGAGAGGAACCTTTGTGGATACTACCGAAAATCTTCACTTTATCAATTCCGGTGCAACCATTATTGAAAATGATGTTTATGGGGATTTTGCAATGAATGACATTACCAAAGCTATCAATCAATTGGATGAGGTGTATAGAACTCCCTTCCTAATGCATTATAGAGGTTTTAAGTACCATGAAATAGCCATAAAATTAAATATTCCAATTGGTACAGTAAAAAATAGGATACATATTGCAAGGAAGCTATTAAAAGACGATCTTAAGGTTTATACCACCGTTAACTAATTAAATGAGACCAAAAGAGATTGTTGTAATCGGCTCCGGTTTTTCCGGACTATCTACAGCCACCCATCTGGCAGCAGCAGGACATAGGGTAACCGTGCTGGAAAAAAATGAGGTTCTGGGCGGTAGGGCCAGAAAATTCAAAGCCAAGGGCTTTACATTTGATATGGGGCCAAGTTGGTATTGGATGCCGGATGTCTTTGAAAATTATTTCAGCAATTTTGGTAAAAAGGCCGCTGATTATTATGATTTGATCAGATTAGATCCTTCCTATGCTGTTATTTTTGGCAAAGGAGAAACCATTAACGTTCCTGCAAAACTGGATGAATTTAAAACTGAGCTAGAGAAACTAGAGCCGGGAGTATCAAAAAGATTAGATGCTTTTTTGGAACAAGCAGCTTTCAAATACCAAAGAGGTATTAGTGATTTGGTCAAAAGGCCTAGTCTTTCACTGATGGAGTTTTTGGATTTCAGGTTGTTTAGAGATGTGTTGAAAATGGACATTTTTCAATCCATGTCCAAACACCTTCGAAAGTATTTCAGCAATGAGAAAATAATTAGACTGATGGAGTTTCCTGTGTTGTTTCTTGGAGAAACAGCGCAGAAAATTCCTGCATTGTATAGCCTAATGAATTATGCAGACATTGTCTTAGGTACTTGGTATCCTATGGGAGGTATGCATAAAATCATTGAAGGAATGGTTGCTCTGGCCAAAGATAAGGGGGTAGTTTTTAGAAACAAAGCAGAAGTAGTAGCAATAACAGCGCACAGTGGTGCTGCAAAAACCGTAAAATTGGCTACCGGAGAAGAAATTTCATTTGATGTCCTGGTGGCAAGTGCTGATTATCATCATGTGGATAAGAACCTATTAGCCCCGGAGTATAGTAATTACAGCGATAAATATTGGGATAGCAGGGTATTGGCACCTTCTTCCCTATTGTTTTATCTAGGGGTTGACAAGCGTTTAAAGAATTTGCAACACCACAATCTGTTTTTTGATGAGCCTTTGGAACCACATGCAGATGCTATCTACACCAATCCGAGATGGCCGGAAAAACCCCTATTTTATGTTTCTGCCCCTTCTGTAACAGATTCTTCAGTAGCTCCGGAAGGAATGGAAAATCTCTTTGTATTGATTCCCTTGGCCCCTGATCTAAATGACAATCAAACGTTGAGGGATGAATACTTTGAAAAAGTCATGGATAGACTGGAAATGATTACAGGTCAGGAAATTAGATCGCATATTGTATACAATCGTTCCTATGCGCACAGTGATTTCAAAAAAGATTATTTTGCTTTCAAGGGAAATGCTTATGGTTTAGCCAATACTTTAAAACAAACGGCGATTTTAAAGCCAACCCTTAGGAATAAAAAATTATCTAACTTATATTATACAGGACAGTTAACTGTTCCAGGGCCTGGAGTCCCTCCATCTTTGATCTCAGGTGAGGTTGTAGCTAAGGAGATTTTAAAGTGTTTTAAAAATTAAAATTTTCAATCAATGAAAATGTTATGATGGATTCGAAGCAACTTTTTGACGATACGGCCTTGGACTGTAGCAAATTAATTACACAGCGCTACAGTACCTCATTTACATTAGGAATTAAAACCTTGTGTAAAGAGCTTCACAAACCTATTTATGGGATTTATGGATTTGTGAGATTTGCAGATGAAATCGTTGATACATTTCATGACAAAGACAAAAAGGAGTTGCTGGAAAATTTCAGAAAAGATACTTATAAAGCAATAGAGGAGGGAATAAGTATGAATCCGGTGCTACATGGATTCCAACTTATTGTGAACAAATACCATATTGAAACGGAACTCATAGAAGCTTTTCTTAAAAGCATGGCAATGGATTTGGATTTTGCTACCTACAATGATTCGAAGTACAAAGAATACATTTATGGCTCTGCTGAAGTAGTTGGATTAATGTGTTTGCGGGTCTTCTGTGATGGAGACAAAGAAAAATATGAGCATTTGAAGTATGCAGCCTGTAAACTAGGTTCTGCATTTCAAAAAGTCAATTTTTTGCGTGATTTAAAAAGTGATTTTGAAGACAGGGGTAGGGTATATTTTCCGGGTGTAGATTTCAAAACTTTTGACCATACTGTAAAATCGGAAATTGAGTCCGATATTGAACATGACTTTGAAGAAGCATTGGTGGGGATTAACCAACTTCCGAGAGGCGCCAAATTAGGAGTAAAAATTGCTTATCTCTATTATTTGAAGTTATTTTATAAAATTAAATCTTTGTCTCCGGAAACAATTACCCAAAGGAGAATTAGGATTCCCAATGCCCGGAAATTTGCCCTTCTAATAAGTACCTACTTTGGTTATAAGGTGGGCTGGAATTAAGAAGTTAATAAAGTGATTTCCTAAACTAGGCAAGCATTTCTTAATCTAATTTTCAAGGAACTGTTTTTGTAGCTTAAAGCGTTAATGGATTGGGATTTAGTTCACCTAAATTATAAAATTAAATAGGCATATTGACAAACATTTGGATAAGTAGTCGGTTTATTATATATGTTAAAACTCGATGTACATATTGATCAATTTTCAGGCTTTTGCTTTGGTGTGGTTTACGCCATAGAAATGGCAGAAGACATTTTAAATGAAGAAGGGCATCTTTACTGCTTGGGAGACATTGTACACAATGATGAGGAGGTAAAAAGGTTAACAAAGAAAGGACTAATTATCATCAATCATGAAGAGTTAAAAGGTTTAACCAACGAAAAGGTTTTGATTAGGGCTCATGGAGAGCCTCCTGCCACCTATGAATTGGCCATTAAAAATAATCTTACCTTGGTTGATGCCAGTTGCCCGGTGGTTTTAAAGCTTCAAAATAGGATTAAAAATTCCTTTGACAAGGATGAAAACATTTACATTTATGGAAAGCATGGCCATGCTGAGGTGATCGGACTCTTGGGACAAACCAGAAATAAGGCGATCATTTTCCAAGATATCAATGAATTGGACCTAAAAAATATTCCTAAAAACATAACCCTCTACAGTCAGACGACCAAGAGTACAGACAAATTTTACGAAATCAATAAAATTTTGACGGACAATGGGATTACCATCAATACAAATGACACCATTTGTCGTCAAGTTTCTAACCGTGACAAGGAACTAAGAGGCTTTGCGGCTCAATTCGATCATATCGTTTTCGTAAGCGGTACTAAATCTTCTAATGGAAAGGTGCTGTTCAATGTTTGTAAAGAAAAAAATCCTCAAACTTATTTTGTTTCTTGTCCTGAAGAGGTGGATCCCAAATGGTTTAAAGAGGGGCAGAGTGTAGGGATTTGTGGAGCCACATCCACTCCGATGTGGCTGATGGAAAAGGTGGAGGAAACCATCAAGACATTTTGATTTTTTGACCTTAAAAACCTTAGGAGCTCCAATGAATAACTCTACAAAAAGACAGTTGTCGACCTCCATTGATCCAAAAGGTGTGCTCATCGCTTTTTTGATCATATCGCTTTGGGCAACGTCTTTGATTTTTTTGTTGCATTTTCCAGTTAATTATTTTAGTCCAATTTTGTATTTAGGTATCTTGGTGCAAACCCACCTTTATACGGGCCTTTTTATTACGGCACATGATGCCATGCATGGGGTAGTTTCGAAGCATAAAAAATTAAACCATTTTATAGGATGGTTAGCTGCCATTTTGTTCTCTTTTAATTTTTATTGGAGGTTATTTCCCAACCATCACAAGCATCATCAACATGTGGCAACTGAGGAAGATCCTGATTTCAATACTTCAGATAATTTTATTGTTTGGTACCTAAGCTTTATTTTGAATTACCTTACCATTTGGCAGTTTCTTTTAATGGCAATAACATTTAATCTATTGCAATTCATTTTTCCTGTACCGAATTTGATATTGTTTTGGATGTTGCCTGCTATTCTGTCTACCTTTCAATTGTTTTATTTTGGCACCTTCCTTCCGCACAGAGGAAAGCATTTCAATAAACATCATTCAGGAACATTGAAAAAAAACCATTTATGGGCATTTATGTCCTGTTATTTTTTTGGGTATCATTTTGAACATCATGAGTTTCCCAATGCTCCTTGGTGGCGGCTTTGGAAAACCAAAAATCTTTCGAATTAACATTTAAGTTAAAAAAAATCACCAAAAGCGCGTTCGACGGCTAATATACTCCCTTGCTATGAAGAAGTTTTTATTGTCAACTTTATTGTTTTTTACTTTCCTCACATTATATGCACAGGAAGGGGTGATACAGGGAAAAGTCCTTAACCCGATCAATAATGATCCCATACCCTTTGCCAATATTATTGTGCAAGGCCTAGAGGTTGGGGCAGTTTCAGACTTGGAGGGGAATTATGTCATTAGTGGATTAGAGCCGGGCTTGTACAATGTGAAGGCTTCTTTTGTAGGCTTCAAATCAAAAACTGTATTTGAGGTTCAGGTTACCAAAGCCAATGCTGTTCAATTGGACTTTGAACTAGAAGAAGATGCTTCCAATCTTCAGGAGGTGGTGGTCGATGCAACCTTCAGCAGGACGGAAGAAACTCCCGTATCTGCACGCCAACTCAATTCCAATGAGATTGAGCGTTATCCCGGAGGCAATAGAGACATAAGTAGGGTAATACAATCCTTACCGGGTGTGGCAAGTTCTGCAAGTTTTAGAAATGATATCATTATTCGGGGAGGGGCACCCAATGAGAATAAATTTTTTATTGATGAAATAGAAGTGCCCGTAATCAACCACTTCGCTACCCAAGGATCCTCGGGAGGTCCGGTGGGCATTTTGAATGTCAATTTGATACAAAATGTTGAAGTACTAAGTGGCGGTTTCCCAGCCAATAGAATGAATGCTTTGAGTTCTTTTTTCGAGTTCCAACTGAAAGATGGGAGACGAGACAAAATGCTCACTCAGGTCACCTTAGGGGCCAGTGAAGTAACCCTCTCCAATGAGGGGCCAATCGGAGAAAAAACCACCTATATTTTTTCTGCCAGAAGGTCATATCTTCAAGGACTTTTCAGATTGATTGGGCTACCTTTCCTACCTACTTTTAACGATTTTACATTTAAAACCAAAACTAAAATTAATGACAAAACGGAATTGACAGTGTTGGGGGTTGGAGCCATCGATCAATTTGCCTTAAATTTTGACGTTCCAGATGAGGAAACAGAAGAAGAAAGAGACGACAGGCTCTACTTGTTGGACAACTTGCCCATATCGACCCAGTGGAACTATGCCATGGGTGCTAAATTAAAGAAGTTTAGAGACAATGGCTTTTGGACTTTTATTGTAAGCCGAAATATGCTTAACAATCGTTCTTATAAGTATTCGGGGAATGATGAATCCAGTGAGGACAATTTACAATTCGATTACCTCTCTCAGGAAAGCGAAAATAAATTTAGAGCAGAAAACAGTATTTTTTCAAAAGGATATACCCTGCAATATGGTGTGAATTATGAATTTAGTCGGTATTTGATAGAAAACTATGACACTAAATTTACGGATCAAAACGGGCTTCCCCGGGATGTTTCATCCATCTCTCTATTCAATAGCTATGGAGCCTTTGTGATGGGAAGTAAAAAGTACTTTGAGGATCGGTTGGTAGTGAATTTGGGTCTTCGTATGGATGGCAGTGATTTTGGCGAAACGGCTAAGAATCCCCTGAACCAACTTAGTCCCAGGTTTTCTACCAGTTACCAATTAAAAGACAATTTGTTTTGGAATGCGAATGCAGGCATCTACTACCAAAAACCACCCTATACCGTTTTGGGCTTCCAAAATAATGAGGGGTTATTTGAGAATCAGGTAAATGATGTGAAATTTATGCGGAGCACACATTATATCACAGGTTTTGAGTGGCAATTTCCCGCAAAGAACAGAAAACTCTCTGCGGAAGTCTTTTATAAAAGTTATGCAAATTATCCCAGTTCTATTAGAAATGGAATTGCCTTGGCAAACCTTGGAGCTGATTTTGGCGTGATAGGAAACGAGCCCGTTACCTCTGACGCCAAAGGTCGGGCCTATGGTTTGGAGCTTCTTGCCCAACAGCGTTTGTACAAGGGCTTTTATGGCATTGCGGCACTTACACTTGTGAGGAGTGAGTTTACCAATCCAAATACGGGATACCTTCCTTCTTCTTGGGACAATCGATTTATTGTAAGCCTAACAGCAGGAAAGCGATTTAAAAAAGATTGGGAACTGGGAGCTCGTTGGCGATTTTTGGGTGGAACTCCTTACACCCCTTATGATCTGGAATTCTCTTCTTTGCGTTCCAATTGGGATTTGTACAACAGTGGAAGGTTTGATTTTACTAGGATAAATGGCGAGCGATTAAAAAGTTTTCATCAGTTAGACCTGAGGGTAGATAAAAAGTATTACTACAGTAAATGGAATCTCAATTGGTATTTTGATATTCAAAACGCGTATAATTTTCAAGCCGAACAGCAAGCAAATTTA
Source organism: Cyclobacterium sediminis (assembly GCF_054781075.1). NCBI lineage: Bacteria > Pseudomonadati > Bacteroidota > Cytophagia > Cytophagales > Cyclobacteriaceae > Cyclobacterium > Cyclobacterium sediminis. The sequence continues at coordinate 257,463 of NZ_BAAGVC010000011.1, read as the reverse complement.
GTTCCCAATCGTGATGATCAGGATAGACTGATTGTGGATCCTGAAGACCCAAGCCGGTATTTGATACGAGAGGTAGCAAATCCTGCCGGTACGGTCTTGCCAACTATCGGAGTCATCGTGGAGTTCTAGTATTGGCTGGGTTATATGAAGTTATTTAAATCCGCTTTTATACATTATGATTTCTTGTTGCTCTGGCTACGCTCTTTCGTGTTTGCCAGTCAGGGTTTATCTTATTTTCTCATTTAGAAGGACAAGGCGTAAAGTATAGGTAGAGGCTTTTATGTCTTAATTGAACTCAGTGGTCATTTTTTAATTTTTAGTTCTATTTCTTTGGCGCAAATGAATGAGCTTTTATCGAGTAAAAGAACGACCTTTGTTTTTTAAGAGTTGTTATTTTTAGTTTCATAATGAAATAAACAAAGGTTTTACTTCGGTGAAATTTGCTGCAATTAAGGCATAAATATGGAGATAAATGAACTAAATAAATTGCTAGGAAATATAGACCTTTATCTTTTAGATCAACTGCTAAAGGGAAGGTTTACCAAAGAAATGATGATCCTTGATGCTGGCTGTGGAGAAGGAAGAAATACACATTATTTTATTCAGAAAGGATATCGTATAGTTGGGGTGGATGGCAATTCATCAGCAATTAATATGGCCAGGGTTTCAGGAAGAACCATGGATCCAGGTTTTGACCCATTAAGGTTTCAAGTAGCCAACTTGGAAGATATCCCTTTCCATTCTGAAGCTTTCGATGCGGTACTTAGTAGTGCTGTTTTGCATTTTGCTAAAAATAAGGCTCATTTTCTTGAACTATTTCGGGAGCATATGCGTGTGTTAAAGCCAGGCGGGATCTTTTGGTTGAGAACGTGTACAGATGCAGGAGGTGCTTTTGTCCTAGAGGGTCAGTCTTCAGAATTGGTGCAAAACCTCCCTGATGGAACTGTACGATTTGTTTTAACGGAACCCTTGATAAAGGAAATAATGAATGAGCATCTGCTTAGTTTGCTTGAACCTTCAAAATCGGTTGTGGTTCATAACAAAAGGGCCATGGGAGTATTTGTTTTTCAGAAAAAAGCCAAGAATAAATAATGGGTATAATGGATTTGCAATATGCTTTAGAGTTGGTGGGAACCTACTTTTTTGCGATTTCAGGGGCTTTGGCAATTCAAAATAAAGACCAAGATCTTTTTGGCGTAGGGTTTATGGGCTTTATCACGGCCATTGGAGGTGGTAGTTTGAGAGATATTCTTATCGATTCCTACCCCTTGGTTTGGATTGAAAACGTTAATTTTCTATATGCCATCTTTGCTGGCTTAATCACAACTTTTTTATTTTTTAACCACATGACGAAACTAAGGAAAACTTTGTTCCTCTTTGATACTTTGGGGATAGCATTTTTTACAATCCTGGGAGTGGAAAAATGTTTGAATTTGGGCTTTAGACCGGAAGTGGCAGCCATTATGGGTATGTTTAGTGCCGTTATGGGAGGTGTGATAAGGGATACACTGACCAATGAAATTCCAATACTATTTAGAAAAGAAGTATATGCTTCAGCTTGTTTGGCCGGGGCAGTATTGTATCTCTCTTTGGATTATTTTGGTGTCGTTAGGAATACAAATCTGTTGGTTTCTATTGCATTGATTATTATAATCCGCTTAGTGGCCGTAAGATTCAAGCTTAATTTACCCATTCTCAATTAATGATTAATTTCTTTTTTAATTCTTAAACCGACTGATGGTCATTTAACCTTTATTTGAGTATCTCATTAACCATTTATATTTAATTACTATTGAATTATGCAAATACAGATTTTTCAAGACAAGGAAAGTTTACACCGTGCTGTTGCACAAATGTTTGTTGATGCTGTAAAGGCAAAACCAAGCATTGTATTGGGTTTGGCCACCGGAAGCTCTCCCTTGGAAACCTATGAAAACATGATTAAAGACCACCAAGAGAATGGTACCGATTATTCAGAAGTGGTTACTTTTAATCTGGATGAATACATCGGTTTAGATGGTTCTCATTCCCAGAGTTACAGGCATTTTATGAACACTTCTTTATTTAATGGGCTTAACATCCCTTTGGGGCAAACCAATGTGCCTAGCGGGACAGGGGATGTCGATAAAACTTGTGAGGATTATGAGGCCAAAATTGCCAATACAGGAGGAATTGATTTACAATTACTGGGTATTGGTACAAATGGACACATAGGTTTTAATGAGCCGGGAACTCCTTTCGATACGAGAACGCATGTGACCGAATTGACAAAAGAAACCATTGATGGAAATGCACGGTTTTTTGAAAGTGCGGAAAGTGTTCCCAAAAAGGCAGTAACCATGGGGATTCAGACCATTATGGATGCCAAAAAAATAGTGCTTATTGCGTACGGAAGTAAAAAAGCTGCAGCCATTAGAGATATGGTGAATGGTCCCATAACCGAGTCGATGCCTGCATCAATTCTTCAAGACCATTCGGATACGACCTTGTTTCTTGATGAAGAAGCAGCTGCATTATTGAAACCCGAATGATATTGTAACAGTTGAATAATAAGGAACCGGTGTTTAGAGTTAAGGCTGATTGATGATTAGGTTTCTAAGGTAAATTCTAAATATGGTTCCTTTGCCAACTTTGCTTTCTACTTCTATTTTACCATCATGAGCCCTGATTTGCTCTCGAACTAGATAAAGCCCCAAGCCCTTTCCTTCGACATGGGTATGAAATCTTTGGTAGAGTCCAAAAATACGATCACCATATCTGGATAAATCTATTCCTATACCATTGTCTTCAAATCTAATGACACAATATTTTCCATCTCTATAGGTCTTGATATTGACGATAGGATTTCGTTCCGGATGTTTATATTTGACAGCATTGGTCATAAAGTTCATCAAAAAGTTTTCCAGATGTGCATAAATATAATTGATGTCATTTAATGCTGTAAAATCTTTATTGATGACTATTCCTGATTCTTTAAGTTGGTTGTATAAGCTTTTTTCAATATTGTTGAGAAGCAACTTAAAATCAATGTGTTCTACCTTAGGTATTTTTTGTTTCTTAATGGAAACCACCTCTATGAGATCCTGAAGGGTGGAGTCTAGTAAATTGGTTGAGATTTTAAGGTTTTCCCAAACTTCTTGATTTTCTGGATCTGAAGGATCATCCTCATTGTACAAGTCTAGTAATAATGAAATATTGACTATAGGAGCCCTCAGGTTATGTGATACGATATAAGCAAATCTCAAAAGTTCTTCATTATGAGATTTCAAGTCTTTGATTAAGTTGAGTCGATCTGATTCAAGTTTTTTGGCTTCCGTAATATTTTGTTTTACCAATAAAATACGGTCTACTTCATTGGCGTCGTTCATTAAAGGTACCGCACTTTGTAAGTATTTATTGCTTTTTGTCTCGGTCTCAAAACTAACCCTTTGGCCTTCTAATACTTTGCTAAGGTTGCTCTTGACAACTTTCAATGTTTTACCCGTAAACTGTTTTAATAAGTTGGTTCCGATGAAAGATTTGGGATCTATACCCGATAACTTGTATTCTTCTCCATCGGTGAATAAATAACAATAGTTTTTGTCTAAAACATCTACTGTTCCTCGGGGGAAATTTCCTGCAATACTTCTATATAGCTGCTCAGAAGCAATAAGTTTCTTTTCAGAGAGGGTTCTTTCCGTAATGTCATCTACAAAAACTACATAGGACTCCTTGTTTTCTTTTCCGTACAAGACCCTGGTAAATGATATTTTTAGCTCCTTATCAAGGCTACCTTTACAAGGGAGATGGAAGTAGGCTACTTTCCGATTGGTTTTTAAAAAATTGATGATTACCTGACGAAGTGATTTTCTTTTATTGTCTTTTATTAGAATGGTTTTCAGTAAGTCTTCTTTGTCCTTTATATTTAATAGTGGGAGGGTCTTATTGTTTATCAGTATTGGTTCAAATTGATGGTTGACAGAAAAGATGGCATAGGCAGTACCGTTCAGTATTGCATCATGCATATAATTGGTTTCTTGAAGCATGGTTTCGAATCGGAAACGATATAGCTCTTTGCTAATCCAATCTCTTAAGATGCCAAACAGCTCACTATAATGGGTTTTGTTTTTTATTGGTTGGTCATGAAGCAGGCACAAAGTTCCGATTTCATTTCTTTCCGTGTCGTATAGTTTTAACCTAATTAAGGAACTGATTTGCTGTTTAGCCAAGATGGAGATGTTTGCTAAGCACTCACTATTTTCAGAACTAATCATCAAAAAATTGTTGTTGCTGTCTAGTGATAGCAATTCCTTATTTAGGATTTCGCTCCATTTCCCATCTTTGTCTGAAAGCTTTTTTCCTTCATCGCAAAGGGACAAGACCTCCATTTTCTTGTTTCCGTTGCTTAAATTTCCTATGAGGCAATATTTAAATCCTAACTTTTTATAAATAAGAAAATTAATCTCTTCGAATAAGTTTTTTCCTTTAAATAAACTCGAGATGGCCGACACTTCTGTCAGCATGCCCTGAATAAATTTTTTCTCGGAAAGTTTTTTGATGAGGCCTTCCTTGCTCTTCGGTTTGATAGGGTTATATTGATGGGCAGAAATGTTGATGAGGTTACCTGTAAGTCCTTCTTCAAAAGTATATGGGCTTTGAAAAAAGCGCACATTGTTCTTCACTTCTTGATAATGCCCTTTTTTGTGTTTGACCCTATAATTAATAGAATAGTAATTTTTCCCGTATTGGTCTTGGGATATAAAATCTTCTACTTTTTGCTTGTCCTCGGGGTGGATCAAATTTAGCCAATCCCAAATATAAAAACTTCGAAAATTCCCATCTTCATAGCCCAGTAGGTTAAACAATGGACCGGCCCACAATACTTCTTGGGTTTTCTTTAGGTATTTGAAGTAAATCTTTTCATGTTGTTCGAAATCAACAATTTTACCCTGCTTCTTTATCTTTTTACTAGAAGGCTTAAGTGTCCGGGGCTCTTCTACGGAAATCAAATAATAGCTGGAACAAATATTGTTGATTTTGAATTTGAAACCTTTAGATTCTATCTTGATGTTTTCCGGGTTTCTTGCGGTCAACAGACTACCACATTTTTCTTTAAGTTGAGGATATTCAGCCCATAAATATTGTTCAAGATCATTTACCTTGGATAAGGGATGAGTTTTTGGACTGCCTAGCTCTGTAAGGACCCTTTGTCCTTCGGTATAAATCAACCAAGACCTGCCGGAATTGCAAGGTATTTGGTTGACCATGGCATTCACCAAAAATTCATTTTCTCCATGAGGAACAATACACCCTTCAATTTTTACCTTTACAAAAGAATGTCTGTCCAATAAAAGAAAAGTTTCGAAATGATCACTTTTCCTTAATTGATTAAATATACCGATTAGTAAGGAGACATTTTGGGTTGAATAAATATCATTCTGTATATCTTTGTTTAAGGATTTGAGCTCCCGGTCCTCCCAGGGAATGGTGTCATTGGATTGATAAAGAACCTCAATTTCACCATCATGTAATTTTTTAAAAGTCAGTAATTGGGATTTGAAAATATTTTCAAACATCAGGTTGGTGGAGTGAAAGACTAAAAACTAGGTGAAAACTTCACTAAATTTATAAAAAAATACGGGCTTAATACAAAAAAAGATATCAAATTCATAATTCATTATATAAAACTCGTTATTATACTTACATTTTATTTTTCCTATAATTGTTTCTCGAGTAAAAAAGTAACTTTGTGAATACGGTCTTTTGAATTTCCCTCCGGGTCTGCTCTTAAAAGCTCCAAAGAAATCACTTCCCCTTCCTTAGATCTTAGCAATTCTGTAATATCCGAGAGCTCCCAAAACATGGCTGGTATTTTATTGATGGTAAGAATCTCATCCAATTCTCTAGCACCTTGTCGGTAAGCAGGTGAATTTTCACGAACCTCGTGGATATAGTATCTTTTCTCTTCTAAAGAACTTACCCGAACGCTAAGACCACTCATGTCATATTTAAAAGGAGTTTTGTATTTAGCACTTTTCTTGTATAATATTCGGTTTCTCGGATAATCGAAAATAATCTTCATGTGGTTGAGGAGTTCAGACCCCAGGCTACCCATTCTTCCCGTATTTATCAGAACTTCAGAAAACTCATTTTCTTCAGGGAAAGAGGTGATCACACCTCTAAAGTTCAAGCCATTTAAAGATAATTTCTTTACCCTTCCGACAAAACCTTTTAAATCTCCCCCTAGAGATCTACCTAGACTGCTCTTTAGGTTGGGTTCTGGAAGAACAATGTCTTCACTGGTTTCCTGGTTGAGAAGTAAGCCATGGTTAGCTCCTGTATCAATGAGTAGTTTGGCTTCCAAATCAGGTCCATTTGCCTGCTTTATACTAGTAAGTACATAAGGTTTATTGCCAATTAATTCTATGGGGATTTCTCTATACCAAAAAGGTTTCCATTTTAATGCTTGCCTTTCATAAAAAGTGATCCATCCATTATCATAATCAACTTTTATTGGGTTGTTCTTGAAAAACTCATGTCCAATTACCCCATAAATAGGTACGCCAAGGACTTTCTCTAACTCTAAAAAATCCTCATCCAATACCAGAATGGCCTGAAAAATTCCCTCAATGGGGCCCAAGTCAAAATGGTTGTTTGGAGATACAGAGGCGCTCAAGACGGTTTGTCCATCTGCACCCACCAAATTGAGTTTTCTTGTATAATGCATTTGCAATTCATCAGCTATAGATTTGCTAAAAAAAATATTTGATTTTACACCGGTGTCAAAAATGAAATTTACCGGTGGTCCACCATTGATGGATACGGGAAGGATAATGAGACTGTTTGAATCTATAAAAGGTAGGGTTATTTTCTTTTTCGCTCTTTTCATATAAAAACCAGGGACTTGACTCTTTACAGGCCAAACTGGTAAAGACCAAATAAGAAGAATGATAAGCCACTGGTTCCTATTATGCATGATGATTTATTGTTCCTTTAATATATAAAATAATTTTGATTTAAGAAGTTCTTAATTGTCTTAGTTGAGTATTAGATTTTTCTGACTCAGTGCTGGAAGTTGAACAATAATTATGCGAAAAGGTTTTTAAGGCTCATTTTTAACGGGTTCTTTAGTAGTGAAGCTCCACTACTCTTGGAAATTTGAAAAAGTGTTAATCCACTGAAATGGATGGGTTAAAATAAAATATTGATATAATATTTAAGTCGATACTAATTTAGAACCATTGAAAATAACTGGTCTTTTATCGATTCAAAAGTTTTATGGTTTGAAAAATCTAAAAAATAGCTGATCTTTATTCTTTACATAAATAAATCATGGCCGAAAAGTCTATCATTGAGAAAGCGAAGAAAATTTTTGAAAACTACCTTGTTAGACAAGGTAGCCGTAAAACCCCTGAAAGGTTTTCTGTAATAGATGAGCTATATGCTTTGCCTCAAGATGAGCATATAGATGTTGAAGGTTTATTTTTAAGAATGCGTAACAATGGTTATTCTATTAGTAGGGCAACCATATATAATACCTTAGATTTATTGGTGGAATGTGGGTTGGCTGTAAAACACCAGTTTAAGGATAAAGTTGCCCTGTATGAGCAGGCGCTGACTTATAAACACCATGACCATTACGTCTGTAATCAGTGTCGGAAAATTTTGGAATTTTCTGACCAAAGAATTAACCTGATTAAAGAAGATATGGGGAAAGCTTTTTCCTCAAACATTACCAGTCATTCATTGGTGCTCTACGGAGATTGCCAGATTCGAAATTGTGAAAACTTGCCGGTACATTAATCAAGGCGTCGAGCTGGATTTCTTTCAGCTCTTTGTTCTCAAGTTATATTTTTTTAGAAAAGGTTTTTCTGTAGGTTGGTTTTCTCAATGAAAACTGGAAGTATAAGACCGGGAACATAAGATAGTCTAAGAGTCGGTTTGGAGATGAAAAATTTATTTCATCAATGATTATGCTTTGATCACTACCATCGGCCACTATTCGATGTTTATGTCGCCATTTTTTGAGGAAGAAAGGTAGCTTTATTCCTTCATCAACGAAAAAAAATTCTTTTTCATCCAAATGATCCGCTGTAATCTTACTGGTCCACACCTGCTTGAAAAAGATGAAATTTAGGGATAAACTCACCAGATCTCCCGTAGAGGACCCGTCAAAGCGGAGCAATTTTACAGGAGGAAAAGGGGGATTTAATGCCGTAAACAATTCGGCATTAAATCCTTCTTTTACTTTCAGGTAGTTTTGGCCTACCTTGGTGCTAAGGCTAATTTTCATCAATCGCTAAAGATGTGATTAATTCATTTGTTTTAGGTAATTGAACAAGTCACTATCAGAAGAAATTACCAGGTTGGTTTCTTCATCAAGGGAATTTTCGAGAGCTTCCATTGAGCGAAGGAACTTGTACAAGTCAATTGATTGACGGTTTTGATTATAGGCAGAAGCATATATTTCAGTAGCTTCTGCGTCGGCACGTCCTCTGATTTCCTCTGCTTGTCTTTGGGCTTCTGACTGAATCTGGGCTAGATCTCTTTCCTTGTCACCAAGGATTTTCCTGGCTTCCCCTTGTCCTTCTGATCGGAACTGGTCTGCAATCCTGTTTCTCTCACTAATCATCCTGTCGTAAACCCTGTCTCTTACTTCATCTACGTAGTTCATTCTTTTGAAACGAAAATCCAATATTCTTACCCCTAGGTCAGAAGTCCTTTCATTGGCTTTCTGTAAAATGATTTCTTCTATTTTGTCTCGACCTACTTCAATTTCTTCAAGGACTTCAAGCTCCTCCATAAATTCTTCGGTTACCTCCGGCTCTCTATTGGTAGAGCGAACGATGTCTAATAGGTTGTGGTTTGCAATTGCATTTCGTGTTTCTCCGTCGAGAATGTCGTCAAGCCTTGATTGAGCAGACCTTTCGTCTCTTAGTCGGATAAAAAATTGAAGTGGGTTGGTAATCTCCCAGCGGGCATAGGTGTCCACAAAAATGTACTTTTTGTCTTTGGTTGGAACCTGGTTTTTGTCTCCATCCCATTCAAGATATCGTTTGTCAAAAAACTGTACTTTTTGTATAAATGGAACGACAATATTTACTCCAGGGCTGGTTCTTGGTTCACCTACAGGTTTGCCAAACTGTGTAACAATGGCTTGTTGGGTTTCGTCTAGTATAAATACGCTTTGAGCTGATAAAATGATTGCGACTACTACCAGTATTATATAGAATAAATTGCTCTTTTTCATGCTTAGATGAGGTTATTTTGAAAACTTACTGAGTAGGAGTTGCAGCTTTATTTAGGTTTAATAATGGCAATACATTGCTTCCTTTTTCATCAGTGATGATTTTATTGCCAATTTTTGGCAGCACTTTTTCAAGCGTTTCCAAATAAATTCTTTGCTTGGTCACTTCGGGAGATTTGATATAAGCTTTGAAAATTGAATTGAATCTTTCAGCTTCACCTCTGGCTCCATTTACCCTTGTCAATGCATAGGCTTCTGCCAATTGTATGGTTTCTTCAGCCTCCCCCCTTGCTCTGGGGATAATTCGGTTATAATCCGCCTCTGCTTGATTAATCAAGGTTTCCCTCTCCTGCTGGGCTTCATTTACGGCATTGAAACTTGGTTTGACAGGTTCAGGCGGGTTGACATCTTGTAATACAACCTGATCTACCCTAATCCCATTTTCATATTCATCACACATTTCCTGCAACAAAACTTCTACACTGGTGGCAATTTCCTGACGACCCACTGTAAGCACTTCGTTGACCGTCCTGTCTCCCACAATTTTTCTCATGGCAGACTCAGACATGTCATTCAATGTCTTTTCTGCATTCCTTACTTTAAATAAATATTTGTAAGAATCTACAATTCGATATTGGACCACCCATTCCACATCTGTTAAATTAAGGTCTCCCGTCAGCATCATGCTCTCGTCTATAAAGCCGGATTTAGCATATTGAGACTGGCCATTTGAGGTGGAAGTGGAACGAAACCCAAACTCCAGCTTTAATTGCCTTTGAACCGGTATCTTATACATGGTTTCCACGAAAGGAATGATAAAGTTTAATCCTGGTGAAACTGTACGGTTGTATTCACCAAGTTGAATCACTACACCTTCTTCTTCCGGGCCCACTGTTTTAATAGCTGAAAACACCATGATAATTACTACCAATCCGAAGATGATTTTGGACAAATACTTTTTTATCCAGTCGGGATCGATATTTATTTCAAATTGTTTTTCTGACATAAGTTTACTTTTTTTGCAATTTACGATTAATTGATAGAAATACCTTCCGTAATATTTTTCATTTCCTCAATTAAATAATAAAGGATGGATTCGTTGGCCTGAGGCTTGAGCAACCAAACTTTTATATTAGATGTAATTGCAGTTTTTTGACTTAGAGAGATTCCTAAGCCACTTAAATTAAAATGGTTAAGTCCCTTTTTCTTCTTTCTTCAAAGCTAAAATACCCATAGGAAAAGTCCAAACAATATAAGCCAGACAATGTCCATAAATTTCCAGTAAATGCTAAACAATTCTAGTCTCATTTTTTCATAAGGATTTGTTAAAATTAACAATGATTTCACCTGGTCTTGTTCACTATTTTGCAATGATACCAATAAGATTATTGCGTAAATCATGGCTCCGGCAAGGTGAAAAAGGTGAATACCGCTAAGCAAATAGAGGAAACTACCTGAAGGTAAACCTGTGAAATCTATACCTGATGCAGCCAACTCTTGCCAGCCTTTGAATTGGAATAGGGCAAAAAATATGCCCAAGGCTAGTGTATAGGCAAGGTTACGTTTGGTTTTCTTTAAATCCTGGGCCAAGAAACCAGGAATGATCTGCGCCGAAATAAAGGCGCTCCCTATGATCATAAAACTACTAATAATAAATGATTTTGGCATTTGGTATTGTCCAAGGGAATTGGATGTCGTCTGAGAAAGTACAAATGCTGTTGCCAAGAAAAAAAAGACCAACCCACTACTAAACATCGCCAAATAAATTAGCATACGGTAGGGGTGTAACTGCTCTATTTTTTTAAACCAATGGGTTGATTCCCTTTCTTTTGATAGGCTCATGATAGGATTAACAAATGAAAAGGGGATAACGTTGTCACAAATAAGTAAAAAGTTAAACTTTTTTCAATGTTTACCATTTGTTAATCTAGATATCCTTTGAGCCCTAATGGGGTTTCAATGATATTTAATAAATTGCATCCACTTAATTTATAAATCTAAAATGGGTTTATAGATGCTGTAAATAAATAAACGATTTAATGATATGGTCGTCTATTAGAGGCTGTGGAAAATGCTGAAGAGGAAGAGAAGGCTTGCTTTTAATTGGTTTATTATTAGTTGTTTAAAATGTAATTAGTATAGCCCCGTCCCGGGGCATCATAAAGGAGAATAGTTGGACAAGCAATCGTTTTTATCACTTTACGAAGAGGATCCATTTGTAAAGAATCTTGCATTAAGTATTGGTTCCGGAGGACAAAAGAAAATAAATGTGAAAGGGCTTTCGGGCAGCATGGACATGTTGATCGTTCATGCCATCACCAAGCTCAACGGTGGTTTTCATCTTGTCTTGGCCAATGATCGGGAAGAAGCTGCTTACCTGGCAAGTGATTGGCAAACTTTCGCCGGTGAAACCGCCTATCATTACCCGGCCAGTTACAAAAGGCCCTATCACCATGAAGAAGTGGAGAATGCAAATGTATTGATGCGTTCCGAAATCCTCAATCGGCTGTCTGATGAAAGTTTGACCGGCAAGGTGCTGATCACCTCCCCGGAAGCGATATATGAGAAGGTTATCAACAAAAAAAGCCTCAAAGAAAACACCTTTGCAGTAAAGGTGGGAGAAAAGGTAGATCTGGAGTTTATTGAAGAACTATTGAGTGCATATGGTTTTGAGAAAGCTGATTTCGTGTATGAAGCCGGTCAATTTGCCGTTAGGGGAGGGATCATCGATATTTTTTCTTATGCCAGTGATTTGCCTTACCGGCTGGAACTTTTCGGTAAAGAAATAGATAGCATCAGGACTTTTGACCCGGAAAGCCAGTTGTCAACAGGCACTGTGGATCAAATCAGTATATTGCCCAATATCCAGACCACAATGGAAAAGGAAATTAGGCAATCCATCATGGACTTCTTTCCTGAAGATACTTGTTTTTGGATCAAAGACTTCAAGCATGTTACCAATACCATCAAGCAATTGTATGAAAAAGCTTGTAAGCATTATGGTGATTCCGGAGAGAATAGTTCTTTACTTATGGCACCGGAAAAACTGTTTCTTGAGGAAAGGATTTTTGAAGCCCAAATAGAACCTTTCACCTTGCTAGCCTTTGGTCATGTGTTTGAATGGAAAGGTGTTCCTGAATATCAATTTAAAGGACAGCCGCAGCCTTCATTTAACAAGCAGTTTGAACTCCTGGTGCAAAACCTCAATGAAAATTCGGCCAAAGGGATTGCGAATATCATCTGCTCTGAAAGCGAGAAGCAAGTAAGTCGCCTGACCAATATTTTCCATGAATTAGACCCCGCACTATCGGTTCAAACATTGCCTATTAACCTAAAGGAAGGGTTTGTTGATAATTCTTTGAAAATTGCCTGCTATACAGACCATCAAATCTTTGAAAGGTTTTACAGGTACAAAACAACCAAAAAAACTTCCAAGTCTAAGGCCCTTACCTTAAAAGAGATTAAAAGTCTGCATCCGGGAGATTTTATTGTCCATGTGGATTATGGAATCGGTCGCTTTGCCGGGTTAGAAAAAGTGGAGGTAAATGGTAAGTTGCAGGAAGCCATTCGATTGGTGTTTAGAGACGATGACTTGCTTTATGTGAATATTCACTCTTTACACAAAATTTCTAAGTACAGCAGTCAGGAAGGCACGATGCCTATTATGTCTAAGCTGGGTACCCAGGAATGGGAAAATAAAAAGAAAAGGGTCAAGAGCAAAGTAAAGGATATTGCCAAAGACTTAATCAAGTTATACTCCAAAAGGAAGGCTGCTTCCGGGCATAAATTTTCTACAGATAGTGTGCTCCAAGTGGAGTTGGAAAGCTCCTTTATTTATGAAGATACTCCAGATCAGGCTTCTGCTACGGCTGACGTTAAGCAAGACATGGAGAAGCCTTACCCTATGGATAGGCTGGTGTGTGGAGATGTGGGTTTTGGCAAAACGGAAGTAGCTGTAAGGGCGGTATTCAAAGCAGTAAATGACCGAAAGCAGGTGGCGGTATTGGTACCCACCACCATCTTGGCCATGCAACATTACCAGACTTTCAAAGAAAGGTTGGAGAATTTTCCCGTCACCATTGATTATATCAACCGGTTCAGAACGGCCAAAGAGGTTAGGGAAATCATAGAAAAAGTAGGAAGTGGTGAAATAGATATTCTAATTGGTACGCATAAAATTGTTAACAAAGCAATGCGTTTCAAGGACCTTGGTTTGTTGGTCATTGATGAGGAACAAAAGTTTGGAGTCAAGGTCAAAGATCAGCTAAAGCAGCTTCGAGTCAATGTGGATGTGCTTACTCTGACAGCTACTCCAATACCCCGAACCCTTCATTTTTCATTAATGGGTGCCAGAGACCTTTCCGTCATTGCTACTCCTCCACCTAATCGACAGCCGGTCACAACCGAGATACATACTTTTAGGGAAGATGTTATCCGAGATGCGGTTGCCACTGAGTTAGGCCGGGGAGGCCAGGTGTTTTTTGTTCACAATAGGGTCATGGAAATAGACTCCATTGCCAACTTGATTTTGAGACTGGTACCTGATGCCAGGGTCATAGGGGCTCACGGGCAGATGGATGGGAAAAAACTTGAGAAAATTATGGTAGATTTTATAGAAGGTAATTATGATGTGTTGGTGTCTACCAATATTATTGAATCAGGGCTTGATATTCCCAATGCAAACACCATAATTATCAATCGGGCTAATATGTTTGGCATGAGTGATTTGCATCAAATGAGAGGTAGAGTAGGGAGAAGCAATAAAAAAGCCTATTGCATATTGTTAACCCCACCAACTTCTACATTGACCCCAGAGACCAGGAAAAGGTTACAAGCCATGGAAGAATTTTCCGATCTTGGAGACGGGTTTAAAGTAGCCATGAGGGATTTGGACATTCGAGGAGCCGGGAATTTATTAGGGGCCGAACAAAGTGGTTTTATCTCTGATTTGGGTTTTGAAATGTACCATAAAATACTTGACGATGCTGTACAGGAACTTAAGCAAACTGAATTTGCATCGATTTTTGAGCAAGACTTGAAAAAGGTGGTGGCACCATTGGTTCAGGATTGTGTAATAGAAACTGATATGGAACTCTTGATACCCGAAAGTTATGTAAGCAATATTTCAGAAAGGTTGAGCTTGTATTCCAAATTGGATAATATTAAAGAAGAGGAATCCCTTGATAAATTCAGAAAAGAGATCCGAGATAGATTTGGTGAGATTCCGGAAAGAGTTCAGGCATTGCTTGAAACAGTTGAGCTCAGGTGGATGGCCGTTAACCTTGGTTTTGAAAAACTTTCTTTGAAAAATGAACAAATGAAATGTTACTTCGTTTCATCAAAAGAAGATCCTTATTTTAGCTCTCCTGTTTTCATGAATATTATTAAATTTATTCAATCAAAAAGTAGGCTTTGCAAAATAAAGGAGACCAAAGATCGTTTGATCCTTATAGTGAAAGGAGTGGATACTATTCAGAAAGCCCAAAACTGGCTTGCTGAAATGACAGTAAATGAATAATTATTTAGCTTAAAATCTAGATTTGTTTAATAAACAAAGGGTTAGAGTGGATGATTAAAAAATAACTCCTTCTTTTTTTTAAAATTTAAGATGAAATTTCGTGTGGAGGTTTGTTGAGATTATACAATTTTTTTTGTCGTTTTTAACAAAAAAAAGATCTAGTCGGTTTTAATCTTTGGTTTGATAAAAAAAAGAATATTGTTAAAATATATTATTGGTCATATATTAGCGTTTTATTAAGACAAAACTTAAAACTTGTCGCATGAAATTTGAGAATAAAAATTTTCAATTTAGTTTTTTTGTTGCAGTCGCTTTACTGGGATTATTGGTGTCATCTTGTGGCCAACAAAGCTCAAGAAGGACAGCTAGCAATCCCGGGGGTGTAAGTGCATCAACCGGAGCTAAATACAGTTTTGATGAAGAGGATTCTGCTTTTCAGGTATTTAGGCTGCCAAGAGAGGTTATCGGACCACGATTGGTTTTCATTCAAGGAGGAAGAGCAGTCTTGGGATCGCAGGAACAAGACATAATGGGATTCCGCGATAATGTGGAAAGAACAGTGACAATTGCTTCGTTTTATATGGACGAAACGGAGGTTACCAACGTAGATTATAAAGAATTTCTTTTTAATATAGCTGACAGTGTCAGTGCAGATTCTCTTAAAAAGCTGGAACCAAATGAAAATGTATGGGCAAATGCAATGTCCTACAATGATGTTTACTCCACTTATTATTTCCGATATCCTGGATTTAACTTCTATCCTGTAGCAGGTGTAAGCTGGACACAGGCCAATGCGTACAGTGCCTGGAGAACTCAATACGTAAACGAGCTGGCTCGGGAAAGAAATTTTGGAGGCAAAAAGAAAAAGGATGACGAAGAAGAAACTGCTGAACTCTCTTTTGATCAGTTAATAGAACGAGGTGTGGTATTTCCAAATTATCGACTTCCGAATGAGGCAGAATGGGAATTTGCAGCCAAAGCGATGATTGGGACACAATACATGGATGAAAACCAAGAGAATGGTAGGATTTATCCTTGGGACGGAAGAGGTCCTAGAAACCCATACAATATCAAAAGAAAATCCAGACAAGGGGATTTCTTGGCCAACTTTAAAAGAGGCCGAGGGGATTATGCAGGTCTATCAGGTAGTGTCTCAAACGATGGAGAGATTATCCCTACTAATGTATATGATTTCCCTCCAAATGATTTTGGCTTGTACAATATGGCAGGTAATATGAATGAGTGGGTACAAGATGTCTACAGGCCGCTTTCCTTTCAAGATTTTGATGACCTCAACCCTATTAGAAAAGATGGAACAAATGATGAAGAGGATACTTACAATACCACTTTGATTGACGATAATTTCCGGGTTTTTAAAGGTGGATCTTGGAGAGATGTAGCTTATTGGCTTGCTCCAGGTACCAGAAGATTCATGCACCAAGATTCTTCTTCCAACCATATTGGGTTTAGATGTGCCATGATTGCAGTTGGAGGCAAAGATAGATAATATTGAAACTTGTTTTAAGTTTTACAAAAAGGGCTTTTTAGCCCTTTTTTTTATATCCTTATTTTTTGATTTTGTAATAGGAAAAAGGTCTTTCAGATAGAGAGAGCATATTAAGTTTCTTTTTACTGTTATATGCTGAATTATATATTATTTTTGTAAGTATAATTTATTTAGACTTAGGCATTTATATGAAGCGGGGTTTACTTTTATGTTTTTTTACTTTTTTACTTTTTCAAATTGGGTTTGGGCAAAGCTGGAGAAGAGTAGGGAGCTGGGGAAATGACTACAAATCTATTCAATGGGTAAACACAAATGTGGGGTATATTGGCGGAGAAAACATATTGCTTAAGTCAATAGATGGAGGGCTTAGCTGGATAGAAATGGAACTCCCCGCACGAATGAATGTCAATGATGTTTCATTTTTTGATGACCAAAATGGGGTCTTACTAGGAGATGCAGGGCTCATTTACAGATCCACAGATGGAGGACTTAGTTGGGCAAAACCTACTTATACTGAAGGGGAAGAATTAAATAATGTTATTCACGTTGATGAAAACATTATGGTTATTAGTGGTGATAACGGTACTATTTTACGCTCAAGCAATAGTGGGGCTACATGGGTGGCAGTGAATGTTCCAACGGCAGCATCAATCAATAAAGTGTCTTTCGTTGATGAACTTCTTGGTTATGCAGTAACCGCCGATTCGGAGATCCTTAAAACAACAAATGCCGGCCTGACTTGGGAATTGTTTGATTCCGGATTTGATGTACCTTTAAATGCTATACATTTTACGGACGACACTACCGGGTACGCTGTAGGTAATGAAGGTGCCATTATCAAAACAGAAAATGGTGCTCAGACTTGGCAATTTATAAATAGTGGCATTGATACAGACCTTAAAGATGTGATTTTCAATCCCTCATATCCCCAGATAGGGGTTGTAAGTGGAGATGGGGGGACTGTTTTACGTACAGCGAATGGAGGGCTTACTTTTATAGGGGCTATCTCAAGGACGGTTGAAAATATCGAGCGCTTGTCTATTCGGCCCGAAACCAATAATGTTTTGGCTGTTGCATCAGGAGGGGTCTTAATCTCTTCAAATAATACCGGGTCTACCTGGAGTCAGAGGTTATTCGGAAATGCAAACGATTATAAGGGGGTAGAATTTGTGACAGACCAAAAAGGTTATATTGTCGGTGAAAATGGCCTGATAATAACTACTACAAACGGAGGATCTCGCTTGGTAGATCGCTCCAGACCTATTTCTTTGCCATTTAATTTTGTGTATTTTGTTACCAATACTGCCGGATTTGTATCGGGAAATAATGGGAATATTATTTCTACAAGAAACTCAGGTGTTACCTGGACTACCCTGAACCCCGGTACAATAAAGAATGTAAATGGACTATACTTTTTCGATTTTAATAGTGGTTTTGCCGTAGGTGATAGAGGGTTAATTACTAAAACCGATAATCAAGGGGTAAACTGGGAAGAAATATCTTCCGGTTACGAGGATGTGAATCTGAATGATATTTCATTCTTCAATGAATACGATGGGCTGATCATCGGTGAAAAAGGTATGGTATTAATTAGCTCAGATGCCGGCTTAAATTGGCAGAAAGTAAGCATAGGCAGCAGTGTAGATTTAATTGCCCTTGAAGTCTTGGATGAAAACACTGCCATAGCCGTAAGTCCAGGAAGCGCTGTTTTTAAAACTGTTGACAAGGGCTTGAATTGGGTACAAATCCAAACAGGTTTCAACACCTCTTTAACTGATATTGAATTTCTCGACGAATCTGTGGGCTTTATAACCGGAGATAATGGTTTGATTCTACGCACCTTTGATGCAGGCGAAAATTGGGAACAATTGGAAACAGCTACTTTTCAAAATTTCACCGGTATTAGCTTTGGGGATTTGAATGTAGGCTATGCAGTTGGGGAAAATGGATTGCTTTACCAATATACCTGTCAAGTGCCCGATGTTATTCCCACCATTTTTGGGGAGGATAATATTTGTATTAGTCAGCAAATCTATTCTATTCAAGACTTTGGCTTGGAAGGAGTGGAATACAACTGGCGGGTTGATGGAGGCACCGTAATTCAAGGTCAAGGCAGTACCAGAGTGGTGATAAGATGGGATACTCCGGGAAGAAATGCTGTAATGGTTAGGGGAGCTAATAATTGTGGAAATGGAGAAACCACTGCATTGGAGGTGGTGGTTTCAGAAGAGCCTAAGAAGACCTCTGTGATTCAAGGAGAAGGGGTGGTCTGTGTCAATACTTTGGAAAAATATTTTGTAGACGCTGTTCCGGGTACTGAATATTTCTGGGAAGCCACAGGAGGAGTAGTAAGGGAGGGACAAGGTACCGCTGTAGTCACCATTGAATGGACCAATTTAGATGAACATATTGTGAAAGTGTCAAGTAGGAACCCTTGCGGTGAAGGTCCTACCACCGAAAAGATTGTCCGTGTAATAACTGTTCCTGACCAACCTTCCGAAATTCAAGGTGCCGTTAAGGTCGGTTTTCAAGAAGCAGATTATGAGGTAGTTGGTGAACAAGATATCAACTATCAATGGTCGATCTCCGGAGGTGGAGAAATTATTAGCGGACAAGGAACCTCTTCCTTACGTGTTAACTGGACGAGCCCTGGTGACCATGTGATCCAAGTGACACCGGTAAATGCATGTGACCAAGGCCCCAGCAGAGTCCTTTCGGTAAATGTTAACCTTATCACTTCTATAGAGGAAGAGGCAGCTGATGCGAATATTGAAGTTTTTCCAAGCCCTTCTTTCACCGGAGATATTCATGTTTCTGTAAAAGGAATAGCCGGGTTGGAGTACATTGGCATATACAATTCTATGGGAATGAAGATTAAAGACGTAGCCACTTCTTCCGGGAAATTTGTCTATTTTATCAATGACCTGCCTAAAGGATTGCATGTGTTAGTAATTCGTACCAGAACAAAAGAGTATAAAAGAAAAATTCTTGTCCTTTAAGAGCTTGATTGAACACAAAAGAAAACCTTGACAGTTTTCTCGTCAAGGTTTTGTAGCAACTAATAAAAAAGCTATAATACATAAATTCTGATCATCGGACTTCAAAGGAAGCTGATTAGCAACTAATCTTCCATTCCTCCGCCCTTCATTTTTTCGGCATTTTCAGCGAATCTAAGAGCACTTATAAAGTCTTCAATACTACCTTCCATTACTTCCGGGAGGTTGTAAACGGTTTTATTGATGCGGTGATCTGTCACCCTACTTTGTGGGTAATTGTAGGTTCGGATTTTGTCTGACCTGTCCCCACTTCCTACCATAGATCTCCTTTGAGCTCCAACTTCCTCGTTATGTTTGGCAAGCTCTATTTCATAGATCCTAGACCGCAATACTTTGAGAGCTTTTTCAAAGTTTTTAATTTGCGATTTTTGGTCTTGGCAGGTCACAACAATACCTGAAGGTTCATGTGTAAGCCGTACAGCAGAATAAGTGGTGTTTACAGATTGTCCACCCGGCCCTGAGGAGCAATAGGTGTCTTTTCTAACTTCATTCATGTCTATTTCCACATCCACTTCTTCCATTTCAGGCAAAACAGCAACAGTGGCTGCTGAAGTATGTACCCTACCTTGAGTTTCTGTGGCAGGAACCCTCTGAACCCGATGAACGCCGGATTCATACTTCAGCATTCCATACACATCCGCACCGGAAACGGAGCTAATGATCTCCTTATAACCTCCGGAAGTTCCAAAAGTCAAATCCAGGATGGTAAGGTTCCAGTTTTGCTTTTCGCTAAACCTTTGGTACATTCTAAACAGATCTCCCGCAAAGATGGCTGCTTCATCTCCTCCTGTTCCACTTCTAATTTCCAGGATACAATCTTTGGAATCATTGGGGTCTTTAGGAATTAACATTTTTCTGAGATCTTCTTCCATCTCATCTTTTTTGTTTTTCAATTCCTCCCACTCCACCTTAGCCATCTCACGAAATTCCGGATCTTTCTCTTTATCCAGAATTGCTTTGGTGCTTTCTATATTTTCTAAGGTGAGTCGGTAACTGTCATATGCAGCAACAACTTTTTCCAGGTCTTTGTATTCTTTAGACAATTTGGTGTAATTTCCCATGTCACTCATTACATCCGGTTGGATGATGAGTTGTGAAACTTCTTCAAATCTATCTTTAATTGCTTCAAGTTTGTCCAGCATGCTTGTTGTATTTGGAAGGCAAAATTAAGCAATAATGTTGATGATTACCCGACACAGATTTATTTTATATGTTTGAGGGGCCAAAAAAGGCAGTTTGTAAAAGTGAAATTAAGATTTAACATTGCTAAGAATGGATTGGTGATCTGTTTTAAGCTCTTCAGCAAAGGTGGCTCATTAGGTTGTCTTTTTTTTGATAAGTCCTTATATTTAATAATAAAACACACTACAACGATGATGGGTTTGAAACACAATTGGTATATTTTAGGACTTTCCTTGATCATTGGCATTAGCAGTTGCAATGATGGAAAAAAAATTGACCGTAAACTGGTAGATGAGGTAAACAAAGCCAATGAGGTGAAAAAACTAAGTGAAGCTGAAATTACAACGCATGCCATGAAGTGGGGGGAAAAGATCAGTATGGAAGCTCAGAAGGCTTTGATGGGGACTTTGCAAAAAGCCATTCAGGAAAAAGGACCGGAAGGTGCGGTAAGCTTTTGTAATGTGGAGGCCTTAGGCATAACCAAAGAAGTAGCAGATAAATACAAAGTGACGATAAAGAGGGTTTCTGTGAAAAATCGCAATCCGAAAAATGTTCCCAATGAAAAAGAAAAGGAACTACTGGATGCTTATGCTTATAACAGTGAAAATAAGATAGAAAACCAAGCCAATATTCAGAAAATTGAAGATGGGCAGGTCTTGCTATTTACCAAGGCAATCACCATACCCAATGGGCTTTGCCTCAATTGTCATGGACAACCCGGCAAGGAAATCCAAGAAGGGACAGTGGAAAAAATTAAAAATCTTTACCCTGATGACAAGGCGATTAACTATCAAGTGGGTGATTTAAGAGGGATGTGGAGCATTGCCATGCCTAAGAAAGAAGTAGTAAAAGGGATTGAATAGGAAGAATGAATTAACGAAATTAGCTTCAGTATTGAATTCTTCGGCTAAGGGTTTGGTATTTCCGGAGTCTGGTTTTTATTGATACCAATTATTAATTGCATGATTTCATGGGATTTGATGCCATGTTGATCTTGGAATTGACTATATTTCTTAGAAATCCTGTAACCATATGAGCGATTACATGCATAATCAGACCCAAAAATTTCGTTGCCCATGGTGTCTTGGGTTTGAAGATTATATCAGGTATCATGACGAAGAATGGGGAGTTCCGGTGTATAGTGATAGAACCCACTTTGAGTTTTTGATCTTAGAAAGTGCTCAGGCAGGATTAAGTTGGGCCACCATCTTAAAGAAAAGGGCAGGATATGCAAAAGCATTTAAAGATTTTGATTACCAAAAAGTAGCACGTTTTACCCCTAAAGAAATTGATAAATTAACGGCCGACCCAAGTATCGTTCGCAATCGGATGAAAATTGAAGCCGCTGTAAACAATGCCCAGCGCTTTATTGAGGTTCAAGAGAAATATGGAACCTTTACCGGATTTATGCTGGATTTTGTAGATGGAAAACCAATACAAAATGCTTGGAAAAACATGGGAGAAGTTCCGTCCACTACAGACCTTTCCAATAAAGTGGCCAAAGAACTGAAGAATTATGGCTTTAAATTTTTAGGAAGTACTACTGTATACGCACATTTACAAGCCACAGGAATAGTGAATGACCACATGGTCCAGTGTTTCCGGCATTTAGAAGTGAAAGCAATGGCAAAGTAGTTCATTAAACCAAATAGCATTCCTTTATATGCTCTAACTAATGTGTCCTTCCGGTGAAAAATGGAAATTTACCATTGGCCAACAAGGAACCCATTGGCCAATGGTAAAATAATTATTCAGCCCCCATAAGCTTGCTTTTACTTTGAGCTTTGGATTGTTTGATACGGTAATTCAATGTAAGGTTAATTTGTCTTTTCCTAGGGAATACATCTCCTACTGTTTTGAAACCCGGTCCTCCATAAATGTATCGGCTCCTTCTTGAATTAAATACGTCCAAAACATTAAGAATCAATGTTCCCCTGCCCTTCATAATGTCTTTGCTTGCCGATATGTCCATAAAGGCCATGGCTTTTTGTACTCCTTGGGCCACTTTTCTTCTGCCTTCATAATTTCCCCGAACTTGAAGATCCAGGCCATTGGCAAAGGTAAATCGAGAAGTAAGTCGGGTAAACCAAGAATAAGTGTCGGTAGTATAAGTATCCAATACATTACTTCCATCTATTTTGGCATAGAAAAAGTTAAAATTGGCATCTAACTTCCACCAATCCACAGGGATGTAATCTGTAGTGAATTCAAAACCCATGGATTGCTCACCTAATAAATTTTCCGGGATAGTTGTAGAATTTCCCTCTGCGTCCACACTTCTTATTCTTTCAATTTTATCCTTGGTATCCCTATAGTAAACGGTAGAAAAAATGGATCCTTTGTCCATGTATTTGATATGGCCTATTTCGAAGGCATCTGTATATTCAGGGTTGAGATCCGGATTGCCACTAAAAAAGTTTCTCGCATCAGAAAAAGTCATAAAGGGACTCAAGTCATTATAAACGGGCCTCCTGATTCTTCTACTATAACTCATTTGAAAAGCATCGTCTTGACTGAGGTTATAAGTGAAGTGAGCAGAAGGAAAGAGGTTGGCGTAATCTCTTGGGTTGATTTCATTTGAGTTTACCAGTGTGGTGGTGACATCAGTGTATTCCGCACGTAGCCCTCCTTGGTAAGAGAATTTCTCATGTTTATTGCCCAAGATGGCATAGGCAGCATGAATGTTTTCATCATAAAGGAAGATGTCATCCAATCCGGGTAGGGCTTCAAATTCACCCGATTCCAGTCTTTGACTTACGATAAAATCATTTTCCATGTTTCTGAAACTACTTCTGAATCCCGTCTCGAAATTCCCCTCCTTGCCAATAGGTTTAGTATAATCCAATTGAAAGAGCCACTGCCTGTCAAACTCATCGTTTACAGATGTTTGGTAAATTGATGCTCCGGCAATGGGAGTTCCAGACGGTGTAAATCCATCTTGGGTATAAACCTGGTCTGAATTTTCCCAATATTCCAAGTAGGTAATGGCGCCGGTTAACTCATGCCCACTTTGTTCAAAACTACGTTTATATGTAAGGTTAAATTCAGAATTAGGCTCTTTTTCATCCTCATCTTGGGTACGTAGGGTATAACTTTGTAAGGGCCCACCTTCAAGCTCATAATCGTTGTACCTAATATTTGTTAATCTTCTTGAATCACTCCGTCTCCAGAGATAAGACCCTGTCAAAATACTGTTCTCATTGAAGAAGTAATCCAAGCCAGCCCGAATATTGTTGTTGATACCATTGACGGTGCCTGTGGTGGTTTGATGTGAATAAAAGGTGGTGTCTTCATTGCTTACTTCTTGGTTGATGGTGCCTTCTCTTGGCACCTTTCTGTAAGCTACCCCATAGTTGATAAACCAGTTGATCTTTTTGTGGCGGTAATTTAGGTTGGCTGCCAAACCAAAGTTGTCCGGGTTCCCCACGGTGCCTTCAAAGGAAGCATTAAAACCTTGGGTGTTTTCCTTTTTCAATATGATATTGATCACCCCAGCCATACCTTCGGCTTCATAGCGTGCAGAAGGGTTGGTGATGACCTCTACTGTTTCTATCATGCTGGCAGGTAATTGTTGTAAACCGCTACTTCCTTTAAAGCTAACCAGGCCGGATGGTTTGCCATCTACTAAAATCCTTACATTACTTGAGCCCCTTAAGCTAACTCCTCCTTCCGGGTCTACTGATATTGACGGTAGATTCATCAAAATATCATTCGCCGTGCGGCCTGCATTGGACAAGTCCTTTCCGACATTGAATATTCTTTTGTCCAAGGACAATTCCATCATGGTTTTTTCTCCTTGAACCACCACTTCATCCAAACTTTCAGTGTCTGGGGATAACCCAATTTCACCTAAATTTAATTTTCTATTTTCTTTATTGATGGTGATTTGGTTTAATTCGGTAGCCTTATAGCCCATAAATTCAACCAATACATTGAAGGTGCCTTGTGGAAGTCCGATTGAAAAGCTGCCGTCTTCTGTGGTGATACCCCCATTGATTAACTTTTTGTCTTCGGTTTCCAGAGAAAAAACACTGATGGTAGCAAACCCTAGCGGGCTGCCCCCATCCTCATCGATCACTTTTCCTTGGATTTCTCCATAATTGGAAGATTGTGAAAAAGCAGGCTGGAAAGCTAAAAATGTTAGCAATAGACTTAATAGGCTAATGTTTTTCATGGTGGATATTTTGGTATAATTAAATAGCGACAAATATAAAAAATCGAGGGCAAGGAAGTTTGTTTTTTTACATGAATGTTCCATCTAATTGATAGACATAAGCTTTGAGTTAGAATGGGGATGGCTAGGATTGATCCGAATTCTGACTTTGTAATAGGTGAAATCTGGCCTGCAAGAAATTTTGATGCCGATGTTATGGGTGTTTGGCCAATTCCAACAAGAGTAGTTAGCTCCTCAGGAATTGAGCAAAATAAGGGCTGGTAATTATTTTTGTCCATAAAATTTAGAAAGATTGCTGTTGTAAATAGCACCCTTTTTTTATTTAAAATTAAAAGGAGTCGAGAAATGATATTTTTTGACCATTGATAAATAAGTTTTTTTTTATTTAATAGGAATAAAGTAGATTGGCTTCATTATTATAATTGTATAAATTGTATTTTGACAGTACCATTAATCTATGAATCCAAATATCAACCGTTTTTTTCTCTTGTTTGTACTTGCTATTTGTTGGTCATGTAAATCCGGAGACAAGCCATTGGAAGAATTAATACCAATGGATCAAACAAGCCTAAAGACCGGAGAAGACCTTTTTCAAACCAATTGTGGCAGTTGCCATTCCTTCAAAAAAAATGGTATTGGTCCCCATTTGGGTGGGATTACCAGAGAGCAGTCCTTAGAGTGGTTGCGCGCTTTTATCCAAAACCCTGCTGAGATGATTGACAATGGAGATGAAAGGGCCCGTAAGGTTTTTGAGCGATACAAAACCTACATGCCTTCTTTTAAGCATCTAGAGCAAGGTCAAATAGACAATATAATTGCCTTCATGCACCAGCATGAAGCTCCTCAAGAAAATTTAGAAGTTGTATTGGATTCCATAGGAAACCCGATTCCTGAAAAAATTCCCTTGTCAGATTTGGTTGTGAAATTAGAGCTAATCAGTACAATCCCTGCTTCCGCAGAAAAGAAACCCCTTACCCGTATTGCGAAAATGGATTTCCATCCGGTAAGCAAGGAGTTGTACATGATGGATTTAAGAGGTAAAATGTACCTTATGGAAGGGGCAAAAACAAAGTTATTCCTCGATATGTCCAAGGAAATGCCCGAATTCATTAATGAACCAGGCTTGGCTACTGGTTTTGGTAGTTTTGCCTTTCACCCTGAGTTTGGTGAGAATGGCCTATTCTATACCAATCATACCGAAAAACCCCACACAAAACCTGCAGATTTTGCCTTTGGAGATAGTATCAAAAGCGATCTTCAGTGGGTAGTAACCGAATGGAAAACGGAAAACCCCATGGCTGTACCTTTTCAAGCCAAAAGCAAAAGAGAGCTTTTTAGAATTGATATGGCCTCCGGGATTCATGGGATGCAAGAGATTACTTTTAACCCTTATGCCAAAAAAGGAGAAAAGGATTATGGACTGCTGTATATAGGAATTGGAGATGGTGGTTCGGAAGGAAGAGGACATGCCTGGATATCTTATGGTGGCACTCAGGCCTGGGGTTCAGTTTTTAGAATAGACCCGCAAGGAAACAATAGCAAAAATGGGCAATATGGAATACCAACTGACAACCCGTTTGTAGGCAATGATAAGGGCTGGTTGCCGGAAATTTATGCACAAGGATTTAGAAATCCGCATAGAATTTCATGGACCCAATCAGGAGAGATACTCGTTTCAAATATCGGTCAAGGCCAAATAGAATCCCTTTATATGCTTCGTCCGGGAGCTGATTATGGATGGCCTGTCAGGGAGGGTACTTTTAAATTAAAACCTGAAGATGATTCCAATATGGTTTTTCCTTTGCCTGAAAATGAAAAATCTTTTGGCTTTTCTTACCCGGTAGCCATGTATGACCACGATGAAGGCAATGCTATTTCCGGAGGTTATGAATATACAGGTATTGAAGTACCGGGTCTTGAGGGGAAATACCTGTTTGGAGATATTACAAAAGGTAGACTGTTTTATGTGAATATTGCTGATCTTAAAATTGGCAAACAAGCTCCAATTTATGAATGGACAGTCGAGTATGAAGGAGTTTCTGTTCCTCTTTCCAAATTATCGGGTAGCAGAAGGGTGGATCTTCGATTGGGCAAAGATGCCAATGGAGAAATGTACTTGTTTACCAAAGCTGATGGGAAGGTTTATAAAATGGTCGGTATAAATAACTAAGATGAAAAAATTCAGCAGGCGAAAAACCCTTTTTACACTTGGAAGTATGGCCGCATTAGGGCCCATTTGGGCGGTAAATGAACGCTTTGTCAAACCAAAAGCCCGGATTGGCGCTTGCGATTGGTCTATTGGGAAAGCTTCTGATCCTAGTGCATTAGCGTTGGCTAGAGAAATAGGTCTGGACGGCGTACAGGTAAGTTTAGGGAATGTAGCCAATGACATGCACCTTAGACAAAAAAGCATGCAGGAAATTTACCTGAAGGCAGCTAAAAAAAACAAAGTGAAAATTGCCGGCTTGGCCATAGGAGAACTCAATCGAGTGCCCTATAAATCTGCCCCTGAAACAGAGGCTTGGGTTTCAGACAGCATAGATGTAGCCAAAGCATTGGGTTGCAAAAATGTTTTACTGGCCTTTTTCTCTGCTGGAGACCTAAGAAATGATCCTTCTGGAAAAAAGGAAGTGATTCGTAGATTAAAGAAAGTTGCCCCCAAGGCAGAAGCAGCCGATGTCGTGCTGGGAATTGAATCTTGGCTTTCTGCAGAAGAACACCTGGAGATTTTAGCAGCAGTGGGATCTTCCCATGTAAAGGTTTATTATGACTTGGCCAATGCTACCAAAATGGGCTATGATATTTTTGAGGAAATAGCCCTCTTAGGAGCTGAAAATATCTGTGAAATTCATTTTAAAGAAAATGGTCAGTTACTTGGGCAAGGGAAGGTGAATTTTGAAAAAGTAAAAGTGAGTCTGGATAAAATTGGCTATAGAGGTTGGTACATCATGGAGGGGGCCATCCCAAAAGGTATGGAGGTGTTGCCGGCCTATAGAAAAAATCTAAATTTTGTTACACAACTTATGAAATCCTAAAAAATGGTAAAGTGGCCTCTCTGTTGTTGTTTTTTATTCTTGGGGTTGTTCGCATGTGATTCCGGTAAACAGCAAGAGTCTCAGCCATTGTTATATGTTCCGGAAGGATTGGAGGTAAGTGTATGGGCCGAAAGCCCCCTATTCTTTAATCCCACCAATATGGATGTGGATGCCAAAGGTAGGGTATGGGTCACTGAAGCAGTTAACTACAGAGATTTCCGGAATGCTGATGGACACAAGGTGCAGGATAAAGGTGACCGTGTAATGATCCTTGAGGATACTAACGGCGATGGCAAAGCAGATACTTCAAAGGTTTTTGTTCAAGACACCTTGCTAAGAAGCCCTTTGGGTATAGCGGTGCTTGGCAATCAAGTAGTGGTTTCTTGCTCTCCAAATGTTATCATCTATACAGACGAAGATGGGGACGATCTTCCTGATAGCAAAGAGGTCTTTTTAACAGGATTTGGTGGAAAAGACCATGACCATGGCCTACATGCAGGGCAGCTTGGCCCGGATGGGAAGTGGTACTTTATAACCGGGAATGCAGGACCACATCAGGTAGAAGGAAAAGATGGTTGGACCCTTCGATCGGGAAGTGTTTACAATGAATATACCCCTTACAGTACAGAGAATATACCCTCCCAGATAAGTGACGACGGCGAAATATACAATGGGGGGTTGATTATCAGAATCAACCCTGATGGAACCGGTATGGAGGTAGTGTCACACAATTTTAGAAATGCTTTTGAAGTGGCCGTAGATTCTTATGGCAATATGTGGCAAAGTGACAATGATGATCAAACAGCCTCTTGTAGAACCACCTGGTTGATGGAGGGCAGTGATGCCGGCTATTTTAGTGAAAAAGGAGATCGAACTTGGCAGGCGGACAGAAGGCCAGGGCAAAGCATAGCCGAAGCACATTGGCATCAACATGATCCCGGCGTATTGCCTGTAGGGGATGTTTATGGAGCAGGATCACCCACAGGAATGGTGCGAATAGAGGGAGACGAATTAGGGGCGCAATTCAGAGGCCTTTTGCTAAGTGCTGATGCCGGAAGAAATATAGTGTTTGGTTATGCTCCCGAGGTAGAAGGAGCAGGGTATCCCCTTCATAATCGGCAGGCATTTATTTCTTCTGTAGATCGGGACAATACCGGTTATATTTGGCATCAGGTGGAGGAAGATACCCGGAAATGGTTCAGACCAAGTGATGTAACGATTGGGACGGATGGTGCGCTATTTATTGCAGACTGGTATGATCCTATCGTTGGAGGTCACCAGATGAGAGATAAGATTGGAGAAGGTAAGATTTACCGCATTGTTCCAAAAGATAAAAATTTAACACTTCCAAAAATTGATTATTCTACTACTGAAGGTCAATTGGCAGCCTTAAAAAATCCTGCGGTACATGTGCGTGCTTTTGCCATGCAAAAGTTAAAAGATCAGGGGGCCGCAGTTTTGCCTGAGCTTCAAAAGGTGGTTCAAAATGAGGACAATCCCTTTTTTAGGGCCAGAGCGATCTGGACCCTGGCAGACATGGGAGCAGAAGGAATCCATTTGATTTTGCCTTTATTGGAAGATGCTAATCAGGAAATCGTTTTGACCACCCTCAGGGCTTTGTCAGCCTATGCTCCGGAGCGATTGCTCGACGAAGCGTTGGGGATTGCAAAAGAAAGTTCGCCATTGATTAAAAGAGGACTGGCCTTATTGCTAAGGGATGAGGACTGGGATAAAACTTCAGAAATCTATGGAGAAATAATTGAAGCTTACGATGGAGAAGACCCCTGGTACAGAAATGCATTGGGGATAGGGATGAAAGACCATGCGGAAGCCTATTACTTGGCCAATATCGCTACAATGGACCCCGCAAAATGGTCTCCTCAAATTGCCTCCCTGGTTTGGGAATGGCACCCAAAAGTAGCAGTTTCTGCCTTGAAGGCCAGGTTGGAGAATGAGGACTTAGCAATAGAAGCGCGAGACCTGGCTTTGGAAACACTGGCTTTTATTTTTGAGAAAGAGGCAGTTGAGGCTGTAAAGAAAGCTGCTGAAAAGGAGGGAATACTTGGAGAAAAAGCCCAATGGTGGCTTCAATTCAGGAAATACAATGAGTGGAGCGCTTTTCTGCAAGATTGGGAGGCCCCAATTGTCCTACCAGATGCTCAGCCCGATTTATTGGCATTAAAAGCACAACTGAAAGACAGTTTAACCAATCTGGAGCAAAAGCAGGAGGTTATCGCTCAATTGACGGAAAGCCCGGAAGGTAGACTTCATTTGGTTTTGATGGCTGCAGAAGGTGCATTTAAAAATTATAATTTAGATTTTTCAGCTGTTAATAAGGATGAAAAAAGACCTTCGGTGCTTAAGTTATTGAGGTATTATTTTGGAGAAGACACAGCAATGGATGAAAAAGAAATTTTATCCCTTGGCAAAGACCCAGTAGCCGGCAAGGTAAAAGCCATTCAAAATTGTGCTGCCTGCCATAAAGTTGCTAATTCCGGCAATGAAATTGGACCGGATTTGAGTCGAATCGGACAGAAAATGGATTACCCAACCTTGGTTAATGCCATTGTTCAACCTGATGCAGCCGTAGGCTTTGGTTCAGAAGCATATTTAATTGCACTAAAAAATGGTGCGGTACTTTTAGGTTTGCTACAATCTTCAGGACCGGTGGTTACGGTGCTGGATTTCCAAGGGCAGCGACATGTTTTGCCAGCAGAACTGGTGTTAACCAGAAAACAACTTCCTATAAGTCTGATGCCGGGGCCTAAGGAAATGGATCTTAAGGCGCAAGATATCGCAGATATTGCTGCTTTCCTGATACAAAGCCATACCAGTAACTGAAAAACCTTGTAGAGTATAGGTTTTTGCTTAATTTTGCGCTTATGGCAAAATCAGAACAAAAGCAGGAAAGTGGTCTGCTAAAAGATATCATTGCCCATGCCAAAGAGTATGGGTTTGTTTACCCTTCATCTGAAATTTATGATGGGCTTCAGGCGGTGTACGATTACGGGCCTTATGGGGTAGAGTTAAAGAACAATCTTAAAAGGTTATGGTGGGAATCCATGACCCGTCTAAATGGTAACATTGTAGGCTTGGATGCAGCGATATTTATGCATCCTACCACTTGGAAAGCTTCCGGTCATGTGGATAGTTTCAATGATCCAATGGTGGACAATAAGGACAGTAAAAAGCGCTATCGGGCAGATGTACTGATAGAAGAAAAAGCTGCCGGTTATGAAAACGAGGGCAATCAGGAGAAAGCGGATAGCCTTTTGGCTACCATGGGGCGTTTGTTGGAAGCAGAAGATTTTACTGCCCTTCGCGAATTTTTAATTGAAGAAGACATCAAATGTCCGGTAAGTGGTACAACTAACTGGACAGAAATAAGACAGTTTAACCTAATGTTTTCAACCCAGGTGGGTTCTGTTTCAGAAGATTCAAGCACCATTTACCTAAGACCGGAAACGGCTCAGGGGATATTTGTAAACTTCTTGAATGTGCAGAAAACAGCCAGAATGAAAGTTCCTTTTGGGATTGCACAAATAGGTAAGGCCTTTAGGAATGAGATTGTTGCGAGACAGTTCATTTTTAGAATGCGGGAGTTTGAGCAAATGGAGATGCAGTTCTTTGTGAGACCCGGTACTGAATTGGAATGGTACAAGCATTGGGCGGATACACGTATGAGCTGGCACAAAGCTTTGGGTATTCCTGAAGAAAAACTAAGAAGACATGACCATGAGAAGCTGGCACATTATGCCAATGCTGCTTTGGATATAGAATACAAATTTCCTTTTGGATTCAAAGAAGTGGAGGGGATTCACTCCCGTACTGATTTTGATTTGAAAGCACACCAGGAGTTCAGCAAAAAGAAGCAACAGTATTTTGATCCGGAGGTGAATAAAAATTACATTCCTTATGTAGTAGAAACCTCTATCGGAGCGGACAGGTTGTTTTTAATGACCCTTTGTAATGCCTTTACCACGCAAGAAGTGGAAGGCAAAACCAGGTCTTACTTGGCTTTGCATCCTGCCTTGGCTCCCGTGAAAGCAGCCATTTTGCCATTGACCAAAAAAGATGGCTTACCTGACAAAGGCAAAGCGATTTTTGATCAATTGAAATATGATTTCAATATCATCTATGAAGAAGCCGGGTCAATAGGAAAGCGCTATACAAGGCAGGACTTGATAGGTACTCCATTTTGTATAGCCGTAGATCACCAGACCTTGGAAGATGATACCGTAACCATCCGTCACAGAGATACCACCGAACAGGAGCGTGTGCCAATTGCTGAATTGCATGGCAGGTTGGCTGCTGCTTGTAGCTTCAGAAATGTTTTCGAGAAAATATAAATTTCAATTTTCATAGTGCATAAAAAAGACCGGCCGAACAGCCGGTCTTTTTTGTTGGGGACTCCCATTCGGATTGGCTGTTTTATAAAAAATGGGTTAACCGGTTCCTGAGCGGAGCCGAAGGAGTAGGTATAATGATCACGTTACCCTATGGCTTCGACTCCGCTCAGCCGCCGGCAGGAAAGGAACTCATTCAGCAGTCAATTCACGTTTCCGCAACTCCCACTTGACTAGAGGCAGTTCCTGTCCCGACATAGTCGGGAGGGATTATGGAAAAGTTGTTGTTTTTCAAACTGGAATTTTAAAATATTTAGAAAAAATCCCCCTGAGTCCCCTTTTTATAAGGGGGAGTTCGAGCTTTCAGGACTGATGAGCGCGTCCTTATTTTGCGTTTCTTTTGCCGGTCATAATTTTGCCAATTCCGCAATAAAAATCCTTTTGCCGCAACTCCCCCTTAAAAGGGGGCAAGGGGGATTATTACGGGAACGTCAGTTCCTGTAAATCCTGAAATACTCAAAAAAACCATAAAAATGAACGTATTGTATTAAAAATTTGTAATACCTATACAATAATAAAAGATAAAAACATCTTTTATTATTTAGATGAGTTTGAGTACCTTAAAAAGGTATTGATAAATAATTGGAGTTTGAATTTAAAGTACAGATAATATGGAAGTTGCATCATTTAATGAAGCTTTACAATTTGGAGATAAGATCAGTACCAAAGTAATTTTGGAATCTCCATTCTCCAAAGAAATACGCATCCTATTGAAGGAAGGCCAGGTAATGAAAGAGCATAAGACCAAGTTCCCGATAGTTGTTCAGGTTCTGGAGGGAGAGATTGACTTTGGGGCTGAAGGAGAGGTACACAATTTTAAAAGTGGAGGTATTGTAGCCCTAGATGGGAATATTCCACATGACCTTACTGCCATAAAGGACAGTGTGGTTCGCTTGAGCCTTTCAAAATCCGATCAGGTAAAACGTGTAGAAAATGTTGTAAAGGAATCCAATAAATAAAGCCTGATGAAACCAATTGAAAACCGCAAAGACATCAATGTGCTGGTAAACGCATTCTATGCAAAAATCAGAAAAGACGAAGTTTTGGGTCCCATTTTCAATGGACACATTGAGGAGGAAAGGTGGCCGGAACACTTGGAGAAACTTACTGATTTCTGGGAAACGAATCTTTTTGGAGTGATTAAGTTCAAGGGCAACCCTACGCTCAAACATATCAATGTAGACAAGGATTTACACCATTCGGTAGAGCAAAAGCATTTTGGAATCTGGCTGCAGTTATGGTTTGAGACAATAAATGAGCTGTATGAAGGAGAATTGGCTGATAAAGCCAAAGAGTCCGCCCGAAGGATGGCCCATTTCCAATTTATGGCGATCTGGAATAGAAGGCCTAAAGCAGTTAAAGAGGGTTGAATGAGAGATTACTTATCTACTATTTCAAGCTGAAATTTTAAAATATTTGCGTTAAAAATCCCTCCCGACTATGTCGGGACAGGCTCTTCGCCCCCTTTTTAAAGGGGGAGTTCGTGATTTTAGGACTGACGAAAGAGTACCTTGTTTTGCATTTCCTCATCCCTTAAAATCCCAACAATTCAGCAGTCAATTCACGTTTCCGCAACTCCCCCTTTTTAAAGGGGGATTCCGATTTTTTAGGATTGACGAATGCGTTTCTGATTCTAAATTGAGTCAGCCCGTTTCAAGTGAATACCTGCCATATAACCGGTTCCTGAGCGGAGCCGAAGGAGTAGGTATAACGGACACGTTGCCCTATGGCTTCGGCTCCGCTCAGCCGCCGGGAATCTAGCAATAAAATTCTCCCTTCGGCAACTCTTTCCGCCACTACGGAGGGCTGGGGGATTAATACAGGAATAACATACTATTTCCTCACTGGTATTTTTGTTTTTAGGCTAAAGTTAGAAATCGGTTCTATTTTTCATAAAATGAAAAAATAAACATAAACTATTTGTTTTTTTTGAATTTAATTTTTTAGTTTTAAAACGGGTTGAAAATTTAATGCTAGATATGGGTTAAAAAATAAAGGTTTAAATCTATGGTATTTAACTGATTTATGTACTTCCTAATAATCGGATATAAAATCTATAGGTGAAAAATATTTTGTTTAGTGTGCTCCTTCTGTGCATTTGGGCTTCCTGCAAGGAAGACAAAAGGCTTGATCCAACACCTCGGGAATTTGACCAAAGAATGACTTTGGTTCCTATGGATACTCTGGTATTTTCTATTAGCGACAAATCCAATGTTTACAGCAGATACATTAAAAAGGTTGAGATAAATGGTAATGAATACCTAGGGGTAGTAAATGAAAACACAAATGGAATGGAGTTTTATGCCCTTTCCAAAGGGGGAGATAATTTTAAGATTCACTTTAAAACCGAAGGCCCCAATGGTATTGGAAAGTTAAAGGCTTTTGAAGTGATTTCTGACTCAACCCTTTTAGTAGGAAGTACCCATAGAATTCGTTTATATGTTACAGATCTGATGGGAAACCTTATAAAAACTTTAAAAACCAATATTATTGAGCGCAAAGGCTTCCCCTTTGTACAGAGCTATTCTACATTTAACCCATTGGTGAATAATAAGACAAATGGTGATTTGTATGTATTAACTGGAGTAGATACCGATTACAATGCACCTGGAAAATGGTCAGGAACCATGTTTTTAAAAATCCCAAATATGGAGGATGAATCGGCCGTACACGTATTTGAGTTACCCTCCCACTTTTACAATTATGTTCATGGTGCCTATTTTAGCCACAGTTCTCATTTGCTGATAGAGGATCGTTATTTGGTTTTTGCCCTTCCATTTTACAACAATATTTTAATCCATGATTTGGAAAAAGAAGAGTTGATTGAAAAGGAAGCAGGAAGCAGGCACTTTGGAGATGCCCTGCCCTGGGAACATGCTGAGAATGGAAAGAGCGAGAGCTTTTATGTTCCTTCAAACTCCTACCGAGAGTTGGCCTATGATGAAGAAAACAAGCTCCTCTACCGCTTGGCTTACCAGGGTGTGGATTATATCGGCCCAGATGGGGAGCAGCGAAACTGGGACAATAAACCTCCTTCAGTAATCATGCTCAACAGTGACTTTGAAAAAGTAGGGGAAGTGGACCTGCCATTAAATACTATATATACCCGCATGTATTTTACCCACAATGGCAAACTGTACCTCTCCCTCAACCATCCCGATAACAATCCCTCGGAAGACGAGATGGTATTTGTGGGATTTAAGCCGGAGAAGTTATGAAGAATTGGTTTCAATTGATGCATTTTGCAACCTGATGAAAAAAAATTAGTGAATTTAGGGTATATTAAAGGTTTGCAATAAAAAGGAAGAGGTTATTAAAACATCAAGCCTAGCTTCGACTGATGGAATTGTGGCGTCCTATTTGTCTTGTTCCACATAAAAAAGAAAAAATCAAATTATGGAGGAAAGTGAGACGATAGGTTCGAAGAGAAAAAACTGGGCTGGGAATTATACTTTCAAAGCTAAAAACCTTTATGAACCAAGTACAGTAGTTGAAATTCAAGACTTGGTTAAGCGATTGGATCAGGTAAAAGCCCTGGGTTCCAAACATTGTTTCCATGACATTGCAGACAGTTCTAAAAATCAGATTTCTACCAAGCAATTAAACAAAGTCCTTGGATTGGATAGGGACAAAAAGACCTTGACAGTGGAAGCGGGGGCACGCTACGGTGATTTTTGTAAAGAATTACACGCGCAAGGTTTCGCTTTGCATAACCTGGCTTCCTTGCCCCATATTACTGTGGCAGGAGCATGTGCCACTGCTACGCATGGATCGGGTGTGGAAAATGGGAACCTGGCCACTGCGGTAGTAGCCATCGAATTGGTCATGCCCAACGGTGAGCTGAAAAACCTGGACAAATCAGATCCTGACTTTTATGCAATAGTGGTAGGTTTGGGTGCCTTTGGTATCATTACCAAGTTAACCCTTGAAGTGCAGGAAACCTTTTCCGTTCAGCAAAATGTCTTTTTAAACCTTCCACTAGAAAGTTTGGAATTGCATTTTGATGCCATAATGTCCAGCGGATACAGTGTTAGCCTGTTTACCGACTGGAGAGACAAGAAGATATGTGAAGTATGGGTCAAACAAAAAGTGGCTGAGGCCTCTGTTCAAATGGAAGCTGATTTTTATGGTGCAACAGCAGCAACCAAAAACATTCATCCTTTTCTGGCGCAGTCGGCAGAATGCTGTTCTGAACAGATGGGCATGCCAGGACCTTGGTACGACAGGTTGCCCCATTTTAAAATGGATTTTAATCCAAGTGCAGGAGAAGAGTTACAATCTGAATTTTTTGTTCCTCGTGAAAATGCCGTAGCAGCCATCCTTGCGATAGAAAAATTAAACGATCAAATTTTTCCTCATTTATTTATTTCGGAAATTAGGGCAATTGCTGCGGATGATTTTTGGATGAGTCCATGTTATCACCAAGACAGTGTAGCCATTCATTTTACATGGAAGCCTCATGTCAAAGAAGTATTGGAATTAATCCCCAAAATTGAAGGAACACTGGCAGCATTCAATGGAAAACCCCACTGGGGAAAGCTTTTTACGATGAATCCTAAAGCGCTACAGCAGCAATATGAAAAATACCCTGATTTTCTGGAATTAACCAAAAAATATGACCCTGAAAGAAAATTTAAAAACCATTTCCTCTCTACAAATATTTATTAATCGTCCTAGATTAATTACCAACTATTTTCTGATTGCCTTTGTGGTTCAATTGGTATATTTGATTATTGATTTTTTTTTTTTTAAATTACTGGAGAGATAATTTCCGCATTGCAGATTTTGAGCGTTAAGAAATTTAAGAAGGGGAGAAAAGACTCAGCCTTGTCTGAGGAGGTTTTTTGGTCCGTAGGAATTTTAAATAAAAGCAAATGGTTAAACCAAAAAACACCGCAGTTTGGCTGTGTGCGGCCAGGCCTTAAATTTTAGCTCAAAAGATGCTCAGCGGTGGGGTTTTTTGATTACTTTTTTGACCTATAGCAAAAAAGTAACAATGGTATTTGCTGAAAAAATAAAGAATGGAAATCCGATACTGTTAATTTCAAATTTGGACCCAATAATCACAATTCTATCTTCTTGATTTAAACCATTGATCTATTTTCTGAAATGGTGTGCTTAATGGCAGGCATTGATGATAAGAAATCCTCCAAAGTAAAATATCTATAAAGCAATGCTTCTCCCAGAAGGTGAACCAGTGATTGCAATCGAAAATCTTGATTAAATGAATTTACTCAATTTGCATCATCAAATTATTCAAACTTTCTGCTAGCGTTGGATGAGCTATTGGGAGGTTTTGAATTTTATCATAGGTAACCTTACCTACCATGGCCATCTGAAGGACCGCCATCACCTCTCCTCCATCTAAACTTAAAATGGTAGCACCTAAGATCTGCTTGCTCTCCGGATCCACTATTACTTTAAAAAAACCATTCGTTTCATCGGTTTCCAGTGCTCTACCGGCATGCTTCATGAAAAATTTCCCCACCTTATAGGAGACCCCTTTTTCTTTGGCTTCCTGCTCATTAAGTCCTATTCTTGCCAGTTGAGGATCAATAAACACACAGTAGGGAAGCAACCTGTCCTTTGAAGAGATTTCTTTATCTCCTTCATAGATACTTCTAAAGGCAATGTGCGCATCATTATATGCCATATGGGTAAAAGGTGGTGATCCGGCGACATCTCCAAGGGCATAGATGTTCGGAACGCTGGTCTTAAAGGTTTCATTTACTGCTATATGACCCTTTTTCGTAAGCTTTACACCGATGTCCTCTAGCCCCAAGCCCTTGCTGTTGGGTTTCCTCCCGGTAGCTACCAGTAAGTGGCTGCCTTCAATAGTTTTTGGTCCTGATTTACCTTCCAGATAAACTTTAAATTGATCGTTTTCGAAATTCACCTTAGTGACCGAGGTATCCAAGTAGGTGTTAATTTCATCTTCAGCAAAGATCTTTGAAATTTCCTCACAAACGTCCTTGTCTTCCTTGGGTACAAGTTTTGGGGCTTTGTCTATAATGCTGACCTTGCTACCCAATCTTTTGAACATCTGTCCAAATTCAAGCCCTATATATCCGGCACCAAGAATAATCAAGTGCTTTGGAGTTTCCTCGAGCTCCATGATGCTTGTGCTGGTCAGGTAAGGTGTTTCTTTCAAACCATCAACCTTAGGGATAAAGGGATAAGCACCAGAATTTAGGAAGATTTTATCCCCTTTAATTTCAAGAACTTCAGCTCCTTCCCGTTCAATGCTTACTTCGTTGGATGAAAGAAGAGTTGCTTTGCCTAAGATGATGTCTACGTTTTTTGCTTTTGTAAGGCTTTTCTCAGCCCCTCCCCTAAAGGTAGTAACAATGTGGTCTTTGCGGGCTTTGATGGCCTTTTGATCGATAGTGTAACTTTTTACATTTACACCGAAGTCTTCAGCTCTGCCCACCAGGTGAGCCACTCTTGCTGAGGCTACCATGGTCTTGGTAGGTGAACAGCCATCATTGATGCATGTCCCGCCTATTACTCTTTTTTCCACCAAGGCCACAGTCAAACCTTTTGCACTTATCTTTTTTGCCAAGGGCATTCCCGATTGCCCGGCACCTATGATGATTGCATCGTATTTTTTCATGGAGATTATTCTTTGATCTCTACGCCTTTCCAGAAAGCCACATGGTCTTTTATTTCCCTTGCAGCTTCTTTTGGTTCAGGGTAATGCCAGGCAGCATCAAGATTGGTGTCCTCCCCAACACGGATATGGTAATAATTCGCTCTTCCTTTCCAAGGGCAATCAGAGGTAGTCTGAGAGATTTCAAAAAATTGCCTGTTTAGAGACGCATGCGGAAAATAATGGTTGTTTTCCAAAAATACCGTCTCATCAGATGCTGCGAGTGTTTTTCCTTTCCAGATGGCTTTCATAATTAATCAGGTTTATTTCTGATCAATTACAGCCAAAACCATGCTAGAAAAAAAGCGACTATTTAGGACGCTTCTTATTTTTTCTTTTGTTGAGAAATTTAAGATTAATCACTTCTTTTTCTTCGAGGAATCGATAATTACCTCTTGGAATGTCTTTTTTGCTTAATCCGGCAAAGGTTACCCTGTCTAGGGCGATGACTTCGTAACCGAAATGGGCAAATATCCTACGTACAATTCTGTTTTTACCGGAATGAATTTCTATACCCATGATGGTTCTGTCCTTAGACAAAACTTGAAGATCATCAACTTCAGTAAGTCCGTCTTCTAATGTAACCCCTTCAAGAATCGCCTCCACATCATTTTTGGCAATGGGTTTATCCAAGGTTACCTGGTAGATTTTTTTGATCTCATAAGAAGGGTGGGTGAGTTTGGCAGATAGTTCTCCATCATTGGTGAAAAGTAAAAGTCCGGTGGTATTTCTATCCAACCTGCCTACAGGGAAAAGTCGTTCTTCACAGGCATTTTCTACCAAGTGCATGACTGTTTTTCGTTCGAAGGGGTCATCAGTGGTGGTAATAAAATCCTTTGGTTTATTAAGTAAAATATAAACAGGTTTTTCAGGACGTATGGATTTTCCCTTGTATACCACACGGTCTTTTCTAAGCACCTTATAACCCATTTCATTTACCACTTTCCCATTCACGGAGATTTCCCCATTTTCAATGAGTTTGTCTGCATCTCTTCTGGAACAAATGCCGGCGTTGGCAATGAACTTATTCAATCTGATTTCATCAGATTCCTTATGTCCGGATTTTTGAATGCTTTTAAGGTTGTACTGCGGTTGAGCCTCTGATTTATTTTTTCCGCTCTTGAGAGGTGAAAAAGGCTTTTTGAAAGGCTTTTTCTTCCTTTCTTTGTCTTCGGCTTTGCCAAAAATGGGCTTTTGATTGCGTCCCCTTCCTTTGTATTCAGTTTTTTCTTCAGGGATTTTGGAGCTGGGCTCCTTTTTTTTATCGTAAGAACCACGTTTCCCGGAGTTGGTCGACTCTCCTTTTGAATTTTTAGGAGACCTTTCGGACCTATTGTTGAATTTTTTCATAAGCTTGCAGCATCTCTGCTGTATTAAAATATACGAATGTAATGGCTTGAGCCTAAGGTGACTTTACCTTAAGTTTCAAAGCGGATGCAAATTTAGTGCTATTTATTAAATAATTACATCAAACAGGAGAAATCAATCCGATTGATTTCCAATTTCATTTTCTTCCGCTTTGAAATCCTTAGGTTGTGGGAGTTCGCTTAAATCATTAATGCCAAAGTATTCCATGAACTTTGGACTGGTGCCATATAGAATGGGCCTCCCCAGTCCATCAGACTTACCTTTTATGGCTACAAGAGACTTTTCAAGGAGTTTTTGCACAGAATAGTCACAATTGACACCTCTAATTTGTTCCATTTCAGATTTAGTGATGGGCTGTTTATAGGCAATAATAGAAAGGGTTTCCAATTGAGCATTGGAAAGTCTCTTTTGTGATTGGTGTTTTTGCAGGATGGCTACACTGCTGAGGTAGGCCGGCTTTGTCAAAAACTGGTAGCCTCCTGCCAAATTTTCCAAGCTGAATGAAAAATCATCAGAAAGGTATTTGTTGGTCAGTTCCTCCAGTGCTTCTTCTAAGTGCGCCATAGGAATTTCTGTCTCAAACATTTCTGCGAGACATTTTTGAATTTCCTTGATGCCAAGGGGCTCTGGGGAACAAAATATTAATGCTTCTATATGTCTGGGTAAAAAGTCCACGCTTATTTTTTGCCTAATTTTGCTTCAATACTGTGCATGGTATGGGGGACGGCCTTTAACCTTTCCTTGCTTATGAGTTTTCCTGTGTCTACACATACCCCATAAGTCCCGTTTTTTATCCTCCTCAGGGCATTTTCCAGATTAATAATAAACTTTTGCTGTCTTGCAGCCAATTGACTTAGGCTCTCTCTTTCAAGCGTGTCAGCTCCGTCTTCAAGTAGCTTTGATGTGGAGGCCGTGTTTTCAGTTCCACTGTCATTTTGTTTACTTAAAGAACGTTTCAATTGATTCAACTCGTCTTTAGCGATGGACAGTTTTTCATTAATAAGCGATTCAAATTCCTGAAGCTCTTCTCTGGAATAACTGGTTTTTTCTACCTGGCTCATAAAACATTACTTTAAAATTTCCCTAAAATACAGTGAGTATTCTGAAATCAAAAATTTTATTTTCAAGATAAAATTACATGAATTCATTTTAGGTGAATTTAATTTTAAAAAGAAGAGATGAAAGAGATAGAATTGACTTTTATATTTTATTATTTCTCATTCTGCAATCAAATTATTTTGAATTGTTGGTTTGAAAATATTTTGAAAAGTGATTCACATGCTATACTTGAAATATCCCTAAGAAAGTATTAATTTGAACGCCTAAACAATACTAATCCAAATTAAATCCGATGAAAAGAATCTTAGCAATTGTTATATGTGCATTAATCTCCTTAAACGTGTCCGCTCAAAAAGCAGATAAAGGCTGGAAGGAGCTTTTTAATGGCAAATCATTTAAAGGTTGGTCTTTTAGTGAAAATCCTGAATCATTCAGCATAGTGGATGGAGTAATTAAGGTGGAGGGGCCAAGGTCCCACATGTTCTACACCGGCAAATACAAAAAGCATGATTTTAAAAACTTTGAATTGAAGATGCAGGTAAAAACCATGCCTGGGGCTAATTCCGGAATTTTTGTTCATACTGAGTTTGAAGAAGACGGATGGCCAAGTAAAGGCTATGAAATTCAGGTCAATCAAACGCAGGGTGATTGGAGGAAAACCGGTAGTGTTTACAGCTTTAAAGATGTAAAAGAAACTTTTGTTAAAGATAACGAATGGTATACCCAACACATCATCGTTCAGGGTGATGATGTAACCGTTAAAATCAATGGGAAAGTGATCAATGAATTCAATGAAAAAACAGATAGAGGAGAAATTGGTGACAGCGGCAAGAGGTTAAGTCATGGAACTGTGGCACTTCAGGCCCACGATCCCAAAAGCGTCGTTTATTACAAAGATATAATGATTAAACCCCTGCCTTAATGAGTTTTGTTTTTATATATCATTAAAAAAAAATTTAAAATCCGGTCGGCCTTTTGGTTGACCGGATTTTTTTTATCGATTTTTTTCAATGCTTAGTGATTCACATGAATTTTTTAAAGGTACTAATTCATTAAAAAAAATAGGGCAGGTGTTGCAATAACAAATGAAGCAATGACTAATAAATATACTCTAATAAATCATCAAGCCCTAAGGGAGTTTACCGGGAAGGTTTTTATGTCACTTGACGTGCCCCCTGAAGAGGCCGTCCTTGCGGCGGATGTGCTTGCTTACAGCGATGAACATGGGATTGATTCTCATGGAATAGCAAGATTGAAAACCTATTTTGATTTACTCAAGGCAGGTAGGGTCAACCCAAAACCAAAGCTCAAGGTCCTTCGGGAAAAACATGCAGTTGCCACCATAGATGGGGACAATGGTTTGGGATTGGTGGTAGGTCCTCAATCCATGCAAATGGCCATTGAAAAAACCAGCCAACATGGGTCCGGCTCCATAGCAGTTTGTAATACCAACCATTATGGAGCAGCCGGTTATTATCCACTTATGGCCACTCGAAAGGATTATATAGGAATGTCCATGACCAATACCACCAAAGGCGTGGCCCCATTTAATGGTAAGGAAAAAATGCTGGGAACCAATCCTTTGGCAATGGCCTTTCCCACTTTAAATGAACCGGAGGTGGTGATTGATTTTGCCAGTAGCACTGTGGCTTATGGAAAGGTGGAAATTGCACATAGGGAAGGGAAATCAATACCTGAATATTGGTGTCTGGATGAAAAAGGGGAGGTCACCACAGCTCCTGAAAAGATGATCAATGGAGGCGCATTATTGCCACTTGGAAGTACCAAAGAAGGCTCAGGGCATAAGGGATACTGTTTGGCAGCGGCAGTTGATATCCTTACTGCAGTCTTAAGTGGAGCCAATTGGGGACCCTTTGCCACGCCCTTCGCCATACATTCTGCTATTCCTGTAATGGAGGTGGGAAAAGGAATTGGACATTTCTTTATGGCTTGGGATATTGAAGGATTTAGGGATTTAAAGGCTTTCAAAGAGAGTATGGATCATTGGATTGTTACCATGAGAAATGCCGTACCACAGAAAAGTGAAGGGAAGGTGCTGATTCCCGGAGATCCTGAGCGAGAAGCTTTTGCTTCAAGGATGAAACAAGGTATTCCTGTGCATCATATGATCCTTGAGGAGTTAATGACCATGTCAAAACTTTGTAAAATTCCTTTGCCTTAAGGTGTTGGATCATTTTGAATTTGGTTTTAATTTTTCAACTAGCACCAGGATGGAAGCTGGGAAGCAGAACAAAGGCTTTGATGTTTTTATTTG
Organism: Cyclobacterium sediminis; assembly: GCF_054781075.1. NCBI lineage: Bacteria > Pseudomonadati > Bacteroidota > Cytophagia > Cytophagales > Cyclobacteriaceae > Cyclobacterium > Cyclobacterium sediminis. The sequence continues at coordinate 214,008 of NZ_BAAGVC010000011.1, read as the reverse complement.
GTAAGATGATTACTTAATTTGTGTGTAATAGATTATTTGGGTTAGGCTAAGTTTATAGATGATGGTACAAAAACTCATTCTTTTTTCGGGGTTCTCGGGTATTACTGTTTTAATCGGTGGTCTTTTAGCCAATTATTTTAATCACCATATCAAAGAGAAGCCCATTAAATATGAGATAATTCATGCCCTGATGTCCTTTGGTGCAGGAATAATATTGTCTGCATTGGCATTGGTGCTTATACCAAAAGGCATGGAAGAACTGGAGCTTCTTCCGATGGTGGCCTCCTTCCTAATTGGAGCAATTTTGTTTATGGCGATTGATTGGTATTTGGCTAAAAAGGGTGGTCAATTGGCTGCCTTATTGGCCATGGTGATGGATTTTATTCCCGAATCGATTGCCTTGGGGGCTACCTTTGCCATTGATCCGGAAATGGCTACCCTTTTGGCTGTTTTTATAGGTTTACAAAATCTTCCTGAAGCTTTTAATTCTTTTAGAGATTTGGTTTTGAGCGGATTTACAGTCACCAAAACATTAGTGATATTTTCATTATTAAGCTTTTCCGGAATTGCCGGTGCATTGGTAGGTCATTTTTACTTAAGTGATTATCCTGATTTGACCGCACAATTGATGGCCTTTGCAAGTGGGGGTATTTTATATTTGTTAATCCAAGACATTATTCCTGAAAGTAAGTTGAAAAATAATTACCTTTCTTCTTTGGGGGCTATATTGGGGTTTTTGGTAGGAATTATAGGGGAAAAAGTAATGTAGGTGCCCAAGCTTAAAAATTGAATTAATATCACCCGTCAAATCATCAATCATTCATAAAAATTGCTATTCCTACTAGATATGCCTATTCAAGCTTTGAAAACCATGAAGTCATTGCCTCTTCTTATATCCATATTATGGCTCTATTCCTGCACAGGGAATAATAATACAAACACTAATCACGGCTTTTCACAGTTGATCACCTGTGGAGATGAGGAAGTGGCGGTATTTGAAAAGGCAGCGACTGATTCACTTGGGTTTGTCAAGGTTTGGGAATGGACAGCATCCATGTCTGAAGGGCTGCCTGAAGACTTTCATGATTATTTTAATACGACAGATGAATGCAAACCTGTGGGGGAAAACCAAATTTTAATCACTTCTTCTAGTGGAGGTGTGGCCTTGGTGAACAGAGACGATAAGAAGACCGTTTTTTATGCGCATGCCCCCAATGCCCATTCTGCAGAATACCTGCCCGGAAATAAATTGGTGGTGGCTTTGTCTACAGCAAAGAATGGAAATTCCATTAGACTATATGACTTGGACCATTCTGATAGCATATTGTTTACTGACAGTTTATACTCAGGACACGGTGTGGTATGGGATGAGCAAAATAATAGTTTGTTTGCTTTGGGATTCGATCTGTTGCGTGAATATAAGCTTGAGGACTGGGACAGCTCAGCGCCTTGGTTAAAGCAAGTCAGTGAATGGGAAATCCCTGATGAAAGCGGTCATGATTTGTTTCTTACCGATGATAGCCGGTTGCTATTGTCCACTACCAATAGTGTGTGGCAGTTTGATATTAATCGTTCAATATTTTCTCCTTTTCCGGCACTTGAAGGTGTTCATCACGTCAAATCAGTAAACTTGAACGCGCAAACAGGTGAACTTGTGTACACCAAAGGAGAGATAAGTTGGTGGACCCACCATGTTTATATGCACCTACCTAAAAAAGATACTTTAGCGCTAACCAATAAGAAAATTTATAAAGTTAGGGTTATGTGAAACCTTAAGTAGGTAAATTAGATGAGGGATAATTGGGTCCCCCTGGAGTGCGATTTCTTAGTAGAATTTTTTATTGTATGAAGATTGTAAGGACAGATAAAGAGCTTGAACTTCCACTGGTAGATAGAAAACTAGAGGCAAAAGGGCATGAACTTGTTCTTTTACCTGAAGGGATAAGTGAGGAGTTGCTTTTGGAAGAGGTTAGGGACTGTGACCTGTTGTTGATGTGTTACACTATGATAAGTAAAAAAGTCATAGAAGCTTCGTCCAAGCTAAAGGCCATTATCAAATATGGAGTGGGTATAGATGCCATTGACATAACTGCAGCCAATAATAAGGGTGTTGTGGTGGTGAATGTTCCTGAATATGCAGAAGAAACTGTAGCAGAGGGTGCATTTGCCATGTTGTTGGCTTTGACAAAAAAGATCCCTTCAATCCATCATCAGATGAGCAGCTATGCTTGGGCATGGCCCACACAAAGGTGGCTGGGACAGGATGTTTCAGGCAAAACCTTGGGTATAATAGGTTGTGGCAAAATAGGTTCGAGTATGGCAAGGATGGCTGGTTTGGGATTCAATGCCAAAGTAATTGGATATGATCCTTATAAATCCAGGGATGAATTGGCAGAAAAAGGGATTGTTAAAGTTGAGGCACTCAACACTTTATTGGAAGAGAGTGATTTTATATCATTGCATGCCGTGTTGACCAATGAGACCCACCATATGCTTGGTAGGGAAGAATTGGCAAAGATTAAAAAGACTGCTATTATTATTAATACTGCTCGAGGTGCCCTGATAGATGAAGAGGAATTGTTGCAGGCATTGGAAAAAAAGCAGTTGGCAGGTGTGGCTTTGGATGTTTTTAGCAATGAGCCTTTAAATCAGGAGTTTCACCCATTAAAAAAGCTTTATACCATGGAAAATGTTTTACTATTTCCCCACCTTAGCTTTTACACGAATGAGGCCATGGAGCGTTTGGAGACTGAAACCTTGGATAGATGCGAAGAAATCTTCGAAAATAGACCTGTACTAATAAAGTCCAAAGACCCAAGGCTTCAGCAACAAAGTCATTTAAATACTGTTTATATAAGTGACGAGCGACTATAATGGGTATATATTTGCGATTAAAGATTTCCGTAAGTAAAATGAATTTTGTCCAGAACATAAAGAATGACTAAGGACAGGTCCCTTTATGAAGAAGATCAGATGCTATTGGAAATGGCCGGAGGCAATGAAAAACCGCTTGACTATTTCTACAATAAGTATTCGCCTAAAGTTTATTCTACAGCCATAAGTTATACCAAAAATGAACAAGATGCTGAAGAGGTACTGCAAGATGTTTTTATCACACTTTTTGAAGCCGCAGGTAAATTTAAAAATGATGCCTCTGTCAGTACTTGGATTTACAGAATTACCGTCAATAAATCCCTGGATTTTCTTCGAAAGAAAAATAGTCTAAAACGAAAAGGCATTTTTTCGTCTATTTTCAGTAAAGATACAGGTGAGACCATTGTAGAGCCGGTAGATTTCGTTCACCCCGGAATAAAACTTGAAAATGCCGAAGATGGCAAACTGCTATTCAAAGTCTTGGATGAGTTGACAGAAAATCAAAAAACAGTTTTTATCCTGACACAGATCGATGGGCTACCACAACAGAAGGTGGCAGATATTATGGAGGTCAGTAGAAAATCTGTAGAATCACTGTTGCAAAGAGCCAAGGCATCAATGCGTGAAAAATTAGAAAAATTTTATCCTGAGCGAGGGAATTTCAAAAAAAATACGTCAAAGTAATTATGGAAGCGTGGAAAAATAAAGTGGTAAATAGCCTCGAAGGAATGGAAGAAGTCCGACCTCCGGAAGGTAATTTGTTGAAAATAAAAGAAAAAATTAAGGAACGGAAAAGCAAGGAATTACAAAAACAACAAAGTCAATGGATGCCTGTTGCGGCAGTGATTGTGATGCTCTTGTGTGCCAATGTGTTTGTAGTTAGTAATTATTTTGAATACCAAGATGACACAGAACAGGTATCCAATTCCTATAGCGAGATGATCTCTGACTTTAATATTTACGAATAATGGGTAATAAGGTATACAAGATTGGATTTATCAGCCTTCTGGTGCTAAATATATTGCTGACCTTGGTCATCTGGAGAGGTCCTAAACCGCCTTTTCAGGGAGGAGGGGATGCGGATTTTAAAAATAGGATCAGTGAAGATTTGGGACTTTCAGAAGAGCAAGAAGAAAAGTATTTTGCTTCGGCCATGGTGCACCAACAGGAAATGTCTGCCCTTCAGCAAAATCATAGAAAATTGGTGAAGGAATATTTCGATTTTTTGAAATTATCGGATGTAGACGAAAAGGAAAAGAAGGAGAAATTGGAAGCAATTGCCAAGACGGAGTCAAGAAAAGCTGAAATTACTTTTAAGCATTTTGAAGAATTGAAAGCAATTTGCAACGAAGGGCAGCAAGAAGCTTTTGAAAACATCGTAAAAAATTTACAGCAAGTATTGGTTAGGGGAGGTGGAAATAACCCACCTCCTGCGAGGGATAAATAGTTGTCTTACGTCAATAGGTAAAAAATAATTTATTGACAAGGAAAAAACTTGCCGAAATATAGGTTTGATTATATTGGTTACAGTGATTGTGTATTCTTGCAATGCAGGAAAGGCCAATTCCTCGGAAAAGATAACCAAGCTACCTGCTGCATTTGAGGTTTTTGACAAGGACAATACCACAATAATGCTTGATGGAGATGAAATCATTATTGAGTCCAACGGTCTTCCTAATCATGGGTCTCCCTACTGGTCCAATACCACTAAGCGGGTAGCAACAGACCCAAGAGGGAGGGTGTTGGTCACCGAAGCTGCGAAAGTAAACCATCCCTTATTTGTAAACCCCACCCATACTTCATTTGGCCAAATGGCTCCGGGAAATATTGATGACTTTAATGGGGCTTATACCCTAATGGTGCCCGCTGTCCCTAAGAAAGCATCTTCACCATCATCTACCGGATTAGGTCCCATTGGAATTGCAGTGAGTGGATCCATGATTTATAATGATAAAGAAGGACCTAATATACCTCTGGATGATGCCGCACCATCTTTGGACTTCAACGGCGCTCATACGGGCCCTCAGAGTTACCATTACCATCTTGAGCCTCTGGCTTTTTCTGATGATGATGACAATCTAATCGGAATAATATCGGATGGGTTTTTCTTGTATGGAAGAAAATGTGCAGGGACAGGTACTTATCCCACCGATTTGGATTATTCCGGTGGGCATGTGTCAGCCACCAAATACAATACAACAGCAGTCTATCATTACCATATTCAGAATGAGTTGTATTTGAATAGGTATTATATTCTGTTTCCGGGAAATTATCAAGGAAGCCCAAATGCTATTCATTAAACACTATCATTGGCTATCTTGGTTTTTTTTAGGAGTTTTCGCTGTATTTTTTGGCAGTAAGGATACAGATAAGTCTACGGTTGAAATAGTAGGGCGTGTAGCCAAGGAAAGGTTAGAACTTAATCCTAATGAAGGGGTAGTATATTACAAAGGAAAACCCTTTAGTGGGCTAGGTGTAGCGACCTATTCAAATGGGCAAATTGCAGAGGAAATCACCTATCTGGGTGGAAAGAGAAATGGTGTGCTCAAGCGTTGGTTCGAAAATGGAGAATTGAGCTTTGAAGCTTTTTATGAAAATAACAGGTTGGATGGAAAGGTCAGGTCCTGGTGGATCAATGGCCATTTGCGATCAGCCTCCAATTATAGTAAGGGAGTGGTTCATGGTTCGCAAGAGCAATGGTATGCCAGTGGACAGCCTTTTAAAGAGCTAAATATTGTGAATGGTAAAGAGGAAGGTTTACAAAGGGGCTGGAGAGAAAATGGGGAATTGTTCGTCAATTATGAAGCAAAAAACGGAAGGATTTTTGGCCTCAATAGGGCCAACTTATGCTATGAATTGGAGGGAGAAAACATTGTTACCGATGAATAAATTTATAATTATACTAATTGCAGTATTTGCTGTAGCCTGTAATTCTGACAAACAGCAAGGTGAAGTGGAGGGAGCTTTAGGTGTGGAATTGCCCTATTACGAAGAATCAACCTTTACACCTCGTTGGTTTGCCAACAAGGAAGAAGTGCCGGACAGCTTTCATAAGATCCCTGAATTTCAGGTTTACAACCAACTGGGGGATACAGTAACTGCGGAGGTGTTTGATGATAAAATCACCATTGTAAATTTTTTCTTTTCCACCTGCCCGGGCATATGTCCTAAGATGATGGCCAATATGGATATGGTTCAGGAGGAGTTGTCTGAGGATAAAGGCCTTCAACTGCTTTCTTATTCTGTAACCCCGGATATGGATGGTGTGCCTGAACTTAATGCCTATGCCAAGAAAAATGGTATCAGTAATGAAAATTGGTATTTGTTGACCGGTGAAAGGAAGGTTATTTATGAACTGGGAAGAAATCAGTTCTTTGTGGAAGAAGATATGGGACTCCAAAAGAGTCCTGATGATTTTCTACATACCGAAAATATTTTACTGATTGACAATGAGCGACACATCAGGGGGATTTACAATGGGCTAAACAAAACTGCTATCAAGCAATTATTGGCTGATGCTAAGTTGCTTAGAGATAAATTGATCGATCTATAAGATCCCTGCCCCACTTATTCGCTGCATTTTTTTAAAAATAAAATCCAAAGAAAGAAACTTTTCATGTATCTATGTCGTTTACGATATAAACTTGCAAGATATAAAAAAGAAGAAATATGAAAAAGCAAACTTCAACGCTACAGAATATATTCAGGTTACTCTTGGCAGCATTTATGCTTTATGCCGGTATTAGTCATTTGACGTTCAATAGGGTTGATTTTCAGGCACAGGTGCCAGACTGGGTGCCGATGAGTAAGGATTTGGTAGTGGTATTATCCGGTTATGTAGAAATAGCCCTTGCGCTTGGTTTGGCATTCTGGAAAAGTCAGCGAGTAAACTTTGGTTGGGCACTAGCTGCTTTTTTTCTGCTTGTTTTCCCGGGGAATATTGCCCAATACCTCGATAGTAAAGATGCATTTGGAGCATTGGATTCTGATAGGGCAAGACTAGTTCGCTTGTTTTTTCAACCTGTTCTAATAGCTTGGGCTTTATGGTCCGCAGGATCGTGGGCTGATTATCGATCAAAAAAAGTAAGTACTGATGACAGATTCACAGCTTAAATTAAAAAATCAAATCTGCTTTCCCTTTTACTCTGTTTCAAGGCTGATAACCAAGGCATACAAACCCTTTTTGAGTAAAATAGGTTTGACCTATCCTCAATATTTGGTCATGATGGTTTTATGGGAGTCGGATGGGATACGCATCAATGAAATCAAAGAGAAATTATTTTTGGATACCAATACTGTTTCTCCTTTGCTGAAAAGAATTGAATCAATGGGTTTAATTAACAGGATTCGATCCAATGAAGATGAAAGGAGTGTGATTGTAACTTTAACCAAAAAAGGGAAGGAATTAAAAGAATTGGCTTCCCCTATTCCTGAGCAAATGCTTGAAGGATTAGCTCATGAGGGCATTACGGTGGAGGAGATATCGAATTTAAGAAACACCTTGAACAATTGGATTAAGGCGCTTTCAGAAAATAGTAGTGATAATAAGATTAAATAGTAAAAGTAAAATTGAATTAATTGACAAATTGAATTGGAGATATGCTGCGAAAGCCATGAATGGTGAAAAAATAGCGCAGGAGAAGGTGGAAAATATCATAGAGGCCATATCATTGGCACCTACCTCAAGTGGTTTGCAGCCTTTTGAGGTTTTGGTAATAACAAACCAAGAGATTAAAGAGAAGATTAAACCCATTGCCTGGAATCAATCCGTGGTAACTGATTGCTCTCATTTATTGGTCTTTGCTGCATGGGACACCTATACCGAAGCACGAATCAATAAAATGTTTGACCTTACCAATGAGAAAAGGGGATTTACCAATGAGGGTTGGGAGAACTATAGAAAGCAACTTTTAGCTACCTATCCAAACAGGTCTGCAGAAGAAAATTTTAACCATACCTCCAAGCAAGCCTATATTGCATTTTCTCAAGCCATTGCTGCAGCGGCCTTTGAAGGAGTGGATAGCACACCAATGGAGGGATTTGATCCGGATGCCTTGGATGAAATTTTGGGATTGAAGGAAAAAGGGCTGAGAAGTTGTGTGATACTTCCTTTGGGATATAGAGATAGCGAAAAAGACTGGTTGGTTAATCTTAAGAAAGTAAGAAAAAGCAAAGAGGATTTAGTGACTGTACTGGATTAATTAAAGTAGGTGATTATAATCCATTGGTTAGAAAAGGCCTAAAAGAGTTTAATACTCTTTTAGGCCTTTTTTTATGCTGAATGAAAGTTATGTTTTTAATACAGTTTGGGTAAATTGTCAGGGAAATTACTATCCCTTCGAAATAGCGGCTTTTAGCTATTTGAAGCATCAGCAATTAATTCTTTTTAACCATGAAATATGAGTGGAGAAAATCTGAAAAAAACCTTTATTTACCGAAAGCCAAGCCGGAAAAGCTAAAAGTCCCGGCGCTAAAGTTCATAACCATTGCAGGTGAAGGTAATCCCAACAGTAGCCAGTTTGCCGAATTCATCGCTGTGCTTTACTCCTTGTCCTATGCCATAAAAATGACCTTGAAGAAAAGCAAAAACCCACCGGAAGGCTATCTGGATTATACCGTTTATCCGCTCGAAGGAATCTGGGATATCAATGAGGAAGCCAAGGAAAATTTTAATGGCAGCTTCAACAAAGATGATCTGGTTTTTACCCTTATGATTCGCCAGCCCGATTTTGTAACAGAAGCATTCTACCGAGAGATGCATGCCTTAACCCATCGAAAAAAACCTCATGAACTATTAGATAAGGTCAAATTTGAAACAATTGAAGAAGGCTTATGTGTGCAAATGCTTCATATTGGAAGTTATGACAAGGAGGATGAAACTTTTTCAGTAATGGAAGCATATGCAAGAGAAAATGATTTAATCAGGCTTACCAAAACTCACCGTGAAATTTACCTGTCGGATTTCAGGAAGGTTCCTGAAGATAAATTAAAAACCGTATTAAGATTAAATGTTAAACAAAAGTCTTAATATTTGCAATAAACCTAATGATAACCGATTGCCCTATGCCCCTAGCCAAACGTGCTTGTATTATTGCCCTATTTATATTTACTTCTCAGGCAACTCTGCAGTCTCAGGTCCTTCCTGAGCAAATAAAATTTACGCGACAAGCCTCAAAAAGGTTGGTTTTTGATGAAGACCAGACCATTCCTTTAGCGGGAATTTGGCCGGAGAAAAGTGTTGGTTTTTCTGTCATGCACCCGGTGATTCACCAACTAAAAGACAGTGCAAAAGTTGCCATAACTTCCAATCAATTGACCATCCAATCTTTGTCAAAAACAGCAACAAATATTTGGTTTGGAGGCTTTAATCCAGTGGCTACTTATTCCATAGATTTGGCTTCCTGTAAAGGCAAGGGGGCGCTTGGCTTTTCATTTTTCGGTAAAGGTTTAAAAGAAAAATTAACCCTCAAAGTAAGTTTCCATAATGAAAAACCGGAAGGTGTAAGTCTTCACTATACGGACAGGAAAGGGCTGTCAAAAGAGTCGTCTATTGCAGTTAATTTCCCTAATGATGCCACATTACACGGCAGGCTATACCTGCAGATGTTAGGAAGTGGCTTGGTACTGTATTTGAAAGACGGTGATTTGCCACAGGTAATAGCTCAATCGGATTTCAATCAATTGATTGATTTGCGAAAAAAGGAATATTTGCACAGTTTTCAATCTCACTTTTATGTGGCCCTTGACTCAGGAGAGATAAAGGTAGATAAAGTACTTATGGGCTTAACTACCGGAGTTGGCTTGGCGGATATTCGTGCCATAACCTATGAAGATGGATCGCCTTTCCTGGATCAAGGGCGCCTTTGGTACACAATGTCAATCAGAGGCCGCGCTTTGCCTCATCATATTCAGGGGGTTTTTAGTATGAATCCCTCCGTGTTTGACATCAAGTTAGAGGGAGTCATTCTTTTCGATAGGGGGGATGGTTTGTTGAGAAATGAAGTTGCCTCACATCTTATTTTTGACAGAAATGATAATTTATGGAAAGGGCTGACTACAGGTTTTAGTGCTTATGCCAATCCTGAATTGGAGAAAAAACAACTATTGGCCATTCAGAGTAGCAGGGATCCCAGGTTTGGTTTTTCCATCATGGAAGCCAAGGCTTTCGGAGTCGTAGGAGATATAGAGGATCCGCATATACTTTATGATGAGGAGACGAAAAAGTGGAGGATGTTAACCTGTGTGAATGAGGGAGGCTACAAAGCCATCGTAATGGAAGCAGATGAATGGGACAAGGGCTATATCAAAATTGCCGGACCTGTGGCACAGAATTCCACCGGAACTTCTATACAGAAAATTGGAAATGAACGCTATTGTTTTTCCGGTAGTTCAGAAAGAGAAATTTATATTTATACTTATCCCGATTTAAAAGAGGTTGGTACATTAAAAATGGATTTACCTCCTTGGGATAAGTCTTCCGGAACCCGGGTATGGCCCAATGTCGTTCAATTGCCCAAAGGTTATCCTTTCCGATATGTGGCTTTAATGATGGATAGAATTAACTACCCGGGAATGGTTGGGCCAAATTGGACCTATGGTGCCTTGTATCTTTACCATGGGTTTGAATGAGGGAGTGATTTTTAACCTTTGTTCTTGTTTTTTGAAGTTTTTTATTCTTTTACACATCTTTTTTTATTGCCGCTAAAATTGCCTCTAAAGCCACCTATTGAAGGTTTCTGGGTGTTGTTAATAGGAGATTTCATTGGTTTTTCTACTGATTTTCAAAAGAAAATTCAATCCTGCTCGATCCAAGCTGCAAACTAGCTTCGTAACTCTAGTCAAATAAGTCATAAGAATCAATCCAATTTTCGATTGACCTAAAATGATGAAAACGAAACTAAGTTATTAACCTAAACTTTAAAAAAATGAAAAAGGATTTGATTAAACCGCAGGGTTTGGTGAAAGATGCCAACCGACGCAAGTTCCTTCAAAAGGGTTCATTGTCCATTGCTGCTGCAGGATTGTTTATGGTTGGATGTAAGGATGATGATGACATCATGCCCCCCATGAAAGAAGAAGGAGTGATGCTAGGGTCCGGAGATATTGGAATATTGAATTATGCCTATGCACTTGAACAACTGGAAGCAGCTTTTTACGCAGCGGTGATGCAAGGTGGCTATTTTGCCAATGCCAGTGCTGAGGAGAAGGAGATTATGGGCGATCTTGAAAAACATGAAAGAGCACATAAAGAATTTTTTAAAGCAGCATTAGGAAGTGCAGCCATTGAAGATTTAGAAGTAGACTTCAGCGCCATTAATTTTGATGATAGAATGTCTGTATTGAATGCAGCCAAAACTTTTGAAGATTTAGGAGTAGCTGCTTATAATGGAGCTGGCCAACACATTCAAGATGCAGGTTATTTACTTATTGCAGGAAAAATTGTTTCTGTAGAAGCAAGACATGCTGCTGCCATTAGGGATTTACTGAATCCCGGATCTGCGGATTTTGCGGGAGATGATATAATTGATGGAAATGGTTTGGAGCGTACGCTCAACTTTTCAGAAGTATTGACGGCCGCCAGCAATTATGTGACCACACCAATTGATTTCAGTCAATTGCCAAGCTAATTTTTAACCTTAACAGAAATAGACATGAACTTATTGAATTTATTAGATAAAATGTGTCCGGATACTAAAAATGCGGATGAAAAAGAAATGTTTTTCTCAAGAAGAGAAGCCTTCCACCGATTTGGGGATATGAGTAAAAAAGTGGCCATGGCAGCCGTTCCTTTGGGAATATTGTCTGCCTTGCCAAAAGTAGCAAAAGCAGATACTGAGAGCCTGATCGGTGTATTGAATTACGCTTTGACTTTGGAACATTTGGAATACAGGTATTACCAAATGGGGATTGATGCAGGAGTTATTGATGGAGCTGATACTGCCATCTTTGAAAAAATTCGAGACCATGAGTTGGCGCATGTTAATTTCCTTACGGAAGTTGTAGGGAATGTGTTGGGCGGAGACCCTGTAATGGAACCTGAATTTGATTTTACAGCAGGTGGAAATTTTTCTCCATTTACTGATTATCCAACTTTTTTGGCTTTGTCACAGGCTTTTGAAGATACAGGTGTGAGGGCCTATAAAGGGCAAGCCGGAAATGTGATGGAAAATGATGTGGTGCTTACCGCTGCCTTGTCCATTCATTCGGTTGAAGCAAGACATGCATCTATGGTGAGAAGGTTGCGTACCAAAAAAGGTCAAGATAGCATAAAAGGTTGGATAACCGGTGATTCCATAGGGACCTTGCCTGCTGCTACACAAGCCATCTACTCAGGAGAAGACAATGTCATGCATGGAGGAGCAGATGTAACTCAATTGACCGGAATTGATTCCGCAGCTGTAACGGAAGGTTGGGATGAACCTTTGAACAAAGATCAAGTATTGGGTATAGCATCCTTGTTCTTAGCGTAAGCAATAAAATTTTTTAGTTGGGGTTGAGTGCTTAGGTGTCATCTTTGTTGGAAGATGGCACCATTTTTTTTGTTTTAACTTTAATAATTTTTTTAAACGTATTTTCCTTATTATTTAAAATATACTGAATTAGTGTTCTAATATGAGGGAAAATTTGCATATTTTGACTTTAAATTTAAAAGAGGTAGCATAAAGTTTATTAATCAATATTTTTAAAAATATAATATTAAAAAAATGAGTATTAGCCGAAGAAAAGTCTTACAATTAATCCCTGTGGTCACAGGAGGTGTAACTATGGGGGACTTGGAGTTTTTAGCCTTGGACAATCAAAGAAAAATCCTTGAAGGCGTGCGTTCATTTTTTCAGAAAACAGCTAATCATGATGGAACATTTAGTCCGGGTTTGCCCAAGAGCTATGAGGGGAATTCTGATACGAAATTTTCAGGAATTGCAGCACCTACCTATGCGGTGGTAATCCATAAAACCTTTGGTTGGGAGTTGCCTTATGAACAAGAAACAATAAATTTCTTTCTCTCTTGCCAAAAGGAAGATGGTGCATTTTATGCGCCCAGCGGTGAGGGAGATATGGAAACACCGCTCGCCAAACTCTACAATACGGTTCAAAGTGTGGCGGCATTAAAAATATTGGGCGTGGCGCCAAAATATGACCCCATGCCTGTGATTGAATATTTCTTTAAGGGTGGTGATTTTCAAGAGCTACCGCTTTATACAACCAGTTTCTTTGCGCTCTTTTTTAGTGCTTGGAACGAAAAAATGCCCCCTCATATTGACAATAAAATGAGGCGTTATTTGAGAGAAAATCAAACGGAAGACGGATACATAGGCAATCATGTGGCCTCCACTTTCCACGCTGCACATTATTTCAGATTAATAGGAGAGGAAACCCCCATGGCGGAAGAAATGGTGGGTCGAGTATTGAATGACCAAAAAGAAGATGGTTCCTGGTCCCTAAATCCACCTGATTGGGATGTTCATGCAGTCTTTGATGCGCTATTTATTCTAAAGCAAGTGGGTAGTAATCAGCGTAAAAAGGAGATTAAGCAAGCTTTTCGGAAAGCCAAGAATTGGATATTAAAGTGTCAAAATGAAGATGGAGGTTTTAGCCATTATCCCAATAGTGGTCCTTCTGATATTGATGCGGTCTATTTTCATGTTGCCGGTCTGGTGGAATGCGGCTATTTAAAACCCCAAAAAGGAATAGTAAATGAAGAAATTTATGGTTGGGGACATTTGATGGATCCGGACAAAACGTATAATTGCCTTATTTAACTAATATTTTGATATTTCTATTTGGCTGGAAGCTAACTCCTATATTGCTATAGGTAGGGTTTAAAGTTTATGTTAAAAATATGCCTTTTTTCAATACTATTTTCACCTCATTTTTTACGTTTTTATTAACCCAGGGAAATGGCTGTGAAACCTTATTTTCTGGTAGTCAGGGGGTAAATTAAGGGGGAAAGGGATCTACCTGATATGGACTTAGGTAGGATTTAAGAAATAATAATTTTTTAAGCTAATGTATTTTGATATTTGGAAGTTAAAATATTTATATACATTTTTAAGTGTTTTAAACCCTATAATCCAAATAAAATGAAATACGAACAACTTAGTTCTTATGAATTGTGGGGTTTGATTCAGTCAGCCGATAAGCAAGCTTTTGCTTATATTTTCACCACAAATTCTGATGATATTTTTAAGTATGGACAAAAGTTCACAACTGACTGTGAGCTTATCGAAGATGTAATTCAGGATATTTTTGTACGACTTTGGGAGCTAAAGAGTACCTTGGTTATCCATTCCTCCATCAGGTTTTATTTGTTCTCTACTTTTCGTAGAGAGCTGGTAAGAAGGTTAAAAATAAACCAAAAACATCAGTTGCTGGAAGATTATCACTCAAGTGTAACTTGGGAGGACTCATTTCAGGAGATTTTGATTGAAAACCAGATTACTCAAGAATCCAGCATGAAAATTACCTCTGCATTGGACAATTTATCTACCCGTCAGAAAGAGGCAATTTATTTGAAATACATGCAGGACATGTCCTATGAAGAAATTTCATCATTAATGGGGATAAAAGTGCCCTCCCTATATAACTTGGTTTTAAAAGGACTTAAGTCCATGAAGCAATTTTTAACCTCTTCTAATTATACAGCCAAAGTGATATTATTCTTTGGTGTTTTTGCTTAGGATCTCAAGATGTTTTTTTTGATTTTTTAAAAATTAAATAATTATTTTAAAAAAAATCATCATTCCATGATGAGATTTACCAACAAGTTTCCTCTTTATTATATAGATCGTTGGTAAATGAAGTTCTACGAAAAAATTGAAGACTTTTTAGAAGATACATCTTTTAGGCAATGGGTGCTTAAAGAAGATGTCGCGCAGGATAAATTCTGGCAGGAATGGATTGCCTCAAACCCTTCCAAGATTGAGTTATTAAGCCAGGCCAAAACGATACTGTTGGAATTAGATGCCTCAACTTCAAATTGGACTAAAAAGGGAAAAGAAAATACATTTCAGGCCATTCAAGGTAGGATAGATATTTCTGACGAAAAAAGAAGAAGTACAAAAGTCTATACTTATACCTCTGATACTGTTGGGATTCAAAATCGGATAAGGCTTATTTTGGGCTTGTCGCTTATTGTCTCATTTTCATTTGCACTGTTTTATGTATTTGTGACAGAGGAGAATAAAGAGGCAATTAGTGTAGTCCCCCAAGCCAGCGAATGGATAATAAAGTCCAACCCCAAAGGTCAGAAGTCCACCCTACAACTTGCTGATGGTAGCAATGTGGTTTTAAATGCAGAAAGTGAATTGCGTTTCAAGAGTGGCTTTGGTCAACTTCATCGGGACTTATTCTTGTCAGGAGAAGCCTTTTTTGAGGTTGCCTCTGACAGCATGCCTTTTCGTGTACACAGTGGAGATTTGATTACTACTGCATTGGGAACATCTTTTAACATTAATTCTTATCAAGATGATTGGGTGCAGGTACAGTTGGCCACAGGCAAGGTGAGGGTGATAAATGTAACCAAGGACAATCAATCCCTAGAATTGATTCCGGGTGAAGAGGCGGTGATTGGAGAGAATAGTCAGTTGAAGAAAGGGAAATTTGACTTAGACAAAGCCTTTTTTTGGAAAGATGGGGTCTTGGTGTTTAATAATATGCCTTTTCAAGAGGTTGTTCGGACACTAGAACGCTGGTATGCCGCAGAAATAGAAATCAATAATTTCGCCCCAAAAAACTTAAAAATTTCTGCTGAATTTAAAAAAAACACCTATCTCAAAGATGTTTTAGAGAGTTTGGGTTATGCTTATAATTTCGATTTCTCAATAAAAAGTAAAGCAGTTAAAATTCAATTTAAAAAAAGTGAATAGCCTATGAAAAAAAAAGGCCAATGAATAGCAGTTCATTGGCCAATTCCAGAAAGAAGGAAAGCTCTCAGGTTACCTTCTGACTATCGTTTTAATGCCATTGATAACAGTAAAACTTTCAAATTTATGAAAAAATCATTACATGTACTTAGTATGGTGGGGAAATATTACCTATACGGCTTTTTCTTACAGCTGTTGTTTTTAAACCTAATGTACGCATCCCCTACCAAGGGGCAAAGCTCGTTGGATATCAGCGAGATTTATTTGAGCCTAGATCTTAAGGGTGCGTCTTTGGCAGAGTCCTTTAATAAGATCAAAAGTCAAACCGAATTTTCGTTTATCTATGACCAAGAACTGGTGAAAAATTCCAAACCAGTTGATCTTCAAGTTGAGCACCAAAGCTTAGAAAATGTTTTATTGTCCCTTGCAGCCAGTCATACCCTTTCTTTCAAGCAAGTAGACAATAGAATTAGTGTAAAAATCGCAAAGAAACATGTCAAAGTAAAAGAAATTGCCGTTGAGGTAACCGTAACTGGTAAGGTAACCGATGTCAATGGGGACCCTATTCCAGGAGCAACGGTTTACGTGAAAGGAACTTCAAAAGGAACAGCTACGGACATAGATGGGAATTATACCATAGTTGCACCGGAAGGTGGTGTTTTGGTATTTTCATTTATAGGATTTGATAGCCAAGAAATTACCATAGGTTCGAGGAGTACAATTGATGTGGTTTTAAGTGAAGGTGTGGCCTCTTTAGAAGAAATGGTTGTTGTAGGCTATGGAACGCAGAAGAAAGTTAATTTGACAGGGTCCGTGGATGTTATCTCCAATGACATGCTAGAGGACCGTCATGCGGCCAATGTTTCGCAATTGTTAATAGGTACTTCTCCGGGCTTGAATTTTGGATTCGATGCCAATGGTTATCAACCAGGTGCCAAGGCTTCAATCGATATTCGTGGCATAGGCTCATTGAATGGTGGAGCTCCCTATATCCTTATCGATGGATTTCCTGGGGACATGAACTCTTTGAATCCGGAAGACATCGCCTCTATTTCCGTTTTAAAAGACGCAGCCGCCTCAGCCATATATGGTGCAAGGGCCCCTTACGGAGTGGTGATGATTACCACAAAATCCGGAAAAAAAGATTCTAAATTAACGGTCAATTACTCGGGGAGCGTTAATTTGGTAACCCCGGCGAAACTTCCAGGAACCTTGGACTCCTATACTTATTCCCGCGTGCTAAACGAGGCTGCTTTGAATAAGGGTACCACCCTTAAATTTAGCGAGGAAACGATTGATAGGGTGATCGCATATCAAAATGGCGATTATGATTATATTCGATCTCAGTTTCCTGCAGATTTTCCTGCTGAAAATATCACCAATTGGGCAGCATTTCCTACAGTTGGAGGTGGCTGGGCAGGAGGAAATGGTGAAGGCCATGCCAACAATGATTTCTGGGATCTTGCCACAGGTCCGAATGTAGGTCAGTCCCACAATCTCTCCGTTCAGGGAGGTTCGGAAAAAACTTCCTATTATATGTCTGCAGGATTCACAAACCAAGTAAGCTCGTTCACTTGGGCAGATGATTATAATAAACGCTATAATCTTACAGCTAAAATTAAAACCTCTTTGACCGATTGGTGGGATTTGAGATTTGAAACCCGCTTAATGAAAAACAACAGAAGTTTCCCATCGGGTGCAAGACCTGAGTCAGGTGATTCTTATAATGCACTCCTCCATATAATTTATAATACTGCACCAAAACAAGCAGTGTATGACAGTTTTGGGAATCAGGTACAGAGTAGTGTGAAAAGTTTTTTTGAAGCAGGGGCAAGTGATGATGAAACTACGGAGAACTGGCAAATCATTGGGACAGAATTGAGGCCTTTAAAAGGGTGGAAAATCAATGCCGATTTTGCCTATCAATCTACAGATTTTTATGGACTTCATGATGGCAGGGAGTTTGGTCAAATAAACTGGCTCACAGGTGAGCAAACAGGTTCTTGGGTGGCCAGTCAGGTCAATGAATACCATCGCAGTGATTATTATTGGAGCTCTAATATTTTTTCTTCATATGAGTGGAGTTTCAATGAGTCACATAATTTTATGGCCATGGTGGGTGGGCAATATGAAACTGGAAAATACCGCTCCTTGGATGCACAGGCCAGGAATCTAATTGTTCCGAACATTATTTCACTAAATACGGCTACAGGCGATCCATCCCTTGGTGAAGGCCTCAGCCAATGGGCCACTGAAGGGTATTTTGGTAGACTTACTTATAATTATAAAGAAAAGTACCTATTAGAATCAAATGTAAGGTATGATGGTACTTCTCGTTTCTTGGAAGGCAAGCGATGGGGCTTTTTCCCTTCTTTTTCTGCAGGATGGGTAGTAAGCAATGAAGACTTTTGGGGCCAAACATCAGATTTTTTTAGTAGTTTAAAAGTGCGTGGTTCTTGGGGACAATTAGGAAACCAAAATGTTTCTGCTTATCAAGATCTTGCTTTAATTCAATTGTCTAAGAATATTTTAAACTGGCTCCCGGGATACAATCAAACCGGTCAGGTAGGTTACACTTTAACTCCCTCTTTGGTCAGTCCATCATTGACTTGGGAGAAGGCAGCCACTACAAATATTGGTTTGGATATGGCTTTTATGGCCAATAAGCTAGGCGTTAATTTTGATTGGTTTGAGCGAAATACGACCGATATGATAGGGCCCTCAGAAGCATTGCCCGGGGTACTTGGAGCCTCTGTTCCAAGGTCCAACAACTCCTCATTAAGAACTAGAGGCTGGGAACTTTCCGTGAAATGGAAAGAATATGTCAATTCTGATTTAAGTTATTTTGTTGGGTTCAACTTGTATGATGCGAAGGCAGTTATTACAGAATACAACAATCCAACAGGGTATCTTGGCTCATGGCTTGTAGGACAAGAAGTGGGAGATATATGGGGGTGGTCATCCCATGGATTGTTTCAATCACAACAAGAAATTGACAATCATGCAGATCAGTCATTTATTTATAATATTTGGAATACCGGTGATGTAAAATACGATGACCTCAATGGAGATGGAGTGATCAACAATGGTCAGAATACTATAGATGACCATGGGGACTTAATGTTATTAGGTAACTCAAGTGCTCATTATCAGTTTGGGATCAATCTTGGAGCCAATTATAAGGGTTTTGACTTTTCCATGTTGTGGAAAGGAACTGCCAAGCGGGACAAAGGCATGAACTATAATGATTATGCGTATTATGGTTTTAGGCGTGCAAATTGGTCACAACCAAAATGGGATCACTTGGATTACTACAGAGATACTCCGGGTACCAAGTATGTAGGTTTGTATGAAGGTGAGGCCAATATCAATACAGATGCTTTCTATCCTCGTCCCTATGAGGACAATTTGTCGAATGTAAAAAATCAGACGTATAACTCACGTTATCTGGGTAATTTTGCTTATATCCGTTTGCAAGATGTACAGCTTGGATATAGTTTAAGTGATAATGTGATTGGTAGATTTGGATTGAGTAAAGTGAGGGTTTACCTCTCAGGTTCCAACCTTTTGACTTTTGATCACTTGCCGGTGGGCATGGATCCGACCTTGCCTTCCGGAGGGTATCGTACGAGTACAGGGAAGGATTATCGAGCAGATAGAATTTATTCCATGGGCTTGAATGTGACCTTTTAATCTCATCTTTACAAAACTTATTTACTATGAAAAGCACTATAAAAATATTCTTTATATTGACATTATTTTCAGGTTGGTCTTGTACGGATTTTCTAGACAGACCCCCTTTGGACCAAATAGGTATTGATGATTATTGGAAGTCATCCGTAGATCTAAAAAATTATACAGCAAGGTTTTATGAAAGCTTACCTTACCATGAAAACAACCTTTCCACCGCAGGACGTGAGGCGGCAACCACCAATGTAACTTATCGGACAGCAAACTCCATTTTGAATGGGGAAACGACCTTGTCTACCGGTTCTTGGCAAAGTGGGTTTGCTCCTGTACGGAGCGTCAATATTTTTCTTGACAATTATAATAAGTGTGAAGACCCATACAGCTCTTGGAAACAATATCTGGGTGAAGCGCAGTTCTTTAAGGCCTGGATTTATTTTGACTTGGTACAAACCTATGGTGATGTGCCTTGGTATACCCATGCCTTGACTCCCGATGATGAAGCAGAATTAATCAAACCTCGGGATTCTCGAATTGTAGTAGTAGATTCAATTTTGTCCTTATTGGATAAGGCCATAATTAACCTTGAGAAAAGAGATGAAGCTCCGTGGGGAAATAATTCAATCAATAAGGAAGCTGCCTTGGCTTTTAAAAGCCGGGTGGCTTTGTTTGAAGGAACTTGGCAGAAATACCATGGTGATGATGAATTTGGTACTGCTGGTGCCGATCCTGATAAATATTTTCAGGCTTGCGTAGATGCGGGAAATGAATTGATCAATGGCGATTACAATGTGGGCATATTTTCGACGGGAAATCCTGATCAAGATTATTTTGACCTGTTTAAAACCGGTGATATGGGTGCTGTCAGCGAGGTATTGCTATACAGGGCTTATAATATTGGGGAATTTATTGGGCACAATCAAAATTATTACAATACCACAACTCCTTCAGAACTTGGCGCCACTTGGGAGTATGTGAGTTCACATTTAGGAAGCGATGGAGAGCCTATTGATTATCTGTCCATTGCCCAAGATGTTAAAGGCAATGATTTTTTAGAGATGCTGGCTAGTGAAGTTGACTTGCGGTTGCGACAAAGTATTTGGATTCCCGGAGATGTTCAACATTATCCATCTGATGTAGTATTTGATTATCCACCAATATTTGCAGGGAGTCGAGAGAATAATCCTACTGGCTTTCAGGTGAAAAAATACGCTAACCCCGAGCAAGAATTAGATTATGCCAATGCCAATGACGCTGGGCGAATTATCTTTAGGTACGGAGAAGTGTTACTAAATTATGCGGAAGCATTGGAAGAATTGAATGGGACGGTAGCTTATGATCAGCTAAACCTTTTGCGTGAAAGGGCAGGAATGCCTGATTTCGAAGTGCTTTCCCAAGATGCAGATCCAAATAAAATTGAATATGGATATCCTATCTCTGATGCCCTTTATGAGATAAGAAGGGAGAGAAGAGTTGAGTTGGCCTTTGAAGTACTAAGAGAGCAGGATTGGAAGCGATGGGCAGCACATGAATTGTTTCTCAATAAACGTCCCAAAGGTTATCCTTTCAGCAGTATGGAATTTCCAGATGAGTCTCCGGTAGTTGATGAAAATGGTTTGCTAGATCCTTTACAAGTTGAATTGTCAAGTGGGTATAATTTTATTCCCGGGCGAAACTATCTTGAGAGTGTTCCACAAACAGAGTTGACCCTAAATCCGAATTTATCTCAGAATCCGGGTTGGTAAAGCTGGTATGAATCATATACTAATTTAAACTTCTAGTTATACTGTTAATTCAACTTATGGAAAAAAATAAAAATCGAGTAAATCCGGACCTAGCGGCTCGGATTACTCATTTGAAAACGCTGCCATATAAAGCCCTGTTTTACGGCCTGATTCTCTTTTTATGCAGTTGTGCCCAAAAAGAGGTTAAGGTTTTTTGTATTGGAGACTCTACTATGAGTCACTACGATTTGAAAGGAATGGAGGAAAGGTATGGAGGGCCAGATTTTCCAAGGAGGGGTTGGGCCATGGCCCTTTCGGAATTCTTGAATGACAATGCGGAAGTAAGAAACTTTGCGGTAAGTGGCAGAAGTTCCAAAAACTTTAGGGCTCAAGGTTATTGGGACAAAGTATTGGAAGAGATTCAGGAAGGGGATTTTGTTGTCATCCAATTTGGACACAATGATGAAAAAGTAGAAGATACCACAAGATATACTGAAGCTTTCGGAGCGTATAAAGACAACTTAATTCGGTATGCAAAGGAAGCCGAAGAACATGGTGCTTTTCCTATTATAGCTACCTCTATAGCCCGCAGGAAATTTAATGCAGAAAAACAGCTCGTAGATACGCACGGTGACTATGTATTGGCCTCTCGCGAAGCGGCTAAACAAGCAGGTGTTCCATTGATAGATTTAAATCAAATGACCACGAATTATTTAAATCAATTGGGGCCTGAAGAGTCCAAGGAATGGTTTTTACACATAAAGCCGGGGGTATTTGAGAAGTTGCCGGAAGGAATGGAGGACAATACCCATTTAAGCAATCAAGGTGCTTGTGCAGTTTCGGGACTATTTGCCGATGGACTTGAGCAATCAAAAAGCCCCTTGAAAAATTACCTCTTAGGTGAAAGACCTGATTGCAATAATATACTTTAACGAAATTTGACTATGAAAGAAATAAAAAAGATAGTGGGTGGATTGCTTCTGGTAAGCATACTGTTTTTTGCCCCAAATAAAGAATCCTTGGCTCAGCAATTGAAGGCAGGAGCTTCAATTACTGACATTACTCCTCACCTGGGACATCCAATCGTTGGCAATTACAACTCTCCTCCTGCAACTTATATCCATGATCCGCTGAGCGTAAGAACGCTAGTGCTGGATGATGGTAAGCAGGAATTGATATTTGTAATTGTGGATAATGTTCATGTTAATCGAGAGGTGTTTGATGCTGCCAAGTCGATGCTCAAACGAGATTTAGATATTCCTGCAAAGGATATAATGATGGCCTCAACCCATACCCATTCAGGAATTAGTCTTAATGGAGAAGGGTTAAAAAGTATATCTCCTGAGGTGGGAGTGGCTTTTGATGAATACCAGACTTTTGTGGTTAAAAGAATGGTGGATGGAGTCAAGATTGCAAGAGAAAATAAGGAGTTAGCTAAAATTGCCTTTGGTAGTGTAGATGTTCCGGAGCATGTATTTAACAGAAGGTGGATCATGAAGGATTCAGTTGTGAACCCTTTGGGACAGGTGGAAATTGCTAAAATGAATCCAGGACACAGCAATGCCCTACTTAGGCCTGCCGGTCCCATCGATCCTGAGGTTGCATTTTTTGCAGTAGAATCTCAGGAAGGCACTCCCATAGCCTTATTGGCCAACTATTCTTTGCATTATGTAGGAGGTGTGCCTAAAGGACATATTTCAGCTGATTATTTTGCTGCTTTTGGTAACCGCATGGGGGAACTATTGGGGACAGGAGCCAATTCCCCGGCTTTTGTAGGGATCATGACCAACGGTACATCCGGGGATATCAACAACAATGATTATTCTAAACCCAGGCCCAAAGAAAAACTTCCTCCTTATGAAAAAATGCATTATGTGGCCAATGATGTTGCCAATAAAGTACATCAAAAATACAAAGAGTTGGATTTTCAGTCAGAAGTTAAATTAGGCTCAGCATTATCGGAAATGACCCTTACTGTGAGAAGGGCTTCGCCGGAAATACTTAAAAATGTCGCTTTGGTTAGAGACCATAATGGTGCTGAACCTTTGTTTCATAGATTGGAAAAAACCTATGCAAGCCGTATCTTAAATATGGAATCATCTTATCCTGATTCTGTACAGATCGTGTTGCAATCTTTTGCCATCAATGACATTGGCATTGCCTCCATACCCTTTGAAGTTTTTGCTCAAATTGGATTGGATATCAAGGATCAGAGTCCTTTTAAAAACACCTTTACCATTGAATTGGCCAATGGTTCTTATGGTTATCTACCAACTCCTGCCCAGCATAAATTAGGCGGCTATGAATCTTGGTTGACCACTAACAGGGTGCAAAAAGATGCTTCAGATAAGATCACGGCCGAATTAATCAAACATTTAAACCAATTGAAATAAATCTGTTTTCTGGGTCATCCAATCAAACAATCTATGAAGTTACTGAAAGTATTAGTAATTGGAATGCTCTTGATCCACTCCAATATGGGATGGGCTCAAAGTAAGGGTGTTGTGCTAAATTCCGGTGTGGAGGTCATCGATAGTTATCACTATAGCAAGGCCTTTTCTAGCAATAGGAACTATCGAATTTTTTTACCTCCAAATTACCGTGAAGATACTGAGAAAAATTATCCTGTGATTTACTTTTTTCATGGTTGGGCCCAACGTTATTTTGGATCAATGGGAGGGGGCTACTCTAATTATGATTTCGGAGATGAAAACAATGGGGACAATATTGAAAAATTTGTTTCTGAGAACGATGTCATTGTGCTGAAGGTAGATGGCTTGAATCAGTTCAAGGTCGAACCTATTAATTTAAGCCCCTACAATGTAAGCCTTGTCTCTACTTTTCGTCAGTTCCCTGAATACTTTAAGGAGCTTGTTGGATACATTGACAGTCATTACCGAACAGTTCCTGACAGAACCCATAGGGCAGTATCTGGACTCTCAATGGGGGGCTTTATGACTTTTTGGCTAGCGGCTAAATTGCCGGATTGGGTAAGTGCTGCGGGGAATTTCTGTGGGTCAACTGAGTTTTCAGCAGGTTTACTTGATTTCCCGGTGAGGTATGCACATGCCGATATGTATGATAATTTTAAAACAATCAGTTTGCGGATGCACAATGGGGACAGTGATCGGTTGCGGTTTTACCATGAAGACATGAACCGCTACCTACTGAATGCAGTGCCACATTATCAATTCAAGCAATATGAAGCTTCTCACATTACTTGTGGCATGGGGGATATGTTTCATTTTCTGAAAGATGCCTTTGAATCTCCTCTGCCATTGCCAGAAAAGTGGGATTATATTGACATTTATCCCTACTTCGAGGTCTGGGGTTACAAAGTGGAGACAAGTAGAAACCGTTCAGGCTATACCATTTTGGAAAACGTAAATAAGGAAGGATTCAACTTAGCAGTGCGAAATTTTCTACCGGATGGTGAATTGATGCCCAATGTAAAGGTGCAGGTTTTAACTGCTCCAATTTATAAAAAGAATACTGAATATAAAGTGACTGACATAGATGTCCGCACGATGGAAAGTGAACAATATGCCATTAAAAGCGATGCTTCAGGCAGGTTGAAATTGACTTTAAATGGGAGTGAACATCAGATTGGGATCGGCCTTTCTCCTAGCATGCCAGACCTTTCGATGACCAATATCAAAATAGAGAATATGGACTGGGCAGAAAGTGGCCAAGTAGTAGAATTCTCTATGAATGTGCTGAACAAAGGATTTGCAACAGCTGAAAATGTCATAGCAGAAATAAATCCCATAAGTGAGGGGCTAGATATAGTGTCCGGTCAAGGCAAGATTAAGGACTTGGAACCCCAAGAAGAAGAAAAAGTAAATGGAATCTTTAAGGTCAGAAACAATCGAATGGGTTATGATATTGCGAAGTTTCAAGCTGATTATACTGATGACAAAGGCAATACATGGAAGGAAGAGTTTGAGATACTATTCAAAGATCCAGTAGATGAAATTACCGATTTTGTGATAGCTGATGGAAAAGAATTCACCATCGTGAAAGAAGCAGTGGATTCGGTGACTATGGTTGTGGGTGCCGGAAATGGAGATGGTATTGCAAATCCCGGAGAAACCATTGTTATACTGGCCAAAGAACAGGGGAAGTATTTGCGTACACATGCCTATACCACCAATGAATACATCAACCCTGGAAATGTAAGTATTCGAATTGCCGATCCATGGCAGGAATATGACCATATAGGAGGCACAGTAAAATACACCAAGCCGGTGTTGAGCGGTGAAATCCCTGAAGGTGAGAAAATTCCTTTTTATGTGGAATACTGGACACCGGGGGATATAAGTGGGCAGCATATCATTCACAAAGGTAAAATTAATATAACCGTGAAAGGTGAAGACAAGACTGCCCCGGTGGTGCAATGGGTTCAGGTCCTGAATGATGAATTGATAGAAGCAAGAATTTATGATGGTACATCAGTGAATAAAGTCATGCTTACTTTATCTCCTAATGAGGAAAAGTCAACCTTGAAACATGTAAACTGGGACTTGGTGCCGGCTACTTTTTCCATCGAATTAAAAGATGATGGTTTAGCCGGGGATGCCGTAAAAGGAGATGGGGTTTATAGCACAAAAATTTCCGGAAAACCCACTTATTTCTATGATGTATCCTTTAAAACAAGTGATTCCTTGGGAAACAAAGGGGAGTATGTTCAAGAAAAACCTGTTTTTTTAAAAGAAACTCGCTGGAGGTAGGTGCTGAAAAAAGGAATTATTTAGGGGGATAATTTTTTGATAAAAGGGGCCGTTTATAAAGCGGTCCTTTTTTTCGAGTTAGTAATATTGGACTTGTGTTTTATTAGGTGATTGCTTTTTGTTATGTTTTAATAGTCGATGATTTAACCCTCGGTAATAGTTTATCCCCACATAGTAATTAATTTCCGAAAGTTTTTTCTAAGGCTAACATTTTATTAAGTATAATCGCATATGAAAAAAAGTATTGTATGGTTGGTGTTGTGTTTGACCACCACTGTTGTGCAGGCACAAAGTGAAAAACCAAATATTCTGATTATTATAACGGATCAGCAAAACGCCAAAATGATGGGCGCAGCAGGAAATGAATGGCTTAAAACGCCAAATATGGATAAGCTGGCCAATAAAGGATTGAGGTTTGAAAAAGCCTATGTTACCAACCCGGTTTGTTCTCCTTCCCGCTTTAGCTTGTTTACCGGACAATATCCTTCCGCAATAAATATGCGACACAATGCAAGTAAACTAGATATTGCGGCACTTCAGGAAATAATTCCCAAGGCCATGGGGAATGCCTTTGCCAAAGCGGGCTATGAAACCTTTTACGGTGGGAAATCCCACCTTCCCGGAGCAAAAAAAGAGGTTAAACCTTATGGTTTTGAGACTTTTATTTCAAAAGATGAAAGAGATCAGCTGGCTGCGGAAAGTGTTGAATTGTTAACCAATAGGACTTCAGATAAACCCTTTCTTCTTGCTTTGAATTTTATCAACCCGCATGACATTTGCTATGAGGCCATTAGGCAATTCCCTCCGAATAACAGGCCTCCTGCTGATGTTCCGGTTCCTTTACTTGAAGCGATTGCCATTCCTGATTCCATTGATGAAGATGATTTTATGGCAAAATACGTACCTCCTCTCCCGGCTAATTTTGAACCTACTTCGGATGAACCTCGTGCGATTTATGATTTAAAGGAACTGCATTCCTTTACAATAGACGCAAGGGAACATTGGACAGAAAAGGACTGGCGCATGCACAGGTATGCCTATCATAGGCTGACCGAAAGCGTAGATGTCCAAATTGGAATGGTCTTGGATGCTTTGGAAGCTTCACTTTTTGCTGACAATACCATTGTGATATTTACCTCAGATCATGGGGAGATGAGTGGTTCTCACAGGCTGGAGCACAAGACTGTTTTTTATGAGGAGTCCGCAAATGTTCCTTTGGTGGTGTGGTACAAGGGCATGGCCAATGGGCAATCAGTAGACAAAGAAAACATGATTTCCACTGGTTTAGACCTTTATCCCACCTTGTGCGATTTAGCCGGTATTTCCAGTCTCGGTCACCTGCCGGGACTGTCTTTTGCTCCGCTTTTAAAAGATCAAAAATCAGATTATTATTCTCGCAGATATTTGTTTATGGAAAATGAATTGGGCTTTATGATAAGAGGAGATAATATTAAATATACCCTTTATGACAATGGGGATGAAATGCTGATTGATCTTGAGCAAGATCCAGGGGAATTGGTTAATTTAAGCCAAAATGTAGCCTACAAGGAAAGGAAAGCCAAATTAAAAGCCCTACTTCAAAAGCATATTGAAGAGGCCAATCAATAGGGGGATTTACTGATTTGATTAATAACTGTATTTTATTTCCCTATACTTTTTCAAACATGGGAGCATAAAAAAACAGTGCCGGAAACCAATTCTTTGGTTTCACCAAAACAATAAGTTTAGATTAATATACAAGAAAAAGGCTACTTGGTATTTTACTCCAAATAGCCCTTTTTATTAAAGCTTTTATGAGATACTACTTCTCAAAAATTGACCTACTTAAGCCATTATTAAATTGGATATTGGACCAATTTACCTTAATCCATGGGGCGTCTGTGACTTCTGCTTCCCAATTTGACCCCTTATAAATCCTTTGTGTGGGGATCAATAATCCTTCAATTTCTTCATATTTAAGCTTCATAAGCAAGGGTTGGTCTATCACACCAACTTCAGCAACAGTAAATAGAAACTGGTCTACCAATTTCGTATCCTTATTGATATAAATCTGGTAAATGTCTGTTGGTTTTTCATTGTTTGAGTCAAATGAGATTTTGACAATGTCATACCGCTGTTCCTCAATGCTTTTTGCACCCAAGTATTCATAAGTTAATCCGGGATCAAGCAATTTTTGGAACATGGTAAACCAGTAGAAATTTGTTGGCCGATTAAACTTCACCCTTTTTAGTGAGACAAGGTCATCGATATAATTTCCCTTATGTCTAAGCCAATAGGCTTTACCATCATACCCTTGTTCTATCAATCCTTCATACTCCGGAAGCGTTCTTTCATGTTGCTCATATGCGCCATAAGAAAGTTCACCATCAAAAATGTACTTTTCTGAAGATAAATCTGTTTTACCATCCGGTGTTTGGTATTGATAGGTGTAGATTACGTCTTTTTTTTCAGCCAATTTTGAATAATCCCCCACTGTTTGGACCATTTCATAAACTAACTGCTGACCTTTGTTTTGAAAGGAAGTCTTTTCATCTGAACCCTTCTGCTCCTTACAGGACATGAAAAGCACAGTTATTATCAGAAGTGTTTGTAGGTTTAATTTCATTGATTATTTGTTAAAGTTATATCATAGCACCATTTGCTCCAATGACTTGACCGGAAATCCATTTAGAGTCCTCGCTTGCCAAAAACAATACAACCTTAGCAATATCATTAGGTTTGGCCAATCGATTGAAGGCATTCATTGCCTTTAATTTTTCTATTAAATCAGGTGATTTTCCTTTTAAAAAAAGTTCTGTTTCTGTTGGCCCTGGTGCAAGAGCATTTACTGAAATCCCTCTTCCGATTTCTTTGGAAAATACACGGGTCATTTGTTCTATTGCTGCCTTGGTCCCTGAATACAAAGCATAGGTAGGAAACATCATTTTAACCGTGCTTGAGGAGAGGTTGATAATGTTTCCATTGTCTGAAAGTTTTCTTTCAGCCTCTTGCAAGGTGTTGAAAACACCTCTTACATTGATGTCAAATTGCTTGCTAAAGTCTTCCTGTGTGTTGTCCTTGATCGTCTTGGAAATCATCACCCCTGCATTATTCACTAAAACATCCACCTTTCCGTAAGCTTTGATGGTCTGTTCAAAAAGCTGTGTTACTTCTTCTCTATTGCTTACATCGGCTTTGATGGCCATGGCTTGCCCTCCATTTTTATTTATGGCCTCAACTACTGAAGCTGCATCCGATATGCTGCTAGAAAAATTCACTACCACTTTCCCCCCATTTTCTGCCGATAGTAGTGCAATTTCTTTTCCTATCCCCTTCGAAGAGCCGGTTACAATGATTACCTTGTTTTCTAGTTTCATTTTTGTGGTTTTAGTAGTTTTTGGGTTGGATTTGGGCAATTGCAAATAAGTGGTTTTTGGCCAAACTAATTGGCTTGCATATGGTCTAAATATGAAGAAAGCCCTAATAAGTATTCTGCTAGTATTGTGTCATTGTCATAGAGTTTTCTAATGCCTCGAACACCCTCAAATGCACGAATTAAATAAGTAGCTACCGCTTTACTAGAAATACTTTTTTTTATGGTATTTACCTTTTTCAATTGTTCGGATAATGGCCTGTTTCCAATCATCAATTATCTTTTTTAGCGCTAAGCGGTAAGCAAGCTCTAGATCTCCTATCTCATTGATTAAATTATTGAAAGGGCAGCCATGTTTTTTGTCATAATGGGAGAATAATTTTATCCGGTGAAAAAAAGTATCCTTCAATAAATCTAAAGCATTTCCGGGTCTATTTAATGGGTCAATCATTCCTTGATTAATCCTTTCCTAAATTTTTAATTCTATAACCTTTAAACCTAATTCTTTCTTGCTTTTGAAATGGTGGTAAAAAGCCCCCTTGGTAAGGTTTGACGCCTTGACTATTCTATCAATACTACTGGACTTAAAACCTTCTTCATAAAACAGTTCAAATGCTTTTCTAAAATTATTGTTTTGGTTCTTTCGGGCTTTAATTCTTGTTGTATGGGATAGGCATACGAATAAAAATACCGGTTGGTTTGTTTTTCTATAGATAAAATCCCCCAATTATTGAAAGGCATGCAAGAATAAAAACCATCCTAAAAAAGATTTGTCTAGAGAAAAAAGATTTTAGCAAACCAATTTAATCCTTTATAATAATCATAGACGATCTACTTTTGCTGATACAAATTTAGGCCGCCAAGCGCTTAATTTTTCTTTGCTGATATTTCCTTTTTGTCATAATCAATCTATACTTAAAATCATCATAAAATAGGCCGACCAATAAAATTAAAACTCCGATTATCAAAGTGTTTAATTTGAGATTAATTCTGGAATAAAGAAAACCGCCTAATAGTCCGCCTGCGAAAAAGAACAAAATGATGGAAACTCTGAGGAGGATTGTCTTTTTTATTTTTTTTCTATTGGGATGTGATTTTGGAAAAAGAAGTTGAGACAGCTCTATTCCCAAATCGGTGAATAAGCCGGTGAGATGAGTAGTTCTGACAATGGCGTTAGAAATTTTGGTGACAAATGAATTTTGTAAACCCATTGCAAAAAGTAACAAACAGGCTATTACATCCGGTTGACTGATTTCTATAAAATTACTGATCAAGCCAATTGATAACAGAATTATACATTCGATGATTGTGGGTAATACAAAGACATTCAATTTCTTGTTTTCTCGAAAATTCTCAATTAAGAAACTTGATGTAAATGAACCAAAAAGAAAAGCGAAAATGTATAAGAAATAGATGGTACCCTTCCAGAATTCAAAATTAGAAAGGTCATTAATGAATAAAGCAAAGTGCCCCGTGACATTGGTAGTCAATTGTTTAATTGATAAAAACCCGCTTACATTGACAATACCAGCTACAAATGATAAAAATGTAGCAATTTGTAAATTGTGTTTGAAGGTCCTGCTCTTTCCTTGGTGCCTAAACATTGGATAGATATTTATATATCGATTTAGGCAATCATTATTACCTCTAGCTAAATAATAAATAGATTTTCAAAAGAAAAGCCCTAGGTTTGATCCAGGGCTTTCTTTCTAGTACCTAAGAAATATTAACTTAGTCTTTTTAATAAAAGTTCAGTAGCCTTTTTGATAAAAAAGCCTAAATCCTCTTTAATATGGATACAGAGGGAATTCAGCCGTAAGTTTAGGCTAGATTAGCATTCATTGCGCTTGAAATTTTTAAATTTTCACCACCATCTTGCCTTTATTCTTCCCTTCAAATAAGTCTAGAAAAGCTTGTGGAATATTGTCAAATCCTTCTATTATGGTTTCTTTATAATGCAATTTTCCTTCTTGAAGCCATGTGGCCAGTTGCTGAACCCCTTCGGCATGTTTGTCTGAAAAGTCAGCTACAATAAAACCTTGCATGAGCGCACTTTTTTTAACGAGGAAAGGCTGCACACTTAGACTTTTTGGGGTCTCGGTATTGTTGTAAACAGAAATTGCCCCACAGATAATAATTCTGGCAAATTTGTTGATATTGAAAAGTGCAGCATCTGATATTTCTCCACCTACATTATCAAAATAGATGTCAATACCATCGGGGCAAGTTTCTTTTATGGCTTGTACCATATTATCGGTAGTATTGTAATTGATCCCTTCGTCAAATCCAAAATCAGATTTAAGCAGGTCAACTTTTTCATCCGTACCAGCAATACCTACTACTCGAAGTCCAAGGATTTTTCCAATTTGGCCCACAACAGAACCCACTGCACCTGCCGCTCCGGATACGAGCAAGGTTTCGCCTTCTTTGGGTTTTCCTATTTCCTTTAATCCAAGAAGAGCAGTAAGCCCGGTCATGCCAATTATTCCCAAATAGGCCGAAAGAGGAGCTTTATCAGGATCCACTTTTCTAAGGTTTTCGGCTTTGGCCACTTGTGTTTCTTTCCATTGTAAGGCGCCAATTACTTTGTCCCCTTTGGATAAATTTCCGCTTTTTGATTCCAAGACTTCTGCAATAATTCCCGACGAAATGGGTTCGTTTAGCTTAAAGGGTGGGACATAGGAAGGAGCATCACTCATTCTACCTCTTAAATAAGGATCCACTGAGACATATTTAGTACTTAACAATACCTCTCCTTCTTTCAATTCCGGGATTTTAGCTGTTGTAAAGTCAAAATCTTTAACTGAAGGACTGCCTTTTGGCCTATTTTTTAAATTAATCGTTTTTGTAGTAGTCATGTTAATTAAATTTTAATACTGTTCCAAGCCATTTCGTAGGCTTCATTAATGTTTTCAGGTTTAATTTCAAACCTTTCGCGTTGTTGTAGTAAAAAGGATATGGGATAAATACTGAATGCATAAAGCAAATAAGGAGATACCGGTTGGATGAGGCCTTCTTCTTGGCCACGTTTCCAAAGTTCCAAGAGTGGACTTAAGTGTTTTAAGCCTTCCTTACGACTTGGTTCATCGATCATTGGCGTATTGTCGCATTGAGACAAAAACATGGCTTGCTCGACTTCATTCAGTTTAAACCTTGCAATGTTCTTCCATATTTTCTCAAAGTCTCCTTGGATTGATGTGCTTTCCTTA
Source organism: Cyclobacterium sediminis (assembly GCF_054781075.1). Lineage (NCBI taxonomy): Bacteria > Pseudomonadati > Bacteroidota > Cytophagia > Cytophagales > Cyclobacteriaceae > Cyclobacterium > Cyclobacterium sediminis. The sequence goes on along the minus strand of NZ_BAAGVC010000011.1, from coordinate 181,569 downwards.
TAGTCCTTGAAAGCAAATCTGGTAAATGAACGTTTTACTTCAATGTAAACTTGATTGACCAGATTCTGTTTGTTCTCAAAATACAAATAGATGGTACCAGGAGACACTCCTGCCATTTTCGCAATCTTTGACATGGGGGTGGCATGAAACCCATTGTTGTTGACAAGTTGAATTGTAGCCTTTACTAAGGCTTCTCTTTTGTTATTTGATTTAGAATTGCTACTCATATTTGTCGATTTGAATACCAAGCCAACGGAGAAAAATGAATGAACGTTCATTTTTTTAGAAATTTTATTTTAGCCATTTATTTCATTGTTCCTTTTACTAACTAGCTAAATGCTGATAGCCTCAAAATCAATGCTAATAATTCACTCAATAAATTTTTTTAAGACCTATATTGAAATGTTTGAGAGGAGGGTAGCTAAAAGTATAGTTAATCAGCCGTAGTGATTGCTTTCCGAAATGGGTAATAACCTTGAATCATCCAAAGCAGCAGTCCTGTGACCGGCATGCGCCAAATATTCCTTGTTTTGAGAAAAAGCTATAAATTCAGCCGTTGATGCGTGTTCCACCAATAACATAGCATCCCATTTTTCAGTATTGGGTCCAATTAAGAACGCATTACATTCTCCGTAAAAAATGATGCGACTTCCCGCCTTTTTTAACAAAGGGAGCGTCTTGTCCATATAGCGTTGGTAAGCTTCCGATCCGGAAATTGACTTGGCAGGCTTTATGGATTCCAGATTGGCATAATCAGCCTTATCTCTAAACCTCAGAAGGTTCATCATCACGATCTTTCCTTTTCCATTAAAGTTCTTAAAAAAACTCATGCCGGCTTCGGGTGCTGCGTCTAAATATTTATCCATTGTTCTTTTGGCTTATACTTTTTTACCTATTGTAATTTTTGATTTCAGGGAAATCCAATAGGAACCTATCAGCCATTGCTTCCGCTCCTTTTTCTGTAGGATGTACCCCATCCTTGGCCAACAATCCTTCTTTCCATTTGCCTTCACCATCAGAAACAGCTTTGTCAAAATCAATGTACCGATATCCTGAAGCCCTGATAAAATCATTCTTGCCTCTGTTGTTTCTTTTTTCTACAGAAGGAACCGTAGAAAAAATCAAAGTTACATTGTGTTTGGCACAGAGATCCATTACCTTTTTCGCATAGTTTTTCCAGTCTTCGTTGGGGATTCTTCCCTCATCACTTTTATCGTTCATGCCCAAACACCAAATCGCGTATTTTGGTTGGTGAATAGAAAAAGCAGCATTTATAAAATCAAAGGAGTCTTTAGATCGTCCACCAGGCAATCCATCACACAAAAATTGATATCCCGCAGCATGCGTATAATAAGGCCAACGGGCGGGACTGGCACTATTTACATAGCTGTCGCCAAAAACAAATACATCAGAAATGTAGTCCTCACATATGAATTCAAATGTATCAACCTTTACCTGTGTACCAGAAGAGTGAATAAAAGGATGATTCATCCCGATAAAGTCTGAGGAGAAACTTAAAGTATCGCCCTCGTTTATAATGGTGATTGTACTTGAACTTAAGTCTCTTTCAATTTTAATACTCAGTTCATTTTTTAATGGAAGTGCATGTTTAATGGCTTTTCGATTGGTAACATTGGTAACCCGACTGGAAATAATGCTGTCCGGTGTGATAGTTAAGTTACTTGTAAGATACCTTCCGCTTCCCTTTCCAATGCTTAAGGTGTCAAACTTCTCAATTGTTCCTTTAAAGTTGATGGTGTAAAATTGTTTGATAGAAGAATTTACCAATTGGTACGATTCTCCCTCTTTTAATGTAAAATTGCTTAGTTTTTGAGGATGTACCTCTACTTCTATACTAGGGTGGAAACTTGACTGATGTTGACTTAAAATTTTTGAAATGAAACCGGTGGTGGAAGTAGCTATTACTAGAAGAGTAATAAAATGTAGAGGCTTTTGCTTTAATTTAAGTTTCATTTTATAATTTGTTAGTCGGTCTATATTAACTTAAAATAGTTAATATAAAAATCGGAAAAATTCTTAAAATCAGGATCATTCGGGACTTTTTAGCGATATTTTATTCCAAATTGATTTACTAAATTTAACAAAATCAAAGATTAAACCATCGTCCAAATAGAATAAAAAGCAGTGGTATTGGGTAACTTTATTATTCAAGTTCTATACATTTAATTATTAGAGCAAGAATTTTTCTCAATCCACAGACAAAATATTTCTGTCAGATCAAATGTAGCTTTGCACAGAGAGTTAGATTTACTAAAATAAAAGCCTTAATATTTAAAATTGTCCAATGGAGCAGTGCTTTTTTTCTACTGGTTGGTAATAGTTATCCATGGAATCTCCTGTTTCCGTCTCTGCACTGCCTCCTTCTCCAAAGGTGATGCGACCGTTGCTATATTATCATCTATAATGAGAAGGGTAGATGATTTTTGTTTATTTACCGTTTTTTCATTTATATTCCAGATTAAGATGGATAGGGATAGAATGTTTATTTGCCTGGTCTTTTAATCTTAACATGCATTTTGTTACTTCTCTATAATTATTTTCTTTTTAATTAACCAATATAAAGATGGTTTAGGGTTTTATTTCCAAATTGAGTTGCCTGCCTTCTTCCTGTGCTTTCTTATCCATACCCGTGCCTACTGCAAGGCCGATGGCCATACCTATTGGTAATCCAATTCCTATAAATGCCATATTGTCCAGACTTGTGCTAAAAGCTAAACCCAGTGGCAAACCAAAAACTACCATCCCTAAAGCCATCCAGGTATTGCGGTAATGATTAATCGGAACGATTTTTAATTGCTTTTCAATGAGCTTAATGATTTTTGTTTGTTCCTTTTTGGTTTCTTTCAATAATCTATCATTTGAAGTCATATTCAGTTGTTCGATGGATTGATTGATGGAATCAACAATATTATCGGGCAAACTAAGGCCTTCCAATACAGTAATAAGACTTTCAAATTGGGTGTATACCTTTAAAAGTTTAGCATTATCATTGATTTCCGGTCTTGATTTAAGCTGGTTAATTTTCATAAGCTTGTTTTAATTATAAATAAATAAGAAGAAAAGCAACTCATTATTAAGGCCAAAATTGGTTCTTGATTTCTTTATTTTATACCAAGGTTTCGGAAATGTCTTGCTCTATTAGTTTGAAAAAGTTGGCTCTTTCATTCTTTATATAATAAATATATGGTAAAATGGTAAAGGTTCCAATGAATGAAGATTAGCTTTCCTTTCAATTGATTCAGTTATTCGGTTTTCTCGTATTCCCTTTACATTGGTCTCAATCACAGGGGCTAGTCCTAAGTTCTTGGTGGTCCTGCTTGGCTATTGTCAAAATATTTTGGTTTTGGCCAACTCTCACACAGCTTAAATTTGTGTTTTTGCTGATATCAAGTAGGTTTAGCCCGTTGAGATTTCTGACATCTAACCCTTCAAGAGAATTGCTTGAAAGCCATAGTTTTTCCAAGCTAATATTATTTGTGAGATCCAGTTCTTTTAATTGATTGGCCGATAAGGTTACATATTTCAAATTTGTATTGGTGCTGAGATCCAGGCTTTCAAGATCGTTTAATTTGGCTATCATGGTCTCTAAGGAAGTGCAGTCCTGCACATCCAGCACCTTTAATTTATTGTTTTCCACATTCAGTCCATTTAAACCCGGAATGTTGATAGAAAGGCTTTCCAATAGATTCCATGAAAGGTTTAAGGTTTTCAATTGATCGGCATTATTTAATCCATTGATCTCAGTAAGATTGTTTAGGATAAGGTTAATGTCCTCCAATTGCTTGTTATGACTAATGTCTAATGTCTGAAGATAATTGGCTTCAAGGTGCAATGAAGTTAATTTTTGGTTTGCTGCTAAATTAATTTCACTTAATAAATTGTTTCCAGCGGATAAGGAAACCAGCTCTTCAAAAGCCTCAATACCTTTAAGATTCGCTATTTTCTCTTCTTCAGGCGTTCCAAGATCACTATCTAAAACCAATGTACTGACATTCTTGGCGTCTTCAGTTAATAGCATTTGGTTAATTAATCCGTCACTATCGATTCCCAACTCAATTAATTTTTCTTCAAAATTCGCATCCGGGATTTCAGTGATATGCTTTTGATTTGGGGGAGTTGTGGATATTAATCCATCTTCTGAACATGAGGAAATGATTCCAAAGAGTCCGAATAACAATTGAGAATAGGTTGAAATTGTTTGCTTTTTCATGCTTAAGCTTTTCTTTATGATGAAGTGATAAATATTAGGTAATTGCAAAAGGCTTTAAAACCACATTGCCTTTCTTTCTGCCTTTATCTACATAGCTGTGGGCCTCTACCACTTGTTCCAAATTATAGCTGCGGTCAACCGGGGCTACGAAATGCCCTGCTTTAATGATGTCAAGTAGAATTTGCAATAGTCGCTTGATTTCTTCCCTGGGTAAAGTACCGGTAGCAGAGAATTTTGCCTTTTTATTACCAAAAAGGGAGGTGACCATCATTTGGCCAATTAAGGGCATTCCCAATACAGGAGAAGCATAACAGCCATTTTCTGTCAGCGCATGTTTACATTCTTCAAAGGACCTAGAACCGACCGTATCATAAATCAAATCATAACTATTTTTATTTTGGGTAAAGTCAGTTTTAGTATAGTCAATGACCTCGTCTGCCCCCAATGACCTAACCAGTTCTATGTTGGCTGTACTGCAAACTGCTGTTACATGTGCACCATAATATTTTGCAATTTGGATGGCTGCTGTGCCCAGACTTCCTGATCCTCCGTTGATAAGTATTTTTTGTCCAGAATGGATATGCCCAATGTTTTGCAAGAAATTTAGGGAGGTAATACCTCCATCACATATGCCTGCAGCCTCTTCAAAACTTAGGGACTTAGGCAAGTGGCTGATCACACCATCTTCGGGAATGGCTACATATTGGGCATATGTGCCAAAGGAGTTGATGTTTTCTCCAAATACATTGTCTCCCTTTTTGAAGCTTTTTACTTCCGATCCAACGGCTTCAATTACTCCTGCGAAGCCACTTCCCCAGATGGGATTTTTGGGTTTGGTAAGTCCTAAAAATAGGCGCCCAATATAAGGTTTACCTGTGCGCATCATGGAGTCAGCTTTGGTTACCGAAGAGGCATGGATGCGTACAAGGACTTCATTTGCTTTTGGGCTTGGCTTGGCCACTTGATCTAGTTTGAATACCTCCGGGGATCCATAGCCTGTTGTAATTACTGCTTTCATCTTTTTATTTGTTTATGTTGATTAACAAAACAAATGTCTTACAAATGAAGCAGTTTTGAGTTCCAGATATCATCCACTTGTTCGGGTTTACAAATCCGAACAAAGTTGTTAGCGTTACAGGATTATACTTTCAGGTTTTTAAGAAATTGTCTGGGAGTAAGGCCGGTTTCTTTCTTGAAATAGGTGTTAAAAACAGTTTTAGAATTGAATCCACTTTCATAAGCCAGACCAATTACAGTTATATGCGCTTTGGAAGGGTCTTTGGCCAGACGTTTGAACTCCTTAATACGGTAGTGGTTAATATAGGCGTTGAAATTTTTGCCTATGCTTTCGTTCAATATCCACGAAAGTTGATTGGGATGGATATCTAATTCCTCGGCCAGAGAACGTAGGGATAAATCCGGGTTTAAAAACAGTTTTTTCTCTTCAATGAAAAAAGTGAGTTTGTCTTTAAAAGCTTTTACAGTTGCATTATTTAGCAGCGCTTTTTTCGTTTTCTCAAGTCTTCTTTTATCAAAGAGTGCCGGAGGAAACAATTGATGCTTTAATTCAAGGTAACTTGGTTCCGCTTTTATTGCATTCATCATGGGGTCCGCAAAACGGAGAAGCAACAATGGATATTTATTTTCTTTGGCATTGACCATCCAATCAAATGCTTTTTCAAATTGACCGGTATATACATGGTAGAGTAAGACATAGACTTCTGCAGCAAAACCACCTTCTTGCTTTGAAATTTCATTCAAAAGCCGGAAGCTAGACCGGGCCTGATTTTCGTCTTCCTTCAGTATATAGGCCAAGGCCATATTGCCAACTTTCTCGGCAGGAACTATAATTTCTGAAGGCATTTTGTCAAAATAGTCAATAACTTGATCCGCTTCACCTAACATTATCAAGCTGTTGGCGATGACAGTATGGGCGGGGATATTTTTTGGGTTAACTTCCAGGCATTTATGGAGTTTGACCAAGGCCTCTTGATAATTTTCTAGCATATAATCCAGATATGCGCTGTAAAATTGTGTTTCCTGGGAAAGAGGATCAATCTTTAAGGCAAAGTCCAGGTGTTTTTTTGAATCCTCATTCTGTCCAGCCAATATGTATAGGAAGGATAAAAATTGCTGAGATTCAACATGGTTTGGGTTGATGCCCAACCCTTTCTTTATCGTATTAAAGGACTTTTCGAAATCAGCTTCGGTGAAAAATGATAGATTGGCCAGTTGGTAGTAGGCTTCCGGCAACTGGTTGTTTATGGCCAGGGCTTGATTGGTCAATGCTGCACATTGTCCCCATCCTTCCTCATAAGAGATGAATCCTGTGGTGGCCAGGAAGCTATAGCTGTCTGCCAATCCGGTCAAAGAATTGGGATGGTTGGGGTCTATGCGCAAAGCTTGATTAAAACATTCTATGGCTGTTTTACAATCTTCAGGATTCCATTTATTTAGGTAATAACGGCCTTTAAGATACAGGGTATAGGCATCCAGGCTTTCAGTCTGTTGGGTTACTAATTGCTCTTGTATTTCAAAATGCCCAAAATGCTCTCGTAATTTTTCAGCAATGATAAGGCTAACTTCATCTTGCACCGCAAAGATATTGTCACTCATTCTGTCCCAAGTTTCGGACCAAAAGTGAAAATCCTCATCAGCCTGAATTAGCTGTGCTGTAATTCGAAGGGAATTTCCTGACAGGCGTACACTTCCTTCCAAAAGGGTTTCCACTCCTAGTTCTTGGCCTATATTGCTTATGGGAATATTCTTTCCTTTGAAATAAAATGATGAGGTTCTTGAAGTAACCCTTAATCCATCAATTTTAGCCAATGCATTGATAATTTCCTCTGTAATTCCATCACAAAAATATTCGTTTTCCTTATCCGAACTCATGTTTACAAATGGAAGAACGGCAATTGATTTCTGGAAGGTGTCTTGTGCTTTGCTGTGTGTTGGCATGAAGGCAGAATGATTGAAGAAATTATTATTGAATGCTCACATCTCTACGGTTAATAAGTTTGAATTTAATTGTTTTGAATGGATAAAACAATATTTTTATTTGGTGAGAGGTCTAAAAATCAACAAGAGGTTTTGGGGGCTGTCAAATGCTTGATAAATTTGGCTGGCTCATTTTTCCTGCCCTATGTTTTTTAATTTAAGCAGGTAAATTCTTAGTTTAGGTCTGTGAGAAAGCATTTTATGTATCAAGTTGTGTCAACCCAAATAAAAAATATGTCAAAATTTGATTTTTTACCCTTTAAAAAAGCACCATGCTTGTTTATTGTTGTGGTGATGTCTTTTCTAGTCGCTTGTAATCTGGATAAAAAAGATTTAAAACCCAATATTGTACTCATTTTCATTGATGATATGGGCTATGGGGATTTGTCTAGTTTCGGCAATCTTTCTGCTGAAACCCCCAATATTGACAAGTTGGCTGCTGAAGGTATTCGGTTTGATCAATTTTACGTAAATTCTCCCATCTGCTCCCCATCACGGGTGGCCATATCCACAGGCACTTATCCGCAAAGGTGGAACATTACATCCTATTTGGCCTATCGGAAGGTTAATGCGGAAAGAGGCCTTGCAAATTGGTTGGATCCTGCTGCTCCCATGCTAGCCAGGGATCTTAAGCAAGCGGGATATGTAACCGGCCATTTTGGGAAATGGCATATGGGTGGGCAAAGAGATGTTACCGAAGCTCCTCCCATCACGGATTATGGGTTTGATGAATCTTTAACCAATTTTGAGGGCATGGGAGCAAAGTTGTTGCCCTTGACCATGGATGAAAACGGGAAAGTGGGGCGTATATGGGAAGATGCAGAAATTCTTGGAGGTCCTGTCACTTGGATGCAAAGATCTGAAATCACCTCCGGTTTTATTGATGCAGCCATAGGCTTTATGGATAAAGCTCAAAATGAGAAAAAACCATTTTACGTAAATATCTGGCCTGATGATGTCCACAGTCCGTATTGGCCATCATTTAAGGAGTACGGACTGACCAAAGAATCAAGCAAGGAGGATTTGTATCATGCAGTTTTGGAAGAAATGGATTTACAATTCGGTAAGCTCTTCGACTTTGTTAACAATCATGAATCCCTACGTGAGAATACCTTGATTGTTTTTTGCTCAGACAATGGTCCGGAGCTAGGGGCCGGAAGTGCGGGGGATTTGAAAGGGTATAAAACCCATTTGTATGAAGGTGGTATCCGCTCTTCCTTGATTGTCTGGGGATCCACATTTATAAATGAGGAAACCAAAGGAAAGAGGAACAATACATCCGTATTTTCGGCCATCGATTTGAAGCCATCATTGCTTGCTTTTACCGGGGTGAAAGCTTCTGAAAATACCATTTCGGATGGTGAAAATGTATTGGAAACCCTGCTTGGTAAATCCAGTTTATCACGTCAATCACCAATTTTCTATAGCAGGCCTCCCGATAGGAAAAATTATTATGGTTTTGAAAACCTCCCTGACCTGGCTGTTCGGGATGGTGATTGGAAACTTCTTTGTGATTATGATGGAGGAAGACCGGAACTATATAATATTGCTGCAGATGAAGGGGAAAATCAAAATCTGGCTGAAATGGAGCCCCAAAGAGTGAAAGCATTGACTGATAAGGTTGTCAATTGGTACCAAACCATGCCGACAATGAAAATAGATTCGCTTTCAGTCTCAGAGTAAACCTAGGGGTAGGACAATTTTTCTGTGGTTGAAATGACTGGTTATTCTATTTTCCAATTCTTAAAGCGGTTGCCAATGAATTGTCAAAAGCACTTACTTCAACAGCCCTCGCCGCCTTTTCTATATCGTATTCAATTCTGCGAAAGCTTACTATTAACGAATCAGAATTATGTGAATTTAGGGACTGGTTGAACTCAATAAGTGCATAGCAAAGCCGGCTGTCTCCATCTTTAGGTTTACCTACGGAACCGATATTGATTACATGCTTATATCTATCTCTGGATTTTATTATGCTGTGGAAGGGTTTGTGGGTATGTCCACAAAGTAGCAGGTCTGCCCGATTTTGATCCATCAACTCCAAGACCTCCGATTCAGGATAGTCTTCCACCATATAATCTGTAGTTGATTTGGGACTTCCATGAACCATTAGCCAATTAAAATCCCCCCAAGAATTGCTAAAGGTTAGGGACAAGTGTCTGGGTAGATTGATCAAATATTCTCTATTTTCCTCAGTAAGCAAGGATCTTGTCAGCCCCTTATTGGTAAATTGTTCTTCCTTTGCCGGGGGCTTAAGTAAGGCTTCTTCATGATTTCCCATTATTGTAGGGATGTTCCTTTCCCGGATCTTCCTAACCACCTCATTGGGCCACACATTGTACCCTACCAAATCACCCAAACAGTAAATGGCGTCCGGATTTACTTGGTCTATATCCTTGAAAAAACCTTCTAGTGCCGGAAGGTTGGCATGGATATCAGAGAAGATAGCGATTTTCATTTTTCAGTAGGAAGGGGTTGACCATAATATTTCTTCTTTAGCCAAAGGGATATTCTTACCAATAATATCAAAGCAGGAACCTCTACCAAGGGGCCAATTACTCCGGTAAAAGCCTGGCCTGAATTTAGACCAAATACGGCAATGGCTACCGCTATAGCAAGCTCAAAATTATTCCCTGCAGCGGTAAAAGCAATCGATGCATTTTTGTCGTATTCAGCACCGGTTGCTTTGCTTATAAAGAAGCCTATTAGGAACATTAAGGTGAAATAAATCAATAATGGGATCGCGATGCGCACCACATCCATTGGGATTTTCACAATCATCTCCCCCTTTAGTGAAAACATCACAACAATGGTAAACAAGAGTGCAATCAATGTTAATGGAGAAATGGCCGGAATAAATTTGTTGGTATACCAAGTTTCGCCCTTGTATTTTATTAGGAAGAATCTGCTAAGCATGCCTGCCAAAAAAGGAATGCCCAAATAGATGGCTACACTTTCTGCAATGGTGGCTATGGAAATGTCAACAATGGCTCCTTCGAAACCAAAATAAGGAGGTAAAACTGTGATGAAAATCCACGCATAAAAACTATAGCCAAAGACCTGAAAGATACTGTTGAGCGCTACCAGACCGGCACCATATTCACTACTTCCTTCCGCCAGGTCATTCCAAACCAAAACCATGGCAATGCAACGTGCCAATCCAATTAAGATTAAGCCCACCATGTATTCAGGATAATCTTGGAGGAACAGCAAGGCCAGAACAAACATCAGAACCGGTCCAATGATCCAGTTAAGCAATAAAGATACGGATAGAATTTTTACGTTTTTAAATACTTTTGGTAGTAAGCTGTAATTAACCTTGGCCAGGGGAGGGTACATCATTAGGATTAGACCGATGGCAATGGGGATATTGGTACTTCCTTTACTAAAAGATTCAATAAATGAAGCGCTAGATGGGATAAGGTAGCCAATACCTACTCCCAAACCCATGGCTATAAAGATCCAAAGGGTAAGGTATTGATCCAGAAAACTTAGTTTTTTATTGCTCATTTTCTTTTTTATTACTGATATAAACACTTTTAACTTTGATATAAAATTATACCCTGTGGTTTAGGGGCTTATTTGAAGTTTTACTACCTGTATTGGATTCTGTAAATGATTATTGAATCTACTACGTTTTTATCTACCCGAGAAAGTATTGATTCCTTCTGCAATATTAAATTAGTTGGCTGCTGTAGATGCCCATATTTGACTCATATGACTCCTTCTACTGTTATGGGTACAAATGAAAGTTAAATTTGCATCCTCATTGGATTGTTTTTTGGTCTTTACGAAAAGGGCGATTTTCTTTAGTTGATTTTTACGATCTTGGGGTATAGCTTCCCTACCGGCCTTCACGGTTTCAATGTATTTACTTAGTTCGGGACACATGGTAATGGCTTCTTCTTTTGGTTTTCCTTACATTTTTATTATGATTTTTGATATTGTTTTATTGCATTATTACGATGGCTCTGTTAAAATTTTTTCAACAACAATCTCCTTGATTAGGATTTTTAAACTTTTCGAATGTTTGGTTAAACAAGTCCTTGATTTCATTCCATCTCGTTGGATTGATACAATAGCTTACCCTAGGCCCTTCAATAGTTCCCTGAATGATCCCAATATCTTTTAGCTCTCTTAAATGCTGGCTTACGGTGGGTTGAGCTAAGCCAAGTTCTTGTACCAAATCTCCATTGACACAGGCATTGGTTTTAATTAAAAAGTGAATGATGGCCACTCGTGCAGGGTGAGCAAAAGCTTTGGCCACAAGCGCCAGATTATTTTGCTCTTTGGTAAATAGATCTGATTTTGTTAAACCCATATTTCGAAATATTTCATTGCAATATTACGATTAGATTTTTACCCTTCAAAATTTTGAGGCAAAATTTATGGTGATCTCCAGCGTGTTATCGTTCGCTATCAATGAAACGTCCTATTCCAGAAAGGCCATGAACCAATTCAATTAGCTTGGTTGGATTAAATAGGCTTTAATAAAAGTCCCTGAAACGGCATTATTTGGAAAAAATATAAATGGATCAAGAGTTAAGTCAGTTTGCCAGTGGCATGAACGAGTATTTGATACAGCTTACCAAAAAGTATACAAGATTTGAAAATGCGTGTAAAAGTTTAGACCGTCAATGGCTTTATCTTTGAATCATAAATAATATCATGCTTAGCGAAGAATAGATTAGCAAATGGATTTGGTGAGTAAGGTAAGGTGATTGAATAATTAGAAAACGTAAACCTATCATTTTTACATGAACCACAAGCGGTACAGCTTATGAATCAGCAATTACAGAGCTGTTGGAAATAAGTTGTGGGAGTTGTCTGAAAAGGCAACAAGTATTAATTGGAATTTATAAATTGAAGTAACTTTAAATTACAATATCATGGATATATTAAAGTCAGCAATTGATTGGGCGAAAGCCGAACTTTTTTCAACACCATTTTTCATCCTTTTTGGACTGGTATTTATGGTGGCTAGTTTAATTTTTTGGCAATTGGGGAAAACAGAAATGGCCAAGGCCTACATCATTCCCGCTTTGGTGGCGGGTGCTTTGCTATTGATCATAGGCTTAGGATTATTTTTTACCAATAAAGCAAGAATTACGCAATTTGAGACAGCTTACAATGCAGATGCAAAGGCTTTTGTGGCCGCTGAACTTGAGCGAACTGAAAGCACTTTAAAGGAATATGAAAATGTTGTTTTTACAGCTATTCCGATAATTATTGCAGCTTGTGCGCTCCTACTTCTATTTGTTAATTTACCTATTTGGAGGGCAAGTGTGATTACCGCTATCGCCATGTTAGTGGTGATTTTGTTGATTGATGGCACTGCCCATGCTCGGATCGACAAATACAACAAACAATTGCAACAAGCAGCAATAGAATTGGATAAATAAGATGCAACATTTTAAAACATTATCGGCCTATTTGGAATACCTGGAGCTTCCTCGTCCGGAGCATCCCATGCTAAGTGTGTTCTCTGCCATAGGAGATGGGTTTTTACCTTGCCCAAAAGAGAGTTCACCACCCATCACCAACGATTGCTACACCATTAGCTTCAAAAAAATTGTGAAAGGGGATTTAAATTATGGACGAACCAAATATGACTTCACCAATGGAGCTTTGTTTTTCATGGCCCCCAGGCAGGTTTTGCAGTGGGATAGTAGTGTTGTATTTGAGCAAAAGGGGTTTTCTATCAACTTCCATGAAGATTTTATCAAGGGAACGGAGTTGGCCCATCAAATTAAAAAGTATGGATTTTTCTCTTACTCGGTCAATGAGGCACTTCACCTTTCTCCTCGAGAAGAAAAGCAGATTGAATCAATAGTGGAGAATATTGACCTGGAATACCAGAACAATCAGGATGAATTTAGCAAGGAAATAATTGTTTCACAGCTGAGCACCCTATTGAAGTATGCCAATCGGTTTTATGAAAGACAGTTTATCAATCGGAAGGTGCTTTCAAATGATCTATTGGAGCAGTTTAATCTAGAGTTGGAAAAATATTTTGATTCGGGGCAATTGCAAGAAAATGGAATTCCCAGCATTGAGCTGATTGCAGAGAACCTGTCGGTTTCCCAGCGTTACCTAAGTGATACCCTCAAAAAGGAAACAGGAAAAACATCAACAGAACATTTACAATTGTACCTGATAGATGAGGCCAAGAATATATTATTGAATCCAAATAAAACGGTTGCTGAAGTGGCCTATGAATTGGGTTTTGAATACCCTCCTTATTTTTCAAGGCTCTTCAAGAAGAAAGAAGGAATAAGCCCTACCGAATACAGGGAAAAATTCAAGATGAATTAAATTTTCAAAAAATCGATTCCCAAAATCAATAGCCCCCAGCTTCAGCTGGGGGATTGGGGTGATTTGTTTTTGATTGGGCTTTAGCCCAAATATATACCCGATTGCGTTAATAAATAATTATTTTGCCTACCTCAAAAATATAGGGGATTTGGAAGGGGCCACCATTACCGTATCCTAATTTCGGCTAAAGCCGGATGCTATTACATAGCCCATCACAAACGGGCTAAAGCCCATTCCTATTGAGGGGTAATGGTTAATCAAATTGTTTTGGGTAAAAATGATGCTTTTCACAAGGGGATTGCTTTCCTAAATCAAATGATTTAGGCTAAACCGTAATAGGTTTAATGCTTCCAATTGTCCATTGAACCCCGAAAATCAATAGCCCCCAGCTTTAGCTGGAGGATTGGGATAATGTGTTTTTGATTGGGCTTTAGCCCAACTATATACCCGATGGCGTTAATAAATAATTATTTTGCCTACCTCCAAAATATAGGGGATTTGGAAGGGGCCACCATTACCGCATTCAAAATTCGGCTAAAGCCGGATGCTATTACATAGCCCATCACAAACGGGCTAAAGCCCGTTCCTATTGAGGGTTAATGGTTAATCAATTAATTCAGGTATAGATTCAATGCGGGTTGATTTGTATTTCCATCCAATGGAATTCCCGAAAATCAATAGCCCCCAGCTTTAGCTGGGGGGGGAATTGCATATAGTTTCAAGGGGATTTAGCCCAAATATTTGGTTCCTTTTATTTAAATAGGATAGTTAATTGGAAACAACCTTGAGTCCTATAATTGATCCCACTAAGCTGATAAGAAACAGTATTCTCCAAAATGTGGCAGGTTCTTTAAATACCAAAATCCCTACCAATACTGTTCCTACTGCTCCTATCCCTGTCCAAACTGCATAGGCCGTTCCTATGGGTAAAGACTGGGTTGCCTTGATTAATAGACTCATGCTAATGAACAGGGCAAGGGTAAATCCGGCATACCAAAGGTACATTTCATTTCCTGAACTGCCTTTGGCCTTTCCTAGACAAAAAGCAAAGGCTACTTCAAATAATCCTGCAAAAATTAATACGATCCAATTCATTTCTTTTTTCTGCAAATCTCGGAAATCAAATAGGATTTTCACTTTAAAATGCCAGAAAATCGAAATTAATCACACCTACAACTCAAATCCTTAAATTGATTTAAAATTTTATGATAAAAGTAGTCCCTTTCCCCACCTCACTTTTGGCCGAAATTACTCCTCCCATGGCCTCTACATGCTTTTTGGTTAGGAATAAACCCATTCCTTTGGCTTCCTTGTTTTCATGGAAAGTTTTATGGAGACCAAATAAGTTTCTTCCGTGCTTCTTAAGGTCAATGCCTAAACCATTGTCTTTTACCGAAAGCACAATTCGTCCGGAGTCCTTGTGAGATTTTAATTGGATGATTGGTTCCCTGTCAGGAGAACGGTATTTTATTGCATTTCCTACTAGGTTGAGGAATATGCTTTCCAAGAAGATACGGTTAAAAGTGATTTTTGGGGCTTGGGAAAAATCTGCAATTATTTGAGCCTTTGATTCCATGATATGACCAACCAACATCTCTTTGGTTTTGCCCAATATTTCATCAAAAGTGAGGATTTCAATTTTTTTGGAACCCTCATGTTGAATTTTGAGCAAGTCTACTAAATTATCCAAGGTGCTAATTAAGTGCTTGCTTACAGTTTCAAAGTTCTCGATAATGGTGCTTTTTATCTCCTGCCCTTCACTTGTATGATAGAATTGGAGTAGGGAATTCAAGTTATTGGCAGGTGCCCTTAAATTATGAGAGGTGATATGAGCGAAATTGGCAAGTTGAAGGTTTTGGGAAGTAAGTTTTTCAGTTAGCACCTCTAGGTTTTCGTTGGCTTTTTTAAGTTTATTTTGATTTTCCACCAATTCTGTAATGTCCGTTGCAATTCCTAGAAAGCCAAAAACTTCTCTTTGGCTAGTTTTTAAAGTGGTTAAGGCAAGCAAAACAGTGAGATTTTTACCATCCTTTCTAATGTAGGTACACTCTATAGCGCCTATGTTTATTTGATTGGCTATTTCCTTAAATATATTAAATCCATTAATTGCTTTATCCGAAGAGGGTAATATTTTATTTCCGATTTTTTCAATTTCTTCCATGGAATGAAAAACCTCAGGCGTCTTTTTACCTATCATTTCAGCCTTGGAATATCGGAGCATCTTTTCAGCACCCCGGTTAAAGTGATTGATTGTACCTTGATTGTCCGTGCCAATTACTGAAACCAGTTCAGAGTTTAACATTGCATTTAATTCTTCATTGACACGATTCAATTTTATTTCAGCCTTTTTTACTGTTGTGATGTCTTGAAAAACGCCAAAAATGCGTCTACAACGTCCTTCCATAAACTCTGCCTGACCGATGGAACGTACCCATACTTCATTTTCCTTTGCCGTGACCAATTCAAATTCCAAATCATATGAATCGCCCTTTTCAATGGCATTTGCCACTGCCTTACTTATCAATTCACGACTTCTCCCTTCTTTATAAAAGTTAATGGCTGTATTTACGTCCGGTACAAAATTTTCCGGCACTTCATGGATCTCACGTACCACTTTGCTCCAGATTAACTTTTCTTCGTCTAAATTATATTCCCAAGTGCCTATTCTTGAAATTTCATTGGTCTTTTCCAATATGGCTTCAACCCTCTTTTTCTCAATTTCTTCTTTTTTAATGGGCGAGATATCTTCTGTATGAATGAGTAGCCCACCCACTTTGTTTTCTGAAAT
Organism: Cyclobacterium sediminis; assembly: GCF_054781075.1. Lineage (NCBI taxonomy): Bacteria > Pseudomonadati > Bacteroidota > Cytophagia > Cytophagales > Cyclobacteriaceae > Cyclobacterium > Cyclobacterium sediminis. The sequence goes on along the minus strand of NZ_BAAGVC010000011.1, from coordinate 165,238 downwards.
ATGCCAAGGGCGAACATCTATTTTAACCCACTTTTTGCTTCCGTCAATCCCTAAAAAAAGCTCTTCTTTTTTGATATATGTTTCCCCTTTCAAGCATTTTTGATAAATCTTCTTTCGATTTTCTCCAATGTTAGGGAAAATTTCGAAATGAGATTTTCCTATAATTTCCTTACCCTCCAAAACATAATCTTTAACCCACTTTTCAGACACGGCCATATATCGCATTTCTTTGTCCACCATGGCAATGGCATAGGGTGATTGCTGAATGAAGATGGCATTACGTTTGTTGCTTTCTTTCAGCTCCGTTTCAAATCTAATTCGTTCTGAAACATCTCTAATTGTAGCCATTACCAAAGAATCTCCATTTAATTGGACGGGTATAAGGCTTATTTCAACATTGAAATTTTCTCCATTCTTTCTCTGCCCATATAATTCCAACCCTTTCCCCATTGGCCTGAAATTGGACGATTGGAAAAATGACTTGATGTGGGATTTGTGTTTTTCTCTTAGTTTTTCCGGGAGTAAAAACTCTATTTTCTGGCCAATTGCTTCATGATTAGCATACCCAAAAATATTTTCCAACTGTTGATTCACATATTGTATGGTGCCCGAGCTATTTATAATAACTATGGCATCCGGAGCAAACTCAAGAATATTTTCATGGTAATTTATTGAAATAGGTTTAACCTCAGTAATTTCATTGGTTTCAGTTTTCCGGGTGTAATAAGCTGTGAACCCTATTAATTTATCATTTTCAATATCGGGAGTATAGCTGACGGAAAAATAGTTAACTCCTTTACTCTCATTAATTATTTCCAAAGAGAATTTTTGCGGATTACCTGCTAATACCTCCTTTAAATGGGGGATTTGCTTCTGATAACTTTGGCCTAATGCATCTCTAAGGCTTAGTTTACCTATCACCTTTTCGTAGGGTTTGCCAAGCCAATTTAAAAATGAAGTGTTAGCAAATTGGCAAATTTCATTCGTATCCCAATAGACCAATGATTCAGGTATTTGATTTGCTGCTTTAATACCTATCGCGTCTTTGACAGATGACATAATTAAAAATCGTTTTAAATAATATTGGGAATTGCATTTGAATATACAAATAGAAGACTAAAATTGCACGGTACAAACGGATAAAATTAATGAAGAGTGGTTAATTGGAAATTTCAATGTGGGTCTTTTGGTGGTAATCTTGGTCAAAACATAGGAAGTCATCTTAGCATTAAAAATGTTGAATTTTCCTATTCACGGTGAACTCATCCTTGTGGAATTATAAGCCGAAGTACCGATTGAAAGCGGATACTTCGGCTTTAAAGCTTGTCTAAGCTTTTACATAGGAGTAATGGTAACTTTCACCATTTCGGCTAGGGTTGGAATATTATTAGTAGGATTAGCTTCTTTACTAATAATGCCACCTTCATCAATACCGGTATTAGGCCCGGCCTGCCTTAAAGGTTGATTTTTACCTGCACCGGCATATTCATCTTCTTCCGTTCCGGAGTCAAATAGATATACATTGCCTGTAATGTCTCCTGATATGGCCATGCCGTTAGAAAATAAATCCAAATTATCTGCCCCAATAAACCAATCATTTGATTGGACTAACATGCTGGCAAAGGATAGTTTGTCTCCTTTTTCAGCTGTAAATGTAAAGGAATAAGTGCTGCCTGGAAGCAAAGGCCCCGGGGAGCTCATTCCAACCGGTGCGTTAAATACTTGGTCAAATCCTGATGCATCTCCATCTTCTGCCAAACTTTCCAGTGCAGCACTTGATGATTGTCCGCTCATAAAGATCATATTTTCAGCAGCTATACTATAAACACCCGGAGCAAGTGGTGAAAAATATCCTGTGTTGTTCATTAATTCCGTGTTTAAAACTGAATTTCCTCCATCTTCGGCCAAAGGCTCCAAACCAAGTCCGGCAATTTCGTTACTTGAGAAAATTGGCATTTGATCATCGTTATGAATGACCCATACACCAGGGGCAAAAGGCGAAGGCAATTCGGTGTTTTCGGAAATATTGGTAATGGTAATGGTAAACATTGTGCCTCCATCATGTGCAATTTCCACCTTGATGCTTTCTTGGCTAGCAGGATAGGTAAATGTATCATTGACCAAATTTACCGGATTGTTTTCAGATGGTCCAGTGTTGGCTTCGCTTTGTCGCAATGGTTGGTTGGGGCCTACTCCGGGTGCTTCATTGATTTCGGTACCCGCGTCCCATAAGGAAATCATTGTGCTTACATCTCCTATGACTGGATTTCCATCTTCATCGTAAAGGGGGATCCCGTCTTCATCCGGAGAATAAAACAAATCGTTGGATTCAACCAGCATTGTAGCAAAGCTTAAGGCGTGTCCGATGCCCGCATTGAAACTAAAAGATTCACTGTTTCCGGGGGTAATTAAACCCGTAAGTCCCGTATGAAAATAATCTTTGGCTTCAAAAATATTCTCAATGGTAACAGTAAACTCACTGCTTATGGTCTCAGGCATTTCATCTTCCTTAGTGTCGCATCCGTTGAACATAACAATTGAAGCGAGAATGGCTGAAAAGCTAAATAATCTTACATTTTTCATGGTATTTTTTTTTGGTTAACAATTGATTTATTAGGAGAGCTTTTAACTGTCCAGCCTATACTATGATTGAGTAGTTTGATATCCTTTTTCTAATTGGATTCTAAATGGAGCCAGAACGAGGATATAGAACAGGCTTGTTCAGCCTTTTCAGTTGGCAGTACTTGGATCAAATTGTATAGGAAATTTTCGAAATTGAGGACTTTCTCATCGTGATAAAGATTTATTGTTTGACTTTATCAAAATAAGCGATAGGGTATCACGAAAGGATCACAAAAAAATCAAATTTTAAGAATAGACGGGGAGCCTGAAGGAAAAAGTAGTGCCTACATTCAACTCGCTTTCTACTTTAATGTCTAGTTTATGCAATTCAAGGATCTTTTTAACAATAGCAAGTCCTAATCCGGTGCCTTTGTGCGTTCCATAGGCTCCTTTTTTATACCGGTCAAAAATATAGGGGAGCTCCTCAGAGGATATACCAATTCCGGTATCTTTGATGGTAACCTCGATGGATGAAGTAGCTTTTTTTTCTATGGAAATCAATACTGTCCCCCCCGCTGGAGTATGATTCAGGGCATTTTCTAAAAGGTTTTGAAAAACCCTTTCCATCAAAGCAATGTCAGCAAAAACCAAGGTGTTGTTTTCCGCCATGTTAATCTTAAAGTCAATGGACTTGCTTTTTGCCATTAGGTCGAATTTCATCACCATATCAGAAAGCAATTCATTAATGGAAAAAGTTTCTTTTTTGGTTTCCACCTGCTGGGCTTCTAGTTTTGAAATCTCAAAAAGATTTTCCACCATTTTTTTAACCCTTTGGGTACTGGAAAGGATGGTGTTTAAATATTTAATCTTTGTTGGTTTATCCAACTTTTCTTCAAGCAAAACCAAGGTCTCTGCATAGCCTTGAATGGATGTTAATGGTGTTCTAAGGTCATGGGAAATGTTGGAAATTAATTCCTTTCTAAGTTTTTCTACCGAACGAATTTCATTGATATTGCTGACAATGGTGTCCGCCATTGAATCGATGTTATTGGCCAATACAGATAACTCTCCTTTTGATTGTAAACGAATGCGGGCCTTGAGGTCACCTTGTTTGAACCGATTTACAGCTACACTTATTTTATTAACATTTTTAGTAAGGTACCAGATTACCATAAAACCGACGATTATTGCTGTCAAAAATGTGATAAACACAGCTTTAGTGGCCAACTTGATTTGATAATTATGGGCGAGCATATCTATTACACTAGTGTATTCTTCACTTGCCAAAATGATATAAATATACCCCACAGTTTGTTCGTTGTTTTTAATGCTAGCGGCTGAAAATATTTTTTGGATACCCGGATTCCTTGGGTCTTCCCCTTTAATAAATTCTTCTTTATTATTAATAAATCGATGAATAGGTACGAGGTCGAGTCGGCCAAGTTTTACCTTTCCAAATGGAGCGTAATAGCTAAGTATTTTTCCTTCCTTATCCAGCAAATAAACTTCAACAGAAGGATTTAAAACCATCACATTGTGAAACAAGTCCTCTACCTCCTTCTCATTGATTGAACCATTGATAAATGGTTGTGTGAACTTGGCTACTCTTTCAGCAAGCGATCGATTTAGCTTTTGTGAAGTTTCTTGGGAGTAAATCAAAGACGAATTATGGGTAGTGTAAATAAATACCCCTGAAATAATAAGTAGAATGATTAGAAAAAATAGGGACAAGCGCCAAAATAGGCTGTTTGAAATTCTTTTCATAAAGCTTATAATTCATCATTGAACTTGTAGCCTACTCCCCAAGAGGTCAAAATGAATTTGGGTTTATTGGGTGTACGCTCGATTTTAGCACGCAGGCGGTTAATATGTGAATTTACAGTATGGTCGTAGCCATTGTACTCATACCCCCAAATAATGTTAAGTAGCTTTTCCCTCGAATAAGTTACCCCTTTGTTTTTTGCTAAAAAGTAAAGGAGTTCAAATTCTTTTTTTGTTAGATCTATAGGGCTATCATTAAGGGTAACCTTGCGCTTAAAGATGTTAATTACCAACTCCTCAAATTGAAAAATATCTTCCTCATTTTCAATAATAGAAATAGAGCTTCGGCGAATAATTGCTTTAATCCTAGCAATAAACTCTCTGATGCTAAAAGGTTTGCTTATATAATCATCTGCTCCGGATTCCAGGCCCAGAACTTTGTCAATTTCTTCAGTTTTAGCAGTGAGCATTACAATAGGAGTTTGTACTTTCTCCCTTCTTAATTTGTGACAAATATCCAATCCATCTCCATCCGGAAGCATCAAGTCCAACAGGATGAGCAGATACTGGTTTTCAAGCGAACGTTTCATGCCTTCAGTAAAGTTATTGACACAATCAACCTCATACCCTAAATTGCTAAGGTGCAAGGCTACCAATTCAGCAATATCCTTATCGTCCTCGATTAGCAGTATCTTTTTCTCGCTCATAATACAATATTGAAAAAAAAATATCACAAAACTTTCACAAACATATTTTATATGCCAGGTGGCCGGTTTAAACCTGAAATATGCAATAGATAATCTATTACATGTTGAAATCAATTCAAATTATTAACGATGATTTTGGAGAGCATTTCTTGCCCATCTTCTTCAGGGTGAATACCATCTTTGGCTAAGGAGGTCCACTGAGGGGCCAAAGGGGTATGAATATCAATAAAAGTGCAGTCATTTTTTTCTGCTACTTTTTTGAATTGAGGGATAAGCCACTTGACCCTTTCGGAAGAACCATGGTATTTCTCTTTCATTATATCGTCTTCGCCGCAAGGAGGAGGTGAAATTACATACACCTGAGGTTTGTATTTAAGGTATACAGCATGCGATTTTATACCTTTTAACAATCGATTCATGTTTTCCGCAATTTCATGTTTTCTGGGTTCAAAAACTGCTTTGCAATCATTTGTGCCTAGCAAAATGACCACCTTGTCAAGTCCGTGTAAAGTTTTTTCGGCCTCATTCAGGTACCTGTCTAAGTTGCTTAAGGTATTTAACTTTTCTTGACCATTGTTATCAAAACCAATGGTGTTTCCGGAGATGCTGGTATTGTAGATAAAATCCTCAAACTGTGCGTTTCTCAATTGATCTACCCAGCCATTTCTCTTCGCCCCATTTGAATCTCCAATGGCCAAAACTTTGTCCGTTTCTATTTGATCTAGCGCCACACTGGTAAGACATTCATGGGTGCCTTCAAAAATGGCAAGTTTTACCAAATCCTTATAAGTCTTCTGATAATGTATTAATCTGTCGGCAATGCTGTCTTTATTGGTTGCAACAAAATTCCTTGAGGCAAGCATTTCTTTGATGTCCTTCTGGGGAATTAACTCTTTTTTCTCCAGTGAGTCAAAATCAGCAACTACCTTATTGTAAAAATCCAAAGATTGGGTAATGGGCACTGACCCGGTGTACCCATCATGGATTCCCGCATAGATATAAAGTTTGCTGTTTTTGCGTTTCTCAATTGGTGTTGGCATATGGATGGGAGACCTTTTAATGGCTTCCGCTTCATTGATGTGGTAATTTTCTTCATCAAATGCAGCCCCTTTTACAGTAGATAAGGCAATATCCCTTGAGTATTTGTTTCCCCGCCCTTCTGATTCATAATACCATTTTTTGATATCAGAAATTGGAACCCAAGCTGAAAAGGTCTTTACTGGAAAATTGGTCTTCATATAAGTGAGTAAGGTGGCATGTCCACCTCCGCTCGTACCTATTACGTGAATATTATTAGGGTCCGCAGTGCTGTTTTCTAAAGCGTAGGCTATGGCATCTTCAATGTCTTGAATTACAAACTCACTTCCAAGGGCTTCAAAGGTTTTGTTTGGCCCCCTGAAATCTGGATGGATGTAATTGTAGTCCCTTTTGAGAATTTCTTTAACAAGTTCATCTTCTTGTTCATAATTACCGCTCCAGGTGTGGAGGCTGACAATTAATGGTCGGTTTGGCTGTGTAGCAGCATAATAATAGGCGGGTTGTTTTTCTCCATCCAAAGTGGAGGTAATCATTACTTTTTTACAGGCTTCAGGCCATTTTTCAATATGCGTATTGTCCCAAGCAGGGTCTTTTTGTGCAAAGGTATTCGTGAAAATTAGAATAAGAATTGATAGAATGCTGAATTTCATTGAGGTCTGATATTTACACGATTCAATATTGACTATTGCGCCCTGAGATTTTGTGCTGATATTAACAAAGTTTTTCGTCCGTAAAAGAGCTCATATCGGCTTTTTACGAACCAAAATTTAATTTAAGAACTTTGCGTCAATATTTAGTCCAATGATTTTGGGTTTTAATAAAAGTAGAGGGGTTTCAATTAAACACTCCATTTTTTATTCAGTATTAGAAGAGATCAAAGGATATGGTTTTGTGGCTTGATTTGTTGTGTATGAGGGCAGGGATGGAGAGGGGTTACTGTTGAATATTTTTCGTCTGTATTTGTAATCAAGGGATTTAAACGATTTTGAAACACCATGCTATCAATCAGCCTTTATTCAAGGAGTTTTAAATTCAAAGACTTTGTTGCCTAAGGAATATGTCTTGCCACGAATTTCGAGGGTCAGGTACTGGTTGGTCTCAGAATAAGAGATTCTGGGTTTAAATACTATCTTATCGTTTCCGGCATATTCAACGGTGACATTGGTCCAATGAATGCTTTCCAGAATAGCATTGCTGGTGACAATTTTAAGATTAGCGTCTTTTAAATAGTTGCCGTGTATTTCGACACTGCCCCCATAATCTATTAATTGAATATCTCTTACTTCGAATTCAGCATCCTGGAAGGGGATATTTACATTCATTGAAATTGTTTTATCCAAAACCTGAAGGGTGACATCAAAGTAGTCCGGACCATTTTCGCTGGTATTGAACTCGTAAAATTCAGGAACAATAAATTTGAATGAATTTTCCTCAATATTAATAACTTGGGCTTCTTGGTTTTGAAAATTCACTGCATACTTATCGGTGAGTTTACTTAGCTTACTGCCCCAAACAGTGATGGTGTCTCCATAATAAATGGGTGTTTTATATTCAAACTTTTCAAAAATAAAACCCGGCGCCCCCTGACTTACAAATCCAATGGGTTTTGAATATACCCTTTCAGTGGTGGTTTGTATGAATGCAACCACGGCATAGTTTACTCCATTGATTAAAGATTGTTCGACTTTCATCGAAAACTGATCTCCCGGTTTGCCTACCTGCGAAATAACCTCGGAATTTTCCATAATAGGATAGTCATTTAGGCTATAAAGGAAGCCGTATTCAATAATCTCCTCGCTACCAAAATCGTAGATATTGCAAGCAAATCCTACCCCCGTTTCATCAATACTTTGAATGTAGGTAGCACTAAATCTGGGGTTCGTCCTTGGTGACAATTCTTCTTGTTCACAGCCAGTAATTGAGAAAATGGCCGATAATGCGATAATAAATAAATGTCTTTTCATAACCTAAAACCTATCATATAAGAGGCAACAAGGGAATTGTAGTAAGATTGACGACTGCTTAAATCTATCGTGTATCCTTTTGAAACATGCTCCAGTTGAAATTCTGAAACTATGCCGAATCGATTTTTGTACAAGAAGTTGACGCCTAGTTTTATTGCTGGTGAAAATTTTGAAGATGAGTAAGAGAATACAGATTCTTCAGAAAGCCGTACTGTAACAGGTTCATAGGTGATTTTATGGTCAACAATACTAAATTTACTTTTTAATGTATTGGAGCGTATGACTGCTCCAGCACCAATATAGAATTCATTATTTCGGGTCCGAAATGTTAAATAATTGATAAAGATGGGGATAATTATTGTTGAACTAGAAAACTCCTCTGTAGCAGAATATCGCTGATTTGGTTTAAACAATTCCATATTAATCACATTATCACCTTTGGTAAAACCTATGCCCGAGTCAAAAGCAAAACGTGGCAATCGCCTCCAGTGATCCAGCTTAACTCCAAGGCTTATAAATGGGCTATAGTTGGTGTTGAAAACATGAGGGATTTCATCGAAGGAATCTTTTGTTAAATAGGATTGGCTATACTGTACGCCTGCTCCAGGGACAAGTGAGGCTCTTACAAAAGGAAGATTTTTGACATTCAATTGATAGGGTTTTTTCTCACAAGCATAGTAGGCCTCAAACGTAGATATTAGCTCTTTCTCTGATAAATTAGTTTTGGAAATTTTTTCCTGCAATTCATTTCCGCAGGGACCGTAAAGAATATAGCTTAAGCGCCCCATATACTCCCGGTCTTTTGTCCTCACTAATTTTCCATCGACATCCTTGGACTCAGAAACGACATATAATTCTAAGAAATGCGCCTCATTTTCTATAAAATAACGGTTCCGATAACTTAATAGGCTGACATTTCCTTGCAAAACTATTTGAAAAAAGACTGTTCCTTCCTTTTCTTTATTAGGCATGGGCCTGCTCTTAAACCTTCTGCCATTCTCCAATCCGAATTCTTGAATTTCTTCAGGATAATAATTGGTTTTAACTCCTTCAGTATTTATAAAAGGGATAGATTTGGTATGATTAAAATCAAAGGATTTTTTAATGGTACCGTAAATTTTGTGACCCTCTTGATTGATGATGTAATCTTGATTTACCTCTTGGCTATAAGCAAGAGGGGAAAAGGCAAACATACATAAAATAGCTGTTGCCAGTAACTTTGTGAAACTCATATTTAATAAAAAGTTATTTTTTAAACTTCAAAAATCCTGCTAAAATGATTGTTAATGTGCTGTAAATGAATGGTATATTGAATTAAAAATCGAAAAATCTCTCTTTAACTATCGTATGTATATGTCTTTTTATAAAAATTTTTCTTTACAAACATAAAGAAAAAGAGCTAAGAAAAAATAAATGTATTAAGTTTTAAACTAAAAAATATTTTGTGATTTTTCTTTTTAATCACAAACCGAATTAATTTACTCCAATGAATTTAACACGTATGAAAAGCAGCTTATTGTTTTTTAAGAAATGAGTTGACCAAATATGTTCTCAGGGCTTTTTATTTAAACACCAGTTTCCCAAAAACAGCTGGTTTATGAAAGCTCTTACCGGTAGGGGACCAAGCATAAGATGCAAATTCTTGGCCTTGGTTTTTATCCAGTCGATAAAAATTAAGCCTAATTTCAGTCTCAGGGCTTACTTTTTCAGTAGTTGCATTGGCTAAATCTTCAAAGGGAATGGCCATTTCTACGGTCCAGCTGATGTCTTTGTCATCCCGCTTATTAAGCGTTCCCTGTACAGTTACACCTGTTTTTAGGCCCGGTAAATTGAATTTAGCTGTAGCGGGAACATCAATATTTTCTGGATCCACAATATAGCTGTCAAATATAATGTTGGCAGGGGAGACTTCGATTTCTACATAGGTATCTGGGTTATCATCCACATCAATAAATACTTCCACCACCTCTTCTTTCCACAAATATTCATCACGTTGTGTGAAATCAGCCCATATATCCGGATCATTGCATTTAAATAGAAAATACAAATTGGTGTCATCATAACATGCCTTGACATGGGTTTGTAGCGCTGATTCCTGAACTTCCTTTCCAGTACGATTATTCTTCAGGGTTATAGGTTTGGCTTGCTTCCAAATGGGTTCATTGGCTCGACCATCGATGGTCACTGGATTAGAAGTCTGTGTAGCTTCAATTATAGGATTGGACGAGTTACCTGTACAATGGACTAGTAAAAGGAAAGTGGAGATAACTAGTAGGTTACATATATTCATAATTGGTGTAGGAGTTTTTCTACTTCAAGTTGGAAATAGTGCTTTTTTTATTTAGGGATATTATTGGGGAATTAGCAATCTCACTTTTTTGATCAGTAAAATTTCTTTCAAATGGTTAGACTCCCATTAAACTTATGTTAAATTTAATCGCAAAAAAATTAGCTTTCTAATTAAAAATAAAGGGGCAATTTGCCCCTTTATCAATTTTTCTATATCTCAATCTTAGTACCCATGATTTTCAAGAATTCTCTAATAAAACTTGGGTGACCCGGCCAGGCCGGGGAGGTAACAAGGTTGCCATCCACATAGGCTTGGTCTGCAGGGATATCTTGGAATTCGCCGCCTGCTAAGGTTACTTCAGGGCCAACAGCAGGATAGGCGGTTAATTTTCTACCTTTAATTACGCCAGCTGTAGTCAAGATTTGTATACCGTGACAGATCGCAGCTACAGGCTTATCTTTTTCAAAAAAATGTTTGACCATTTCAATCAATTTATCATTCAATCTCAAATATTCCGGTGCCCTTCCACCGGCAATTACCAATCCATCGTAGTCACTAACGTTTACCTGATCAAAGCTGTAGTTGAGAACGAAATTATGGCCCGGCTTTTCCGTATAAGTCTGATCACCTTCAAAATCATGGATGGCAGTTTTTACAACGTCTCCCTTTTTCTTGTCCGGGCACACCGTATGAACAGTGTAACCAACCATCTCAAGCATTTGGAATGGAACCATGGTTTCATAGTCTTCTGTAAAGTCTCCTGTTAAGAATAATACCTTCTTCATTTCTTGGAATTTAAAAATTACAATTGATTTTTATAAGGTTGTACTCAACCTCTCATTGATGGTTTTCCGGTGCTATAGGTTCTTAATTTAGTTATTTCTAACCTAATATGAAACGATAGGTTTTTACAATTAGGTTTAAATATAAATTTCATTGTCTACGGTTTTTATCTTTAAGAGTGAATATAGGATAAAAAAGACCGATTCAATGGGCAAAAACCCATTTCTAAATATTTTTGATAGCATTCAAAAATGATTTCCGAAGGCCTAGATGTTTCAGCAATTAACCAAGGAAAATTCTTGAAAGCAAACTTATAATTCATACGATTAGGTTACCGTTGATTTACCCAATCTTGCATTATTTGTGGGAATTGACAGCCATCTTCCTACGCCCATACATTTGATGGAGAATTTTGGATCTCTTTCTCCAGTGTAAGCTCAGTACAAGGCAATATCGTCCAAGAGAGAAAAAAAAGTCCTACAACAATTTTAATTATCGCATCAATTGAGTTTTGGGAATGACTGCTTAAAGCCTGGTATTGGTTACAAAAGAGATGTATTTGCTATCTGGAGACCAACTAGGAACATTTATTGATCCTTGACCACCATATATATACCCTATTATCTGGGGCGTTCCTCCGTTGAAAGGCATAATTCTTAATAAGCATTGTTTGTAAAATGGGTGCTGATTGGGATCAATTTCTTTTGGGAAAGAAATAAAAACAATCCATTTTTGGTCAGGACTTACATGAGGAAACCAATCATTGTACTCGTCATTCGTCAATTGGACTTGATTTTCACCATTTGCGGTCATTCTCCAAAGTTTCATTTTACCGGATCTTGCTGAATTGAAAAAAATATACTCCCCATCAGGGCTGTATTCTGCTCCATCATCTAAAGTTTTCAGGTGAGTCAATTGTTGTTCAACACCGGTCTTGATATCAACAGTATAGATGTCATATTGCCCTTTCCTATTTCCCGTGAAAATCATTTTATTATTATCAGGTGACCAACCATGTAAATAAGAATCCCCGGCACCTTGTGGAGTAACTCTCACAGGAAGGGAGTCTCCTTTTGAGGGTAGGTAATACAAGGTGGATTGATTATTGTCCTCTTCATTGTGATTGCTAATGCCCATTAAACTGCCATCGAAAGTTAAAACGTGGTCATTGTTATTTTTGATGGCAAAGCCAGTATTGAATGGGCTTATTGTTCCTTCATTGATCTCATATTGGTAAAGACGGCCCCCGCCGTTATAAATCAAATGATTTCCATCTGGTGTCCAATTGGGGGCCTGAATGGAATTGGCCGTGCTGTGGAGGATTTTCCTATGTCCCGTCGATACATCCATCACCTCAAGATTGCTACCAATATAATCTCGGTAGGGTTTGAAATCCGGAGAGGGAGGCCTAATGATTCTGACATTTCTAAACTTAGCTACTTCCATTATATCAGCATTATGTGCGCATACATACAGTCCAACATATACCTGATTTTTAATACTGATATTAGTGGTAATAACCTCTCGGAATGGCTGTCCAAACTTCGCTGATGACATGATAAAGGTGTCTCCTTTTCTTTCTAACTGGATGACACTGGGAAGGCTATCTGAACTTACAATTTCCTCTGTATTACCCTTGATGGTACTTCTGAATTGTAAAGCGGTTAGCCCGTCTCCATGAATAGATGCGTTCACATGTGGTGTGTCTGCATTTAAGTCATTTTTAATTATCCATCCTGCCTTCCGATGAGGGTCAACACCTTTTCCTAAAAACTCAACCTCAGCCCTCACAATAAAATCTCCTTGTAAAGTAGTCCAGAGATACTGGAATTCATCTTTGTCAAACCACATATTTCCACCGCTACCTCCAATGGTGTAGGTTTGATCCTGTTTATGATATTGGGCAAACCCCTTATTTTTGACTGAACCAATGTCTAGATGATTATCGAACAAACCAATTTTAGTTTGAGCATAGGTGAAATTCAAAACCAAAAATAAAATCGTCGTATTTAATGTATATTTGATGAGGTGCATATTTAGTTAGGTCTTCTATTGGGATTTTGCCGATTCAGAATTATTCAAAAAAAAAGATGTTGTTTTTATTCTGATAATGTAACAATTAAATTGTTTTTAATCAATTGATTTAGTGCTTTATAGTTTGGTCAAGTTTTCGAGGGCAATGTCCATATCTATCGCTTTCCCTAAAACAGCTTTAAAATTATCTTTCCTTTCAGCCATTATCTTTGGAACGGTTTTCATGGTGTAGTCGGTGAGCTTTAATCCGGATTTGACTTCCGACCAAAGCAATGGCATGGATACCGGAGCATCCTTCTTGGGCCTTAAACTGTAAGGAGCAACAATGGTTTGTCCTTTGCGATTTTGTAGGTAATCCAGGTATATTTTTGCCCCCCTTTTTTTAAGCGACCGTTCCATGGTAGTTATTTGGGGAAGTTTTTCCCGAATGTAGTAGCAAAGCAACTTGGTGAAATTTCGGGCTTCTTCATAGCTGTATTTCCCTCCCATAGGAAGGTAAATGTGCAAACCTGATGAGCCGGAAGTCTTACAATACCCCTCAATTTTTGCCTGTTTTAGTACCTCTTTGGCAACCAAGGCGGTTTCTATGACCTGTTCAAAGGTGTTTTTATCAGAAGGGTCTAAGTCGATGATAGCATAGTCAGGGTAGTCTAATTGATAGATTGTAGAATGCCAGGGGTGTAGCTCAATGCATCCCAAATTGTTTAAATATAGCAAGGTGGCTTTTTGCTGGCATATTAGATATTTGATTACTTTGTTAGAAGAGGATGAATGGATGCTGTGGGTATCTATCCAGTCAGGTAAATGTTCATGGTCTTTTTGATAAAAAGATTCACCTTGAATGCCGTTGGGATGCCTGTGCAAACTTTCCGGGCGATCCATAAGGTAGGGTAAAATCAAGTCCGACATTTGGATATAGTAGTCTAACATGTCGTATTTGGTATAATCGGATACCGGCCAATAAGTTTTTTCGGGATGGGTGATGTGTACCATAACATCTTCCACTTTCAATGCAAACTCCTCCTCAACTGTCTTTTTTTGAGTGCTTACTTTTTCAAATGGAGTAGGGCTTTGTTCAATATTTAAATTTTTGTCTTCCCTTAACCTTAAGAAAACGGGATGGCGCATTACTTTTGAGGAAGTCCATTCAGAAAATTTAACTTCACAAATCAGCTTAGGGATCATCCACACTGCTTCACGTCCTTTCAGGTGCTTGCGTATATCGAATACAGGCTTTTCAGTTTTGAGAACTTCAAACTTATAATACATTTCATTCAACTGTTCTTCTGAAAAACCTGAACCGCAAGTCCCTACATAGGTCAGTTGACCATCTTCAATCATTCCTAGTATTAATGCACCAAACTTTCGAGACTTTTTCTCTGAAATTGTATAACCGCAAATAATGGTTTCTGTATTTTCAATCTTTTTGAACTTTAGCCAATTGGGAGAGCGAAGGTTTAAGTCGTAAGTTGAATTGGCTTTTTTAGCGATTACTCCTTCCATACCCATTTCTATGGCTCGTTCGTATACCGTTATCCCCATGGTTTCGATATGGTCACAATAGCGCAAATGAAAGGTTTCCGGAATCAATTCTTTCAGCAAGTGCTTTCGGTCTAGAAGCGGAAGTTCCAAGGTATCGTGATCGTTTAGATGCAGCAGATCGAATACATAATATACCAATCTTCCTTTGGTTGTCTCTTCATTGTAATTTTGAAGGGCATTAAATTGGGGAAGCCCTTCATCGTCTTGGACCACTATTTCACCGTCAAGAATTGCAGTATGCTCAATTCTATTGAGCGCTATATGAATAGGATAAAATTTTTCATTGAGGGAAATTCCATTGCGGGAATAGAGTTCCACCTTACCATTACTGATATTGGCCAATGCCCGATAGCCATCATATTTTAGTTCGTATATCCAGTCCTTGTCATTAAAAATTGTAGTGCCGGGTGAGGCTAGCATGGGTTTTACCAGCGATCTTAAATCCAGCTGCTTTGCACTTTCACTTTGCTCCAATGAAAAAGCCTCAACATTAAAATCTTCAGCATCGTAATCCAGGTCAGTAGCAAATGCATCGTCGTGCTTTATAAGCAACCATTGCTCTTTTTTGTTCATAGCGGAAGAACGCACCAGGGTAAAGCTTCCCTTAAGTTTCCTGCCGTGAAAAATGATTTTCAGCTTCCCCTTCTTATGATCTTTGATAAGATTATTTTGTTGATTTAAGCTTTGGTAATGTCCTTCATCCCATATGGTCATTTTTCCTGCACCATAATTGCCTTTTGGAATGACTCCTTCGAAAGTTAAATAAGCTACCGGATGATCTTCGGTTTGTACTGCCAGTCGTTTGTCCCGTGGATTCATGGAAGGTCCCTTTGGTACAGCCCAGCTCTTTAGTACTCCATCCATTTCCAATCTCAGGTCATAATGCAAATGACTGGCACGATGCCTTTGAATGACAAACCTGGATTGACTGCTCTCTTCAAGCAGATCTTTAGGTTCAGGTGTGTCCTTAAAACTTCGCTTTTCCCGGTATGCTTTGAGTCCCATCTATGAGGCTTTTTTTCTTTGCTCAAGACTTGCTTTAAGTTTTGCCATCAAATCCTTGGCAGCGGTTGGCTCACTTTTAACCTTTTCAACCTTGACTTTTTTACCTGAAGATTTAGATTCAATGGTCTTTAAAAGTTGCTCATTATAAACATCTTTGTATTTCTCGAATTGAAATTTCTCGGTGTAGTTTTCAATCAGGGATTCTGCCATGGCAATTTCCTTATCGGAAGTTTTAGATTTTGGTACTTTAATTTCCTTGGTGTCGCGGATTTCTTCCGCAAAACGAATGACATGCAAAACAATGACATTCTTGTACACACCTATGAGTGAAAGATTTTCTTTTTGCCGCATAACAAAAGTTGCCACGCCAAGTTTTCCGGTCTTCTTTAGGGCATCCCTTAGCAAATTGTAAGCTTTCCCTCCTTCTTTTTGGGGTTCGAGGTAATATGGGTTTTTAAAAAGCATATCCGCCACCTCAGTCTCCTCTACGAATTCTTCTATGTCGATGGTTTTGCTTTTTTTTAGGTTGGCATTTTCAAAGTCCTCTTTTTCTAGAATTACATAGGTATCGTCTTTTTTATAGCCCTTCACGATGTCTTTATAAGCTACCTCCTCTCCTGTATTTTCATTCACCCGTTTGTACCTGATGCGTGCATGATCATGTTTGTCAAGCATGTCTAAATCGAGGGTTCGCCCTTCTGAAGCCGAATACATTTTTATAGGGATTGAGACAAGTCCAAAACTGACAGTGCCATTCCAAATTGATTTCATAGTTTGCTGGGGTTAAAATCCGAAATTTGTCTATTCGTTTCTTAAACCTGCTGAAGGCTTGATGATCTTCCAAGGGTTCAATTCTGCGATAACAGCCCTATTCTATATTGTATGGTAAGATGTATAAAATCCCTAGCTAATTGCATAAAGCTTGTTGCTAACCTTTGTTTATATCCAAAGCCGGTTGAAGTATTTAAGATACGATGTTGACGGTATAGTTTTTTTTTACGCAACAATTTTGCCAAAATTCTGTGGTTGAACCCATTATTTACCAATGGTTTAAGGTTTAGAATAAAAAATCCCTGGAAGAAGTGACAATAAAAAGGATGGGCAGTCCTTGTAATACGAAAACTGCCCATAGGATTTCAATAGAAGAATGTTAATGAGGTTATTGCCATATAAAATGGGAATCAACAATTTAGAAATTCTTACTGAATTAGGTTAAAAAGAAACAAAGTCATCTTTTTTCACATTGCCTTCCTTATCTATTGAATACCCTTCAGGTGTACCTTCTTTCCAAGTCAAATCCGATAGCATCTCTGATAAAATCTTTCGGTGCTCTTCAATGATAGTCTTGTTTCCATCCTTATAGGCAATATTGTCCCATTCATTTGGATCGTTATCATGGTCATAGAGTTCTTCCAAATTTATTTCAGGGTAATAGATATACCTGTACCTCATGCTCCTTACTGCATGACCTTCAATAGACTTGAATTTATAGCTTGAAATAACAGGATCGGAAGTTATACTTGGGTCTTTCAGTTGTGGTACCAAACTATTCCCATCCAGATGAGCAGGTTTTTCCAGCCCGGCAAGGTCTACAAGAGTTGGATACAAATCCATTAAGCTCACTGGTTGGTTGTATCGTTTCCCTGCAAGTGACATTCCCGGGACAGCTATTAGTAGCGGGACTCTGGTTGATCTTTCGAAGAGGGTAAATTTTTCAATATTGTCTTTCTCTCCCATGTGCATGCCGTGGTCAGACCACAATACAACAATGGTGTTTTCTGCATACTCAGAGTTCTCAAAAGCATCTAGGAGACGTCCTACCATGGCATCAGAAAAAGTGATGGATGCAGCATAGGACTGAATGATTTTCTCCCATTGATTATTTTCCAGCACCCATTTCATGATATATCTTCTTCCATGATCAAATGAATCCTCCAGGTCATTTTTTTTGCGCTCCGGTAATACAATGTCCTCTAGTGGATACATGTCAAAATATTTTTGTGGCACTTCCCAAGGGTCATGTGGTTTCCACATCCCTACAGCTAAGAAAAAAGGCTTGTCATGTTTTTGACTGAGTTGGTAGCTCCCCCAGTCGGCTACATGATAATCAGCCATTTTTTCGTCCGCAACAGGAATTGCTCCCCAAGTCCACCAACTATTGGCTCCTCCTCCGGGGCGGTTTTCATTGTCTACATCTTCAGGGTAAATGACCTCTTCAGGTGCCCTCATTTGGAATGGGTGAGAAATGTAGGGGCTGGGGTAATAATAATCCCAATTTTCAGGTTCTACCTGACTCGTGGGTGACCAGGGGGGAGCTTGGCTATGGTAAATTTTACCTGCTCCAAGTGTTTTATAGCCATTGTTTTTGAAGAATTTTTCTAAGGTTGTGACCTCTTTAAGGGCTTCAAATTCTCTCCATAATGGTCCATCTCCCCAGTAAACATTTTGAGCGCCTGATCGGGCATGGTGCACGCCCGTAAGAATAGCTGCACGCGTAGGTGCACATGCAGGTGCAGGAGTATGTGCATTGGTAAAGATCATGGAAGATGCTGCAAGACGGTCAATATTCGGGGTATGAATTTTCATGCCGGTATGGCCGGACAAGAAACCTGCCCAGTCATTCATGTCATCCACCGCAATAAATAAAATGTTTGGTCTTTTCTCCGGTTGTTGTTGTGGAGGACTGCAATTACTGAGAATCAGCAATGCAATTGATAAAAGAGATAAATGAATTTTCCGATTTAAACTTTTCATAGGTGTTGCAGTGGTTTTCTTTGTATAAATATTAATCTTTAGGAGAAGAAAACTTCCATTAATTCTGTGTGTGAATTTGATAAGAAAGGGAATCATCTGTGCATGAATTCAACCGTGTTCGGGACTTTTTCGGTTAGGTTTGAGTATTTTGGGGAGATTGTATGGGGGAGAAATCGTTTCAACCATTAAATTAAATGCAGTTTTTTTAAAAATGCGTTAACCTTTCGATTATTTTTTTACAATGTGGAAATAAGTTGCTAAGCTCTTTCTTGGATTTTAACTCAAAATCATTAAAACTAAATCCCGGTGAAACAGTGCATCCTACTAAGCTGTATGAATTTTCCTCAATAACTTCCGCCCCAAACCAATGCCCTCCTGGAACAATGAGTTGGGGTGTTTCCCCTTTATCAAAATATTTACCAATTATTTGTGTTTGATGAAGTCCGGATTCTGAGATGGTATGTAACCTTAAAGGAGAGCCATCATAAAAATGCCAAATCTCATCTTGTTTAATCCTATGGAAAGCAGAAAAATCATCTGAGGTCAGTAAAAAATAAATACAAGTGGCATAATTTCTTTTGCCCTTATATCCTTCAGGTAAGCAACTTTGATTGATTTCATCTGTACTTCTATAAGTTTCCTTGAAATATCCTCCCTCAGGGTGAGGCGCCAGGTCTAATGCGTCAATTATTTTATTGATTGAATTTCCATGCATTTTTAAATATACTGAATTTTCTAATTGCTTATTAAGTCGTGACTTTTTTTAAACTTAGGATGAGGTTTACCACTGTGACCTGTTTTAATTCCATTCTCGGGTAACTATTTAAAACCCAAAAGATGTAATTTAGACCTATTGTCGATTTCTCATTAGCAGGGCTAAATAAAAAAAGTGGCTAAAGTATCAGGTACTCTGCCTGATACTTTAGCCACCCATTTAATAGGTAAGCTTATGTGTTAGATTAATAAGCCACTGGCTCAGCTACAGTATATTCGCTGGTCTCTGTAAATGTCCGGCCAAACATGTCTGTGGCTCTGACGGTGATGGTATGTTTTCCTATCGGCAGCTTGGTGTCGATGCTTCCTTTCCACAGGTGCGTAACATTGACGGGGTTGGAAGGTCTTCTTCCGGGTTCTAATTTGTCCATCAAGTCCCATTCCATCACAGCTGCTGCATAAGAAGGGTCAGGGGCTTCTACCCAGTTCATGTTTTTCCAAGGGCCATTGTCTATTCGGTATTCTACCTTATCATTTTTGTCTCCCATATAAAAATTGGCAAAAATACCTGAGCCCGAACCTCGGTTATTAGCGACTACTTTGGGGTTAAAGATCTTTATCTGGTGTTCTTTTGGTGCTCCGATTACCTGGTAATCTATTTTATATTGATTTCCTTCAATATGAAGTAGGGCATATCCTTTTGGTGTACCATCTCTCATGGTTGAAATGGGAACACCTTCATCATTTATTTTTCCGGAGTACCAGTCCCCTGAAGTGGTCCCTGCATTGTATTCATGGAATGGGCTACTTCCTTTCCATCCATCTTCTTTTGAATAGAAGTTGTGTCGTTGCAAGTGAGTATGGGCAGACATTGCAAGCCGGTTTGGGTAATCAGCTAGAATATCAAAAAGTCTTTGTCGGTCACTGTCTTTGAAGCGGTTTTCGTTGATATGTTGTAAAGGGATATGAAAGGCCAAAACAATCAATTTGTCTTTGGCTACATGTTTTAGGTCATTTTCTACAAAATCCAGCTGCGTTTTAGTAAATCCACCCCAATAACCATTGCCATCTCTGGGATCCGGATAAAGGATATCATCTAAAATTATGAAATGAGCATTTCCGTGGTTAAAAGAATAGGTGGCAGGTCCAAATACCCTTTCAAAAGATTCGTCAGAATGCTCGTCTATTTTTGCATCGTAATTCATGTCATGATTGCCCATTACATTGTACCAATGCCAGTTCGTTCTTTTTAGAATCTCTACATAGGGAGGGTGTAAATCCAGGTCATCTCCTGCCAGATCACCAAGACTAATTCCAAAACTAATATTGCTTTCATTTTTGGCCTTATCAACCACACCTTTAGCAAATTGATCCAATTCTGTTTTGTTATAAGGTTGTGGATCGCCAAATATCATTGCTGTGAAATTATCCTGCTTTTCGCTATTGTGCAGAGCAAAGTTCACTGTCTTTGGTAGTTTACCGGTTGGTTCAGAACCTTTGTACTGTAATTCGGGAGATCCTTCAGGTTTGTGGATATAATAAAAGTCAGGCAATTGATTTTCACCGACAGGCACTTTAAACCCACTTGGTTTGATGACAAAAATGATATTATCGGTTCCTATTGGTAAAGCGTACTTCCCTTTTTTATCAGTAAGTACCACTTCTTTTCCGTTGCTGACAGCCACTTCAGGAATGCCCTTTTCTCTGCGTTCCTTTTTTCCATTTTGATTGCTGTCTTCATAGACGTAGCCTGTGACGGTGTTTTGAGCCAGAAGACTAAAACTGAGACTTATTGCCCAGCAAAAGCAGATTAGTTTTTTCATGAACGATTATTTGTTTAAAGTACCAGGGAGAAAAATAATTTTAGTGATAGTCTCTCCGAAATAAAACCAAATATAAAGAAAGCACCAATCATGGATCAGTGCTGCTTATTAATTAAAAGTTAATTTAAATTTCCAGTAATTAACAACTTGGTTAAACACGATGGTTTTTTATCGGCTTCCTTTGTTGTGGAACACTACCAGGCCATCTTTTCCAGCCACCACAATGTCCTTCATTCCATTGCCATTTAAGTCTGTGACGGAAAAATAAAGGCCTGCTCCTTTACCTTCTCCAAAAGGGCCGTAGCTTATCACATTTTTGGTAAAAGACTCTCCATTCCACTTGAAATAATACATGCCCATAAAATCATTTCCTCCGGGATCATTTCCATTGTGTGCCCGGTAGCGTTTACCGGTAACCAGTTCCATTTCGCCATCATTGTCTATGTCTACCCACTCCATGGTATGGTATTGAGATTGGAAAGGGTCAATGGCATGTTTTACAAAGGAAAGGGTATTCCCTTCTTTTACTTGTTCGTACCAATGTAAACCATAGTCGTGGCCTTGTCCCACTATAAGGTCATTTAATCCATCACTATTTACGTCTGTTACGATGATGGGGACGCTGGCAGCGCCCAATTGAAAAGATTCGTGTAATTCCCATGTGCCATTTTTTAGGTCTTGTGGGGCTTCTAGCCAACCTTCAGCGACAATAAAATCTCCTCTACCGTCTCCATTGATATCGCCAAATCCCAAGCCATGGCCATGTTTTTCAGTTACCGGGTGTTTAACAAATTCACCCGTACCTTTTCCGTTTGCATCTCGGGTTAAGGTATAATATGCAAGTGGTTGATTGGGTGTATTGGGGACAATGTCGGGATGGCCATCATTGTCTACGTCCCAGGCACGTGTGGTCTCCACATTCCCGGGATTGGTGATTTCGCGCACCGCCCATTCCTTATTGCTTCCGGGGTTTTCTACCCAATATAGGGTCTTTCCAAACCATCCGCCGGTTACGTAGTCTGTCTTTCCATCTCCATTTACATCCATGGGAATGGTAGAGAAATCATCAAAGTATTCACTCACTCGCTTAACTTGACCGATTAATTGTCTCATGGAAAATTCAGGACCTTTGTACCAGTAACTACCGGAGACGATATCCAAATGACCATCTTCATCTACATCGAAAACCCCTGCGGACTCAGCGGTCTCCATGGCAATAATTTGTTTTTCAAAAGTTATAGGCTTGGGGTCATTGGTCAACCCTGCCACTATAAGTGCAATATTCAGGCTTAGATTCATGTTTTAAAGATAGTAGTTTTTCGATCAGAACTATCCTGTACTGTCCAGTATTCTAATGCTTAGCAAAGCTTTAATTGTCTTGCTATCCTGATAGAGTTATTTGTATCGGTAGATTAGGAATAAAGGATTTATTAAATTGTAAGCACAATGGATATTTTTTGCATTTTTATACCAATGTACCAATTAAGTACATTAATGAAAATTGCAAGTCCAAGCATTTCAAGTGTCTCTTCAATTGTATATAGCAACCTGTATCCTAAGCTTAAACCATAGGTTTCAAAAACATTGTTTCCGATGGTTTCAAAAACAATGGCGCCTAATAAAAATATGCCTGCTGCCAAAAACATACCAATGAGTAGTTTTTTATTGAGGTGATTGAAGAAAGGAATGTAAATCAAGCCAATTCCTGCCAAAACTAATCCGAAAACAAGTAGGCTGGTATAATAAAAAAATGAAGAATTATGATACTGTTCCTGAAGAAAAGTGAATAAAAATTCATGGATGGATATGGCTTCATCTAACATTAAAAGGAAAAACAAGAAAGAAATACCTAGCCATCTCAAATGTTTTTTACCGCTTGATTTTTTATAAACCGCAATGATTAACAATAAAAGGGACGCGACCAGAAATTGTAGGGTAGAGAATAAAGAGGGAATATTTGCCTCCTGATTAAAATCAAAAAGCAGTATTAGGAACGAGCCTAAAGTGTCATTTTGATCGAGATTAATAGCCAGAAAGATGCTGATAATATTTAAAACTAGCAACAATAAGATTGCCACTAAAAAAGCTTTAAAAAGCTTTTCCGTAGGAATGAAGAATTTCATTGGGTGAGGGTTTGGTTTTTAGTATGGGTAATGTAGGGGTGATCTCAAGATAATGAAAGAATCATTATTTTCAAAAAATAACCTAGTTTAGCTACCCAAAAAAACCTTGACCATTATTTTTCTAATGGTCAAGGTTTTCAATCTAATGTGTTAATAACCATTGTTTTACCCTCGGGTTAAAATCATCGATATTTTCCCAATGGAAGGCGTGCCCACTTTTAGAGTAGGTGTGTAAATCTGAGTTTGGAAGGTTTTCAGCAACTTCTTTGGTCATCCATAGCGGGGTGAATTTGTCCGCTTCACCTCCTAAGACAAGCACAGGTTGCTTTATTTCTTTCAATTGTTCCAGGATATAGTGTTCCATGCAGGCAGCAGCTTGTCCCTCAAGTCCGATTAATGGTTGGGGGTTGGTGTCATTATTGGCCTTTAACCTGTCTTCAAGCATTCCTTTGTAGGTTTCTTCATTATCAAAGGAAGCTTTAGAATAAATTAACAGTTGAATATATCGATTAAATTCATCTGGTTTTAGTCTGGCTTTGATGTCCATCATATGACGGAAAATATCTTTTGCGGTATTGTCACATCTTGCCCAAGGACACATGAGGACCATGGACTTTACGTGGTCTGGATGACGGTAGGCGAGTTGTTGAGCAATGATACTTCCCATGGAAACTCCTGCCACCCTTACCTTTTCCAAGCCTAGGTGTTGCAGTAAGCCTGCACAATCATCAGCCATCATGGAAGAAGTGTAAGGGCCGGCTGGTTTATCAGACTGTCCAACACCACGGTTGTCTACGATGATGCATCGGAAAAATTGCTTCCAATACTCAAGATGTTTTTCCCACACTGCTCCGGGGGCAGTAATGCCCATGATCAATAGTAAGGGTTCCCCTTCTCCATGCTCTTCGTAATAAAGGTTGATCCCATTGGATTTAATGAAAGGCATAGTTTATTTTAGTTTTGGGATTAAAGATTCCTGCACCCATTTTCCATCGTGAAGGGTTACAAAATCAGGGTCCTCCAAAGCTTCTTCGCCTTCGTCTTCACAAATGATCCATCCATCAAATTTCTCATCTTTAAGCCATTGGGTAATCTCTGTAAGGGCTACTTTCCCATTGCCCATAAGTGTGAATTCAGGATTGCCATCCCAATCTTTATAATGCACATGGTTGATCAAGGAACGGTATTCTTTCATTTTGGTCAAAGGGTCCATATCTCCGTTGATAATGTGACCTACATCAGGGCACCAGCCTGTGACTTTAGGGTCCAGAGATTCTAGGATTACTTTATAGTCCTCTTCCGTTCTGGTAATGGAAGTGTGGGGAGAGTTGGGGTGAAAGCTGCTAATAACCCCTTTGTCTGTCGCTCTTGCTGATACGGTGTTGACGATATTTACCAGGTTTTTTCTTCTCTGTGTAAGCTCATGTCTTCCGGTTGGAATCTGAACTGTGCAAAGAACTGAATCAGGGAATCTAGACAGTAATTTTATGGCTTCATCTGCTATCTTTTTCTCCTCTTCAGTTTCTTTGTTTCCGTTCCAATCTAATGCTAAAGCTACTGCTGCTAGTGAAATATTTTGTTCTTTTAGCTTGGCCTCAAGAGCGTCAGCATCGGCCAAAGGACCCATCCAGGTAAATATAGGTTGGATTCCTGTGAAGCCTGCTTTGGAGATAACTTCTATCATGTGGCCCAGCTGGCCTTTATAAGTTTCTCCATTGTTACTCATAAACCAGGTGTATACTTCTGCGCCGAAACGAAAGGGTAGTTTAGACATTTGCTTTGGTTATTTTAGTTACTGTTAAAATAAATTTTTTATGATATTTTATCCTGGGCTTAGAGCCCATGTTTTTCTCCCATGGACTTAATGAATTTGTAGCCATTTTCTGCCATTTCCCAAGGTTCGGAGAAATCTCGCCATACGCCAATGGAGTTAGCAAAATCAGGGTCATTTCTGGTGAACCCTTCTATGGTTAGCCATCCATTAAACTTTATTTCAGCCAAGGTAGCAAAGGTATCATCCCAAGGAACATGGCCGGAGCCGGGAGTGCCCCTGTCATTCTCGCTAATGTGTACATGACTCAATACCGGTGCTATTTTTCTTAGGGCATCTCCCAGGTTTTTTTCTTCAATATTTGCATGATGGGTATCAAACATGGCCCTAACATTCGGGTGATTTGTTTTGCTGATCAAATGAAGCAATTGCTCCATGGTATTGCACAGGTAACATTCAAAGCGATTAAGTGCTTCCGGTGTAAGTACAATTCCTGCCTGCTTGGCATGTTCTCCTGCTTGGTATAAAACCTCAGCACTTCTGCTGTATTCATCCTCATTGGGGGATCTTTGGGCAAATGTGGAGAAAGCAGAATGGAAAGGGCCACAGATAACTTTTGCACCTAAGTCATAAGAACGGTCTATGGTCCATTTCATTTTTTCTAGGGCTTTAGCCCTTATTTTAGCATCAGGGTCTATGGGGTTTTCATCAGGTCCCATCACAAATACTGTACTGCTTTCCAGTCCTAGTCCTTGGGTAAAATTGCCTATTTCTTTATAGGCTTTTTCATCCGGTGCACCTACAAAAAACTCCACCCCGTCATAGCCTATGGTTTTGAGTCTTTCGATAATTGGTTTCAATTCATCAGAAACTGCAGCGGACCAGGCCAAGACATTAAATCCAATCTTATTCATTATCTATTATTATTTTAGGCTTTAAAAATTATTCGAAATCTGTGACTTTCATACCGCGTCGGAAATTGTCAAATCCAAACATGGTGGGCGCATAATCTCCGACAATATCTACATTGGCTTTTTCAGGTATATTGTCTTCCATGTCAAGTCCCCAATAGCTTGCGTTAATGATTAATCGGCGCAAGTCCTCACTTAATAGGTCTATGGATGCCCCCAAAGTGCTTGCAAATACTTTTCCTTTTTTACCTCCCTCTATTTGGTAGGTTTTGGTCCATACCACAGGCATTAATGATTTTTTCCAGTTGATTGGTGCCTCAGCATTCATTCCGGAGGTAGATGCACCATGGATCAAAACCTCAGCATCTTCACCAATACCGTTTACTGTGTATACATCAGAAGCAGCCCAAATGTCGGTCACTCCATTTAATATAGGGTTTTTGGCAGAAACCTGAATTCCATCTAAAAGAGCTCTGGTACCTTCCACAGCATGGTGGCCGTGATGTGCTACCCATGTTTCACCCAATATCTTTTTACCAAATCCTTTCTCCCATCCGGGTACATTGCTTTGCCAGTGGTACTTGGCGTAAGGACTTTTGCTGTCCTTTCCATAATTAAAGGCATGAGTAGAAGTACGTAAAGCAATCAAAGGTTTTCCTGACTTCAGGTAATCATCAAAATGTTTCATTTGTTCATCGGGAAGTTCTCTGAATCGCAACAAGATGATAACAAGGTCTGCCTCCTGAAGATGCTCCATGCCCGGGATATTGGTTTTATAATTTGGGACTACATTATTGTTTTCAGGATTGATAGCAAATAAAACAGTGGTATTAAAACCATGATGTTTGGAAAGGATTTTTGCCAACATAGGCAATCCTTCTTCAGATCTGTATTCATCGTCACCACTTATTAGGACTATATTTTTGCCTTTCCCGGCACCATTTTCTCCTTCGAATTGCAAAAGCAACTTGTCTTCTTGAGCCAAGGCTAAACCTGCAGTGATTAAGAAAGTGAAAACGAAGAGGCTGGCTACTTTGAGCCTACTGTTTTTAATCTGACGGATTGTTTTCATTGGTTGTAATTATTATTTCAAGTTTTATTCCGGTTTATCAGTTGCCACTATAATTAGCGAAGAAAGCTCAATCGTCTAGGCATTTATAAAAGAGGATCTATTGAAATGAGTCCTGTTTAAAATTGCATCGAATTGACTGAATTATTATAGTTCCTACCTAAAATAAATCCCTTTGGGATAATTCGGGTTTAAAGTAATAAAATTGTTTGTAACATTCCTTCATTTATTCAATTAGATCTGAGTAAAAAAGGATAAAAGGGGTAAAAGAATGATTCAATTTCTTTTTACCCCTTTTCTTTTAATTGACTGTTAAGTTATATTGGTATCTCAATAACCTTGGTTTTGGCTCAGTTTGTCGTTGTTTCTGATTTCGGCAGTAGGAATTGGGAAAAGCAATTCCCGCTCAGTTACCGTAGGACCATAGGTAAATTGATGCCCAACATAATCTTCAAATTCTCCGGAAACTACATTCCAGGCTTTTCGTAACCTTACCATGTCAAACCATGTTTTGTTTTCAAAGCACATCTCTACCCATTTTTCGCGCCATACAGCTTCTCTAAATTCTTGCTGGCTAAGGTTTTCCAGTGCGGGCAACTCCGCCCTGTCTCGAATTTTGTTAATGGCTTCATAGGTAGCATCCGTTGGTCCATTGACTTCATTCATTGCTTCAGCATAGATAAGTAATACCTCAGCAAAACGGAAGACAGGCCAATTTAAGCCACTACTGGTAGAATTTAGTTGGGCTTCTTCATCAAAATGTTTCCAGATATAATAGTCTCCCAGTTCTTTGATGGTGCTTCTGTCGGACTCCAAACTGTATTCTGTATAGAAGAATGTCTTTTCATCAGCTCTTTTGTCACCGTCTTCAAATGCATCTACAAACTCTTGATTGGAGAAGATGCCTCCGGTCTCTGCGCTATAAGCAGAAATGCCTCGATTATAAGGAATAATGGAAACCTGCCAAGAAGAAGGAATAGTAAAGGCTGCATATTGTATCATAAATATATGCTCACCTTGATTTTTATCTTCAACAGAATGAAGTTTATCATAATCAGCAAACAAATCAAAGGTACCTGATTGGATAACATCATTGGCTTTCTCTGCGGCAAGTTGGTAATACTGGTCTCCGGCTTGTAGGGGATAACCGGCCATGGTGAGGTAAACACTGGCCATTAAAGTTTTTACAGCCCCCAGTGAAACCCTGCCGCTGGTGTCTCTCCAAGGTAGACCGGCATTCTCAGCTACTTCAAGGTCTGCCACAATCTGATCATAAATGGTAGCTGTAGAAGCAGCTTCCGGATACAGTTCCGGACTGGTTAAGTCAATCGGAGAGGTTATCAACGGGATGTCACCAAAAATTCTTACCAGGTTAAAGTAATAGAATGCCCGTAGAAATCGAGCTTCTCCCAAAAGTCTTTTTTGGGTCTCACTGTCCATCTCTATTTCAGGAATTTTTTCAATCGCCAGATTCGCATTGGCTATCCCTCTGTAGTAACTGGTCCAGTATGTTTGTCCATAACCATTGTCAGAATTGTTGATCAAATTCCTTACAAATAAGCTGTTTTGTGCCTGCCCAAGTTCTGTATTGGCCAAGCCTGTGGAAAATTCAAGCATCATCCACGGACCTCCACCAAAACCTGATTGCATCACCGGTCTAAGGCTTTCGTAGATGGAATTGACTACACTGGAGGCATGTTCAGGAAGCGTGAAATAATTCTCTAAAGTGAAATTCGATTTGTCTGTCTCATCGAGGAATTCATTGCATCCCCAAGTGGTGATCATTAGCAAACTGATAAGGATCACACGACTTATTTTATTTATATTTTTTTTCATAGCATTCAAATATTCAAGTGAAACTTTTTAAAGGGCGATATTTAATCCGAGCATAAAAACCCTTGGCTTTGGGTAAGCATAAAGGTCTACACCTTGGTCAAATGGAGATCCGGAAGTGGAAACTTCAGGGTCATAGCCTTGAAACTTGGTGCTTAGGAAGAAATTTTGAACCGACACATAAGCCCTTAATCTGCTTAATTTTAGCCTTTGAATTAGGGTAGGTTCAAAGGTGTAGGCAAGGAGTAAATTTCTTCCTCGGAGGAAAGAACCATCCTGTGTCCTGTCTGAATCATTGAAGGTATTGTATCCTGCAGTCAATGGTCTCAATTGGGCAATATTTGTGTTTTGGTTGTCTGGTGTCCAGGCATTCAATACCGTTTTAAAACTATTGGCGATCCCCTGACGGTCTTCAGCGGAGTGCTTGCTTCGCCACAGTACCTTATTTCCATAATTAAACTGCAGGTCAACCATTAATTCCAGGTTTTTGTACTGGAAAGTGTTCATAAATGTGCCAAATCCTTTAGGAATTCCCTGGCCAATGATCACTCTATCGTTGTCATTAATGGCACCATCTCCATTAACGTCTTCATATTTGATGTCTCCCGGTAGTTTGAGGTACTGGGCAGCGAGGTCAGTTTCATCTGTGTCCCATGTTCCCAAATGAACAAATCCAAAGAAAGAGCCAACAGGTTCCCCTTCTCTAATGATAGTAGAGCCGGAAAATATGTCTGCTCCACCGGTGAGCTCCAAAACTTTGTTTCGGTTTATAGAGATATTAAAGTGCGTGTCCCACTTGAAATCATTGTTTACGATGTTTACAGAATTAAGGGCAAATTCAACTCCTTTGTTTTCCATGCTACCGATATTTCTAGTAACCAAGCTGTACCCACTGCTGGAGGGAACGGGGGCATTTAGTAGCATGTCTTCTGTCAGTTTTCTATACAGGTCCAGTTCAAATGTAAGCCTGTTATTTAGCAGTCCAAGCTCCAACCCTACATCCGTTTGAAATGTTTTTTCCCACCTAAGGTCAGGGTTTGAAAGCCGGTTGACACCCAGTCCTATACTCCTTGAGTCATTGAAGATTACCGTATAGTTGCCCATTCCTGCCAAAGCCTGATAGGCGGCTATTTCAGAATTTCCGGTTACCCCATAACTGGCCCTTAATTTTAGGTTTGAAATGGTTTTATGGTCTTTAAGAAAATCTTCTTCAGAAATTCTCCATGCCAAAGCAGCTGATGGGAATACCGCGTACCTATTGGCTTCTCCAAATTTGGATGATCCATCAATTCTTCCGGTAAAGGTTACTAAATATTTTTCTTTTAGGTTGTAGTTAAACCTACCGAAATAAGAGTTTAAACCATAGGCTGAAGTACCAGAAAGTGTTTGATAAACATTGGCTCCGGCTCCCAGGTTATTAAATTTGAAATAATCATCCTGAAAATCTTGAGACCTTGCAGTACTATTGAACCGATCAACATGCTGCCAAGAAATACCCAGTAAGGCATTGATAGATTGGTTTTCATCGATGTCTTTATTGTAAGTAAGATAGTTTTCAAACTGCCAGGAGTTTAAGCGATCATTCATTACGGAAGCATCCCCTCGTTGGTTTCTTGCAATATAATTTAGGGTTCTTCCTCCATAATAGTCCACCCTTTGGTTGATTATATTGCTGGCTAATACTGAGCGAAGCTCAAGCCCTTCTGCCAGGTTAAAATTAGCATAGATATTGCCTAACATGGTTTGGGTATTGACAATATATACACGGTCATTTACTACATGAAGCGGATTGTTTCCCCCTTCCATACCCGGATAATCTTCATTGCCTGCCCAGCTTCCATCGCTGTATCGAACAGGAATAATGGGAAGCGCTTCCAGTACTTGGCGCATGGCGATTATGCCTCCAGCCCCAAGCGGATCCACCTGGCTTTCTTTTTGATCTGTATAGCTCAAGCTTCCTCCTACTTTTAACCATGGCTTTATCTGGCTGTCAAACACAAATCTGCCTGCATATCGCTTTAGGTAGGATTCTCGCATCAATCCTTCTTCATTTCTGTGATTGACATAGATTCCATAACTGTCTTTTTCATTGCCACCCGTAAGTCCTAATTGATGATTTTGAGTAATCGCTTTACGGAAAGATTCATCCTGCCAGTCTGTGTCATGTAGGGGATTTCCATTCGCATCAAACAATAAGGGATTGGTTCTTTTTAACTTTGGATCGGTATAAATGCCATTGGCCCAACCTGTGGGATCGTATTTTTGTGCATTTTGATAGGCGATATCTTCCACCATAAGAAATTCTTCTGCATTGAGTAAGGGGATTTTCTTTGGCAATACACCCACACTTACATCAGTGTCAAAGGTGATCATTCCTCCTTTGTTGCTGCCTCTTTTTGTGGTTACCAAAATCACTCCATTTGCTCCTCTTGCACCATAAATGGCAGTAGCCGAGGCATCCTTTAGTACCTCTACTGAAGCAATATCATTGGGGTTGATATAATCAATGGGGGTGCTACCGTTTGCTAGGCCGGCTGCATGGATAATGACTCCGTCAATTACATACAAAGGATCATTGGCGATACTTACAGAAGTGTTTCCTCTGATTCTGATATTGGCACGTCCTCCGGGTCTCCCGGAATTTACAGATACATTAACACCCTGAATTCTCCCCGAGAGCGCTTGGGTTAAAGAGGCTGAAGGCCTTTCTTGAAGGGTTTCGCTACTAACCGATCCTACGGCACCTGTTAGATCTGATTTTTTTTGGGTCCCATATCCTACAACGACCACCTCAGATAAGTCTGAAAACGAATAATTGAGTAAAATCTCTATATTATTCATTCCTTCTTCAATGGTCACTTCCTTGTTTTCATAGCCAATAAAGCTAGCGACCAGGGTTTCACCATTGTTGACTTCCAGGCTAAATTTACCATCAATGTCGGTGACAGTGCCTCGGTTTGTTCCTTGAACCAAGATGGATACTCCCGGGATCAATTCTTGGTCTTCCTGAGATTTTACCAGGCCATTAATTGTTCTATTCCCTTGGGCCAATGAAGGACCGGATAGTAAGAAAAGAGAGAGAACAAAAGCCAGTATCTGGAATTTGTTTGATTTAATAAAATTTCTTTTCATAATTTTTGGGTTTAATTGATAATAATAAAGCAATATAAAATGGTTACTTTTTTATAAAATTGATTAAAAAAGTAAATAAAGCCATCCTGTTCTGTCCTGTTTTATTTATTTAAATCAAAATATGATTAAATAAATAAAAAACATTTAAAAACCGTAATTTAGTTTTATTTTAAGTTAATGTGGAATAATCTGTTTGGATACCCGTGTTAAGTTTAATTGAATGTTATATAGACTTAAGTCCAGTTTACTTTATGGTTAGTCTGTTGGTAATCAGGTCGTTGGGTAAAATCAGACCGATTAAAGTAGGGCTAGGTGCTTAGGGGTAATGATTTTTTTTGATAAATGGGAATGAAAGGCAATTACCATTGGTACTTGTGACTTACCCACTATTTTTTTTGATAAGGCAAAAAATATTTTAATCTAGTTTAGAAGTTATTACCTTAGATTAAATTTTATTATTGTAGTTATGCGTTTTTGGAACCTTACAGCTTGGGTATTATTACCACTTCTTTTGTTGTTTTATTCATGTCAATCAGTTGCTCAAATGACGAAAAAGGAAGAGGTATATCTTTTTTCTTATTTCACAGGTAATGGGGAGGATGGGTTGCACCTGGCTTATTCTACAGATGGTTATACTTATAAAGCCTTGAACGATGGTGCTTCTTTGCTTAGACCTACTGTCGGTGGAGATAAACTTATGCGGGATCCATGTATTATAAGAGGTGGAGATGGATTGTTCCATATGGTTTGGACAGTTAGTTGGAAAGAGAAAGGCATAGGGTATGCTTATTCAGAAGATTTAATCAATTGGTCTGAACAACAGTTTATTCCAGTAATGGCTCATGAAGAGGGGGCTCGCAATACTTGGGCGCCGGAGGTATTTTATGATGCAGATGAGGAATTATATATTATTTATTGGTCTACTACTATAAAAGGGCTATACCCTGAGACCCAATCCCAACTAGACGATGCCTATAATCATAGACAATACTATGTAACCACAAAAGATTTCAAGACCTTTTCAGAAACAGAAATGTTTTATGAACCAGGTTTTAATGTGATTGATGGCACCATTCAAAAACATGAAGGTAAATATTATCTTTTTGTGAAAGATGAAACCCGTGAGCCAGCAAAGAAGAATATAAGAATAGCTGTGAGTGATTCACTTGATAGTGGGTATGGCGATGCAGGAGAGCCTATTACGGGTGATTACTGGGCTGAAGGTCCCACCGTGACCCAGGTAGATGGGCAATGGATTGTTTATTTTGACAAATACAGAAAGCATGAAATGGGTGCCGTATTGTCCCCGGATTTAAAGAACTGGACAGATGTATCAGAAAGTACCAGTTTTCCGGAAGGTACCAGACATGGCTCAGTTCTTAAAGTAGATAGGGCGTTTTTTGATGCGTTTTTAAAGCGCTTAGAGTAAGAAAATTGAAGGTTTATCCAGTCATTTCATAGGGTAAAGCTCATAAACTAGGTCTTTTGGCTTGAAGTTTTACTTGAGTTATAGATTGTTTTTTAGAAAGAAATGTAAATATGGGCTATCCAAGCAATTAGATACTATTAATTTTGTTTGCTCTTTAAAACTCTGTTGCTGGACTCCCTTATTCTCAAGGTGGACTTTAAGGTGATATGTTCTGGTCTATATTCCCCGCCACTTTCAATTAATTGAATTTCCTGTATTAATTTTTGAGCTGATTTTTTACCAATTTCAAATCCAGGTTGATAGACGGAACTTAGTTGGGGTCTGGAAATCTCACACATTTCAGAATCACTAAAGCCAACTATGCAAACTTCTTCCGGGACTTTAATTCCATTGTCTTGGCAGGCCCCTAATGCTCCTATAGATAAAATATCACTAACCCCAAAAATTCCGTCAAAAGTTTGTTTGCTTTTAATTACTCGATCTACAAGCTTGTAAGCTTCATGTCTGGTAATGTGGGGACAGCTCTTGATATAGGAAGTGTTTAGCGGGATGTTGTATTTATTAAGGGCCTCTTTATAGCCATTGAAACGCTCTATTGTATTAAGAGGAACTTTCGGGCCTTTTAGAAAAAGAATTTTTGAACAACCCTGATGAATCAGATGTTCGGTGGCTTGAAAAGCGCCTTCTTTGTCGTTAATAACCACCTTACTTATTGTTTCAGTGTCGAGTACTTTGTCAAACAAAACTAATGGGATATTGAACTCTTTAAAAATTTTAAAATGATCAAAGGATTTGGTTTCATCAGAAAGACACACCAACAACCCATCTACGTGTGATGAGAAAAGTAGTTTTGCATGTTTCTTTTCAAGGTTTAATAGTTCTTGAGATTGAGTGAGCAATACTGAGTAGC
Organism: Cyclobacterium sediminis; assembly: GCF_054781075.1. Lineage (NCBI taxonomy): Bacteria > Pseudomonadati > Bacteroidota > Cytophagia > Cytophagales > Cyclobacteriaceae > Cyclobacterium > Cyclobacterium sediminis. Next base: position 131,083 of record NZ_BAAGVC010000011.1, on the reverse strand, counting down.
CTTGCTCTTCGGCTGATTGCATTATTCCTTTAATCACGCTTGAAAAGAAAAAGTGAACCACCTCGGGTATAATTACTCCAATAATGTTGGATTTGTTTTTGCGTAAATTTAGTGCCAGGTTATTGGGGATATAATTGAGTTCATCTACAAGTTTTAGTACAGCAGTTTTCGTTTCCTTGCTAATGTCTGGATAATCCTTTAGTGCGCGGGAAACAGTAGGCACAGAAACACCTAATTTAGAGGCTATTGTTTTCAGAGTTACACGGATTTTAGGCATAAATATAGGGTAAAGCAAAGAGTGAATTCATAAAAAAAGCGCCGGTTTTTATTTAGAAAGATTATAAATTAAAATTTATTTGAAACCGAAATCGATTACGTAATCGGTTTCGTAATTTCATAAAATTACTCACTATTGACTATTAAACAAATGTTTTTCATGTTTGGGGTGTAAATAATATTTGGCCAGAGTATTATTCCATTATCAGTTTGATAATTATTCAAGTCGATTACTTAAATAATAACCCAATCATGAAACTATTACGAAATAATATTACAAAAACACTTACCATTGCCATAGGAGCATTAATATTTTTCTTTAATGATTTTAATGCTTTTGCTCAAACTTCCACAAAACTTTCCGGAACTATTACTGATGAGCAAACCGGAGAAGCTATTATTGGCGCCCTTGTAAGTTTGGAAGGCACTTCTCTTGGAGCAATTTCAGACTTTGATGGGAAATATAATTTGGAAACAAATTTAGAAGGGGAGCATATCTTGAAGGTTTCTTTTTTAGGGTTTTCAACTATTGAGGAACCTGTAGTTTTAGGACAAGGTGATATTTCCAGAGATTTCCAGATGAGTGCAGACCTTGTCGGTTTGGATGTAGTCATCGTAACAGGTAATACAGATCCTAAAACCGCCATTGAATCAAGTATTTCTGTAAGTTCTATAAGGACAGACCAATTTAATCAGGCAGCACCCAGATCCACTGCAGAAATTTTCAGAAATTTACCTGGAGTGAAAACAGAGGCAACAGGAGGAGAAGGAAATGCAAATATTACTGTCCGAGGAATACCTATTGCTACAGGAGGTGCTAAATTCTTGCAATTACATGAAGACGGACTTCCAGTGATGCAGTTTGGAGATATTTCGTTTGGGAATGCTGATATATTTTTAAGGGCAGATAATACGATTGATAGAATTGAAGCTTTAAGGGGAGGTTCTGCATCAGTACTCTCAAGTAATTCTCCTGCAGGTGTCATCAACTTTATTAGTAAATCAGGTAAAGTTGAAGGAGGTTCTGTTGGAACCACAGTAGGGATGGACTATAATACTTTTAGGACTGATTTCGAATATGGTGCTCCAATTGGAGAAGACATGAACTTCCACATTGGAGGGTTTTGGAGACAAGGAGAAGGTCCAAGAGATGCAGGATACAATGCAAATTCAGGGGGACAAATTAAAGCTAATTTGACCAAGAAATTTGATAAAGGTTTTGTTAGACTGTATTTCAAGCATCTCAATGACAGGTCTATAGGATATCTTCCGATGCCTGTTCAGGTAACAGGGTCAAATAGCTCTCCTGTATTAGGGAATGTCAATAATTTCAACGCATTAAGTGGAACTCCTCATTCACCCTATTTAATGACCAACTTGAGTATGGGAGCAGATGGAAACTTAAGGAGAAGTAGTATTCAGGAAGGTATGAATCCTATATCCACTGCGATTGGCGGAGAGTTTAACTTTTACCTAGGTAATGATTGGTCCATTGTCAATAAATTCAGACAACAATTTAATACGGGGCGTTTTGTGTCTCCATTCCCTTCAGAAGTTGCAGATGCCCAGTCAATGGCTAATTCAATTGGTGGAGATAATTCGGTCTTGAGTTATGCAAATGGCCCAAATGCAGGAAATGTCATAAATAATCCATCTGCTTTGAATGGTAATGGTCTGGCTATGAGAATTCACCTTTTTGATGTGGACTTTAATAATTTCAATAACTTTTCCAATGATTTACAATTGTCAAAGGAAATGGACAATGTAAACTTCACTTTTGGTTTTTATAAAGGCATCCAGCATATCAATATGTCATGGCTGTGGAATTCTTACTTAATGGAAGTTAATTCCACAAATGCAGCTTTATTGGACGTTTCAAGTGCAGATGGCAACACCACCTTTACAGAAAATGGCCTTATTGCTTATGGGGTTCCTTTTTGGGACAACTGCTGTACCAGAAATTATGATGCAGTTTATGATGTAAATGCACCTTACGTAAATACCAGTTTTGAATTCGGAGATCTTTCTGTAGATGCAGGTTTAAGATATGATTATGGTAGCGCTTTTGGTACCTATGCAGGTGCTGTACAATCTGCTATAGATATGAACCGAGATGGAATGATTTCAGTGCCGGAGCAAAGCGTTTCTTCAGTAGATAATGCAAATGCAAACCCCATTAATTACGATTGGAGTTACCTTTCTTACTCTTTAGGTTTAAATTACAAAATCTCAGATAGTCAGGCAGCTTTTGCTCGGTATAGCCGTGGGGGTAGGGCCAATGCAGACAGGTTATTGTTTGGACCAGGAATAGCTGCTGACGGATCTGCTGTAGGTGGATTAAATTCAGATATGGTTACGCAAATGGAAGCCGGCTTCAAATATAAATCACCTAAAATTGGAATTTTTGGAACAGCATTTTATTCGAATCTCGAGGAACAAAATTTTGAAGCAACTACTCAACAGTTTTTTGACAGAGAGTATACAGCCTTAGGACTTGAACTAGAAACAGCAGCAAGATTCGGTAAGTTTGATGTGAGAGGTAGTGTTACATGGACCAACGCTGAAATTTCAAAAGATAAATTAAACCCTGAAATAGAAGGGAATACCCCAAGGAGACAAGCAGATTTTATCTATTATCTAACACCATCTTATAATTTTAAAAAGGGTACAGTAGGATTTAACCTTATAGGTACTACTGATATGTATGCACAAGATAACAACGATTTGGTAATGCCGGGATATACGCAAGTGAATGCTTTCGCTTACTATGATATCGTTGAAGGACTTTCGATTGGTGTTAACTCCAATAACTTGTTCAATGCATTTGGATTGACAGAGTCAGAAGAAGGGTCTATTACAGATGGAGTTACGAATGTGATTCGTGCCAGATCCATCAATGGCCGCACAACCTCTGTTACACTTAAGTTTAAATTTTAGGCATATGATTGGGGGGGTGGTCAGAAATGACTGCCCTTTTCAATCTAGAGAATTAGATCGTGAAAAACCAGATACAACTAATAACCTATGCCAATAGGCTTGGCGACAATGGATTAAAAGGAATCCATAAATTACTTAAGAACGAATTTAAAGATGCATTTGGAGGGGTTCATTTATTGCCTTTTTATTTCCCAATTGACGGTGCAGATGCCGGGTATGACCCAATTGATCACACAAGGGTAGACGAGAGGATTGGTTCATGGGAGGATGTTTCCAAAATAGGTGCAGATTTTGATGTTTTGGGAGACATTATCGTAAACCACGTTTCTGCCCAATCTAAGGAGTTTAAAGATGTGGAAGAAAAAGGTGTTGATTCCCCATTTTTTGATTTGTTCTTGACCAAAGAAAAAGTATTCCCTAAGGGGGCTTCGGTGGAGGATATTGAGGCAATTTACAGGCCTAGACCTAGTACGCCTTTTACAAAAAAAACAATTGCTAATGGTGAAATAATTAATTTATGGACTACTTTTACAAGTAACCAATTGGATATAGATGTTTTGCATCCATTGGGAGAAAACTATTTGAACTCTATACTTGAAAAATTTAGTCAGGCTGGTATTAAGATGATCAGATTGGATGCTGCTGGATATGCAATTAAGAAGGCTGGTACTTCTTGTTTTATGCTTCCAGAAACCTATGAGTTTCTTGATAAACTTGCAGGAAAGGCCAAACATTTAGGAATGGAAGTATTGGTGGAAATTCATTCTTATTATCGAGAACAGATTAAGATTGCACAGAAAGTTGATTTTGTCTATGATTTTGCCTTGCCTCCTTTAGTGCTTCATAGTATTAGAAGTAAAAGATTTACTGAATTAAAAAACTGGTTGGAAATAAGCCCTAGAAATTGTGTGACGGTGCTGGACACACATGATGGGATAGGTGTGATAGATGTTACCGGGAGTAATGGTCAACCAGGGTTATTGACTGATGAAGATGTTGATCTTTTGGTTCAAAGTATTCATAAAAATGCCAATGGACAAAGCCTTGAAGCAACCGGAGAAGCAGCGTCTAATCTTGACCTTTATCAGGTCAATTGTACCTTTTATGATGCACTCGGTAAAAACGATAAGGACTATTTGATTGCAAGGGCCATTCAGTTTTTCTGCCCAGGTATACCTCAAGTATACTATATGGGATTACTTGCCGGAGAAAATGACATGGAGCTGCTGAGAAAAACAAAAGTAGGCCGTGATATTAATAGACACTATTATGGAGATGAGGAAATAAAGGGTTGTTTGGAACGAGATGTTGTCAAATCCATGATTAAGATAATGAAATTTAGAAACAACCACCCTTCCTTTAATGGTGATTTTATTATTGAAAAAAGTGATTCCAATGTCCTTATCTTGACCTGGGTTAATGGTGAGTTCAATTCAACGCTTATTGTTGATTTCGAAGAGGATTTATTCAGAATAAATTATTCGGACAGCAAGGGTACCTCTATGTTTGAACCATTCTAGAACAAGCCAATGAGCAATAAAATCAAATTATCGTTTTGGCAGATTTGGAACATGAATCTCGGATTCTTTGGTATCCAGTTTAGTTTCGGACTTCAACAAACAGCGGTCAACCCTATTTTTTCATTTTTAGGAGCAGACCATGCCCAGCTTCCATTATTGAATTTGGCAGGTCCTGTAACGGGACTGATCATCCAACCTATAATAGGAGCCATTTCTGACAAAACCTGGGTGCCTGGCTGGGGCCGAAGAAAGCCTTTCTTTATGATAGGTGCGATTATAGCAAGCCTTAGTTTGTTTGCTTTCCCTTACAGTTCAGAGCTATGGTTTGCAGTAGGCTTACTTTGGATACTTGATGTTGGGAACAATACAGCCATGGAACCTTACAGGGCTCTGGTGGCTGATAAGTTACCTGACGAGCAACTGACGTTTGGTTTTCAAATGCAAAGTCTTTTCGTAGGCGCAGGAATCACAATTGCCAACTTCTCTATATTTTTGTTTCAGATCTGGTTTTCCCATAATGAAACAAGTACGGGAATTTGTGACCCTTCCTCAGCTATGGCTTCTGGTATCCCAACTTGGGTGTATTATTCTTTCTTCCTAGGGGCAGCTGCTTCATTGGGTACCATTTTTTGGTCAGTAATCAAGACCCCTGAAATCCCTCCCTCTGAAAAAGAGCTGGAGATATTGAAACGCAACAATGACATACCTTTTTTAAAAAAAGCAACTGCTCCTATTTTGGAAATTATTGAGGCAATTGCCGATATGCCAAAATTGTTGAAAACATTATCTGTAGTCTATTTATTTCAGTGGTATGCCTTGTTTATCTACTGGCAATTCATTACACCGATGTTGAGGACCTCTATATATGGAATTAGCAATAATGATATATTAAAATTTGAAACGATCAAAGCGCTGTGCGTGAGTGGCTCGGTTGTAAGTCCGGCTGATTTAGAATTTGCTGAAAGAATACAGCGATTGTCTGAACAGGCATTGGCACAGACCGGTCTGATGAACGGGACTTATAATCTGGTTACCATGATTGTGGCCCTGGCTCTTGTGCCCTTTGCAGCTCGATTCGGTAATAAGTTTGTATACGTTACTAGCCTATTTCTAACAGGTATAGCCATGTTAGTACTACCATTTATTCAGGATGAAATTTTATTGCTTCTTCCCATGGTTTTATTGGGAATCGGTTGGGCTACTATTATGGGAGTGCCTTACTCTATGGTGTCTAAAGTTATTCCACAAGAAAGAAGAGGGGTGTATATGGGGATTGTAAATATGATGATCGTTGTGCCTATGTTTATCCAAACCTTAACCTTTGGCCCTATCATTCAGAATTTGCTAAACGATAACCCTATTAATGCCATCCTCTTTGCAGGAGGATCATTTATGGTGGCAGGTATATTGGCTATGCGACTAAAAACTTCAGAAAGTAAAATATGAAAAATTTATTTTTAATTATTGTCATTTTTTGTAGCCTTGGATGCAAGCAACAGGTGGAGAATAAGATAATAATATACGGAAGTGAAAAATGTAATCATTGTAAAAAACTGAAAGAGGAATTGGATAGTGCAGGGATGCATTATACTTTCTACGATTTAGATGCCAATAAGGAAAAAGAATTGGAGTTGATAGATAAATTAAAAAAACATAAAATTCGGGGGAATGTATCCATCCCTATTCTTGACCTAAATAATAAACAATTAATAATTGGTGCAGACTTCAAGAAGCTGCAAATTGCATTAAAGAAACAAAATTACCCAAAGAAATAAATACCTATTTCAATTGTAATAATGGTGTAGCAGAGGCCTTTAAATCCACTAATCAGCTTTATATAATGAAAGGGGTAAGCAGAAAGTAAAGCCTATGCGTCAATTTAATTGCCATTGCAGGGCAGAAAGCCCCATTGTAACTTGGATTTCTAGTCAGTGAATTATTATTTTTATTGGTGAGGATAAGGTGAAAAAAAAGTGCTGTGGGTATTGCTTTAATTCAATGTCAATGTTGAAAGATTATTTAATATTCAGTGTCTCAATATCTTTTATTTCATGGATAGTTGGAATGGTGATCAATGCAGTTTTGATGAAAACGAATCATTACCAAAAACTATCCAAACTTAATTTTATTGAGAACAAAGCCGTAAATAAAAATTTGGGGCTTCCTTATTTCAAATGGATTGTAAAGAACACTCCTTTTAAATTTTTTAATCCAAATATGAAGCTAAAAGCAAAAGTTGTGTATAGCGAATTGGTGAAAATAAGAAAGGAAATGACATTTTCAGAAATAAGCCACTTAGCGGCCTTTTTGTTTGTAGGGGGCTTTGCCTTGGTTAAGGTTGTTTATGGTCAATACCTTTTTTCTTTTGTAATAATGTTGGTCAATGCATTAATGAATCTTTATCCCTCATTACTGCAGCAGGAAAACAAGCGGAGGATTGATCGACTGATGGAGTCTGGCAGGTTTTTTAATTCCTAAACAAAAACCTTGGATCTTAAGGTCGAGGTAAAGATTATCTATAGAGGGAGTTTTTCTTTTTATCTGCAGTTATTTTTTTAACCACTTATTTTTGAGCTGCTTAATCAAAGATTGTCCATTTTTTGGTTTAGGAAAATCATCACCTAGTAAATAGCCGTATGCTTGAAGGGAAGGGGTACTATCAAAAGTGATTTTTAACACTCCCACCATAGGTATAAATAAGACCATACCTGAGATGCCCCACACAGCCCCACCTATTAGGACGGCTAATATAACGGCTAAAACATTTACTTTAACCTTAGCTCCTACCACCAAAGGGGTGATTATATTATTTTCAATAAGTTGAATGCCCCAAAGTACAGCCAATGTGAGAATGGGAGCAAATATGGTGTCAGAAGTCAGGAAGACATAAAAGATCACTAAAATTGAGCTAATGGCCACCCCTATGTAAGGGATTAGGTTGAGTATTGCTATAAATAGAGCGAAGAGTAAATAGTATTTAATGCCGAAAAAATAAAAATACATGCCGGCAAGTAAGGCCACAAGAAAGGTTACTTTTACCATTCCAATCAAATAAGCATGAATCACCTTTCCCGCTTCACCAACCCATTCTAAAATAGCTTCATTTTTTTTGGAAGATACTTTTAATAAAAAAGCCACGAAAAAATCCCTATAATACAATAGTAAAAATATGTATAAAGGGATGATACCGATTAAGGTAATGGACTTACCTGTATTGAAGAGGGTTTCATTCAAATTACCACCGGCAAACCATTCTATAGCTTGCAACTTTTCTCTATTAAGATAATTGTCAATGCCGAAGGTGGTTTGTAATTCAGCCCAATATTTATTCACCTTCTCCTGCAATAATGCATTCATTTCAGGGATATCCGATAGTAGGAGCACCATTTGGTTAATTAGGATGTAGACAATGGCTGCCCCAATGGCTGTCACAAATAAGATGCTTATGGCGATGGCAAAGGGTCTTGGAAATAAATGGGATTCAAGCCAATTGCTGACAGGGTATAAGGCGAAAGCAAAAAACACACCCCAGACCAAAGGGACCAAAATAAATGCACCAATATTCATCAGGTATAAAAAGAGCGCAATGGAAATTAGAGCGTAGGCAAAAAATTGTAGAGGATGAAGTTTACTTTCTGACATGGCCGGGTCAATCTTTGTGTCAATAAAAATAAGAATTAGGAAAACGGAAAGCCAGTATAATATTTCTAAATATGGAGATGCTTGGTTTTCACTAATTTAATAACAATTCCATAAAAATTTGCGTATTACTCGTGATTGATGTAATATTGTAAGATCGAAAAGCAGAAGATTGCCACCCTGGCAGTTTCAGAATTGTCTGTATACCTTTTTATACTTATCAAGATACATACCATTTTATCATTTACAAAGTCTTAGAATTTCATTCACGCGTTTTTTATGTATAACATAGAAGAATTAAGAATCAGGCTACTGTCTGAGTTAAAGGAGATCGCCGAGGAGTTGGGGGTAAAAAACTTTAAATCTTTGAAAAAAGAAGATTTGGTTTATGCCATTTTGGATCAGCAAGCCATTACTCCGGAGAAATCCCTACCAAGAAAAAAACCTTCCAAAGTAGAAGTGGAAGTTGAAAAGGATACAACCGGAGCAGATAGCAATAAAAAGGCTACCAAGCCTGTAAGTGAGGAGAAACCAAAGTTTAAAAGGCAAAATGTAACAAAAGTTACGAAAGAAAATACTGAAGATTCGGACAAAAGTACTAAGCCTTCCAGAGCTCCCAAACCCAAGGAGAAATCGGTAAAAGCAGAAGAAAGCTCTCCCAAAGCTGAAGAAAAAGCCAACAGTCAAGCACCAAAAAAACAGGAAAATAAAGAAAAACAGGCAAAGGATAAATCCAATTATAAAAAATCCAACGAGCCAGTTAAAGGGGAGGACAATAAAGGTAGAAGCTTTAGGCCTAGAAGAAGAGCTGTAGTAGATATAGAAGATGCTAAAAGCAATTCAGAGGCTTCAGCTCCAGCGTCCAAGGAGCAAGAGTTTACCAAAAGGAAGCCCTCTAAAGAGGTGACTGAGGAGCAATCAACTTCAGAGAAACCTTATAACCCCAAGAGAAAACCCTCTGTAACCATTAAAGATTTTGATGGGATAATAGAAAATTCCGGAGTCCTTGAAATCATGTCTGATGGATATGGCTTTTTACGCTCTTTGGATTACAATTACCTCGCATCACCGGATGATATTTATGTGTCTCCATCTCAAATTAAGCTTTTTGGCCTTAAAACCGGAGATAATATCCAAGGTCAAATCAGACCCCCAAAAGAAGGTGAAAAATATTTTGCTTTGCTAAAGGTAGGAACCGTCAATGGAAAAACTACTGATGAAATAAGGGATAGGATTCCTTTTGAATACCTCACTCCTTTGTTTCCTGAAGAGCGTTTGAGCCTAACCACTACCCATGATAATTTATCCACCAGAATCGTTGATCTTTTTGCACCAATTGGAAAAGGTCAAAGGGGGATGATTGTGGCACAACCTAAAACAGGAAAGACAGTGCTTTTGCAAAGAATTGCCAATGCAATTGCAGAAAATCATCCTGAGGTTCACCTGATGATTCTTTTGATCGATGAAAGACCGGAAGAGGTGACGGATATGGCACGTTCTGTTAAAGCGGAGGTAATTTCTTCAACTTTTGATGAACAAGCTGAAAGACATGTGAAGGTGGCCGCTTTGGTTTTAGAAAAAGCCAAAAGGATGGTAGAGTGTGGACATGATGTGGTCATACTCCTTGATTCCATTACAAGGCTAGCCAGGGCGCACAATACTGTGGTGCCTTCCTCCGGAAAGATTTTGTCGGGTGGAGTGGATGCAAATGCCTTACATAAACCAAAACGTTTCTTTGGTGCTGCCAGAAATGTGGAAAATGGTGGATCACTTACCATTATTGCCACTGCACTCGTGGAAACAGGTTCTAAAATGGATGAGGTGATCTTTGAGGAATTTAAAGGAACGGGCAATATGGAACTATCTCTGGATAGGAAGCTTTCAAACAGAAGAATTTATCCTGCCATTGATGTGCCTGGTTCAGGTACCAGAAGAGAAGATTTATTGATGGACAAAGAAGAAATGCAACGTGTGTGGATTCTACGCAAAATCATGTCTGATATGACCTCTCAGGAAGCCATGGAATTTTTACTCCAAAGAATGAAAGGTACTCGAGACAATGCCGAATTTTTGGTAAGCATGAATAGTTAGACAGGATAGTAGATCTATTGTTCAAAAAATAGGAGCCTAATTAGCTCCAAATAGAAGCCCGTTTTATACGGGCTTTTATTTTTTTTAAACCTATAAAACCGCTTTTTAGATATAAATAATTGAATCTTATAATTTTTTCACCTTTGTTTTACCTTCATTTAACCTCCAAAATATCGCATTGATCGAATAAGACACCAATTGGCCATAGTCCTGGGTACTTTTATACTGTTATAAAAACAAACAGCTATGAAAGTTTTTTTTAATTCCACTCAGCTTCTTAAAATAGTTTCTTTATTTATCCTTACCGTCGCTTTTGGCTTGGTGACAGGAAATATCTATTCGCAGGACTTTGTTAGTGTGAAGGATGGAGAATGGAAAGCAGATAATACTTGGGAAAGTTCTTCAAACTGCTCTAAATGGAGTAATGTGAGTGATGGACAACCTCCTGTGTCTAAGAGCTGGGGTTGTGAAGTAACTGTCGTAATTAATCATGAAGTTACCTATAGTGGCAATATTTCAGGTTTTGGAAGCGGTGTTTTTACTAGCCTTGAAATTGGCCCCAACGGAAAATTAATTTTTGAAGACAATATTACCATCAATGGGGGCGGGTCAGAACCAGAAATAGTCTTAGTTGAAGGTGCTGAATTGGTGGTTAATGGAAAATTCGATATTGATAGAGGGGTTGAAATCATAGTTCCAAATAATGCAAAATTGACCATTAACAATTTTGAAATCGGTGACAATAAACCTGTTATTACCATAGAAGAAGGCGCCATGTTGATAGTCGATGGTGAAACACATGTCAGGAGTAAAAGTACATTAAATGTATTAGGGCAATTTCAAACAGGAGAACTTAATTATTCATCGGGAGGTGAAATCAACATTGGTTCCAAAGATTTTTCAGGTGTAGTAACTGTTTCAGGAAACATGTTGATTGGAAATGGCGATTTGAAAATGTACAATAGCAGTTCTTTATTGGTAGGAGGGACTTCTTCAACGGGAAGTAGTGGATCGATTAAAATAGAAGACAATGCAAATATTAGGTTGATAGGAGATGTGGAAATGGGACGAGGGGGATCAATGACCTTAAAGGATAAGGCTGAATTTTCTTTTGAATCAAAATTTTTTACTAGCGGGGGAGCAAAAATTGAGCTAAATGACAATGCTAGAGGAACTGTTCACGATGAAGTTATCATGACAAATGGTAAATTATCCTTAAACAATAAAAGTGAGCTAATGCTGGGAAGTACTTTTACTGCTACCAATGGCGCAAAAGTAGTGGCTAAAGATGATGGTGCTATGTTTATTTGTGATTATCCAAACTCTACCAAAGAAAATTCCAGTCATGTAAATTTAAGTGGGAATTCCTTTTATGGCATGGGTTGTTTTGCACTACCTGTAGTTTGGAAATCTTTTGATGTACTCGCAACGAATAATAATGTTTCTAAATTGGTATGGGAAACCACCTCAGAAGATGGGAATAGCCATTTTGAGGTTGAGCGTTCCATCAATGGTATTGGGAACTTTGAAAAAATAGCTGTAATAAATGGTTCCGGATGGACCAACTCAATTAGTAAATATACTTTTGAAGACCCTGAATTAAGTGATATAGCTGGTATGGTTTACTATAGAATCAGACAAGTTGATTTTAATGGAAATCAAATGGTAAGTGATGTAGTTTCAATAAAAGCTTCAGGTGAAGAATCCGGTGAAGAACCAATTTTATTGACTGCCTACCCCAATCCAACTGATGGGTCCTCTTTAAATATTAAATTGGCTTCAGGTCAAATATCAGGTCCTGTAAACGTAAGATTTTTACAAAGCTCTTCAGTAGCCAGTTTTGAAGGTGAAGTGGGAATGGAGCTAGATCAATGGTTGTTGACTGTAGTAAACAATGCCAGCAAAGGAATGGGTGTTTTAGAAGTAATTTATGAAGGGAAAGCTTACCGAATGAAGATAATGAAAATATAGTTTGTCACCCGATTTTTGTATGGTTGTATTTATAATTTTTTTTATCAGTAAATAGGAGCTTTCTAATTCAGGAAGCTCCTTTTTGTATTTTAATAGCTAGCCTATATGATTTGTAGAAGAAGGTTTTATGATCTAGCTGATGTAATGGTATGCTTTTTTAGTAATTGCTAAGCCTCAGTTAATCAGGTCTATTGAAACGAGTCTTTAAGCATAATATATTCAACATTGAAGAGCGCTTAAAGGCTTGCCATTGAATGCCTGGAGTGGAAGTTGAAAAGGACGCCTATTTGTGTTAAATTTATCTTTCTCTTTACAACTCGCGCAAATTCCCTTCATCATGCAACCAATAGATGTACTTAAAAAATATTATGGATATGATTCATTTAGGGGGCAACAAGAGTCCGTTATTCGCCAAGTAATAAAGAAAAAAGATTGTATAGCATTAATGCCTACCGGAGCGGGTAAATCGGTTTGCTATCAAGTACCAGCCATGGTGTTGCCGGGGCTCACCTTGGTTATTTCACCGCTCATTGCCTTGATGAAGGATCAAGTAGACGCCTTGAATGAAATAGGTATTCCGGCTGCATTTTTAAACTCTACCATGGATATCAGCGAACAAAGGTATGTTTCTGATCAAGTCATGAAAGGAGGTATCAAATTACTGTATGTTGCTCCTGAACGATTATTTTCAGGCACCCACCCCTTGGTAAATGCGCTCAAAGATATGAATCTTTCTCTGGTAGCTGTAGATGAAGCGCATTGTGTTTCACAGTGGGGCCATGATTTTAGACCGGAATATTTAAAATTGGGTGCCTTGAGAAAGGCTTTTTCGGATACCCCATTTTTGGCATTAACGGCTACGGCAGATAAGCAAACCCGTAAAGATATTGCTGCCAGACTACACCTGAACAAACCGGAGTGGTTTATCTCGTCTTTTGATAGGCCTAACATTACTTACAGGGTTACCTTAAGATCTGATGGCTTTGGCAAATTGGTGGATTTTTTACAGCATCGGCCCAATGATTCCGGAATAGTCTATTGTCTTTCCAGAAAATCTGTAGAAAACACAGCAGCCAAGCTCAATGCCAATGGTTTTTCTGCTTTGCCCTACCATGCCGGCCTCAGCAAAGAAAATAGGCAAGAAAATCAAGAAAAATTTATTAAGGATGAGGTAAAGATAATTGTTGCTACCATTGCTTTCGGGATGGGAATAGACAAGTCCAATGTTCGTTTTGTGGTGCACACCAATATGCCTCAAAATATTGAAAGCTATTATCAAGAAACCGGGCGCGCAGGTAGAGATGGTTTACCTGGAGAGGCCTTGCTGTTTTATAGTCTGGGGGATAGTATCACCTTAAAGAGAATGATAGAAAGTGCCGAAAATGAGGAGTATGTCAGACACATGAAGGCAAAAATGAATACCATGGTAGAATTTTGCCAAACCAAATCATGTAGGAGAAAGTATTTGTTAGGGTATTTTGGTGAAGAATATTCCCAGGATTGTGGCAACTGTGATGTTTGTTTTCAAAAAGACAATAAATCAGACATGACTATTTTTTCCCAGATGCTTCTTTCGGCAGTTGTTCGTTTGGGACAACAATATGGTCTGGGACATGTTATTTTGGTGTTGAGAGGATCTCAATCTGTAAAAGTTACCAATGCCCAAAAAGAACTATCGGTTTATGGGATTGGAAAAGATAGAAGTGATGATTTCTGGAAAAGGTTAGGGTTTCAGTTAATTGCAGAGGGATATCTTTTTCAAGAAGATCCTCAAAGACCTATTTTGAAGCTAAGTGACTTGGCATGGGAGAAATTGAAACGAAAGGAAAAATTTCTCTTGGCCATGGAAGAGGAAGTGTTTAATCTCCGTGAGCCAAGCAATAAAAAAGATGAGGCCCTGTTTGAAAAACTAAGAAATGTTCGCAAGACTTTAGCGGATCAACAGAATGTGCCACCCTATATTGTTTTTTCTGACGCTACCCTCGTAGAAATGAGCCAGCGATATCCCAGAAATGAAAAGGAATTAATTAGAATCGGGGGAATAGGGCAGCTTAAATTAGAAAAATATGGGAAGGCCTTTATAAAGGAAATCAATGCGCATGTAGAGGAGAATGATATTCACCCCGGTCAAAATCCCGGAGCACCCAAACGGAAGCTGAAAAGGGCTCCTTCAGCTTCCGTACAAGAGACCTTTGCCTTGTACCAAGAAGGGAAGACCATTTTTCAAATTGCCCAATATAGATCCTTAGCCAAAACTACGATTGAAGGGCATATTGCTCAGCTAATTGAGGAAAATAAATTAACAAAGGACACTTTTTTAAATGAAGAAAGCAGCAAGGAAATACTGGAGGCTGACAAGCAACTGGAAGGCCAAGGTTTAAAAAGGCTAAAAGATCATTTTGGTGAGAAGTTTTCCTATTTTGACTTAAAGGTAGCTTTGGCAGGGAATAATAAAGCAAACAACTGATTAGACTGTATTTAATAAACGCATTCGCTGGAATTCCTTTTCATGTATAGTGGATGATGAGTTGGCTTAGCAAATTGGTTGGAGCAGGTATTTAAACAATTTATTAATCGGTTTTTCCTTATGGATTTAGCTAAATCTGCTCTTCTGTGCTCCAAATAGGTGGTTAACATTCAATTACAAGCTTTCCGATAGTGCTGCTTCAGGCATAAATGCAAAAAAAATACCCCATTTGGGGTATTTTTTGACGTTTGCGCATTGAGTATCTTTGTCATGGGTGATTAAGCAACTTTTTAAACTTCCGTTTTACTTATTTCTTTAAAAGGGCATTTTTTAAATATTTTTTTAGCCCTTTTATTTACTTATCCACGCCAGACTGATTTCGTCAGGAGTTTTCATCCGATCTGCCAGCCTCATGTACCTGGAAGACAATCCGGATAAATATTCTTGGGCCTTGGCGGCCACGTCATTGAGTCCGGTAGCTGTTTCAATATTCCAAAGTTGTACCAAATGGTCGATTATCCGAGCATAATCCCAGCCTGTATATATGCCAACTTTCTGGGTTATTGCAGAAAACTGATCGAATAAAGAAGGATTGTTTCCACCTTTGGCCATCAATACTGCGGGCATAACAATTTGTTTCCTCATCATTTTTTCAAAGGCAAGAATGGCTCCATTAGGATCAATTTTCATTATCTCGGACATGAAACTTTTGTATGCTTTTTCATGTCGAGCTTCATCGCCTGCAATTTGTTTACATATTTTCCCTAATACATGATCTCCTGCTTTGTCGGCAAGTTTTCCTGTATTAACATGGGAGATCTTGGTAGCCCTTTCCTGGAAGGAGGTGTAGACAATTGCTTGGTAGGGGTCTTTTTCAGACCTTGGGTCAAAGCCATTGTAAATCAACCGATGAATGGTTTGTTCAACCTGCCTCATATCAGCTCTACCTGATAGGTATAAGTATTTATTTAACAAGTCTCCATGTCGGTTTTCTTCCGCTGTCCAAGCTTTGGTCCATTGAACCCAACCTTTGTCAGAGGTGAGGGATCCTTCTTCATTTACCCCTTCTAGCATATTGAAATACGTTTGGTAACTCGGTAAAGCTTCTTCCGTAA
Source organism: Cyclobacterium sediminis (assembly GCF_054781075.1). Classification (NCBI taxonomy): domain Bacteria; kingdom Pseudomonadati; phylum Bacteroidota; class Cytophagia; order Cytophagales; family Cyclobacteriaceae; genus Cyclobacterium; species Cyclobacterium sediminis. The sequence goes on along the minus strand of NZ_BAAGVC010000011.1, from coordinate 115,067 downwards.
TCATATTGCCAATTAGAGAAGTGATGATAGTGTCTGGAATAACAGCTGCTCTCTCCCTTAGTGTTTTTACCTGATCTATGGCGTCAGGTTGTGTCATATCCGGAAGGAAATCAGTTGGTTGCCAACAATCATCCGGGTCCATAAGGGTGGTTCCAACAGTCTCTGTTACAAAATCATTCAGCTGGCTGATGACTTCTGCATTTTTTTCAAGTTCGTAATTAATATTATCTGACTTCTTCATAAATTAGGCTTTCGCATTATGATGCCAATTTATTGGTATTTTCCCAAATATTAACACCTATCTTCAATTTAACTAACAATACCGGCAAACCTTAACCTTTTTATGGGTTTAAATCTGAAATATCATTCTATAATATAACGAATGCACCGGGATATTCATTCACTTTCATCAAAAACAATTGTTCAATCATTAGTAAGAAAGCTTATAAGCAACAACTTTATCCTTAAAAAAGGTTGGGACAATGACTAAATTGTCTGCAGGGATATAGCCTATGTCAGCTGTATTGGATTCCTCTGCAGTGGTATCCAGTAGTTTTACCGCCTCACCATCTTTGATTAGGTAAATCTCACCACCCCATTTGCTTGCAATGAATGTGTTTTCATCCAAAACAATTAAACCATCACCTCCGGTAACCGTATTGTTGAGGATTTCAAAACTTCCATCACTACTGTACTTTTTAAACCCATCTGCATCTAGGCCGTAGAGGGTGTTGCCATTACCTATACGTAACCCATTAATATTAGGCTGATTTTCTGCAAATGTTTTTATTTCACCATTTTCCAAATACAAGATTTTGTTGGCTTTCATATCAGTGAAATATACTCGCTCCCCGTCTGTGTCAGCATCGTTTAAGAATACTGCATTGTCTACTTCGTAGGACTTATTGATTTTACCTGTGGCCAGCTCTATTTCTAAAAGCCTGTCTACATCAGTTACATAAAGGTAATTGCCCATAACAGTCATTCCTTTAGGTGCATTTAAGCCGCTGACCCAATTCCTTTCAACGATTTCTCCATTGGAATTCAATTTAGATATTGAACCTACACCATCTTTTTCAGCAGGTCCTCCTTCTATATTGGCCACATATATCATACCATCACTTTCTTCATAGTGGGCAGACTCATTGGTGGTAAGATCCGCAGAGGTTTCCCAAACCTTTTCCAAAGAGGCTGTAACTTCTTGTTCCACCACTTCTTCCTGACTTGTCTCTGTATTTTCAGTACTCGTGTTTTTAGAGCCACAGCTCGAAAAGATGAGTATACTTAAAACTAAACTGTAGATTAATGAATTGTTAACTGATTTCATTGTTGTGGTTTTTGGTTGAACTTCAAATTTCGATAATTTTTTGGTGAAAACTTAATGTTCATTAAAAAATGAACGTTTTTGTATTTAGTAAAAAGATCTTTGATCCTTACCTTTAGCTAATCTTGAGCAAAAATTATGCTATTAACCTTTATTCATCATTCTATGAAAATATTGATTTCTTGTTTGTTTTATATGCTATTGGTTATTTCTATATCCTGTACCTCTTCCAGTTCTTCTTTAAAAGATTATCAACAGCTTTCTGTTGAGGAAAGGGGGCAAATCGCAAAGGAGATAGCACAACAAACCATCATTGTTGATGGACATGTAGATTTGCCATATAGAATGCATCACCAAGGGTATAAGCCGGAAGGAGACATTTTGAATGTATCCGAAAGTACCAAGACGGGGGATTTTGATTATCCCCGCTCCAAAGCGGGTGGACTGGATGCTCCTTTTATGTCTATTTATATTTCCACCAAGTATCAAGGAAGTGGAGAGGCTAAATTATTGGCTGACTCGCTTATCCTTATGACTAAAAAAATTGCAGAAAACTGGCCGGAAAAATTTGCAATGGCCTATAGCCCGGCAGATATCCGCAGTAATTTCGAGGCCGGAAAGATATCTCTTCCCCTAGGAATGGAAAATGGTGCTCCACTTGAAGGGAAACTTCAAAACCTAGACTACTTTTATGATCAGGGCATCCGTTACATTACATTGACCCATGGAAAGGATAATTTTATTGGGGACTCTTCTTATGACACCACCTATACCCATGGAGGCTTGAGCGCTTTTGGTGTGGAGGTGGTCAAGAAAATGAATCAATTGGGTATAATGGTAGATATATCTCATGTCTCGGATGATACCTTTTATGATGTTATTGATATTTCAAAGGTACCTGTGATTGCTTCCCATTCCTCTGCACGACATTTTACACCTGGGTTTGAAAGGAATATGGATGATCAAATGATTTCCAAATTGGGTCAGAATGGCGGAATTATTATGATAAATTTCGGAGGAGACTTTATCGATGGGGCATTTGGTGAAAACAATAGAAAAGTAAGGGAGCATATAGCGACCTGGCTGAAGGAAAACAATTATGATAAAGGTGACTCTGAGGCAATGGCTTATATTGAAAAATATAACAATGAAAATGATCCTTATCCATCTGTAAGCCATGTAGCTGATCACATAGATCATGTGCGGGAGATAGTGGGGATTGATCATATTGGCTTTGGATCAGATTTTGATGGAGTTGGGGACACCTTACCCACAGGGCTTAAAGATGTATCCATGTACCCCAATTTAATTGCTGAGCTATTAAAAAGAGGTTACACCAAGGAGGATATAGAGAAAATTTGCTACAAAAATATCTTTCGTGTTTGGGATGAGGTGATCAATTATTCAAAGAAGCATTGATAAATATCAAATTCAAGCAATCCTTTCGCCGGTCTAGCCTGGTATTTGATTAAGTTGTTTGTATAATGAATATCTGTTAACTTCACTAACTGTAAAATTTTGTAAGATCCTTTGTATAGGTCTTTTGAAAAGAAAAAATAGAAAATAACATATGAGTAAGATAGCCAATAGTTTTCAAGATGCTCAGCAAGCTTTTTTGCAATTAAAGCAAAAGAGTAGCCGAGAGAGAGCCACTTTTTTAGAAGAAATAGCCAAACAAATTGAGCTTTTAAAAGAAACCCTGATTCCTACTGCAGCAAAAGAATCAAATCTTCCTGAGGGGCGAATTACAGGAGAGCTTGGAAGGACAGTAGGGCAAATCAGGTTATTTGCCGGCTTGGTCGAAGAAGGGAGCTGGGTTGAGGCGGTAATTGATCATGAAGATTCTGAAAGAAAACCCGTACCAAAACCAGATATTCGTAGGATGCTTAGGCCTTTGGGGCCAGTAGTGGTATTTGGAGCGAGTAATTTTCCATTGGCTTTTTCCACAGCCGGTGGGGATACCATCTCAGCTTTGGCTTCCGGTTGCCCAGTATTGTACAAGGCACATCCTGCGCATCCTGAAACTTCAAGAATGGTGGCCAAAGCCATTCAAGCAGCTGTTGGTATTTGCCAAATGCCTGAAGGGACATTTCAACATATAGAAGGAGGGATCGATACAGGTCAGGAATTGGCGGCTCATCCATTGGCCAAAGCTGTGGCATTTACCGGGTCGTTTAAAGGAGGAAAGGCTCTTTTCGATACCTGTAACAATAGAGAAATCCCCATTCCTGTGTATGCGGAGATGGGGAGCGTTAATCCTGTATTTGCACTCGAGGACTATTTAAGTGAAAACCTTGAAGCGGCAGCAACTGCTTACGCCAACTCTCTGGTATTAGGGGTTGGGCAATTTTGCACCAATCCGGGACTAGTGTTTGTTCCGAAATCCCATGAAGAAGCATTTTCAGATCTAGTATTAAATCAGTTAAAAATGGTTGCCGGAGCACCCATGCTTCATGAAGGAATCTGTAATACTTACCACGAGGCATTAAAAAACCTCGCTACTTCAGAAAAACTTGAATGGCTACTAACCACAGAAGCCAATCAGTTGTTAATAGGGAATCCATCTCTAGCCAAAGTTAAAGCGAGTGATTGGTTAAACGAAGAAGCCTTTCAGGAGGAAGTTTTTGGTCCATTTGCCATCATGGTTGTATATGATTCAATAGCAGAGCTAGAAAAAGTAGCCGTGCAATTAAAAGGGCAGCTTACATGTACCGTATGGGGATCCACCAAGGAGCTATCAGAAAATAATACTTTCCTCAATTTAGTGGAAGAAAGATGCGGTCGTTTGTTATTCAAAGGGGTGCCAACGGGAGTAGAGGTAGGTCATGCCATGCAGCATGGAGGTCCGTATCCTTCTACCACCGATAGCAGAAGTACCTCCGTAGGAAGTTTTGCCATCAAGCGTTTTGCAAGACCGATTGCCTTTCAAGACATGCCGGAAGCATTGTTGCCTGAGGAATTAAGAGGTAATAACCCCCTACAAATCCTTAGATTGATTGATGGTGAATACCTTAGATAATATTAAATTAATCCAGCCTTGTTTTTAGGGAGAAATCCTAAGGGCAAGCAATTGATAATTTAGCTGATTTGCAAGTCTTGGTTGATTTGTAAATCAGCTTTTTTCGCTCTTAAGTTTATATTGAAAAAATATTTATTTGCCTATAAAATGACCAGGTCTTTGATGACACCTTTACCATATTTGTCTTCGATTAGGGTCAGAACCTTTGATTTATTCATCATCATTTCTTTTTTCAAAGGGCCGGAGGTGATTTTTACATAGAGAATTTTTTGCCTAACCGATAAGCTCTGTGTCCGAGAGGCTACAGTTTTACCCATCAATTGGCCCCATTCCTTAACCACTGTTTTTTCTGAAAATTTATCCTTAAGTCGGTAAGCATCCAACAGTTCCTCAAACACTTCTTTCAGTGGGGTAGTGCTTCTTCTTCTGGTTGAATCAGGGGAATATCTTTTCATAAAATAAAGATAGTGGGAATAGCTTAAATAAATAATTTTGAAGCGATGTAATCTGCTAGAAGTTTTCCTTTATCAGTTAGGGTAATGCTCTCTTCGTTTATTTTCAGCACTCCCTGTTCTTGGAAAGTTTTGATCTCCTTCGCTTTATTGAGTAATAGTTCGTATTTAAGATGGTTTTTTAACCAAAGCGGATTGATTCCCCACATGGTACGCAGAGAGGTGAGGATATACTCATTGATCCTGTCTTCAGGAGAAAGGAAGTCTTCTTTAAAGGGTGATTCACCATTTTCGAGAAGTTTGATGTATTTCCCATTATGGCTTAGGTTATGGCCTCTATGCTTCCCATCGAAAGAATGGGCTCCCGGACCTACGCCCAGGTAAGGTGTCCCTTTCCAGTAATTGCTATTGTGTAAGGAAAAAGCATTCTCTTTGGCGAAATTTGAAATTTCATACTGAATATATCCTGCCTGATTCAGGGTTTTTTGTAAGATTTCAAATTGTTCCGCTTGAAAGTCTTCTGAGGCCTCCTTGAACTTGCCTTTCTTTTCCCAAACGCCAAGGGCGGTTTTAGGTTCCACTGTGAGGCAGTAACTACTGATGTGGTCAGGTTCCTGTTCCAGTGTAGCTGCCAAGTCCCTCTCCCAAAGGCTATGGTCATTGGAGGGGAAACCGTAAATGAGATCCATGGAGAGTGTTGTGAAACCGGCCTTTCTTGCTTTTTTAATTATTTCCTGGGATTCTTTGGCATTATGGGACCTGTTGTAAAATTGCAAGACCGGATCATGAAAGCTCTGTATGCCTATACTTAACCTGTCAATTCCCAGCGAAAGCATCTCAGCTAAAGTCTGCTCATCCAAATCGTCAGGATTCGCTTCTAGGGTAGCTTCCTGAAGCTTACAATCAAAATTGTCTAAAATGGTGTCCCAAATTTTTTTCAATTGGGGAATGGATAAAATGGACGGTGTTCCTCCTCCAAAGTAGATGGTTTCAATGGGGCCTTTTTGGTTCAGGTAATTTTTTCTTTGGCTCAATTCCAAACAAATCATGTCTACCATTTCACTTTGATTCGATCGATTGGTGCTAAAGTGAAAATCACAATAGGTACATGCTTGCAAACAAAAGGGTATATGAATGTATATGCCCGACATAAAACAGGGTTAGATATTTAGAAATGGTTGCCTTTGCTGTCCGCTATGCATTGTAGAGCAATGCATGGTCTTGGGGTTTAAAATGCGCTTTTCAATAAATGTAAAGCCTGCTATTTCAAGTTGTGTTTTGTAATTCCGGGTCAAAAACGAAATGCTTTTGCTGATTATTTACCTACAACTCTTTTGCAAAGGTAAAGATAATTGGGCTTAGGTTTTAGTTTTTGGTGATAATTGCCTTAATTTTGTAACGCTCAGAAAAAAAGAACCCTAACCATTACCTTTCATGAATATGAATCGAATATTTCCGTTGATTTGTTTAATAAATTTTATTTTGTCAAGCCAGGTTTTTGCCCAGATGGATGTTAAAAAAAGTCTGGTTGGGAAAAATGTTGAATTGGTTAAAGTGGCTGATGGGTTTGGGTTTACCGAAGGGCCTGCCGTAGACCGTGAAGGTAATGTGTTTTTTACCGACCAACCCAATAATAAAATTTACCAATGGAAATTTGGTACCGGAGAAATCCTTGAATTTACTGATGAATCAGGAAGGGCCAATGGCTTGTACTTTAATAGAGAAGGAGAGCTGCTGGCTTGTGCCGATAAGGATAATCAACTTTGGTCTATTGATAAAGAAGGGAATACCAAAGTGTTGATCGAGAATTTCAAAGGGGAAAAGTTAAATGGTCCCAACGATTTGTGGATTAACCCCGACCCTAAGGGTGGAATTTATATAACCGACCCTCTTTACGAAAGGAAGTATTGGGATAGAGATCCGGCATCTCAGCAAGGAGGCAATCACTTGTATTACTTAGGAAAAGATGGCCTACAGTTTTTTAGAGTGGATGAAAACCTTGTCAAGCCAAATGGGATTGTGGGAACCTATGATGGGAAAAAGCTTTACGTCGCAGACATAGGAGCGAAAAAAACCTATGTGTATGATATTGAGGAGGATGGATACCTTACCAATAGACAAGTCTTTGTTGAAATGGGATCAGACGGAATGACCATTGATCATAGGGGCAATGTGTACCTTACAGGTGATGGAGTCACCATTTTTAATAGCAAGGGGGTTAAAATTGGGCATATACCGGTTGATGAAAAATGGACTGCTAATGTTTGTTTTGGAGCAGGTGATAGAAAAACGCTGTTCATTACTGCTTCTGAAGCGGTATATACCCTTCAGATGAAGGTGAGGGGTGTTTGGTAAAGCGTACCTTCTATATTTTTTTTGCTGTATGCTCATTTGTTGCATTCACAGGAATGGCTCAAGATACAGCCTATACGCTTCATATAAATCTTCTGCAAGAAGGGGAGGAGATCAAGCAAATGAGCCAATCCTTTGAGGATAGTTTGCAAATGCTTAGCTATACAGAGGCTATAGTGGATTCTTTGCAACGAGAAGGATACTTTTATCCGGAACCTGAAATAAACTTAAAGAAAGGAGGGGGAATTCAGCTATCCATAGAGATAGGTGCACAGACCCGTTGGTTTTCTATAGGTAGAGGTAACCTGGAGCCTTGGTTGTTAAGGAAACTTAATTCCCCATTTCACTTGACCGAAGGCAGGGCATTTAGCTTTAAGGGGTGGCAAAAGCTGATGCATGATTTGTTGGATTTGGGGCAAAACAATGGTTACCCCTTTATGGCTGTTAAACTTGACAGCATACAGCAAAGTGAAAAAGGGATTTCGGCCGTAATAGCTATGGACAAGGGGCCGTATATAAGCTTTGATACCGTAAAAATTACCGGGAATTCTAAAACAAAGCCAATTTACTTGGCGAAAAAACTGGGGATTACACCTGGAGAACCCTTTTCCCAGAAGAAAGTGGAAGATGCCACCAAAGCGCTAAAAAACATCCCCTATATCAGTATAGTGGGAAGCCCTGAGCTTTCCTTCCAGAATGAACAAGCGACTGTTTACTTACCGGTCAATGACCGGAAAATTAATTCCCTCGATGGTATTATCGGTCTGTTGCCAAATGAGATTGAAGCCAACAAATGGTTGGTGACCGGGCAATTTGATTTGCAGCTGTACAATGTGGCCGGTAGGGGTAGAGATTACGTTCTCAATTGGCAACGATTGAGCCAGTATTCGCAAAATTTAAATGTAGAAGCAAAAGAGCCCTTTGTATTGGGTACAAATCTGGATTTAAGCGGCTCGTTTAATTTGCTTAAAGAAGATACCACTTTCTTGAATCGGGCTTTTACCTTAAATATCGGTTATCAACTAAGCCCAACAGCTTATATAAGCTTTTTTGGGAAAAGGCAAGCAGGGGATTTATTGGCAGTAAAAGCCTATGAGAATGCCTCCAAATTACCAGAAATAGCAGACTTTAGGTACAATAGTTATGGGGCAACATTTGCAATCCACAGGGTAGATGATATAATTATGCCCAAGCAAGGCTGGCAATCTACCACCACTTTCGGTATAGGTAATAAGCAATTGCTGGAGAATACCGGAATACCGCCAGAATTGTACCAAGGGATTGAGAAAACCTCTCTGCAATATTTTATTCAAACCAATACTGCCTACTATCACAGATGGAGGCAAAATTTAGGGGTAAAGCTCGGGTTTAATGCCGGGGATATGGACAATTCCAACCTGCTACTGAATGACTTGTTCAGGCTTGGAGGATTACAGAGCATTAGAGGTTTTAATGAGAATTATTTTTACACTAATCGATACCTCTATATCAATGTAGAGCCCCGGTTCTATTTTGGTACCTATTCTTATTTTTTATTGTTCACAGACTTGGGTAAAGTTGAAAATAAAGTAGAAAACGTTTCACAGGAATGGCCCATTTCTTTTGGTGGAGGATTAAACTTGGAAACTAGCGGTGGTATATTTAAATTCGTGTACGCAATGGGCCAGGCCGGTAGTCAGCCTTTAGGTTTCAATTATTCTAGAATTCATTTTGGTTTTACAGGTCGTTTTTAATGAGGTGGTTTGGTCGTTTATTCGTGTTTCAGGGACTGTTGTTATTGGTAATGTCTGGCTTACCTTCTCATTCGGTTGCCCAGATTTTGGTGAATTATGATTCGGCTCTCCATGAAAATTTATCAGAGAGCTGGTTCAAGCACAATGAATCAATATCCGTGCAAGTGGATGCCAATCAATTTGAGGATGCCTATTGGCAAATTCGTTTACCGGAAGGCAGCAGCTTGTTTTTCAATGAAGCTTTGTGGGATTATTATTTGCATGATACCTTATTGGTCATCAGTAATAAATCAGTGCTTCACTACCTAGACGATGAAGGAAAACTGGAGATTACTGCATTTAAGCTTGGTATTTCTCCGGAAGAATTTTCATTGCAAAAAGGGTATTTTAATAATTTGGATGAAAAAGTTGAAACAGCTAATGTTTTAGAGAAACGCAAGAAAGATGAAATCAGAGATTTTTTCTTCATAGCCTTAATTGCTGTACTTTTTCTGATTGCCATTTTCAGGGCCTTTTTTCCTTCTATTTTTGGCATTTTTTGGAATCCTAAAAGTGTGTTTTCTATAGAAGATATCTGGGAGTCAGGAAGTTTTTCAAAAATTTATTCAGCAGAATTATTGTTTTATCTGGTCTTAATCAATATGAGTACAGGGCTTTTGGTTATTTTGGTGGTCCATGGTTTAGAGATCGATTTTTTTGGACTGGGTTTGGATAGTAGCGTAGAGAAATTAGTGTTTGCATGGCTTATCTTTTCACTATTACTGACCATCATCACTTTTTTTAAATTTGTTTGGTTAGGAACAGGAGCATTCTTATTTAGCCTAAATAAAATAGCTTTCCCTCATTTTTTCTACCTGTTAAAAGTTAGGGGCTTTGCATTATTTATCATCATATGCATGCTAGTGCTGGTGTATGCGAACAATTGGGTTTCATTGTATGAGCACTTCTCTTATATGTATTATACTTTTTTCCTAATATATTCTTTGGGATTAATCGGCTTGGCAATATGGTTGTATAAAAAGAACGGATTTAATAATTATCATTTATTTTCTTACCTTTGCACCTCGGAATTGATCCCATTTTTGGTTATTTGTAAATTACTCCTAGGATAAAGGAAAAAAAATAAAAATGACGCAAGCAACAAAAAACAGACTAAATCGAGTTAGGAGCATTTTGGTTTCACAACCTAAACCTTCCGATATGCGGTCCCCTTATTTTCAGTTAACTGAAAAATACAAGATCAAAATTGACTTTAGGCCTTTTATAGAGGTACAACCGGTTTCTATAAAAGATTTCAGGAAGCAAAAGATTGAAATTTTAAAACACACTGCTGTCATCTTCACGAGTAGGAATGCGATAGATCATTTTTTCGGAATATGTCAGGAGTTAAAAATTGAGATGCCTGCAGATATGAAGTATTTCTGTATTTCAGAGCAAACGGCTCATTATCTTCAGAAATACATTGTGATCCGAAAAAGAAAATTGTTCGTAGGTACAAGAACTGCTGCAGATCTATTTGATTTCTTTAAGAAACATAAATCAGAGAAGTATTTATTTCCATGTTCAGATATTAGGAAAGATGATATCCCTAATTTTTTGAGTAAGAACAATATAGATTTCACTGAGGCCATTATCTATCATACGGTGGCAGCAGATTTATCGGACCTTAAGGATATTAAATATGATATTTTAGCGTTTTATAGTCCTTCAGGAATCAAATCATTGTTTCAGAATTTTCCGGATTTTGAGCAAGGGAAAACCAGAATAGCGGCATTTGGGCCTACTACGGCACAGGCGGTAAAAGACATGAACCTTATTATGGACATAGAAGCGCCCTTGCCTAACGCCCCAAGTATGACCGGTGCTTTAGAGCTTTATATAAAAAAAGCGAATAAAATCTGATTTCTTTTAATCTTTTTACTGGTAAATTCAGTTTAATTGTGTAGAATAGATTTCGAAAAGCAAAACATCTTTTACGCATGAATAAAAGAATTTACCTGTTAACTTGTGTGATGATCGGCATGGCTTTTTTTCTGGAGCTCCCGGAAGCCAGTGCTCAGCAGGATGCGCAGTTTACGCATTATATGAACAATGGAATGTTTTATAATGCCGCTTTTGCAGGTAAAGATGAAGGGTATTCTATCACAGCACTCCATAGGAGTCAATGGTTAAATTATAGTACTAGCTCTGGAGCAGGTGGCGCACCTACTACCCAATTAATATCTTTTTCCGGAAGATTAAAAAGCTTACCGGTGGGTTTTGGGTTGGTTGCTGTAAACGATCAAATTGGACCGTTTAGTAATCAGGAGGTAAATCTTTCTTTGGCGTATAAACTGAGGTTAGGGAGAGGGAATTTAAGAATTGGAGCTTCAGGGGGATTTTTTTCCAGCACAATAAGGTTTGATGAATTTTCTCCCGTTAACCCGGACCCTAGTATTCCTTCTGCTGGTGATGAAAATCAAATGAAGCCACAAGCATCGATTGGTTTATTATACGAGCAAGGGAATTTTTATTTGGGGTTAAGTAGCAGGCATCTCAATGAGCCTGCTTTTGATTTCGGTAGTGGTAGCTTGGACAACCAGCTTGAAAATCATAATTATTTGATGGCAGGTTACAAAATAAACACTTTTGCTCAGTTTAGTGTTGAACCTAGTATGTTGGTTAAATCTGTAGGGTTGAATAATTTTTCATATGACTTTAGCGTTATAGGGACATATAATAAAAAAGTGAGTCTTGGAATGGCTTATAGGTTAGAAGAATCGGCATCAGTTTTGGTAGGATATAGTTTGTTAAAAGACAATTCCCTTAGATTAGGGTATGCATTTGATTTGGTAGTGGGAGGAGTGCAAGCAAAAACACCAACTTCCCATGAGTTTATGCTTACTTATAATATACCTCAGGTATCGAAACAATTTGACAGAATTATTCAAAGGACTCCTAGATATAGGTTTTAACTTTAAGAATTTTATTGAAGAAATCTTTGCTATTTTCTAATAAAATCTGTTAAATTTCGAATTAGTTGATTGTTTAAATGGTTGAAAATGAATGTGGTTACTTTATTGTCATTTATGTTAAGAAAAATGAATCGTAGCTTTTTAACTCTGGTTACAGGGTTGTTAATAATGACACTACTTCAAAGTTGTGGCCTTTTTGGAAATAAGGGGACAGCTAGTGAAAAGCTCAATAGAAGAGGTGAGGTAACAGGTGTACCTAAAAGATCAGGTTGGCAGCAATCCCTGCCATTTGAAATGGTTCCAGTCAAAGCCGGTACGTTCTGGATGGGCCAGGCTGATGAAGACATTGGCGTAAGCAGATCCGCCACCAATAAACAAGTGACTATTTCTGAGTTTTTTATGGATAAATATGAAGTATCCAATAACAAATATAGACAGTTTCTTGATGCGGTGAGAATGGGAGATTTGGCATTAGGCACTCCCACTACGCAAGCAAATCCTCCGGAGTTCGTTTTGGAAGAACTGTTGCCAGATACCACAATTTGGTCCCAAAGTTTCACACATCATTACGGGGATCCATTAATGGAATATTATTTTGATCACCCGGCTTTTGATGATTATCCTGTTGTAGGAGTCAGTTGGGATCAGGCAAAGCAATTCTGTGAGTGGAAATCTTACCATATGAATGCCAACGACGAGTCAGAATTTGATATGCCTAAGTTTCGTTTACCTTTAGAAGCGGAATGGGAATATGCCTCAAAAGGAGGTAAAGATATTGCAAAATATCCATGGGGTGGCCCTTACCTTAAAAATAGAAGGGGCTGTTTAATGGCTAACTTTAAACCAGGAAGAGGGAATTATATAGATGATGGCTTTGCGTATACGGCTCCAGTGGATGCTTTTGCACCCAATGGATACGGGCTATACAATATGGCAGGAAATGTAGCGGAGTGGGTAGAAGATGCTTATAATCCTGCTTCAAATTCATTGATATGGGATATGAATCCTACATATATTGATTCTACAGAAAGTAGAAAAGTAGTAAGAGGTGGTTCATGGAAAGATGTAGGGTATTTTTTAGAAACGAGTTCAAGAAATTTTGAATATCAATTTGTTCAGACAGCTCATATTGGATTTAGAACTTCGATGACTTATATTGGAAGATCAGGTTCCATGAATGTAAATTCAAACAAAAGGAGCCGTCGATAATTACTAATACTCACTTAAAATCAAATACTAGCAAACCGTTTTAAATTTTTATTATTACTAAATATGTCTACAAAAAACAACACTTTCGCTTATAAATTCTACGGATCAATAATGCCTAAAATTTATGGTATTGGTGCCGCAATTGTAATTCTTGGTGCGATGTTCAAAATTTTGGACTGGCGTTTTTCTTCAATAATGATTGGTGTTGGTTTGTCAACCGAAGCACTGATATTTTTTCTTTCTGCATTCGAACCAAAAAATGAAGAGTTAGACTGGACAAAAGTATACCCTGAATTGGAAGGTGAAAATGCGGGGGCTACTCCGGTAAGAAAAGGCGCCGTACAAGGCACTGATCAAACCTCCCAAAAATTGGATGAGATGTTAGGCAAAGCTAAAATAGGTCCTGAATTAATCGAAAGTTTAGGAAAAGGCATGCAAAACTTGGCTAGTTCCACAGAGAAATTAGGTAAGATTTCCGATGCGGCGGTTGCTACCAATGATTACGCTGAGAATGTAAAAAAAGCATCTAAATCCATGCTTGAAATCAATGAGTCTTACACCAAAACGGCAAGTGCACTTGCGGAAATGTCTTCTGCATCTGAAGGGGCAAAAGCGTATAGGGACCAATTGGTGAATGTTACCAAAAGTCTTGCCTCCTTGAATAATGTATATGAAGAAGAATTAAAAGATTCTAATATGCACGCCAAGACCATTAGTAAATTCTATTCCAATGTAAGTGTAGCCATGGAAGGAATTCAAGAAGCAGGAAAAGAGACCGAAACATTTAAAAATGAGTTGGCAAAACTCAACAAAAATGTGAAATCACTTAACAATATTTATGGTGGCATGCTAACAGCCATGAAAGGTTAAAAACACATAATTCCAATCAAATTTTTATTTATATATATTCATAAAGTAAAATAGCTTATGGCGGGTGGTAAAGAAACACCAAGACAGCGGATGATCGGGATGATGTACTTAGTATTGACCGCTCTGCTGGCTTTACAAGTAAGTAACCAAATCCTACAAAAATTTGTATTGATCAACGATGGGTTGGAAAGAACTTCTAAAAATTATGTTCAGAAAAACCTATTTTCTGTAAATATTATATCTACTACGGTAGAGCAGCAAGGTAATAATAAGGTTGATATTCCTAAAGTGGAAGCGGCCAAGGAAATTCGCCAAAAGAGCGCGGAACTGGTAAGCTATTTGGAGGATGCAAAGACGAAATTAATTGAAGAATCCAATGCCATTGATGATCAAGGCAACTATAAATCTTCGGCTCTAAAAAATGTGGACATTCCGGGAAATTTGTTCAATAATAATCGTCTAGGATATGACATGCAGGAGAAATTGAATGCCTTTCCGGAAGAGCTTGAACAAATATTGGCTGGATTAAACATCAATATGTCCTTTGAAAGAATAGCAAAGAACGCAGACGAAATCGACCTTTTTAAAAATGATGTTGATGTAAATTTCAAGGATTATGTAAACTTAAATTATGTCAAATCTCCAATCGGTGCTGTTTTAGCTATTATTAGCCAGCATCAAAATGAGGTGTTGAATATAGAGAGTGAGGCCTTAACAGCCATTACCAATTCTCTAGGATCCTTTATCTTTGAAGCGGATAAGTTGAAAGCAAGAATTGCTGCCAATTCAAATGTGGTGGCGGCAGGTACTACTTTCGAAGCTGAAATGTTTTTGGCATCTTCTTCCTCTTCTACAGAGCTGAAAATGACTGCTGATGGAAGAGAAGTTCCGGTAGAAGAAGGCTTTGGTCAAATTAAATTCCCTGTAGCTCCGGCATCAAATTATGATGATAGAGGCTTGGCGGCAAGATCACTCAAAGGTGAGATTACCGTACCTATTGGTGGAGAAGATAGTGTGTTCACCATTGATTATGACTATTTCGTGGCCCAACCGGTGATCAAAGTAAGCTCTGAGGTGGTGAATCAGTTGTATGCTGAATGTGCCAATGATTTGGTTATTGAGGTTCCTGCTTTGGGCAATACTTATGCACCTAACTTCTCTGTATCAGGTGGGCAAGCTGTCAAAGGTTCAAGACCTTCGGATGTTACCATTATTCCTGCGGCTTCAGGAAAAGTTGTTATTGGCGTGTCTAGTGGAGGTAATAAAATCGGTTCGGTGGATTATGATATTAAACCTGTTCCGGCACCCTCAATAGTGCCTTTTAATGGGGATAGGAAAATTGATTTACAGAATTCAACACCTGTCAATGGCTTGTTAAATCTGCAGATTAGAGCAGTTCCAGAGCCAACGTTTGGGAGGACCATGCCTAGAGATGCCAACTTCGAAGTTTCTTCCGGTGAAGTAAGGCTTGTCCGAAATGATGTACCTAGAGAAAGTGTATCCATTTCAGGCCAGAATATTGCAGTAAGAAATTTACTAGCACAAGCACAGTCTGGAGATCGTTTGGTTGTCATAGTTAGGGAAGTGACAAGAACTAATTTTAGAGGAAGCAAAATTAAAAGTACTGTGAACGAAGTTTTTCCAATTCCGATTAAATAATATTCGGGTTAGTGAATCGTTCTATATTTAAATGAAAGAAATCATGAAAGAATTAAGGAAAGTGATTGGGCTACTGGCAATTGGCATTGTCGCGTGTTGTTTCTCGGCATTGCCGGGATTTTCCCAAAATATCCCTAATTCCGGTAATCCTGGAATGAATGTTGGTGATGGAGGTTATTCCATGGATACGGTTTATTCAGTTCTTCCCATAAGGGATTCTGATAAAATGTACCAAATTGGTGTGTGGAGAAGAATTGATCTTCGGGAAAAATACAACCTGCCATTTTATGGTACAGGAGGCCTCAAGAGGGATGGAATCATGATGAATATTTACAATGCGGTGGTAGATAATTCCATTGAAGTGTTCGCTGATGAAGAGTTTAGAGAGCCACTTTCCATTACAGATTTTCAAACTAGATTTTGGACGGCAGAAAATGGAGATTCAATATTTGTAAAGGATTTGTATTACCTGGACTTTAGAGAAGACTTTGTATTTGACAAACATCGCTCTGAGGTTAGGTTTGATATAAAATATCTTGAATTGGTAATGCCAAATGAAACAAATTATGGAGTTGGTCAAAAGACCATTGCTTTCATTAGGTTTAGGGATTTTTATAATTATTTTGATACCAAAGAACATGGGGAGTGGACCAATTTCAAAAATATATCGAAAAACCTACCCTATAATCAAGCATTCGATATGAGGCTTTTTCGATCTGTTGTTAGGAAATATACCAATCCGGAAAATGAGTTAATTGTAGATATGATTGATTCAAATAACCCTAATCAGGAACTTCAGGCTTATCTTAGATCAGTTGAATTTGAGTATGAGCTTTTAGAGTGGGAAAACAACCTTTGGGAATGGTAAAATAAAATCATTTTCACAAAAAATAAGAGCAGGTACAGCAATGTACCTGCTCTTATTTTTTGTGCATGGCCTCCCATACTCTTAGGCCTTTGTCTTTGCCTATGGCGGATATTATTTCTTCCTTTGAGGCACCTTCAATCTTTTTATAGGATTTGAAATGTTTCAACAACTTATGTGCAGTTAGATCCCCAATTCCTTCTATGGCCAATAGCTTACTGTTTAAGGCCCCTTTGCTTCTAAGGTCACGATGAAAAGTGATGGCAAATCTGTGGGCTTCATCTCTGATTCTTTGAATTAACCGCAAAGATTCAGACTTTTTATCGATGTAAATTGGGTACTGATCACCCGGGAAGTAAATTTCTTCCAAACGCTTTGCGATACCTATGATGGGTACTTTACCATAAAGCTCCAAGTCTCTCAAAGCTGCTACAGCGGAAGATAACTGACCTTTACCTCCATCTATCACAATCAACTTAGGCAAAGGCTTTCCTTCAGTAACCAACCTTTTATACCTTCTGAAGACTACCTCTTCCATACTGGCAAAGTCATCCGGCCCTACCACTGTTTTAATGTGATAGTGACGGTATTCTTTCTTTGCCGGTTTACCATTTAAAAAGCACACCATGCTGGCTACAGGATTTGTTCCCTGAATATTGGAATTGTCAAAACATTCAATGTGAGTAGGCAAGTCATTTAAAGAAAGGTCTTTTTTCAGTTGAAGGATAACCCTATTTTTCTTATCCTTACCTTCATCCGCAAAAGACAGCTTTTCTTTTTTATAATAGAGGGCATTCTTTAAGCTTAAATCAATGAGCTTTCTCTTGTCTCCTATTTTAGGCTGTACCAGTGACAATCCCTCCGGACTCTCTTTAAATTCTTGATTTACCAAAACCTCCTTTGCATCACTTTGAAACTGATCCCTTAACCTAATGATAGCAGTTAATAATAACTCTTCATCCGGCTCGTCCAATTTCTTTTTTAACTCTACTGTTTTGCTTAAGGTAATGGCTCCATTTTTTATTCTTAGGTAGTTTACAAATGCAAACTTTTCCTCGCTTACAATGGTAAAGACATCCAAGCTGTCTGTGTTTGGATTAATGACAAGAGATTTGGCCTGGTAATTGATTAATGAATCCAGTTTTTCCTTAAAACCTTGCGCTGCTTCATAATTCATTTCAGCAGCACTTTCTGTCATTTTCTCCTTAAAATAAGTTTTTGCTATTCCAAGATTTCCTTTTAAAATGTTTTTTGCTTGTTCAATGTCTGCCAGGTAATCCTTTTCTTTTTGTAAGCCTTCACAAGGACCCTTGCAATTTCCTAAATGGTATTCCAAGCAAACTTTGTATTTGGCGTTGCTGATTTTTTCCGGTGAAAGATCTAACCTACACGTTCTCAATGTAAATAATGAGTGAATAAGCTCTAATACATTGTTCATGGCCTTTACGCTTGCAAAGGGCCCAAAATAGGTTCCCTTGGAGGGAATCACTCTTCTGGTGGCATATATCCTTGGGAAATGTTCGTTGGTAAGGAGAAGATAAGGGTAGGTCTTATCATCCTTTAGAAGGATGTTGTATTTGGGTTGCGTTTTTTTGATCAAATTGTTTTCTAACAATAATGCATCAAATTCAGAATTAACGATGGTGATTTCAATCTTTCTGATCTCTCTCACCATTTTCCTGGTTTTTTGGTTGATGCCTACGCTTTTGCTAAAATAACTACCAACTCTTTTTTTGAGATTTTTTGCTTTTCCTACATAGATGAGCTTGCCCTCTGCATCGTAATACCTATATACCCCGGGTAATTCAGGCAACTGATTGTGGTTTTCAGGTAAATATGAAGGGGAAAGCATGTCCATAGAGACAGTGGTAAGATTATTTAATCGCTGAATATATGTTTGTAGGTAATCAAATACTCAATATACGGCCTATTAGATTAACCTTGTATGTAGGGAGCATCAGGTAAGGAATAATTGATTTTTTCATTACCTGATGCCTCTATACTATTATTTATCCATTATCTATTTGCAGTAGGCAAAAAGTAATTGCTCAAAAATTTTATCAGGAGTATAACCTAGAAATCTGTTGAAGTTGCATCATAGTCAAACTCTTGATATTCCTCCGTTTCAAGATCATATTTTGAGCAATCAATTTCTATGCTAATTGGTCTTTCCGGTTTAGGAAATGGACCTTTGGTGATGCCTAGGCTTGGGTCTTCATATACTTTGCTCATGTATTTTGACCAGATAGGCCGAGCAGTTCTGGAACCTTGACCATTGATCCAGCTTCTGAAATGTATGGCTCTGTCATCTCCACCTACCCATACACCACTGACCAAGTCTTTTGTTATCCCCATGTACCATCCATCCGAGGCGTTTTGAGTAGTACCTGTTTTCCCACCTATTTCGTTGCCTTCATCTCTTATGCTCCATGGTAGGCCTTGGCTTGTACCTCCTTCTTCCTCCGTTCCACCTCTCAACATATAGACCATAATATAGGCATGTTCTTCACTCATTGCCGGTCTTTTTCTAGGGATAAATTGGTGCAATACATTGCCGTTTTTATCCTCTATTCTATCAATATAAATTGGAGTGATGTGCTCCCCTTTGTTGACAAAAGTACTGAAGGCTCCCACCATTTCCATGATGGATACATCCACTGTTCCCAGAGCCAAGGCAGGTACTGCTTCAAGTTCACTCGTGATTCCAATTCTTTTGGCAGTTTCTACGACCACTTCAGGACTTAGCTTTTTCATCATATAAGCTGTAATTGAGTTGACCGACTGAGACATGGCAGACCTGATGGTCATTCTTTCATAAGTAAATTTACCATCTGCATTATTTGGCCTCCAAGTGGGCTGATCGGGCACATTGATTTCTACCGGCTGATCAATCACGGTGTAGCAAGGTCCATAGCCGTTTTCTATGGCTGCTGCATACACAAAAGGTTTGAAAGTAGAACCGGGTTGTCTTTTTCCTTGTTTGACGTGGTCATACTTAAAATGAGAATGGTTGGTACCGCCAACCCAAGCCTTGATGTGCCCTGAATGGGGGTCCATGGATACAAAACCGGTTTGAAGAAATTTCTTATAGTACCTCATGGAATCCATGGTACTCATTAATGTATCTATATTTCCTTCATAAGAAAAGACCTTCATTTTTTTCTTTTCATTGAGTTTGTATTCAATGCTGTCCGTGTTGTCTCCATACCTAGCTTTCAGATTTCGATAAGCCTGGGTTCTTTTGACAGCATTTTCAATAAAGTTTGGAATTACCCTTCGACGACTATCAATCCAAGGGTCACGATCACCCATTTCTTCTTCAAATTTCTTCTGAAGTTCCGACATATGTTCTTGAACAGATTCTTCTGCATATTTCTGCAGTCTACTGTCAATTGTGGTGTAAATCTTCAGGCCATCTCCAAAAAGGTCATAGTTGTTTCCATCCGGCTGTAGATTTTCCTTGGTCCATTGGAGTAAATCTGCTTTGACTACTTCTCTGAAATAGGTGGCTAAACCTTCATTATGACTTTCTACTTGGTATTCCAACGCCATAGGCGTTGCGCTTAAGGAGTCAAATTGAGATGGGGAGATTAAATCTACTTTCTTCATTTGAGCCATTACCGTATTCCGCCTTCGTGTTGAATTTTCTGCATTATATACAGGGCTATAATAGGAGGGTGCTTTTAGCAATCCTACCAAAGTAGCAGATTCCAATATATTCAGATCTCTTGTGTCTTTATTGAAAAATGTCTTTGCAGCAGTTTTAATACCGAATGCATTGCTACCAAAGTCTGAAGTGTTTAGGTACATGGTCAAAATCTCATCCTTTGTATAGGCGCTTTCTAACTTTGTAGCCACAATCCACTCTTTGGTTTTGATGATGACCATTTTAAGTATTGGTACCTTACTTAAAAGCCCCTGTGAATCTCCGGAACGCGTTTTAAACAGGTTTTTTGCCGTTTGCTGACTGAGGGTACTTCCTCCTCCTGCATTTTTTTGCATCAATAGTATAGATTTGACAAATACCCTGCCCAAAGCCCTGGGGTCTATCCCTGAATGGTCTTCAAATCTTACATCCTCAGTGGCAATCAATGCATTGATAATATTTGGAGAAAGATCATTGTAGGTTACCGGAGTTCTGTTTTCTCTAAAGTATTTACCTAATAAGACCCCATCTGCAGAGTATAGTTCAGATGCCAATTCACTATCGGGATTTTCAAGTGATTCGAATTCGGGCATTTCTCCGAATAAGCCTAAGAAGTTTGCATTTACGGATACCACAAACAAGACAAATCCTGCCAATCCTAAAATGAAAGCAAGCCACATATACCTGATTATTTTAACATAAAGAGGCTTTGAATTTTTATTTTTTACTTTACTCATACTGGATGTCAATAAGCTTTCTCATAGAAAGACCTGTATTCTTCAATGTCTTTCCTTTTGTTGAGTTGTTGGAAATTACCAATTGAAATTACAAAACTACTATTTTTTATTTCCTCAGTTAAGGATTCATTATTAAAACTGTTTAAAAAGGCTTCTTTATAGCCTAAAGATTTTTCTGCACTAGAAAAAGGACTAATGATCAATATACTTGTATCCTTTCCAAGTGAAATGGTGCCAGTTCTCAACCTTTGATTGGCAAAATTGGCATTGTGAAAACTCTCTAGGGAAGCGGTCAAATCATTGGCATTCTCAGCCAATGTCTCAGTCATAGGTAAAATGAAAATATGGGTCTGATTTAGGCCTTCTTTATAAGGTGAAGTTGCTGAAGCAGGTTCAGGTTTAACTATTGAAATGTCTGAAGGGAGCTCGTTTTCACTCGGTTCCTCTGCGTTTGCTATAGTTGCCTCTTCGCTGTCCTCGCTTACGGCTTTCAGTAATTTTTCTGCAAAGTTCAACAGCTCTTCTTCTTTGGTTTGCTGTAAATAGGCTTGAAGTCTGTTTTTATAAATTTCCAATGATTCTAATTGACCGGTGATCATTATATCCAATAACAATAATCGATCCGTATTTTTTGTCAATGGATATTCATTGAGTGTTTGTCTAACAATTTTTTTAGCCTCTTCATAAGCCCTGTCTTTAAAAAGGCGGTAGGCAACTTTATAATTTTCCCCTGAAGCCAGGTTTGCTTGAGAGCCGGAGACTTTATCGGGATTATTTAGGGATTTGGTAAATTGAGAAT
Organism: Cyclobacterium sediminis; assembly: GCF_054781075.1. Lineage (NCBI taxonomy): Bacteria > Pseudomonadati > Bacteroidota > Cytophagia > Cytophagales > Cyclobacteriaceae > Cyclobacterium > Cyclobacterium sediminis. Next base: position 93,448 of record NZ_BAAGVC010000011.1, on the reverse strand, counting down.
TTGGAAATTCTTGATTCAGTAATTGTGCGTATCTATCGGCATTAATATTCAAATCTTGATTGGCTAAGAATAAGGTATAATAGGCTTCAGGCTTTTTTAATGTTTCCGGATATTTTTCTATTAAGGCCTCTAAGTACTCAATTGATTTCTCAGATTGCTTGAGGTCAAAATAGAGCAACTTCCCTAAGTTGAAATAAGCTTCTTCCATTTGATTTACCATCTTTTCCCTTGCCTCGGGGGTATTAGGGATCTGGTTTAATAGGGAGGCTTTGTCAGGAAGTTTTGCTGTGATGGTAGCCAAGCTGTTTTCTTCTTCCTCCTCCATAGGCTCTTCAATATTGATATTATTCTCTACAGAATTGGCAGCCTCTTGAAACCCTCGGTCACTACTTCTCCAATTGTCGGACAAAGGTCTGTTGCCCCAGATTTGTGTAAACTCCAATGCTCCTCTTTGAATGGCAACTGGATTGTCCCAATAAAAGGAGGCTCCAGATCCGCCGCCCCCTCCAAAGGCCAACAAGTTTTCAAAAATCCCCTGGGACTTCTTTTCTTCGGCCATTTTCGCTTCATTGATCAGTCTTTCCTCCTCCAATGCAAGAAAATTGTCAACATATTTTTCTTGTTCTTCAGCACTGAGCTGACTAAGTTGAATTAGGCTGTCATTATAAGTAAGTAATTCGTAGTTGGTCGCATATTGATCAAAGATTACTTTACGGGCAGCAAGGACACCATGATTTTTATCCGTTTCTTTAAACTTTGCTAGGGCACTGTCTAAGTAATATTTTGTTTTAAGAAAATCCTCTTTATCATTAAGGTAGACATTAGAGAGTTCTTCGTAAATATATCCTTTCTGACGTTCGTTTTCCCCTTCCTCTTTTGCTGCCAAGATGTAGAGTTTGATGGCCTCCTCCAAATTGCCTTGTTTTTTTTCAAACCGACCTTTTTCAAATAGAATAACATCTCTAAAATCGATATTTTTATTGTCTTTGTAAAGATCATCATAGTATTCACGAACCCGTTTCAGATCTTTGCTTCGTTCTAATTCAGCCACTTGTTGAGAATAGAGCTGAGCAAAAAATGTTCTTTCATAGTTTGGGCTTCCAGAAATCGCTTTTTGATAGTATTCATAGGCAAAGGCATCTAAACCAGAATTTTGATACAATTGGGCCAAGATAAAGTGTATCCTGGAAGCCTCGGATTTGTTGGAGGTGTACTCCAGTGATTTAAATAAAGATGGCGCCATTAAATCCGTTTCTCCTCTGGCTTCATAATAATAAGCCAATGTTTTGTACAGGTATTGCTTATTTTCATCGGAGATATTTTCTTCTTTTGAAAGAAAATCTATAACAAAACTAGCATCTTCAAATTGGCGATGGTCGATAAAAGACCTTAAAAGTTGTATCAATGCGATATGTCTTACATCATCTTGGGAGCTATTAACATTGAGGAATTTGAAAGTATTTTGGGCTTCCTCATGTTTTCCTTTGTAATAGTCGACCTTGCCAATTAGAAAATAGGAAGGAGCTACCCATTTACTTATTTTATGCCAATCTACAGCTTTAGAAGCCATTTCTCTTGCCTCCTTCAAAAGGTCTTCTTTGGATGAAATGGTACTGCTATCAATAGGGTAAAATACGGGCAAGACTTGAGAGAAGTCCTCTTGGTGCTCATTTTTTATTTCCTTTTCTAATTCTAAGATTTTCTCTTTGGCATAATAATAGGCATTGAATCTCGCCGTTGTGTTATGGTACAAGCGATTAGTGAAGGTGTCTTTCTGCGAGGAGCAAGCAGATAAACAGTTCACGCATATCGTTAGTATGAAAAATATTATAACCCTTTGCAATGTTTTTGAGTTTGAATTCTTGTCCAAATTAGTTCTTTTGGAATAAATATTTAAACGAAAGGAATTAAATTCTATTTTTGTAAAAAATAAATATCTTAAACAAGTGTCAATTGAGCCTTAAACAGAAAATAAACGACTGGATAGAAACCAAGTTCCTGATAGTAATTAGAAAGGAGGAAGACTTCTCAGTCATTACTTCTTTTAATATTACGAAAGTTAGGGTAGGATTATTGTTCGTGCTGGTTTTTATGGCCTGCTTTGTGATATCTTTGTTTTTGTCAAAGACTTTATTGGCCAGATGGTTTGATCCTGTTTATATAGAAACAGAAAATATGGTCAAGATTCATACTTTGTCTGAATCCATTGATTCACTGATCATGGAGGTGGAAGCCAAAGATCAGTATGTTAAAAACATTCAGAATGTTATTTCTGGCGAATTTGAAAACACCACGCCAACTACTCCCGATACAGCGAGCAAACAAGTGGTAAATAGAGGAGAAATTGACCTGTATAAAAGTAGTGATGCTACCAAGCAAATTATTGGAGAATTTGAATCATTGCCCCTTGAAGAGTCGAGCTTTGGGAGGATAAGTAGTGGCACTTTTACCGATAACTATTTTTTTCCACCTGTTAAAGGAGTGGTTTCGAGTGGTTTTTCTTCGGGTCAAAATCATTTCGGTGTAGATATTGTTGCAGGTGAAAATGAACCGGTGAAAGCCATTGCAGAGGGGACGGTGATCTTCTCTAGCTGGACGCTTGAGACCGGTCATGTAGTAGCCGTTCAGCATTCCAATGAATTGATTTCGATTTACAAACATAATTCTGTAATATTGAAATCTATTGGTGACCCTGTGCGAGGTGGGGAAATCATATCCATAATAGGAAACACCGGTGAACAGACCACCGGGCAGCACTTGCATCTTGAGCTGTGGTACAGAGGGAACCCACTAGACCCTCAAGAATTTATTACATTTGATTAGATATGGCAAAAAATACTGATGATAAGAAAAATACCACGGAATTGGTTACTTCAAGTAATCTTGTGGCATTAGGAACAGTAATAGTAGGCAATATAGGTTCTCAGGGAAATATCCGAGTAGAAGGTACTGTGGATGGATCCTTAGATTCTCAACAAAAAATTATCATTGGCGAGTCCGCCAAGGTAAATGGAGATGTTAGGGCCGGAGATGTAGAAATTTCCGGAGAGGTCAAAGGAGATATATATTGTTCAGATTCTTTATACCTAAAAAAATCTGCATTGATTTATGGTGATATATATACTAAAAAATTAATCATAGAGGATGGTGCAGAGTTTAATGGTAAATGCAATATGGGCAACAATAACCAACTAAAAGTGGAAAGAAAAGATGGGGACACCAAAAAACAAGCCTCGTCAAACTGAGCCTCCGGTGTACGTTAAATACTTCGGTTTGGCATTTCAAATGTGTGCCATCATTGGACTTGGTAGCTATTTGGGGTATAGGTTACATTTAAGGAGCAACATGGAATTTCCACTATACTTATTATTGGGTTGCTTTCTTTCTACAGCTCTTGCTTTTTATCAACTCTTTAAGTCCATTGCTCCGAAGAAAAATAAATAAGGTAGGTTTCGCTTTACCAATCCTTTATAGATATTTCACTTAGATGAAGACATTAGTAAAAAAAAGTCCAATGTTGGGCTTGATCTTTTTTTCATTGTTGCTTTTTGCAGTTATTTGGCTTATTGAACAGGTCTTTCCTGGGCCATGGTTGCATACCTTAATCTATACAATTCTTATATTTTTTGCGATTCTCACAGGAGTTACGGGTTTTTTAGCTGAAAAATTGATGAAACTAGAAGCTTTTACCAGTGTTTCTGTCATTTTAGGAATGACAATTATTAGATTGTTTTGCTGTATTATCTTTGTTTTTTTTATTTTATGGTTAGGTCACGAAAATTTACTTTGGTTTGTGGTTGATTTCTTTGTGATTTATTTGTTGTACTTATTGTTTGATATGTACGGCTTAATAACTAATTTGCGCCTTCATTCGAAATAGGCAATAAAAATTGTTTTGATGGTCCGCAAATTAACCAGGTTAAGTATCTTATTGTCAGTAATTTTACTGACATTTTCTGCAGCAGCAATGGCTGCCTCCGATGGTGAAGAAGATAAAACAAGCTTCATCATGCATCATGTTAAGGATTCCCATGAATGGCATTTTGCCACCATAGGACATACGCATGTAACACTCTCCCTTCCTGTTATTATCTATTCATCAGACAGGGGCATTGAGTTTTATTCTTCTTCTTCATTTGTAGATCCCGATACGCATCATTTCGGCGTTGAGCAAAATGGGTACTATATAGATGATCATGATAAACTTAAGGCAGTTGATGAAAGCAGGTTCTTTATTGATCTGAGCATTACAAAGAATGTGGCCATGTTGTTTTTGATATTGGTCGTGACGCTATACCTTACACTGTCTGCATCCGGTTATTACAAAAAGCATCCAAATAAAGCGCCAAGAGGAATTGCTTCTTTTATTGAGCCAATTGTTCTTTTTGTCCGAGATGAAATTGCAAAGCCAAATATTGGCCCAAAATACAAGAAATTCACTCCCTATCTGTTGACCTTATTCTTCTTTATTTGGGTAGGGAATTTACTGGGATTGATGCCGGGAGCAGCTAACCTTACAGGGAATATAGCTGTAACGTTTTCCTTGGCGATAATCACTTTTTTCATTACCAATTTTAATGGTAATAAAGAGTATTGGAAACATGTGGTGGCTACCCCTGGGGTGCCGCTTCCACTATTGTTGGTAATTGTTCCTGTAGAGATCATTGGATTGTTCACCAAACCTTTCGCACTTACTGTTCGATTGTTTGTAGCGATTACTGCAGGTCACATTGTAATTCTAAGCTTTATAGGATTGATATTTGTTTTTGAATCCTACGCTGTAGGGGTGGCATCTACATTTATGGTAGTATTTATCAATGTGATAGAACTATTGGTAGCCACCATTCAAGCTTATGTATTTACTTTATTCTCTGCCATGTACATTGGCTCAGCTGTAGCTGAACATGGTCATGAGCATTAATTATGAAATTCTTTGTTCAATTTAATTAAATAAAAACGAGTATGTTAACTTCATTATTATTGACTGCCGGTTTTGCACTTATGGGTGCAGGTATCGGTGCCGGAATTGTTGCGATAGGCGCAGGTCTGGGTATTGGTAAAATCGGTGCGCAAGCCATGGAAGGTATTGCACGTCAACCTGAAGCAGCTGGTAAAATCCAAACTGCAATGTTGATCATCGCTGCTCTTATTGAAGTAGTTTCCTTGTTTGCTGTAGTAGTTTGTCTACTTATTGCACTTAATGGAAATATTACTTTCTAGAAAAAAATTGGACCGGCATTAGGCCGGTCCTTTCTTAATGATTGAACAAAACTGATCTTTAGCTTAAAAAAATACACAAAATGGATTTGATTAGTCCTGAATTAGGTTTGATTATTTGGCAACTGATAGCCTTTGCCATCTTATTTTTCATTTTAGCCAAATTTGCATGGAAGCCAATCCTCTCAGCACTTGATGAGAGAGATAGCAGCATTGAGGCATCCCTTAGTGAGGCCGAAAAAGCAAGGTTGGAAATGCAAAACCTAGTAGCCGACAATGAGCGTTTGCTACAAGAAGCCCGAGTTGAAAGAGATGAGATATTGCGATCAGCCAATGAGTTTGCCACACAAACCATGGAGATATCCAAGGAAGAGGCAGCCAAGGCAGGAGCGAAAATGATCGAAGAGGCCAAAGCTGTGATTGAAACTGAAAAGCAGGCCGCATTGACAGACGTTAAAATTCAAGTTGCTGAACTTTCTCTAAAAATTGCTGAGAAATTGATGAGACAAAATCTTGCCACTGAAGCTTCTCAAAAAGAGTTGGTAGAAGAATTTGTGAAAGATATTAAATTAAACTAATCTACTCGGAATGTCAGCATACAAAGTAGCATCTCGTTACGCAAAATCACTGCTGGAACTTGCAGTAGAGAAAAAAGAATTGGATCAGGTAAAGTCGGATATGACAACCGTTTTATCTTTAAATGCTGGAGATTCATCTTTTTCAGACATGGTTAAAAGCCCTGTCATAAGTTCTGATAAAAAAATTGTGGTTTTAAAGTCTTTGATAGGTAAAGATGCCTCTGCATTGACTTTGAAATTTTTCGATTTAGTGGTGGAGAAAGGTCGTACTGAATTTCTCCCTGAAATGGCCACTGCATTTCTAAGGTTATACAATGATCACCTGGGAATTCAAACGGCAGAGGTGGTAAGCACCATTCAATTGGATGACGAATTGCGAAGCTCTTTTAAGGGTATAGTTAAAGAAGTCTCCGGAAAAAATGAAGTGAATCTCATAGAAAAGATTGATCCAAATTTAATAGGTGGTTTTGTCCTTAAAGTAGGAGACAAACAACTTGATGAGTCAATCAAAAGTAAATTGCAACAGTTGCGTCTGGACCTTACCCAGAACCTGTATGAGAAAAAATATTAAGAAGAAATTAAGCTGTAATCAATAATACTATACAATAATGGCAGATGTAAGACCAGATGAAGTTTCGGCAATATTGAAAGAGCAACTCTCGGAAGCCAAGACTCAAGCAGAATTGGAAGAAGTGGGTACTGTACTCCAAGTTGGTGACGGTGTAGCCCGTATTTACGGACTCTCTAAAGCGCAAGCTGGTGAGTTGATCGAATTTGAGAATGGTTTAAGAGCCATGGTTCTCAATTTGGAAGAAGACAATGTTGGTGCTGTACTCTTTGGAGACGCTAAGTCGGTAAAAGAAGGAGATACCGTCAAAAGAACCAAAAGGATTGCCTCCATTAATGTAGGTAATGGTATGTTGGGAAGGGTTGTTGATACTTTAGGTGTTCCTATCGATGGAAAGGGCGCTTTAGAAGGAGACCTTTACGAAATGCCTCTTGAAAGAAAAGCTCCAGGTGTAATCTACCGTCAACCGGTAACCGAACCTTTACAAACCGGTATCAAATCTATTGATGCCATGATTCCAATTGGAAGAGGACAGCGTGAATTGATCATTGGTGATAGACAAACAGGTAAAACTGCTGTTGCGATTGATACCATCCTTAACCAGAAAGAATTTTACGACAAAGGTGAGCCCGTATTCTGTATTTATGTAGCCATCGGTCAGAAAGCCTCTACAGTTGCCAATGTGGTAGCTGCTCTTGAAAAAGGAGGTGCCCTACCTTATACCGTAGTTGTAAGTGCTTCCGCTGCAGATCCTGCACCGATGCAATTCTTTGCTCCATTTACAGGTGCCACTATTGGCGAATTTTTTAGAGATACAGGAAAGCCTGCTTTGGTGGTTTATGATGACCTTTCCAAACAAGCAGTAGCTTACCGTGAAGTTTCTTTGTTGCTTAGAAGACCTCCGGGACGTGAAGCCTATCCTGGTGATGTGTTCTACCTTCACTCCAGATTATTGGAGAGAGCAGCTAAGATTAACTCTTCTGATGAAATTGCAAAGCAGATGAATGACTTGCCACCTTCTTTGGCACCTTTGGTAAAAGGAGGAGGATCATTAACTGCCCTGCCTATCATTGAAACGCAAGCGGGTGACGTTTCTGCTTATATTCCAACGAATGTTATTTCCATTACAGATGGACAAATTTTCTTGGAAACCAATCTATTTAACTCAGGTATCCGTCCTGCCATTAACGTAGGTATATCTGTATCAAGGGTAGGTGGTAATGCACAAATCAAATCCATGAAAAAAGTAGCGGGTACCTTGAAACTTGATCAAGCTGCATTCCGTGAATTGGAAGCTTTCTCTAAGTTTGGATCTGATCTTGACCCTACTACCAAGAGAACCATTGAAAGAGGAAGAAGAAATCAGGAAATTCTAAAACAAGGACAATATTCTCCTGTGCGAGTAGACCTTCAGGTTGCAATCATTTACGCTTCTTCCAGAGGCTTGCTAGACAACGTTCCTGTAGGAAAAGTTAGGGCTTTTGAAAAAGATTTTTATAATCTTATCACCGCTCAATACCCAGAAGCCCTTACAGCGATCAATAAAGGAGACCTAAATACTGCAGGCGATTTGCTTAAAAAAGCTGTTGAGGAGCTGGCTCCAAAATTCTCAGCTTAATTAGCACTGGTCTTAAACAGTATATAAGAAGGATATAGAATAATTATGGCGAATCTAAAGGAAGTAAAAGAAAGGATCAATTCGGTAAGCTCTACCCAGCAGATTACCAAAGCTATGAAAATGGTGGCGGCTGCTAAACTGAGAAGGGCACAAGAGAAAATTGTGCAGATGAGACCCTATTCTCAAAAACTAACTTCCATCCTAAATAATATATCTTCAGGTGCTGAAGGAGTGTCTGATATTGTATATGCTCAGGAACGTAGTGTAAGTAATTTGTTAATTGTACCCATAACTTCCGATAAAGGTTTGTGTGGTGCTTTTAATTCCAATATTATTAAAGCTACGAATGTTGTAATTCAAGAGCATCAAGGCGAGAATATCACGGTGATGCCCGTAGGTAAAAAGGCCCTAGATTTCTTTAAAAAACAAGATTATCCTTTGGTTTCAGATCATGCAGGATTGTTTGAAAACATTACTTTCGAACCTGTAAAAGAAGCCGCTGAATATGTTATGGAAGGTTTTGTGAATGGGGATTTCGATCAAGTGATTTTGGTCTATAACCAGTTCAAAAACGTAGCTACTCAGCTTGTTGTGAAAGAACAATTCTTACCTATTGCTAAAATGGAAGAAGAGGAAAAGGATATATCCCAACAGGACTATATCTTTGAACCTTCCAAGGATTATATCATTGAAGAGTTGGTGCCTAATTCTTTGAAAATTCAATTTTATAAGGCCATTCTTGACAGCAATGCTTCTGAGCATGGCGCTAGGATGACTGCCATGAGCAAAGCAACAGATAATGCTGCTGATCTATTGAAAGATTTGAAACTTGTTTATAATAGAACCAGACAGGCTGCTATTACCAACGAAATTCTTGAGATCGTTGCGGGAGCAAATGCGCTCGAAGGAAAATAGTAATTGAGAACATTAATATTTGAGAAGCCGGTTGCCTACGCGACCGGCTTTTTTTATACACCTATTTTAACGAAATGGATTTATAACCTGAGGGGTAGGTAATGCGCGCCTATGTTGTCCAATACAGGTACTTATAGGAGGTCTTTGCCTTATTCCGCAGCTTTTAAACCTAAGGGTAAACAGCATGAACCCAAAATTTTGGTCTGTCAATCCTATTTCTTGGTTTCAGGATCTTAGAGTGAACCCTATACTGGCAATATCACTTCTAATTTGTCAAGGCTTGTCGGATTATTTTTCCCGAATAAGTTCGTTAATTTTTTGAAGGGTTGCTTTCCTTTTTATTTGAGCCTCCTCCCATGCTAGCCCTTCTCTCATACCCGGCCGCTTGTGACCGATATGATTCAATAGGGCATCTTTGGTTATTGCTTGTCTTTCTTTTACAAGCGACAACACTTCTAACCCATGATTGAATTTCTTAAAAACAACCGAAGGTTGATCCTCCGTAAGGTAATCTATTTCGCCAATACCGAATAACAGGTTTCTTGCCATTATCCAATGCCCCAGATCGGCCGGATGAACCCCATCCTTTGCCAGTTCAAAAGAAGGGTCAGTTTTTCTTTGATCTTCTAGGAATTTTCTCATTGGCCAATGCATATCGACGACCTTCCAACCTTCAGTGTACTGCTGACTAAGCAGCCAAGATGCGTAAATATCCAAAACGTTAGCATAAGCTGCTCCTTTCTTTGGATCGTATACAGGAGGTGTGCTGTGGATGATGTCTGCTCCAATGGCTTTGGCTTTTTCATGTAGCTTTATCTGACCCTTCTGATAGGCTTCAAATCGCTCCTTGTTAAAAGGAAGATAAATCCCGTCATTCATTCCATAATTAGAAAAAATCAAGTCAGGCTTCAATTCAGTTAATACTCTATCTAATCTTTCATGCAGGTCTGGTCTTGGAAATTTTCCTCCGGCATGGCCTTCTTCCGAGAGGCCTGAAACCGTTTCACTTGGAAGCCCTACATTAATGAAATCCCATTCCCTCTCAGGATAGGTTAGCCTCAAATAGCTTTCAACATAATCCACATATTGACCTGAATAGGTTATGCTGTTTCCCAGAAAAACTATTTTTTTTACCGAGGGAGAAATTTCAAAGGTTTCTTGTGCTTGTAGGTTTGAATGAAGCATCCCGTAAAGGAGAAACCCTAGAATAGTTTTAAGTGACATTTGAAATATTTATGAAGTTGAAAAGAGCTTCAATATACCTAAAATTAGTTTGAAGGGGATATCTGTAGGTAAAGATATTTAAAGTTCTTTAATCAGATATACTATGGATTGGTCTGTTTTTTATCAACAAGCCATTTGCATAGTTTGGCCAGATCTTCTTCAATTATTTCTCTTTCTTTTTGATTTTCATTTAATTTTTTCATTAGTTTTTTTAATCGAAAATCCGGTTTCACAGCCATTATTCTGGAAAAGAAGCTAGCAAAAATAAATCCCTCGCGTGCTTTCATTAATAAAGCCCTAAGCTTATAACCTCTGGAAAGTTGAGTGATTTTGGCCACCTTTACCAGTCTTAAAGACCTGACAAAGGAGACAAATGGAAGTAAAATGATGAGCAGGTCAATCCAGTTTCTTTTGATGTAAGAGAATTTATTATCCGTAATTGCGATCAATAGCAAAAATTCAAAGGCAAAAGCAAACCAGATAAAACCTTGAATCAATCCAAGAAGGAAAGATAGGTCGGTGTTTAGAAAATTTTCAACCTCTTCATAAAATTGCCACTCAATTAACAATACCGGGATAATTAATAAAGCGATAATAATCATGGGAATTGAGAATTGTTTTTTTAAGTGATTGTATAATCCTTCATTACACTTTGACCAATTATAAAATGGTAACCATATTTTTTCCGGTTCAACTAAGTTGCGCTGACCAATGGCTATTGGTGGGAAAATCAAGCAAAATATTTTTCTGATCAGCGAACTCTGAGCAATTTCTACTTTGCCTGTATAAGCCAACACCAGCACGATTAGGGCATCCATTATGAAAAAGGTCCACAGACCTCCGTATATCATTACCATTCCGGAAATAAAGTTGGAATATTGTAAGGTCCCTTCTTCGTAAGAAAAGTTATTGATGATGGCCGCAGAGATAATAAGCATGATAAAGGAGACGATGAATTTAGGCCAGACAGTCCAATTTTGGTAACTAGTCAAAAGGTTCACTGAGCGAACCTTGAGGTTTGTTTGTAATGAGGTGTCTCTATATGATTTTACTTGGAGCAAGAGGGGGTAGTCTTCGGAAATTGCTCCTATGGGGGCAAGTACTTGCTCTCTTTCCAATAGGCTTTCGATCTGCGCAATGACAAAAGGATTTTGACAGCGATACAGTGCAGCCATTAAAACCTCTTTTTTATCATTTTTTATTTGTTCCATAATTAGTTGGTTGATTCACAAAGGTAATTGCTAGCTATTGGAAGCCCAAAAGGTTATAGAGACCTAGCGTACTTGCATTGCCTTCAGTTGGCTAATGTTTTTAAATGAGATTGATTATAAAGCGGGTTGGATGATTTAGTTTAAATAGTTTTCTATCGCTATTAATCGTGGTCAAATGGTTAATTTTTAGGTGTTTTCAGGCAGTAAATATTAATAAATAGATAATGAGGATACTGAATGATTGTGTTTACAATAGGTTAAGATTACATGAAATTTGTTTCGTCAGAAAGACGCATATTGGCTTTAAATTCGATTAAGTTAAGGAAGAGAGTTGATTTTGACCGTTAACAGATAAGGGATAGGTATTTCTTTTGATATTTATTAAACTGCTTATCCATTATATGGAGGGAAATCCTTTTTGAGAAATGAGGTATGATTCTGGATTTTGGCGTATAGTAAGTAATAACCATTTTGTAAATTTTATATGAATCCATCTAACAAAGACACACGAAGAAAATTTATTAAAACCTCTGGAATGGCTACACTTGGCTTTATGGGGTTGTATCAATTTATTAACCCCAAACAAGTTATAGGAAAAGCAGCAACACCGACTACTTTAGGTTATGGGCCCTTAATAAAGGATCCGGCAGGTATTTTAAATTTACCTGAAGGATTTTCATATAAAATGCTTACAACCAAGGGAGATAAAATGGACGATGGGTTTTATCTACCCGGGGCCTCAGATGGTATGGGGGCTTTTCAAGGAAAAGATGGACGTACCATAGTTGTCCGAAACCATGAACTTAGTCCTGATTCATTAGAAAATTCTGGTTTTGGAAAAAACAATGAATTGGTAGATAAAATTAGTTCCAAAGATTTTTATGATTATGGAAAAGGTTTATTGCCAAGCTTGGGAGGTACTTCAACCTTTGTATACAATGAGGATACAGGGGAACTTGAAAAACAATATATGAGTTTGGCTGGAACCGTCAGAAACTGTGCTGGTGGAATTACTCCATGGGGTACTTGGCTTACATGTGAAGAAAGCACCTTGAAAAAAGGAGGTTATGAGGGACGTTTGGAAAAAGACCATGGCTATGTATTTGAGGTGCCGGCATCCGAGGAAATCAAAAGAGCCAAACCACTACCTATTAAAGCTATGGGAAGGTTCAATCATGAGGCGGTAGCTGTAGACCCTGCTTCAGGAGTGGTTTACCTTACAGAAGACCGAGGAGACAGTATATTTTACAGGTACATTCCCAATAGGCCAGGCCAGCTTCATAAAGGAGGAAAGCTGCAGGCACTTGTTATTGTGGGAGAAAAAAGCAGGGATACCAGAAACTGGGAAGACAGTGAAGGTCCGGTGTTTCCGCTAATGAAAAGGCATAAAGTGACATGGGTTGATATTGAAAATGTGGAAAGCCCGGAAGATGACCTCCGTTTCCAAGGATTTGACAAAGGTGCTGCAGTTTTTGCCAGAGGGGAAGGTATATGGTATGGAGACAAGGAGGTTTATTTTGCTTGTACCAATGGGGGTAAAATTGGAGCAGGTCAGGTGTTTCGTTACACCCCAAGTCCGGATGAAGGAAAACCGGAGGAAAAAAATAATCCCGGAGAGTTGACCCTATTCGTTGAGTCTGAAGACAGGGAGATTTTGAAAAATTGTGATAACCTGGCTGTGGCTCCTTGGGGAGATGTTATTTTATGTGAGGACCACAAACATCCATTCCTAGTAGGTGTTACACCGGAAGGTGAATTGTATCATTTGGCAGAAAATGTAGGCTTTGAGTCGGAATTAGCCGGAGGAGTGTTTTCACCATCCGGAAAAACTTATTTTGTAAACATACAAGGACCGGGAATAACCTTGGCCATTACAGGGCCTTGGAAATCTTAGGAAGCTAGATTAATCAAATGCCTCACTTTCAAAAACGGTTGAAGGTGAGGCATTTTTATTTATTGACAGGATAGGAAGGGAGGGATTACAGCCATTACCCGAAATAGCCATAGCTCCTACTATTACTCCTGAAATTGCTTCAAAATCGGCCTCTTCCTTGCTGTTATCGATTTCACCATACCGATACCACGCTGAAATCTCCCAATCAGCATGATTTTCTAGCGATTGCAATTTTTCATAAGAGAGTTCAGAAAACCCTGCAAAACTAGGGTTGAAGTTGATGCGTTTGGGGAAGAAAAAGTAATAAGGCAAGCAATGCTAAGGAAGTGAGAGCCTGGTAAAAGGGTAAAAAATATTGCTAAGATTAACCATACTTATTCATTTTTTACTGCTCAGGCCACAATAGTTTTGTTATTCATTAAAACATAATCTATATTTGCCACTCAAAATTAAAAATGATGGCCACTCAAAAGACCAAAAAAGGGAAACCGACTACTGATACATCCAATGAGCTTCTTGAGAATCCGGAAGCGATTGCAGACCGCCTTGGAAGAGGTGAAACCTTCTTAAAGGACAACGCCAAACTTGTTGGTGGAGCCATTGGCGCGGTAATTTTAATTATCGCCGGGATTGTTGGGTTTCAGATACATAAAGCCAATCAAAACGAGAAGGCTCAAGGAGAAATGTTCCAAGCGGTTTACTATTTCGAACAGGATAGTTTAGACTTTGCTTTAAATGGAGATGGTGTGGAACCCGGATTTCTCACTATTATTGATGATTACAGCGGAACAGACGCATCCAATCTGGCTCATTACTATGTGGGCTCTATTTACTTGTCCACAGGTGAATTTCAGTCAGCAGCCGAGCATTTGAAAAAGTTTTCATCTTCTGACTTTCTAGTACAAGCACATGCTTATTCATTAATTGGCGATGCCTATATGGAGCTTGGCGAGTTAGATGCTGCCATTGATTATTATAAAGATGCTGCCAATTATAAAGTCAATGAGTTTTTCACCCCAAAATATTTAGCTAAATTGGCTCTCGCCTATGAAGAAGCAGGTGACTTGGATCAAGCCATTGCTACTTATGAAGAAATAGAAACAAAGTATTCAAATGCTTATGAATACAGTGAAGCGCGAAAGCATAAAGCCCGCCTCCAAGGTCTGGCTTCTAATTGATATGAATTAAATCATTGATAAGAAAGAGTAAGACCTGATTGGTTTTACTCTTTTTTTGTGAATTAATAGTAAACTTATGGCTACCTCATTAAAAAATTTAAGTCAGCATACCCAAGAAAATATTCAGGATATAAGTGATAAGACCTTTGCCCTTGTGGTGGCTGAATGGAATGATGAAATTACTTCTTCGCTTTATAGTGGAGCAGTTGAAACCCTTTTGCGCTATGGTGCAAAAAAGGAGAATATATATAGAAAGAACGTTCCGGGATCCTTTGAACTCTCTCTAGGAGCGCAGTGGTTGGCAAAACTCGAGGAAATAGATGCCGTGATATGTCTGGGTTGTGTTATTCAAGGTGAAACACGTCATTTTGATTTTATCTGTGATGCCGTAGCCAATGGGATTACTCAAGTAGGATTAAAATATGACAAGCCGGTGATTTTCGGTGTTTTGACTCCGGAAAATCAGCAGCAAGCTTTGGATAGAGCAGGAGGTAAACATGGTAATAAGGGAGATGAAGCAGCCATTACGGCGATAAAAATGCTAGGCTTTTAAGGCCAGCTAATAAAAACATATATCATAAATCTGGTATTCTAATGAAAATCATGAAATTTGGCGGTACTTCTGTAGGAAGGCCGGAAAGAATGCATCAGGTAAAAGATCTGATCACAGTAGATGATGAAAAGAAAATTGTGGTGCTATCGGCCTTGTCCGGTACTACCAACGCTTTGGTAGCGATAGGAGAATCTTTGTCTGCAGGGAAAAAGGATGAGGCCAAGGAAAAAATTCAAAGTCTCCATGAGCATTACATTAAATTTCATCAAGACTTATTGAGCTCTGATGCGGGAAAGGCCAAGGCCTTGCAAATCATTAATGAGCATTTTGAGTTTTTGAATATAATTCTTAAGATATCCTTTAATGAAGCCATTAATAAGGATATTTTGGCTCAGGGGGAATTACTATCCACCAAGCTGTTTTATACCTTGCTTCAGGAAAATGAAATTCCTGCAGTGTTCTTACCCGCACTTGAGTTCATGTGCATTGATGAAAATGATGAACCCAACCTCGGTAGAATTGGCGAAAAGCTTCAAGCTATATTGGCGGGTTATCCCAATGAAACTATTTTTATCACACAGGGCTATATATGCAAAAATCACCTGAATGAGGTGGACAATCTCAAAAGGGGAGGAAGTGATTATACGGCCTCATTGATAGGTTCAGTTTTGTCCGCCTCTGTGGTGGAGATATGGACTGATATTGATGGGATGCATAACAATGATCCTCGGGTGGTAGATCAAACCAGACCGATTGCTCAACTGTCTTTTGATGAAGCGGCTGAGTTGGCCTATTTTGGTGCGAAAATTTTACATCCGGCTTCTATATGGCCTGCCCAATCTCACAATGTGGCGGTGAAACTTCTCAATACCATGGAGCCTAGTGCAGCAGGGACCACCATTACGGGGGAAGGAGAAGGTTCTGTTGGTGTCAAAGCAATAGCTGCCAAAGATGGTATTACGGCCATTAAGATAAAATCCAGTCGGATGCTTTTGGCCCATGGGTTTTTAAGGAAGGTTTTTGAAATATTTGAAAAATACAAAACATCTATTGATATGATTACCACTTCGGAGGTGGCCATATCATTAACCCTTGATGATATTTCGCATTTAAAGGAAATTACCGCTGAATTGCAGAAATTGGGGAAAGTGGAAGTTGATCATTACCTTTCCATTATCTGCATTGTTGGTAATTCTATTATGGAAGAAAAACAGGTCCTCAATAAAATTATTGATAGTGTGGAAGAATTTCCATTGAGAATGGTCTCCTACGGAGGAAGCAAGCACAATGTATCCTTGTTAGTTGATGGAAAACATAAAAATCAAGCCTTACAGTGCCTGAATAATGGCCTGTTTGACTTCAGTTAAAAGTACGTAGATGGGTGAGCCACAAGCAAACAAATCCAATTTTCTAAAAAAACTCCAAACCAAATGGCAACTAAAAAGTCTTTGGCAGGTAGTACTGGTTTTGGTTGTGTTTGCTTGTACTGGTTTCACCATTTTATTGATTAAGCAACCCATTTTCGATTTTTTAGGCTTCGATGCCAGTGAAGGGAGTTTCTTGAAAACGGTTATTTACCTTTTATTGGTATTGCCATTATATCAGTTATTCCTTTTGATATATGGTTTTATTTTTGGGCAATTTGCTTTTTTCTGGGAAAAAGAAAAGCAATTTTTTCGCCGTTTGGGCCGGTTATTCACCCAAAATAAAAAGTAAAACTAAAGTTATTAACAGGTAAAAAATAGTATTATCAATGGCTAAGCAAAGAGGTTTACCTATAGAAGAAAGCGACAAAAGAAAATTAAATAAAAAGAACTTCGAAAAGCTATTTGGGATTTTCAGGTTTGCCATGGCTTATAAAGTGCCATTTATCATTGGGATGGTCTTTTTGTTTTTCTCCAGCTTGATGTTATTGACTTTTCCTTATGTAGCAGGTAAGTTAATTGATGCCGCTTCAGGGAAAGATTGGATAATAAATGATATCAATGGAATTGCCTTTGTATTGATTGGGATATTATTTATTCAAAGTATATTTTCTTTTTTTAGAGTTTGGCTTTTTGCGAAGGTCAGTGAAAACTCCATGCGTGACATTAGGGTAGCATTGTATGAGCGCTTGGTGAAATTGCCAATGACATTCTTTGATCAGCGAAGAACGGGTGAGCTTATCAGTAGGATTACTTCCGATGTCACAATGCTCCAAGACACTTTCTCTATAACCTTGGCAGAATTGCTAAGACAAATCATTACACTTATCGCCGGGATAATCTTTCTGTTTTATACCACACCTCGGCTGACTCTTTTTATGTTAATTACGATTCCGGTATTGGTGGTAATAGCGATGATATTTGGGAAATTCATAAGGAAGCTATCCAAGAAAACCCAAGATACCCTTGCCTCAGCCAATGTGGTGGTGGAAGAAACCTTACAGTCCATTGCGACAGTAAAATCATTTACCGGTGAAAATTATGAAATTAACCGTTATAGAAATAAGCTCAATAGTGTAGTGGAGGTTGCATTAAAAGCTGCAGGATTTAGGGGTGCTTTTATTTCTTTTATTATTTTCGCTCTATTTGGAGGTATCGTAGCTGTAATATGGTATGGGGCTACTTTAGTAAGTGCAGGAGAGATGAGTGTGGGTGACCTCGTCTCCTTCGTTTTGTATACCACATTTATTGGTGGGTCTATTGCCGGTTTGGGAGATATTTACGGACAAATTCAAAAGGCCATTGGTTCTTCTGAAAGAGTGTTAGAAATTTTAAATGAAAAAACAGAAGAGCAAAAAAGCCTAAGCCCGGCAAGTCCTATCCAAGGATCTATTCGGTTTGATAAGGTAATGTTTCATTATCCCACCAGGCCTGAATATCGGGTGTTGGACGGGATATCCTTACATGCACAACCGGGAGAAAAAATTGCGCTGGCAGGGCATAGTGGAGCCGGAAAATCTACCATTATTCAACTGTTGCTTAAGTTTTATGACCTGGGTAGCGGAGCCATTTTATTGGATGAAAAATCCATTGCAGATTGGGATCCTCAGGGTTTAAGAAAGAATATTGGAATGGTGCCACAAGAAGTTTTGTTGTTTGGTGGGTCTATCCGAGAAAACATCAGGTATGCCAAGCCCGGTGCCAGTGATGACGAAATAGTAAAGGCTGCCAAACAGGCCAATGCATTGGAGTTTATTGATAAATTCCCTGATGGTTTTGATACTTTGGTAGGTGAACGAGGAATCAAATTGTCTGGTGGGCAAAGACAAAGAATAGCCATTGCCAGGGCAATATTAAAGGATCCTGCCATTTTAATATTGGATGAAGCTACCTCCTCTCTAGATGCCGAAACGGAATCCTTGGTTCAAGAAGCATTGGATCAATTAATGAAGGGAAGAACCACCATAATTATAGCACATCGATTGTCCACCATAAGGAAGGTAGATAGGATTTATGTGATCAAAGATGGGAAAGTTATCGAAGAAGGAAACCATGAGGTATTAAGTGTCAAAGAAGGCGGACATTATGCGCATTTAGTTAATCTTCAGTTTGCGGATGATACTTTACGGCCTTTAAGCTAATGTCTAAACTTTGAACCTGATGGGTAAGAGCCCCCACTGAGATAAAATCGACTCCAGACTCGGCCACAGCGACGATGGTGCTTTCATTAATTCCCCCGGAGGCCTCGGTTGTGTATTCTTTATCAATAAGCTTAACCGCCTCTTTCATTTCTTGGGGCGACATATTGTCAAGCATGATGATGTCTACACCGCCTAATTCAAGTACAGCCTTTACCTCTTTTAAATTTCTGGTTTCAATCTCTACTTTTAGGTCCAGCTTATGTTTTTTCAAATAAGCTTGGGTAGCATTGATTGCTTCAGCTATTCCTCCAGCAAAATCAATGTGGTTGTCCTTGAGCATAATCATGTCATACAGCGCATACCGATGATTTTTTCCTCCCCCTATTGCCACTGCCCATTTTTCCAGCATTCTGAAATTAGGAGTAGTTTTGCGAGTGTCCAGTAACCTGGCTGCTGTATGTTGAATTAGTTGATTGAAACGATGCGTTTTGGTGGCAATACCACTCATTCTTTGCATGCAGTTCAATACCAGCCTTTCAGTAGTAAGTATGGATTGGGCGCTTCCTGAGACGGTTAGACCAATATCACCATGGTTTACAGCATCCCCATCCTTCATCAGTAAGTCTACTTCCAGATTGGGGTCATAGTGATTAAATATCCTTTTAGCCAAGGTCAATCCGGCAATGATTCCTTTCTCTTTAATTAAAAGGCTTGCTTTTCCTTGTTGATTGGAAGGCACGGATGCCAATGTGGAGTGGTCACCCACACCTACATCTTCCTTAAGTGCGGCATCTATAAATTGATTTAACCCTTCTGCTGTAATATAGTCTTTCATGATAAGTCAAAAATAAGAAAATATTTCCTACCAACAGGATAATTTATTTCTTAACAAAATCAAGACTATTTACCAGCCATCTTCCGTTATCTTGTTCTTTGCCCTTAATCAATACACTATATTGATTGTTGACAGAAGTGTAAGTACCTATTAGAAAGCTGTTTTTAGCATCAATTTTTTTTTCTTTTTGTAATTTAAAACTCCTTGCCGGTTGGTTCTTGAAAAATTTGGCCAGAACAATTTCTGCCTGATTTTTTGAGAAATCTTTCTTGTTATTGTCAAATCGGATTTCAACCATTTTGCCTAAAAAAGAAGAAAGGGCTTTACTCGAACCCTTTTGAAATGCGGTGATGAGTGATGCATTTTTCTCTTGTGCCAAGCCTACAAATAAATGGGCAAATAAGAAAACACCTAGAAGTAAAAATTTTGAATTAAAGCGTAACATTTCAAATCTCTATCAAATTCCAGACCAATATATCAGTAAAATGAAATTTTGTTTAAGGAAATTTTACAAGGTTTATTTTTGACCATCCCTCATGGATAATATTCCTCAATTTGCTGACCTCTATCTTTAATTGTCTTATATTTGCGTGGTAATGGATGAATTACTGGAATGCGTATACTAATGAATTTTAGGTGCAAATACAGTGCTTCTTTCGGAATTTTATTTGATAGAAACCAATAGAAAAAGACATGGATAAAAAAGTTTTATTGATGATACTAGATGGATGGGGTATTGCTCCTAATCCGGAAGTTTCTGCTATTGATAAAGCCAAAACGCCTTTTATCGACAGTTTATTTGAAAAATACCCTCATTCTAAATTAGAAGCTTCAGGTTTGGCAGTAGGTCTGCCTGAAGGCCAAATGGGCAATTCAGAGGTTGGTCACATGAATATCGGAGCCGGTAGGGTGGTTTACCAGGACTTGGTTAAAATAAATAATGCAGTAAAAGATGGGGATTTAAATGATCACCCGGTATTAAAAGAAGCATTTGCTAAAGCCAAAGCCAATGGTAAAAAAGTCCATTTTCTCGGGCTGGTATCTGACGGGGGGGTGCATGCGCACATTTACCATCTAAAAGGGCTATGTGATGCTGCCAAGGCCAATGGTTTGGATGAAAATGTATTTATACATGCCTTTACCGATGGAAGGGATACTGATCCAAAATCCGGCTTAAGGTTTCTGGAAGACCTTAAAAATCATTGTGAAAATTCCGCAGGGAAAGTGGCTTCTATTGTTGGTAGGTATTATGCCATGGATAGGGATAGCCGATGGGAAAGAGTCAAATTGGCATATGATGCCATGGTCAACGGTGAAGGTGAAAAATCCAAAGACATGTTGTCTGCAATTCGGAAATCCTATGCCAATGGGGTGACGGATGAATTCATAAGACCCATCATTCAAGTGGATGAGGAAGGCAAACCTTTGGCGTCCATAGAAGAAGGAGATACCGTAATATGTTTTAATTTTAGAACAGATAGGGGTAGAGAGATTACCGAAGTATTGACACAAAGAGATTTTCCTGATTACAACATGAAAAAGCTTGATCTCGATTATGTCACTTTTAGTAGGTATGACGAGAAATACAAAGATATAGGAGTAGTTTTTGAAAAGGATAACCTCAAAAATACCTTAGGAGAAGTTCTCGAAAGAAATAATAAAAAGCAAATCAGAATTGCCGAAACCGAAAAGTACCCGCATGTAACATTCTTCTTTTCCGGAGGTAGAGAACAAGAATTTGAAGGGGAAAACCGAATATTGTGCAATAGTCCTAAAGTGGCTACTTATGATTTGCAACCGGAAATGTCGGCCTTTGAGATTGCAAAAAAGATCAACCAGGAACTTCCCAAAAAAGAAGCTGATTTTATTTGTTTGAATTTTGCCAATGCAGACATGGTAGGTCATACGGGGGTCTTTGATGCGGCAGTAAAGGCCTGTGAGGCAGTAGATGAATGTGCTTCTTCAGTAATTGAAGCAGCCCTTGCCAATGATTATACCATTATTGTTATAGCCGATCATGGCAATAGTGATGTCATGCTTAATGAAGATGGCACACCCAATACAGCTCATACCACCAACCTTGTGCCTTGCATCATGGTAGATAAACATGACCAGTTACAGGTAAATGACGGTAAATTAGGAGACTTGGCGCCAACAATTCTTCAATTAATTGGTGTAGACAAACCAAGCGAAATGACCGGAGACGTTCTTCTGAAAGGTTAATTACCATGGGCAATTGCCAAAAAGTATTGTGTCTTTTTCTAACGCTGGGCTGTTTGGTTTCTTGCAGTGATGAGGAAAAAGTGGTGTTTGCTAATCCTACACAGATTGAAGCCTACTTTCCACTTTCCGATTTCTTAGAAGAAAATATCGAAAAGCTTGGCGCTGCGGAAGTCCACAAAGAAATTCGCTTTAATGATGAAACTGAATCGGTGAAATTTGTCTTGGATAGTTTGACTTGGAGACAGGAACTGGATTTCTTTTTCCAAGCGGATATCAACAAAGCAGCATTGGCTGCATCCTATGAAACCGAGGAGACACAAGGTCTTTTGATACACCGGCTCAAGCCTGGTGAAAAGGGAGATATCAAACGGATTGAAGTTAAAAAACAGTCGGGAAAGGTTGTGGAAATAATTATTCTCTCTGTAGTCAATAATCTTTTTTACAAGTCAACGGTAGAAGGGAAAATTGCTATAGAAGATGAATCTATTGATTCTTATTCCTTGTCCGGGGATCAAAAAGTCTGGTTTCTTCCGGGGACTAAATTAAAAGTGGTAGCAGAATTGATATAATCTGATTATATTATAATAAAAGGCCATTTAGGAAATCCTGAATGGCCTTTTATCTTTTTCACCCTCGGTGAATTAAGAGTTGTTTTGGTTTAATAATTCTAAGGGAAAGTAAAATGCTTTATTCGGCCCTATACCTTATAATATCCCTTCAATTTCATCCGTGATCTACCCTTGATTTGAATTCAATTCAGCAATAAGAGTTTTAAAGGGGCTTCCCATCGCCAAAATAATCAGGTTATTTTTATTACCCTACCTTTCAAAAGGTAGGGTAATAAATTTAAACGTTGAATTGAAGTAGATTCATAACCTCAGGTAAAACCTACTGTTTGTTTTGGTTTTAAACAAAAGCAAAGAATACCAGCCAGGTAATGAATAGGATTGGGAGCAAGATTGGAATTGAAAACCTCAATATGTATCCAAAAAAGGAAGGCATCTTTATTCCGCTTTGTTCGGCAATTGATTTCACCATAAAATTGGGTCCATTGCCAATATAGGTCATTGCCCCAAAGAAGACAGAGGCGATAGAAATGGCCATCAATTCAAAAGCAGAGTTTATATAATTGTTCAAAGCAAAGTCCTTGACCTCATGGATGATATTTATATCAGCTCCTTGAGATGCCATGGCAGCAGCCAAGAAATTCAAGTAGGTAGGCGCATTGTCTAAGAAGCCGGAAAGGATTCCTGTACCCCAATACAAGGTATTGTGTGTTATTAAAGCTGAGCCCTCTTCAGATTGAGCAAAAGCACCTACCAGCTCAAGGGCCGGCATCATGGTTCCAAATATGCCGATGAATATAAACGCGACTTCTCTAATTGGTTCAAAGTTGAATTCATTTCCGGACAAGGCTTCCTGATCTGCAAATTTGTAGGAGAAGTAAGCTACAGATAGCATGATAGCTTCTCGAAGAAAACTGAATTTCTGTCCATCATAATGTATGGCAGGCACCCATTCTAGGACATTGGGATCCAAGAATACTGAAATGATGATTACCAAAAGCCAAAGAAAGTTTTTCGTTCCTTTTAAGGATATTTTATTGCTGTATTGCGTTTGCTCTTCGAGAACCACTCCGTCTCCATTACTTCCGAATTTTCGATCCACGAAATAAAACAGTACAGCTAAAATGATCAATGCTAATATCCAAGCGGGCCAATTGTGGGCAAGTGTCCAAAAGAAAGGAACCCCTTTTAAAAACCCGAGAAATAAAGGAGGGTCTCCAATGGGAGTAAGTGAGCCACCTATATTACTTACCATAAAGATGAAAAATATGATATGGTAAGCTTGAATGTTGTTTTTATTCAGTCGGATAAAAGGCCTGATCAATAACATGGAGGCACCGGTAGTGCCAATTAGATTGGATATCAAAGCACCTGTAAGTAGCAAGAGAACATTTGCCAAAGGGGTAGACTTTTTATCCACATTAATTAAGATTCCTCCGGAGGCAATAAACAAAGAAGCCAATAAGGATATAAATTGGACATACTCTGCCAAGGCATGGACCGGATTATGGACATTGCCTAAAACAAATAAATAATAGAGCACAACCAATACGGCCAGACCAACAGCTATTTTAGGATAGTTGTGGTGCCAAAAACTTTCGTAAAATAATGGCCCGGTAGCTATCATTAGTAGTAGTACAACAAAAGGAATAACCAGCCAGGTTGGTGCGTGATGATGCTCAGTCTCATGTTCGGCAGAAGCCTCTGTATGCAAAATGTGATCTTGGGAGGCTTCGTTAGTATCGTGTTGATCTGCTTGAGCGATATACTGGTTAGTTGTTATATCCTGGGCTTGTAAATGTGCAGGTATGCATACGCTTATTAGCCCAATGAATAGGAGCCATGAAGCTATATATTTCTTCATTCACTTATATTTTTTATGTAAAGATTGATAAGTTAGGGGTTTTGATTATTGTTGGAGAATTTTAGTAGTTTTTCTTTAATTCCCTAAACTAGCTAATTTGTGGATTAGTAACCAAATAAATTCTTGGAACTGGTTAAAAAACCTGATTTTATTAATGAATTACGGGATACTGTATTTGTCATTTTAATTTATGAAGGGCTATTTCCAATGCTGTTTGTGCGATTTTAGTCTTTTTCGGATTAAAAGTGTGGCATTTTTTAAGTGCTTTATAAACGGTTTTACTCACATCCTGAAACATCGCCTCATCTGTGATCTGAGCTTTATCAGACATCAAATAGGCGGCTATTCGTGCCAAACCTGCATTTGATATAAAATCAGGGATAAGTGCAATTTTGTCATCGGCCATTTTAGTGACCGGTCCAAGGAATGTATCGTTTTCAACAAAGGGGAAATTGGCACCACAAACAATTAACTCTAGTCCTCCATTGATTAATTTTTTTAGGTGCTCTTTTTGAACCAGTCTTGATTTGGCGGCAGGAATAAAAATTTCTGCAGGCAAGTCCCAAAGTTGATCTTTCGCCTCTTCATAAGGGATTAGCCGGTCACTTACCAGTTTATTGTTTTCCTTATTTAAAAAGAGGGAGGTAATGGTCTCCGGTGCTATCCCAACCTTTTCTATAATCGCCCCTTCTAATGATAAGACCCCAATGATATGCACTCCTTTTTGAGCTAGAAAATAAGCAGCCGCAGCGCCTACATTTCCCCAGCCCTGAATAATGGCCTTCTTTCCTGAGGGACTACCTCCCCAAATTTTATAATAATGTAGTACAGCCTCAGAAAGGCCAAAACCTGTTATCACATCCCTTATTTGAAATTTTTTGGTAGTAATAGGTAAATAGTGAGGATTTTCAACAATTTTTGATAGTCCAAGCCTTAACTGACCAATTTTTCTGATTTTTTCAGCTTCCCCTTTTTTGTTTAAAGCGTTCACTATGCCTTCTTGAGGGTGCCAAAGACCAAACTCCTCGGATAAGGGTAATAATTCACTGTTTTCATCGATGTTTATTCCGGCACTTGTGCCATAGTAGCTTTTTAAAATCGGAGAGACTGCTTTGAACCAACGCTCCAGAACGCCTGCTTTTCTGGGATCTGAAGGATCAAAATTTATCCCGGATTTTGCCCCGCCAATAGCCGGACCTGAAATAGTGTTTTTTATTGCTGTGTTTTTGGCCAATCGGATCACTTCGTTTTTATCGAGTCCAGGCTTCATTCTGGTATCACCCCAAGCTGCTCCACCTCTTAGACTATTGATGACTAACCAACCTTCAGCTTCCGTTTCACTGTCATTCCATTCAAAAACAATTTCCGGATGGAGGTTCTCAAACTTTTTTAGTAATTCTCTCATGTGTTGATTTCTAAAGTTCAATTTTTATTGAAGAACCCAAAGACAGTGCCACCACAATTGTCTCTTGAGGCTCCTGTGACCGAAGCCAAGCAGTTGTTTTCGTTACGAAGCCGAAGTAAACCCAAAAAGGCAAATACCAATGCCTCTTTAAAATCTATTATCTGCTTTTCTGGAATTACTATCTTTACTTTAGACTTAATTTTACTTTCGAGCCTCTGAATAAAAAAGGTATTGTAAGCCCCTCCTCCTGTTACCAATAATTTTTGATGCATTGATGAGGCTATGGTATGGTCTAAAATCTCTCTTGCAATACAATTTGCAAAATGTTCGGATAAGGTAGCCAAAATGTCCTGGGGGGATTGAGCAGTCTGACCCAAAACAGGTAAATAGTCATCTGTTATATTTTCTCTTGCCAGCGATTTGGCACCTTTTTGTTTATAAAAAGGTAGTCCTTCCAAAGCTTCAAGAATCTCCGGAATCACAAGTCCAGATTTTGCAAATTCTCCACCTTCATCAAAAGGTTTACCTAACATCAACGCGTAGTAATTGAAAAGTAAATTGAAAGGGCAGGTATCAAAGGCGAGCCTTTCTCCATTATCATCCATTGAAATATTGGCTATTCCTCCCAAATTAAGGGCAAAATCAAATTCTTGGAAAAGTTGAGCATCGCCAATAGGAACCAATGGAGCGCCTTGACCTCCCAAAAACACATCCAATTTTCTGAAATCATTGATGACAGGTAAACCGGAGCTTTCGCTTAGGGCATAACCATTTCCAATTTGTTTGGTCATATTTATTTCCGGTCTATGGAAAACTGTATGGCCGTGTGATGCAATAGCCAGGGGGTTTAACTTGTATTGATGACAAAATTCTGCGCATGTTTGCCCCATCCATTGTCCAAATTTCATGTCAAGACCTTCTAATTCTGCTGCAGTTAACAAATGGGCTTCTTTTAGCGATTGTTCTATTTCAGGAGGAAAAGGGATGGTTTCTGCCTTGATGATTTTAAAATCCCAGAACTCATTTTTGTAAAAATCGCAGCAAGCAATGTCAAGCCCATCCCCGGATGTGCCGGACATTAGGCCTATGATGGTATAAGTACTTTGCGGTCCCATGGGTTAAAGTTTGTTAAATAAAGAAAAACTTGACCTAAAAATAACAGATCACACACCAGCCTCCAAAGTAAAATGACTAATTTTGAAGTAGATTACTTACAGGTTATGAAACAAAGACATTGGGTTGTCGATATAGGTAACTCACGCATAAAAACCGGGCTTTTTGAAAATGGGACTCTATTAGAGGCTAATTGGTTTTGGAAGCTGCATAAATGCAATGAATACCTCATGCCTGATAAGGGAGACAGGGTATTGATTACCTCGGTTAATTTGTCTTTAAAAGAATTGAAAGAGACCTTTTCCTTTCCATTCTTGTATTTTGATCATGAAACGCCCCTTGAAATCACAAATTCCTACAAGACTCCACAGACGCTTGGTCTTGATAGGTTGGCTGGTGTAATTGGCGCCAAGGCCTTTAAAGGCGAAGAGAATATTTTAGTCATTGATATGGGGACTTGCATTACCTATGATTTCTTAAATAAAAAAAATATTTATTTGGGAGGTGCTATTTCTCCGGGACTGAAAATGAGAGCTAGAGCAATGCATGAATTCACTGCCAGATTACCGCTAATAAATGTTCAAAACCAGGAGATTCCTTATTTAGGTACCGATACAGTCTCTTGTATGGCTTCAGGAACTTACCACGGAATAGCAGAAGAAATAAAAGGTTTTATTCAGCGATACAGGGAGGAATTTGGTCATGTAGAGGTCTTTATTTGTGGTGGAGATGCAGAAATCTTTGAAAGCTTAATAAAAGACCACATATTTGTAATCCCCAATTTGGTCCTGTACGGATTGGACAGAATCTTAATATACAATGTTGAAAAATAAAATACATGTAGCAACCCTGATTTTATTCATGGGATGTTTTGCTATCCACCATATCAGTTACGGTCAGTTTTCATCTTCTACCTATAGTTCTTTAGGTATCGGTGTGTTCAATAATTCTGGACTCACCCAGAACCAAGGAATGGGAGGAATGGGCGTGAGCTTTGGAAATAGCTACAGCGTAAACCATGTCAATCCTGCGGTTTCTGTAAAAAATGGAGCTTTCGGTTTTCAAGCTGCTTTCAATTATAATAAATTGACTGCGGCAACGGAGTTGTCTTCGGAAGATTTGGATGGCGGAGGCTTAAGCTATGTGGCCATGTCCTTTCCCTTAATCCCCCGAAAGTTCACCATGGGTATTGGTCTCAACCAATTGACCGGAGTGGATTATAATATTACGGTCAATTCTCCGGTAGTCAATACAGACTTAATATCCAATAACACCATCGTTGGGACAGGAGGTTTGAGCCAGGTTTATTTACAGAGTGGTTTTCAGGTATACAAAAATTTAAGTTTGGGCGTAGAAGGAGCTTATACCTTCGGTTCCACCATACGAACCAATCAATTAAACCTTTTGGATGCCGACCTAAATGCAGTAGGTATTTCTTCAGAATATTACGAAAGACTTACCTTTAGTGATGTAGTATTTAAAGGTGGGATATATTATGCCCAACCATTAGGTAACCAACAATATCTAAATGTGGGTGCCATTTATCAGGTATTTGGTAACGTTAATGGAAGTGAATTTGCGAAAATGGCAGAATCTGGCCAAGCTAGCATACCAAATAGTGTGGGAGACGTTATCGCTGATAATATTTCCGGAAGTGTTTTCATACCTGCAAAGCTAGGGTATGGTGTAACTTATGAAAAAATTAATAAATTTGCGGTTGGTGTTGAAGCCCAATTTCAGGATTTTTCCACCTATCAGGCTTTTAATGCTTCTTCATCAAGCGAAAATATGGGAAAAGCCTATAAAATTTCAATTGGTGGGCAATATATACCCAATGCCTTTTCTCTTGAAAGTTTGCTGAGCAGGTCTACAATTAGGGCAGGGATTGAATACGAACGACTACCTTTTCAGGTGAATCAAAATAATGTGGATGATATTGGCATTAATTTTGGTACTTCAATTCCGATATACAGTCTATCCCTATTGAATTTGGCATTGAAGGCAGGAACAAGAGGAACAGTAAATGATGGATTAGTTAGAGAAAATTATATAAAAGTTTCTTTAGGGTTATCAATAAATGACAACAGTTGGTTTTACAAAAAAGTATTTGAATGATGTTGACAAACATGAAAATTAAAATTGCAATTATCGGATGTTTGTCCTTCCTCATGGTTGGACTAGCTCAAGCGCAAGACGGATGGAATTTTCCGGATGATCCAGAAATGGAACAAAAAGCAAGAGAGCTAAACGCTGCGTATAATGATTACATGAATTCGGAAGATTTTATAAAGGCTAAAGCTCCCTTGAATTGGTTGCTTGTCAATGTTCCCGATTTAAATGAGGCCCTTTATATTAATGGTGTAACAGTCTATGATGGTGCTTCCAAGCAGGCCACAGACGAGGCAGAGATTAGTACCTATCAAGATTCTGTCTTAACCATTTATGATTTGAGAAAAGAGCTTTATGATAACGAGCCTCAATGGATCGTAAATAAAGCTTATTACGCCTATAGATACTATAAAGGCAATAAGGAGAAGATTGGAATTGTTACTGACCTTTTCGAAAAAGCAATAGATATTCATGGGAAATTAGATCCTTCTCAACTGAATGCAGCCTATTTTGATGCAGTCTACAGGAATTTCATGTACAATAAAGCTTATTCTCCGGAAGAAGTTATTGAGAAATATGAATTCATCATGAGTAAGCTTGATGAAGATGAAGCCGCAGGAAGTGATGTTACAACTTCAAGAGGTACCCTCGATCAGTTGTTAAATGCCATGGAAATTATCAATTGTGATTTTATCGAGAAGAATATGGGACCTAAATTGGCTGAAGATCCTACCAACCTAAAGTTGGCAAAACAAATATTTCAGTACGCAATTAAACAAAAATGTACAAGTAGTGATGTTTTCCTAATGGCACTTGAAACCATAGACAACGACAATCCTACTTTTACCACTTCTCAGGTAAGGGGTATGCGATACATGCAGAACCAAGAATATGAGAAAGCTGGTGAGCTTTTCGAAAAAGCCTTAACTTTGGCAAGTACTGACGAGGAAAGAGCTGAAATCCAATGGGATATGGCTAAGGTTCATGCGAACCTAGGTCGTAGAGGTCAAGCCAGATCTTCCGCATTGAAGGCAGCTGAGCTAAATGAAGAGTTAAAAAGTGATGCCTACTCATTCGTAGGAGGTTTAATTATGTCATCTGCATCCATCTGTAAAGGAGGTCAAAGTAGAGTAAAAGATTATTCTATCTTTATCGCGGCTTACAATGCCTACGCAGTGGCAGGAGACAGCAAAGGCATGGCCAATGCCAAAGCAAGGTTCCCTTCTAAGGAGGAGTTGTTTACAGAAGGATACCAGGTAGGTCAAACCATCAACACCGGTTGCTGGGTAGGCCAGACGGTTACTTTAGCTTCCAGAGATTAAGTATAAAATTATTATCCAATCATAGAATAAAAAAAGACGGTATAATTACCGTCTTTTTTTATTTAACCCTATCGACGCATTGTGATTCTATGGTAATCACAAGACACTTTTTTGTTAAACCATTCTTATGTTAGAGGATTCAGGATGGCTGTCCGGAACTTTCTCAGCGGGTGTTAAATCACAAGGAAATCCGGCTCCTTGAAGCAATTTTGTCCTAAATAGAAGAGCTGTTGTATGTTTCCGGTTAAAAACCCTTAATCTATTTGCCGGATGTTTTTCGCCGATTACCTCAATTTTAGGTAAGACTTATGAGTGGTCATGGATAATCCACCTTGAAAAAATAAAATTCCTCCCAAAATGTCCTTACCTTTGTAGGGAAATTATGTTTAGTAATAGTTTGAGCATTCGATATTTGTGCCGTCAAATCTTTGGAAAGGTGACTAAAATTAGTGCAACAAGTACAGGTTTTAGATGTCTGTGGTTTGCTGTGGCTGTATTGGGTAGTGTTGCCTGCAGAGAGGATGTGGATAAAACCCAATTGGCTACCTATGAAGGCCCTTACCGGACAAGTTATGAGGTTGAACTTCTTCACAGTGACTCGGCGATTGTAAGGACCAAGTTAATGGCCGACACGCAGCTGGAATTTAGAAATGGTGATGCGGAATTTCCTGATGGGATAGTCATTCATTTCTACGATAAGGAAGGTGAATTAAGCACAACCATTCGCGCCGATAGAGGCTATATGGAAAGAAAAACCAATATTTATAGAGGGGAAGGTGATGTGCAGGTACATAACATTGAAAAAGAACAGAAATTAAATTCCGAAGAGCTGTTTTGGGACAAAAACAAAAAGAAAATCTATACTGAAAAATTCGTTACAGTGGAAGAGCCTGACCGAATTATCAAAGGTACAGGAATGGAAGCTGATGAAGGGTTTAATCAGTATAAGTTTACAAAGGTGTCGGGCGTAATAGATAATGTTCTTTAAAATAATAAAATGAAAATAAGTAGTGCAGTTTTATTATCTCTAGCAGCCGCCTTGGTGGTGATAGGAGCTCATTTAACCATAAAGGCAGGAATCGTGGCTTCTTATCCACTTTTCATGTTTGCTATAGTGCTTTTATTTTGGCACATGTACCAAAGGAATAAAATGGAAGAGTCAAAGCCGGAAGAAAAAAAACCGGGTAAGCATAAAAGTAAACGCAAGAAAAATTAATGGACAGTAATTATTTACTTTTAGTACTCATCAGTCTGTTTTTTTCTGCTTTGTTTTCAGGAATGGAAATTGCCTTTGTGTCAGCCAACCGTTTGCAGATAGAGCTTCAGGGAAAACAAGGTAAGTTTTCCGGGAAAATTTTAGCCGGGTTTATCCAGAATCCCGGACAGTTTATTGGTACTTCCTTGATGGGAAACACCATTAGTTTGGTGCTTTATGGTATTTTTATGGCCTATTTATTAGAGCCACCTTTGAGTTTGTTTTTACCCGAAGCGATCAATACGCAAGCAGGGATTATGATTGTTCAAACCATATTGTCTACCCTGATTGTATTGGTTACTGCAGAATTTATTCCAAAGAGTATTTTTATACTGAATCCCAATAGGTTGCTTGCCTTTTTCTCTTTGCCATTTGCTGTGATTTACTATTTGATGTATCCGGTAGTTTGGGTGGTAGTAGGGCTGTCTAAATTTGTTATCGTTAAGGTGCTTAATCTGGACTATAATGATGATAAACCTGCCTATACCATCACAGATCTAAATAGTTTTATCCAAAACTATATGGACACCAAAGGGGAGGATATTGACATTGATGCCAAAATTTTTGACAATGCTGTAGACTTTAAAAAAGTAAAGGTTAGAGAATGCATGGTCCCGCGAACAGATATAGTGGCGATGGAGGTGGAAGACCCTATTTCCGATTTAAGAGAATTGTTTGTAGAAAGTGGGCATTCAAAAATTATTATTTATAAAGAAACCATTGATGATGTAATAGGTTATTGTCATCACCTTGAGCTATTCAAAAAGCCCAAAGAGATAGAAGACATTTTGACCCCTATCATTATTGTTCCCGAATCTGCTTTGGCCAATGAATTATTGGTTCAATTTATAAAAGAGCGGAAGAGCCTTGCCTTGGTAGTGGATGAGTTTGGGGGTACAAGTGGGATAGTGAGCATGGAAGATATCATAGAGGAGATTTTTGGAGAGATAGAAGATGAATATGATAACGATGATTTAATTGATCAAAAAGTAGCTGATGGAGAGTATCTGCTCAGCGCTAGACATGAAATTGATTACCTGAATGAAAAATATGAATGGAATTTGCCTGAAGGAGAGTTTGAAACACTGGCGGGATTTATACTCTCCTTGACAGAAAGTATTCCTCAAAAAGGAGAATTTGTTAGCTATGGACCTTTTACTTTTACCATCGTTTCCAAGCAAGATCATCGAATAGATACAGTAAAAATTAAGATAGAATAATCAACGTTGTAGAAATACTTTATTTATAGATGCGGTAATATTTTGAATTTACCACTATATGTAATTATTTTGCGACACTTCAAAAAATAGGAGAATGGCATTAATTAAAGAAATTAGACAAAGAACAGGTCTTGCGATCGGTGTGATCGCTGTAGGACTTATATTCTTTTTAGTAGGAGGTGACCTTTTAGGACCCAACTCAATGTTATTGGGATCCAGCAGAACGACTGTTGGCGAAATTGCAGGAGAAGACATTTCCTACGAAGAGTATGTTCAGAAAATTGAACAAACCAAACTCAGTTTTCAGCAAAACACTGGGAGAACCCCTTCTGAGAATGAACTTTCAAGTATCAGAGACCAAGCATGGCAAGCGCTTATTGTTGAAAAAATATTTGCCCAACAATATGAAGAGTTAGGCCTAGAGGTTTCTGATGAAGAGCTTGTTGATATGGTTCAAGGTAAAAACATCATCGGAGAACTAAGAAGACAATTAACAAATCCGGAAACAGGTGAATTTGATAGGTCTCAGTTGATCACCTTTCTTCAATCCCTAGAATCTGCCGATCCACAACAACAAATGTTTTGGGCGCAACAAGAACAGTTGTTTGCAGACTCCAGATTAAGAATCAAATATGACAATATGTTGGCTACTTCCGAGTATGCTACTTCTGTGGAAGCCAAAATGCAACACAAAATGGCCAATACCATCGCGGATGTTAGTCATATTCAAATTCCGTACTATGCAGTGTCTGATTCTGTTGTTTCTCTTTCAGAGGGAGAGATAAAGTCTTTTATTAATGAAAACCAAGATAAATATAAAGTGGAAGAAAGTAGAAGCGTTAAGTATGTTCGCTTCCCCTTACAGCCAAGTGCTGAAGATTCCGCCACAACCTTGGAAACGATTAACAATTTAACAGTAGAGCTAAAAGAGACACCATCAGATTCTGCATTTGTAATTAGAAATTCAGAAGCAGCCAATCCATTTGTTACGGTTAATCCCGGAGATCCATTGCCTGTTAATTTCACTAACAACGTGGATGATCCTGAAGTAGGCGTAGTATATGGGCCGTTCTTGAGTAATAATTCAAGTTATGTGAGTTATAAAATTACAGATAGCTATGAAGGTCCGGCCAGAATGAGAGCCAGTCATATTCTTTTGAGTACTGAAGGAATGGATGAGGATGCCAAAGCAGAAGTGAAAGCCAGAGCTCAAGAAGTTTTGGATGAGGTGAATGAAACCGGAAACTTCGAGGTGGCAGCTGCTCAATACGGGCAAGACGGAACAGCCCAACGAGGAGGTGATCTTGGATGGTTTTTTAAAGATAATTTTGTTACCGAATTTGCTGATGCCGTTTTTGCTACCAAATCTCTTGGTGTAATTAATAAATTGGTGGAAACGGAATATGGATACCATATCATCAAGGTTACCGAATTGCCTCAGACCAAGCATCAAAAAGTAGCTGTTCTTGAGCTAGAGCTTATTGCCAGTGATATTACCAGAAATGATATTTTCAGAAATGCAGATTTCTTTGCAGCCAATTCTGATGATGCAGCTTCATTTGAAGAAAATGCAAGTACCGAGAATTACCAGGTATTGGTTGCCAATAATGTGGGAGCCAATGCAAGGACGCTAAACAATATGGCCTCTGCTAGGGAAATCGTGAGATGGGCATTCAATGATGCTTCCATTGGAAAAGTATCCACTGTCTTTGAGTTGGATGACGCCTATGTTGTTGCGTTATTGACGGGAATGACTGAGGAAGGAGAGGGAACAATACAAAACCCTGAAATTAGGGCACAAGCCACTATCGCCTTGAGAAATGAGAAGAAGGCAGAAATAATAAAAGAAAAAATCAAAGGATTGGAGACATTAGAGGCCATTAAAGAAATTTATCCTGATGCTTCTATTGGGACAACTCCTGATTTGAAGATGAACGCGAGTGTGTTGCCAGGCATTGGTTTTGCCCCTAAAGCAATTGGCGCAGTCTTTGGTCTTCAAAACTCAGGAGATATGACAGAGCCTATATCCGAAGATATAGGAGTGATCGTAGCCAAGCTTAATAGCATAATACCGGCGACTGAAATAGCTGATTACACCCGTTACCAAAATGAAATTACAGCGAGTGCTTCTCAAAGAACTGCTTATATGATAATGATGGCAATGGAAGAGCTTGCCGGAGTAAAAGATTATAGGTACAAGTTCTTTTAAGATACTTGAAAGGTTAAAAAAATCCCATTCTGAACTCAGAATGGGATTTTTTGCTTTCTAGGGATTTAATTTTAAGAAAAATTGGTTGATTAATTGATGGAAAAAATAGCGAATAATTCAACCTTCAAAGAGAAGCTGGAAAAAGAAACCAGTTTCCCTACTTTGTACATGTTTAAATTTATTGTTCCCAATGGCAAAGAAAATGAGATTGGAGTTTTGTTGCCCAACAACGAAATGGTTTTAAAACCCTCCTCTAAGGGTAAATACGTTAGCGTGACGATCAAATCAATGATGCCGAATAGTCAGTCGATCATTGATGTTTATGAAAAAGCAGCAAAAATTAAAGGAGTAATTGCACTATAAATATTTGATAATATGTGGAAAGAAGCCGATAATAAATTAGTTAAAACTTTTGAGTTTAAAGATTTTAGTGAAGCTTTCGCCTTTATGACTCGGGTAGCCCTATTGGCAGAGTCTCAGCAACACCATCCCAATTGGAGCAATGTGTACAATAAAGTAGACATAGAACTTACAACCCACGATAAGGGAAACACTGTGACTGAAAAAGACCGTGAATTAGCCCAAGCCATAGACCGTTTAATTTAATATGTCCATGGAGTCAGGAATTGGCCTTTATTTAGTACCTACACCCATTGGAAACCTTCGGGACATTACCTTAAGGGCATTGGATACGCTCAAGGAAGTAGATGTGATTTTAGCAGAGGATACAAGAACCTCAGGCAAGCTGCTAAAACATTACGAAATCAAACGTTCTCTAGAGAGTTACCATATTCACAATGAGCACAAGAGCATTGCCAGGCTTATAGAAAGAATGAAACAGGGAACTGTTTTTGCGCTGATAACCGATGCAGGTACACCCGGAATATCTGATCCTGGGTTTCTGCTGGTGAGGGAAGCGATTGCTGCTGATATAGAGATCTGCAGTTTGCCCGGTTCCACTGCCATTATCCCTGCTTTGGTTAACTCAGGACTTCCGAATGACCGATTTGTTTTCGAAGGGTTTTTACCCCATAAGAAGGGCCGAAAAACCCGTATAGAAGGTTTGGCAGAGGAACGTAGAACCATGGTGTTTTATGAGTCTCCTTACAGGCTGATTAAAACGCTGAATCAATTTTCTGAAGTCTTCGGGCCTGAAAGAGAGGCATGTGTGAGCAGGGAATTGACAAAAATTCATGAAGAGAATGTAAGGGGAAGCCTTACCGAACTCATAGATTATTATTCAACCCACACCCTCAAAGGTGAAATTGTATTAACAGTTGCAGGAAAAAAATAATATGAATCTCCAAGAAGTTACTAAAAAAGTAGAAGCTGTTGCCAAAAAGGCAGGCGCATTTATCAGAGAAGAAAGCAAAGGTTTCAGCCTAAATAAAGTTGAACAAAAAGGCTTCAATGACTTGGTTTCCTATGTAGACAAAGGTGCAGAAGAGATTATTGTCAAAGAATTGGCTGAGATTGTACCTGAAGCGGGTTTTATTACAGAGGAAGGAACAAGGTCAGATAAAAATAAACCTTTAACCTGGATTGTGGATCCTTTAGACGGTACCACCAACTTCGTTCATGGAATACCGATGTACGCAGTGTCTATAGCACTTGCCAGGGGATCTGAGATCATTGTTGGTGTGGTGTATGAAATCAACCTTGATGAATGTTATGCAGCATATGAAGGAGCAGCATCTACCTGCAATGGGAAACCTATAAGGGTTAGTGAAGCCGATGCCTTAGGAGATAGTTTGGTGGCAGCAGGTTTTCCCTATGATGATGGAGGGAAGCTGGAAGAGTATTTACAATTGCTGAAATTCTTTATCAAAAATAGCCACGGTCTTCGTCGCTTGGGTTCAGCAGCTGTAGATTTATGCTATGTGGCCTGTGGCCGCGTGGAAGGTTACCTGGAGTATAATTTACAATCTTACGATGTCGCTGCCGGAACATTAATAGTGAAACAGGCAGGAGGAAAGGTTACCGATTTTTCCGGAGGAGATAATTTTATATTTGGTGGACAGATGTTGGCCTCCAATACCAAGCTACATGGGGTTTTTGAAAAGGCACTTTCGGAAAAATTCCTTTAAAAGTAGGATTAATTGCTTCTTAAGACTTGTGATTAACTACAAAAAACATAATTCAAAGAAATTAATTTCATATGTAAAAAAATAATTTGTAATTTAGCTACAATTGATTAGCTTTCAATTATTTAATATTTAACAACCTGTTTTTCGGACTTATCACCCCTCGTTCAACTTTAGCTGAGCATCGCGTATTTTACCGAAATAGGCTGTTCACTATTTAACAATTCGAATAACATGAATATAGGAATTTTAGGCGGTACTAATTTGGCGACAAATTTAGGCAATAAGTTTATTGCTAGAGGAATGAATGTGGCTTTCGGGGTCAGGGAGGGATTCAGTACCCGGAAAGTAGAATGGAGAATTCTAAAAATGCATAACCACAATGTATTAAACTACGCTGAAGTGATTTCAAACTCAGATGTGGTAATCATTTGTTGTGAAAACGAGTTTTTGCCCGTGGTATGCAAATACATTAAGGAATACAGTTCACCGGATATGTTGATTGTTGACAGTACAAATGGAGTGAATGATGAAAGTGTGGTTTGCAACACCACGCTTATTAGGCAAGAGACAGGACATCAGCACGTATTCAAAGCCTTCAATAACCTTGGGCTTGATTATCCCAAATCCGACCCTTTGGAGCTGATCAAAGAAACTTACTTCTGCGGAGATGATACCAAAGATAAATTGGTAGTAAAAAAATTAATTGAACTGATAGGCTTTAAAGCAATTGATGCCGGTACAATCAAGAATGCTCCCTTACTTGAGGCCGTTTACCACCTTAGTAAAGAGATATCTACTGCCAAAGCCGGAGATTGTCATTTTAGGTTAATGTCAGTTTAGTTGCCACCCTCTCCAATTTTTAATTATTTTTTAGGATACTTTGTTTTTATCGGTATCGTTTTTGTTGTTCATAGTTGAGCAAATAGAACCCCATTGTGGTTTGTTCTATTGAATCACTGTTTTCCTTTTTTCTAGGAACCAATATAGGTTCAAAATATATTGTTTCTCCTACTGTTGGATTCCGAGTAAAAGGAGTGCATTGTTATTTGAAAATAATGATCTTGCCCAAATAACTTTATTGCCTATTTTCGTTTAAATTATCAACAGGGTATGTGTGCCAATGAAAGGAGCTCAGATCAGATTTTCTTAAAGTTTAAATTTTTCTATTAATTTATTCACCATGAAAAAAATTGCTTATTTTATTTTTGCATTGTTTGCGCTTATTCTTTTGGTCTTGGTGGCCGTTCCCTATTTTTTCAAAGATAGAATCTTTGATAAGCTGGATGAAGAACTTGAGAAGAGTGTGAATGCTACTGTATACTACGACAGAGATAAAGTTAGTCTAAGTGTTTTTAGTCACTTTCCAAGCTTGTCTGCAGGATTAGGGGATTTTGGAATTAAAGGCAACCCACCCTTCCAAAATGACACTTTAGTGCATCTAGGGGAAATGCAGGTTGATCTGGATATATGGTCCGTTATATTTAGTGACAATCCAAGTTTGGAAGGAATTCGCTTGAAGGATGGACAATTTTATGTCAAGGTATTAGAAGATGGGCAGGCCAATTATGACATCATGTATGAAAGTGAAAAGGAAGAAGTCGTGGACACGACCACATCAAACTTTCAATTGGGAATTGATTTAATTGAAATTGAAAACCTTGACTTTATCTATGATGATCGATCCCTGGATTTTCTAATGGTTATGTCTGAAATGAATTTTGAAGGCAGTGGAGATCTCACCCTTGATGTTTATGATTTGATGGTGGCCGGTGAGGGGAATATTGTCAATGTGGCCTATGAAGGAGTGGAATATTTGACCAATAAAGTACTAGCCATAGACTCGGAAATCAGTGTTGACCTTGAAAACATGAAGTTTGGAGTTGAAGAGGCAAAGTTTAAATTGAATGACTTTGGTTTTGGAATTGATGGATATCTTGCTATGCCTGGGAATGATATAGAGATGGATGCCAAGTTTTATGGACAAGACAATGATTTTAAAAGTGCCCTTTCTTTGGTTCCCGGGGTTTATTCGTCCTCATTTGATGAGCTGAAAACCTCCGGTGAAATGGATTTTTCCGGAGCATTAAAAGGAACCTACAATGAAAATTCTTTTCCTGCTTTTCAGTTTGGTCTTGTAATAAAAGAAGGGATGTTTCAGTATCCAGACCTTCCAAGACCCGTTCAGCATGTAAACATGGATTTAAAAGTTGTCAATGAATCTGGGGATCTGGACTATACGAGCATTGATCTCTCCACTTTTGCCCTCCAATTTGGAGAACAGCCGGTTTCAGGAAGATTAAAAATAAAAGATTTGGTCAGTTATGAGATGGATGGCCAACTTAAAGGTGAATTGGATTTATTGGAAATGTCTTCAATTTTCCCAATTGAAGACATGGAGCTTAAGGGGAAGCTGGCCATTGATGCCACCGCCAAAGGAAGGTATGATAGTGTGGCACAAATTATTCCTGTAATCAACGCGAATATTGATTTATCAAACGGGTATGTGAAAAGTGAGGCCTATCCGGCCCCCATAGATAATATTAATGTGCGCGCAATAGCTAATAATAATACAGGCCAAATGAATGATTTTGCCATTGATGTTCCTTCATTTGGCTTTGAGTTAGAAGGGGAGAAAATCGAAGGAGCTTTAAAGTTTAGTGACCTGGAGGAGATGAATTATGATCTCGCCGTACACGGAGCTGTTGATTTAGGCAAGATTGCCACAATTATTCCTATGGAAGATGTCTTGCTGGAAGGTAATATTCGGGCAGACTTGGATGCTAAAGGAAGCTATGCTGCCATTGAGGCGAACCGTTTTGGAGCCCTTGACACCAAAGGGGAAATGGTGGTCAATGATTTTTATTATGCAGATAAAGATTATCCGCAAGGGATTAGAATCAATGAAGCTTCTGCCAACTTCAGCCCAAAAGCTATCAATCTTACTAAAATGGATGCCCGATTGGGAGAGAGCCCTTTGGAAGCTACAGGTACTTTGTCTAACTATATGGCATTTTTATTAAGTGATGAAGGAAATGAGCTCAAAGGGAATTTGTCCGTTTATTCTAGTAATTTCAACGTCAATGAATGGGTGACAGAAACTGAAAGCGTCAATGAAGATACTACCTCTTTGGAGGTCATTGCATTGCCTGATAATATTGATTTTATTATGGATGTGAGAGCAGACAAAATTTTTTATGATAACCTTACGCTTAACAATGCGCAAGGGAAAATGAAGATCAAGGATGCTGTACTTTCTCTGGAAGGGTTTAAAACAAATATGTTGGGAGGCTCAATCGCATTTGACGGGAGTTATAATTCAAAGGATATTACAAAGCCCTCATTCGACATGACGCTGGATATCAGTAAATTGGGTGTGCAAGATGCGTTTAAGTCGTTTGTGACGGTCCAAACATTTGCTCCTATAGCACAGCATGTAACAGGGAGTTTCTCAACAAAATTCTCTTTTTCCGGCTTATTGGGGCAGGACATGATGCCTGTTTTATCAAGCCTTGATGGCTCAGGCTTAATCAAACTGGCCGAAACGGCTATCAAAGATAGTCCCCTTATCCAAGGGATTACAAGTTTGACAAAATTGGAAGATACGGCTACCATTAGTTTAAAGCCCATGAATATTTCAGCTAGAATAGAAGATGGTATGCTGAACATCCCTCCCTTTGAATTGCAATTATGGGACTACCCTGCAAAGATCCAGGGTAGCACCGGCTTTGACGGTCGGATCAATTATCTGGTTGCCATAGATGTTCCAGCGAGTAAGTTTGGTTCAAAGATCAATGGTTTGGTTACCAGTTTAGTTGGAGCTGACTTGTCAGATACCAATGT
This sequence comes from Cyclobacterium sediminis, assembly GCF_054781075.1. Classification (NCBI taxonomy): domain Bacteria; kingdom Pseudomonadati; phylum Bacteroidota; class Cytophagia; order Cytophagales; family Cyclobacteriaceae; genus Cyclobacterium; species Cyclobacterium sediminis. The sequence continues at coordinate 52,879 of NZ_BAAGVC010000011.1, read as the reverse complement.
ACCATTGGCTTTTAATATTGGTGGTAGTTATGCCCGTCCGAATGTAGGTTTGGCCTCTTCTGAGACTTTGGACAGCTATATCTCTAATGCCTTGAAAAGTAAAGTAAGCGGAGAGAAGGAAGATGTACAAGAAAAAATTGCTGCTGACTTCAAAGCAAAAGAAGACAGTTTAAAACAAGAGTTTAAGGAGAAATCTGAAGTGGCCAAAGACAGCTTGGTTCAAGAAGCCTCCAAGTTGGTGGATCAGACCAAAGAAAAAGCAGTCAATGAGGTGAAAAACCTGCTCAAGGGATTCACCAATAGGAATAAGCCGGCCACTACAGAGCAGAAAGAAACGCCTAATCCCGAATAACCAGGGCTAGCGAAAATATTCCAAGAGGTAAAACCAAAAGGTAAGGGTAATTACCGAAAGAGGAATACCTACTCCCACCAAAAGTGAGGCTAGTTTTGGACGGAGATTGTAATTGGTCGCAATTATTGAAGAGGTGATCATGGAGGCCATGGCCGCTTCCATGACACTTACTTTAAAAATTAGGTTTTGATCCGGGTTATTCACCGGAATCCAATGATAAATGACATATATTAAAGCAGGGATTAGGATCAGTTTATGGGCAAGTCCATACCAAAGGTAATTGTCCTTGATGTCTGAAACTTTAATTTTTATTTGTAATCCCACGGCAATTAAAGCGATGGGAGTAAGCGTTGCAGAGAAACTCTCAAGCACTTTTTCCACCACGCCTCTGATTTCAATTTGAAATATATTAAGTAAAAGAGCCAGAATAAAGAATAAAAAGGGCGGAAAGAGTAACATTTGCTTGGAGATATCTCTTTTCCTCATTTTTTCCGATCCGTACAGAGAGGCTACAATAATGGCAAGGCTACTGACCACTAGAAAAGAGCCGGTTTGATCAATAAGGACAGCTATTTTTAGTCCTTCAGCTCCATATATGGCTTCGATCACAGGGTAACCAATAAAACCGGTGTTGGAAAGCCCCCCGCATATAATCAGGCATCCAATGGTTTTATTGTCCCAGCCAAAACGTTTGCCTAAGTAGCCAAAAAGAATCCAGGTTATGGTGAAAATAATCCATCCCACCGATACCGGCAGTAGCAATTCCAAACCTAGGTTCAACTTTGAGATGTGCAACAAAGAGACAGCAGGTAAAACCACATATATCAAATAAGCATTCAATGCCTTGGGTGCTTCTACCGGAAAATTTCTGACTTTCTGTAGAATCAAACCTATGAGAATGGAGGTGATAACGATAAGTATGTTTGCCATAGTATTGGAATCTTTGAGCCCATGTAAAATCAGTTTGGGCGACCAATTTTAAGAAAGAAGGCCTAAAATATTATTCAAACGAATCCGAAATGGGTTCTCTTTTGATCAAAATAAAGCTTTAACTGTGGGTAAAGCGTGCTTTCCGCAACGGGAATGCCCAAGAGGGTTTCGTTAATTCCTCCCATTTCTCCTTTCTTATCCACCTCCATCGATTCTATCAGTAAAATCAATTCCTGTAATGGTAGGGGATTTCTGCATTCACTGGGTTTTATTGAATATTCATTTCCATAAAAATCGACTATTTCAAAATAAATTACTCCATCTACCGAAGTAGCAAAAATGCAGATTTCCTCTCCCCATTGACTTTCGGGATAAGTAAGCTTCGCTATCAGGGCATTGGTAGCGGTTTCATTGAAATACGTCTTTGGTTGAAAGTCAAAATTCATATTCAGGCAAATATATATCATTTAACCGCTAATTCGAAATAAAAACCAGGCACTTATCAATTGATTTGAGGTTATGGAAAATTTTCTTTTTAGTGGGTAGCTGTTGAATTTTCTCTTATTGCTAACTAAGGTCTAAGCATAATTTTTGACTCGTTTTCACTGATAAGGAGCTTGATGTTAAGATTACCGTTCAGCTTATTAATATTCTACAGTCCTCAATATTTCCAAAAAAGGCAATAATTTTCTAGAGCTGATATAATTGATAGGATTATTGTTAGCAAAAGCTTGAAATATATTGATTTTACCAACAATCAAATTGAAAAGACAATTGGATTATACATTGTTTAAGAGTAATTTTGGCATTCGAATTAGAATCAAGTCTGATTTACATTCTTTTTACGTAGGTAGGTAAGGATGTGAACTCAGTGAATAGAACAGATCATTACATGAAAAGAGATCAATTAATATTTGACCTGATAGCAAAGGAAGAGGACAGACAGAAAAGAGGAATAGAGCTGATCGCCTCTGAAAATTTCACTAGTAAGCAAGTTATGGAAGCAGCAGGGAGCGTGCTTACCAATAAATACGCTGAAGGTCTTCCCAAGAAACGGTATTATGGTGGCTGTGAAATAGTGGATGATATTGAGCAGATTGCTATAGATAGAGCCAAAGCTCTTTTTGGTGCAACCTGGGCAAATGTTCAACCTCACTCCGGAGCACAAGCCAATGCAGCAGTGTTTTTAGCATGTTTAAAAGCAGGAGATGCCATTTTAGGTTTTGATCTTTCACATGGTGGCCACCTTACTCATGGTTCACCGGTAAATTTTTCAGGAAAGCTATATGATCCCCACTTTTATGGTGTGGAGGAAGAAACAGGCGTGATAGACTACGATAAAGTTGAAGCACAAGCCAGAGAAGTTAATCCTAAATTATTGATTTGTGGTGCATCTGCTTACAGCCGTGATTGGGACTACGAAAGGTTAAGAGCAATAGCAGACGAGGTAGGAGCGATTTTACTTGCTGATATCTCACATCCTTCAGGGTTAATAGCCAAAGGTTTGCTCAATGACCCGCTCGAATTCTGCCATGTGGTAACCACCACCACTCATAAAACCCTTAGAGGTCCTAGAGGAGGTTTGATCCTTATGAGAGAAGATTTTGACAATCCATTTGGTCTAAAAAATCCAAAGGGAGAGTTAAGGAAAATGTCGGCTTTATTGGATTCAGGGGTGTTCCCGGGCACCCAGGGTGGTCCTTTAGAACATATTATTGCAGCCAAAGCCATTGCTTTTGAAGAGGCGCTTTCTGATGAATATTTGGATTACATCATTCAGGTAAAGAAAAATGCAGCAGTTATGGCTGAAGCATTTGTTGAAAAAGGTTATCAATTAATATCAGGAGGTACAGACAATCACTTGATGTTAATAGACCTTAGAAACAAAGAACTAACAGGCAAAATTGCCGAAAACACACTTGGTAAAGTGGACATCACCATTAATAAAAACATGGTTCCATTTGATACCAAGTCTCCATTTGTAACCTCCGGAATGCGTATTGGTACTGCAGCCATCACGACACGTGGACTTGTAGAAGCTGATATGTTAAAAATTGTGGATTTGATCGACCAGTCACTTATGAATCATGAAGATGAGACTAAGTTAGAAGAGATTAAAGCGGCTGTTAACGACTGGATGGTTCAATTTCCTTTATATTAAATTAGAAATAAGTGGCACTCGATCAATATAACGAAGAAGAGGAAGAAGAGAATGGCATGTCCTTCTTGGATCATTTAGAACAGTTGAGATGGCATTTATTGCGATCGATATCGGCGATTCTAATTTTTATGGTCCTTGCATTCCTTTCTAAGGGGTTTGTGTTTGGTCAGGTAATTCTTGGGCCTTCGAAAGTAGATTTTGTGACTTACAGAATGCTTTGTAAGTTGTCTGAACTATTTTATCTTCCGGCCCTATGTATTGAGAAGCTCCCTTTTATTATCCAAAGTAGGCAAATGACAGGGCAGTTTTCCATGCACATTACTTCCAGTTTGGTGGTAGGCTTGATTGCCGCTTTTCCTTATGTATTTTGGGAAGTATGGAGGTTTATCAGTCCTGGGCTATATGCAAAGGAGCGAAATGCTGCCAGAGGAGCAGTTTTCTTTGTGAGCCTACTGTTTTTCATGGGTGCAAGTTTTGGGTATTTTATCTTATCTCCACTTTCAATAAACTTTCTTTCCAACTACCAGCTTGATCCTTCTATTGCGAATGAGTTTGATATTACATCCTATGTGTCAACTTTATCCATGTTGGTATTGGCATCAGCAGTAATGTTTCAACTTCCGGTAGTTATTTATTTCCTGACCCAGGCCGGGCTTGTCTCTTCTGCCATGCTCAAGGCTTATAGAAGGCATTCCATTGTAGTGATTTTAGTATTGTCTGCAGTGATCACTCCACCGGATGTAATCAGTCAAATACTAATTGCCATGCCTATATTGGTGCTTTATGAAGCGGGTATCATCATCGCCAAACGTTTGGAAAAGAAACGCAGAGAAGAAGAGCTGGAAGACAAGTTATAAAACAATAGTTATGTCAGAAATAATTGCTATAGGAGGTGACCATGCAGGATTCACCTATAAACAAAAGTTGATAGAGATCCTCCAAAAGAAAGGTTACGAAGTAAAGGATTTTGGTCCTTTTTCAGAGGGGTCGGTGGATTATCCTGATTTTATCCACCCATTGTGTAATGCAGTGACTTCTGGAGAGATGAAACGTGGGATTATCATCTGTGGCAGTGGGAATGGTGTGGCCATCACGGCAAATAAACACCAAGAAATTAGGGCCGCTATTTGCTGGAATGAGGAATTGGCAGCCCTTTCAAGGCAGCACAATGATGCAAATTTAATCTCTATCCCGGCAAGATTTGTAAGCTTCGAATTGACAGAGAAAATGGTAGATACTTTCCTTACCACTGAATTTGAGGGCGGAAGACATGCCCGAAGAGTAGGGAAAATACCCTGTTAATATAATATAAAAAGTTTCAGGTTTATTCTTGATTACCCCTATATATCAAACCATTATTGGATTTGCTGTATAGGGGTTTTATTTTTGGTAGGTCATCGATCCATTCGTCGAAAACTCCTGCCTCATCAATAATGATTTCCGGCTGTTCTTTTTTTAAGTCTTGGTAAAACCTGATTTTTCTCTTCCTCTCTCCCATTTTGTCAAAATAGATTTCTGTAAGCCTGAAGTTAAGGTAAGGGCTGGCCATGTTTGTGTTTTGATAAGGTGCCAGGTCACTACCCAAAACCATTACTTTTTCACCGTCAGGGATAGCATGGGTAGCAGAATTCTCCAGTTTGTATTTACTAAAAGAATTGTCGTTTAGTAAATAAAAGGTCCAGCTGTATCCTATCAAAGGTATTATCAACAATAAGCTATATCCCAAAACATTTTGCGCAAGTTTGGTTTTGGCAATTGAGAAAAAATGGGTGATAAAATAGGCCAATACAGGTACAATACTGATAAACTGGAAAGGGCTTACCCTATCCATTAAAAAAAACATGGAAATATTTAAGAGAAGGAAAAGCATAAACAAATGGTTTTGCTTTTGCTGGTTGACCGTTAACCTTCGTAGTATATTGTTTTTCAAGTACCCCATGATTGCAATGATCAAAGGCAGGAAATAGATATAACTAAGGTCTTTAAAACTGACATGGTAGATTTTATCTAGCTTAAAGGCCAGGGTAAAATACAATTCAATAAAATTAGGTAAAGCGTCATGCCAGAAGAAAAACAAGGCACAGAAAGCCGTAGGCAATAAGAATGCTGTAAGAATCAGTGCAAGTTGCTGAAAAGAGAATCCATTGATAAGTAACCCTGAAAAAATTAGCAAGGGTAAAAATAAGAGATAGGGAAAGTGAAAACAAAAGGCTGTTCCGGCATATATTCCCATAAGTAACACAGAGGGTACGGTGTTTGTGTTAACAGAGGTTTGACTTAATAATTTAGATAAGGCCAACAGAACAAATGTGCTTCCCATTAAAGCTGGGGAGAGGGTCATGAAGTCAAAAGAAAGTTGGTACAATACCAGCATTATGAACGCCGGTAAATAATTGGATTCATCATAAGCATTGTTTTCAATGAGCATATGATTGGCGTAAAACACTTGAAAAAATAGGATGACAGATGCTATAATACGGAAGGATAGCCATGAGTTGGAAAACATAGTGCCATTCAGCCAGTAGACAATAGCTGAAAAAGGGCCCGTATTGTCAATGATTGCTACATAAAGTAAATCTCCTGACTTGATTTGCTGCCCTAATAGTTTCCAGATGAATTCCGGTTGCAAGGTAGGGATGTCCATTAAATAATAGGGTGTCTGCAATAAAATGAAAAGGAAAAGAATTCCTACCATTCGCAGTGGGTCATTAATTTTGAAAAATTCCAGCAAGGTCTATATTTATTTTAAACTCAATTTACGAAATTAAAGGTTACCCGTATATTTCACTAAATTTGTAACGATTAAATATTTAAAAATGGAAAGTAAACGACAACAAAAATATTCCAAATTGATCCAAAAAGAGTTGGGGGAGATATTTCAGAAAGAGGGCAGGCCAATTGTGGGTAAGGCCATGGTCACCGTTACTCGTGTTTTGATGAGCCCAGACTTGGGTTTGGCAAAAATTAATTTGAGCTTTTTATTGGCTGAACCCGCGGAATTAATCGAAAAGGTGGATGAAAACAAGAGCCAAATCCGGAAATTTCTGGGCAGAAGAATTGGTAAATCGGTAAGGATTATCCCCGAATTGGCTTTCTTTTTGGATGAGTCGGCTGCCTATGCGCAACATATGGATGGTGTAATCTCCAAACTAGACATTCCTGAAGCCCCGGAGAAAGAGAATGAAGATGATGAGGAAAACAATTAATTGTAAATACGGGTTAATATTTTCATTTTTAAGATTGTTTTTGCAAAATCAACTCGGCTAATTAAATCAAGCATTGAATCTCTCCTACTTTATAGCATCCAGGTATTTCAAAAGTAAAGCCAAGAAAAATTTTATCACCGTACTATCGAGAATATCGATGGTTGGAGTGGCTGTGGGAACCATGGCCTTGGTGGTGGTATTGTCTGTATTCAATGGGCTAGAGGACCTGATCAAAGGATTGTATGCCTCTTTCGATGCTGACTTAAAGGTAATGCCTATGGAAGGCAAATCCTTTGTAGTAGATGATGGCTTTCTAGGGCAAATAGAAGCCATAGAAGGTGTGGAAATTTTAACAGAGGTGATTGAAGACAATGCCTTGGTACGATACGGGGAGCATCAGGTCGTAGCCACTTTAAAAGGCGTTTCAGACAATTTTATCGCCCAAGATAGATTTAAGGCAGGGTACCTAAGTGGAGAGATGAGTTTGGGGGAAGAAAAGCGACCACAGGCCTTGATTGGGCGGGGATTGTCCTACTTTTTATTGCTCAATTTGGATAATGAATTTGAGTTGATACAGGTGTTTTATCCCAAGGATCCTAAATCGGGAAGCATTGACCCTTCCAGTATGTACAACCGGGAAGTGATACAGCCAGCAGGAATTTTTAGTGTTGAAAAGCAAATTGATGATGAGTATTTGATTGTTCCTTTAAATTTTGCTTCTAATTTATTGGAATATGGAAATAGGAGAACAGGCCTGGAAATAATGGTATCTCCTGATTACAATGTTCAAAAAGTGAAGGCAGAATTGAGAGATTTACTGGGAGAAGCGTTTGTAGTGCAAGACAGTGATGAACAGCATGCAAGTCTTTTGATGACCATTCGTTTGGAGAAATTATTTGTGTTCCTTACCCTTACTTTTATTTTGGCTGTGGCATCCTTTAATATTTTTTTCTCACTGAGTATGCTGGCCATAGAAAAGAAAAAAGACATAGCTGTTATTTTAGCAATGGGAGGGACAAAGAAATTGATTCGTTCCATTTACTTAAAAGAAGGGGCAATTATTGCTTTTTCGGGGGCCTTGGTAGGTCTGGTTTTGGGGTTTTTGATATGTTGGGTCCAAGACAATTATGGGCTGGTATCTTTGGGGGTAACTTCTTCTGTGGTAGATGCCTATCCGGTGAAAATGCAATGGACAGATTTTTTGTATACAAGTGTCAGTGTGGTAGTAATCACGATGATAGCCTCTTACAGACCGGCATTGATCGCCTCTAAAGTGAAGACTACCCTTCATCTGTAAGGTTTAAATGCAGTATTTATTTATTTCTTTTAAATAATTCTGTAATTTGCAAACTGCCAATTTTTAAAAAACACCATTTAGTTTAAATCTTGTTTTAATGAAAGTAGCTTCCGATAAGCCATTTGAAATCGTTTACTCCCTTTTTAACCATGAGTTATTAGGGATTCTTTTTGAATCTTTTGCTATCCAATTGGATGAAAAAGGGAGATTGTCATTTGCTTACCAGAACATTTCTTATCAAAATGCAAGAGAGTTTGGTGAGGGGCTTGATGATACCGATCTGGAATTAATTAAGCTGATGGACAGCATGCAGCAGGAAGCCATTGTCAAAAAGTACAATGTAAAAAACACCAAACCCAAGGAGTTTTTAAGGAAAGTCTTTGATCAAGAACATGCCACTCAGGCTAATAAGGAAGTTCAGAAACTTATAGAAGGGAAGCTTGAAATTACAAGGTCTAAGATTTTGGATAAAATCCAGAAAAAAAGGCTTTTTGAAATGGGGAATGACGGAAATCCGGTATGGAAAGAAATTGCTATCATGCCAGAAAAAGCCTCTGTTTTGTTTCATTTTAGAAGAAATGAAGAGAACACCCATTACTTTCCTACCATAAAATACCAGGGTGAGAAGCTGGAGTGGCAGTATAAGGGCAGTTATTTAATTTGCCATCAACCGGCTTGGCTAGTAGTGGACTCCATGTTGGTGAGTTTTGAAAAAGCGGTAGATGGAAAAAAATTAAGGCCTTTCTTAAACAAAAGGTTTATTGTTATTCCGCGAAAAGTGGAGGATTCTTATTACCGGAAGTTTGTCACGCAGCTTGTTGCTTCATTTGATGTATATGCCAAAGGGTTTGAAATAAAAGTAGCGCGAGACAATCCTGAACCTGTACTCTACCTTGGAGAGTTGCCCAGAAACCCTTCGGTGGATATGTTTGGCAAAAAGATCGCCGAGGAGGAAGAAGAGAAAATGGTATTTGACCTAAGGTATCATTACGGAGATTATTCTTTTAGGGCAGACCAAGTCAAGCCAACCAATGTTGAGATTGAGAAAATTGGTGATGAATATGTGTTCTATAAAGTAGTAAGAAACTTAAAAAAGGAAAGCTTCTACGGTGATTTCCTGAAGAATAATGGGCTAACAGTCCGTGCCGGGAGACAATCTATGCCCAAACGGGAAGCCTATGAATGGATTATCAACCATAGACCTCAACTAGAAGATTTAGGGATAAAGATCAAGCAAACCACCAATGATACCGGTAAGAAATACTTTATGGGTACTGCTAAAATTTCGGTTAAAATAAAGGAAAAAATTGACTGGTTTGATGTGGAAGCTGTTATTTCCTTTGGCGATTATGAAATATCTTTTCAGAAGTTTAGGAAGTTATTGCTCAAAGGAAATTCTGAAATAGAATTACCGAATAAAGAGGTGGGGATTATTCCAAAGTCTTGGTTTGTAAATTATGGGGAGATTTTTTCCTTTATTGAAGAGGAGCAGAATACCGATGGAAAATATAAATTAAAGAAACACCATATAGCCTTGGCTCAGGAGTTGGAAAAAGGCAACCTGGTCAAACTCGGCTTAAGCGAGAAATTAAATAAGTTAAAGGACTTTTCTACAATTGAAGATTATGAATTGTCTAACTATTTTAAGGGGACCTTGAGGCCTTACCAAAAAGCCGGATATAACTGGATGCGTTTCCTAAATGACTACAATTTTGGGGGCTGTTTGGCAGATGATATGGGGTTGGGAAAAACCGTCCAAACATTGGCTCTGTTGGCCATGGAAAAGGAGCGTTCTGAAGGAACCACCTCTTTGCTGGTCATGCCAACTTCCTTGATTTATAACTGGGAGCTTGAAGCCAGGAAATTTACACCAAAATTAAAAATCCTGATTTATACAGGTACTCAGCGGGTAAAAGATTGTAGGTTATTTGAACGTTATGACTTAGTGCTTACTTCTTATGGGATCACAAGATTAGATATTAATGTTCTTAAGGAATTTTATTTCAATTACATTATTCTTGACGAAAGTCAGGCCATAAAAAATCCAGACAGTATTATTTCCAAGGCTGTGGTGCAATTGAAAAGTAACCACAAATTAATACTTACCGGTACCCCGGTGGAAAATGGGACAATGGATCTGTGGTCACAGATGAATTTTATCAATAGAGGGCTATTGGCAGGCCAGACGGCATTTAAAAAGCAATTTTTATTGCCTATTGAAAAAAAGAATGACAAAGATAAAATATTGAAGCTCAATGCTATGATCAAGCCTTTTATCTTGAGAAGATTAAAGTCTCAGGTTGCTACCGACCTGCCTGAAAAAGTTGTAAACGTTAAATATTCGTCTATGACACCTGATCAGGAGCAGGCCTATGAAGATGTGAAGAACTACTTCAGAGAACAGATCATTGATGAAGCGGCAAAGATCGGTAAATCCCAAAAATCGCTTACCTTGTTGCGTGGGCTAACTCAATTGAGGCAAATGGCCAATCATCCCAGGATGGCAGATGATAGTTATAATGGAGATTCAGGGAAATTGGAAGATATTTCTCATATGGTGAAGTCTACTGTCAGCGAAGGCCATAAAGTTTTGATATTTAGTCAATTTGTAAAACATCTCAGCATTGTTAAAGATTTTCTAAATGATGAAAAAATACCTTTTGCCTATCTTGATGGAGCGACTGTAGACCGGCAAAAGGAAGTGGCTTCCTTTCAAGAAAATCCGGATATCAAAGTTTTTCTGATTTCCTTAAAAGCAGGTGGCGTAGGGCTCAACTTAACAGAAGCAGAATATGTATTTCTGCTGGACCCTTGGTGGAATCCGGCCGTAGAAGCGCAGGCCATTGATAGGGCTCACCGAATAGGGCAAAAAAACAAAGTCATTATATACAAATTTATCACTCGTAATTCTGTTGAAGAAAAAATAATGGAACTTCAGGAGCGTAAAATGGCCCTCGCAGGTGAATTGATTAGTACCGAAGAGAGCTTTATAAAGAGCCTGAACCAGGAGGATATCGTTGCTTTACTCGACTAATAACTCCCTTGCTCAATAAAATTAATTCATTCACAATAGCACTATAAAAATGCATACAGCCATTTTAATTGTACAATGCAAGGATAACAAAGGTATAGTAGCCGCTGTATCTCAATTTCTTTACGAAAACAATGGCAACATCTTAGCCGTAGATCAGTACATCGATGAAGAATTAGGTGATTTTTTTATGCGTGCAGAGTGGGAGCTGGAAACCTTTGCCATTGAAAAGGATTCCATTTTGCAAGAATTCAAAAAAAATGTAGGGATCAAATATGAAATGGAATATTCCCTTTCATTCAATTTTCCCAAACCTAAGATGGCACTTTTCGTCTCCAAATTATCGCATTGCCTCTTTGATATTTTGAGCCGATATTATTCAGGCCAATTCAATGTGGAGATTCCTTTGGTGATTTCCAATCATCCGGATCTGGAGCCAGTAGTAAAAGCATTTGGCATTCCTTATTATCATTTGCCTGTGACCAAGGATAACAAGTTGGAGCAGGAGAAAAAGCAGCTGGAACTGATGAAAGAGCATCAGGTAGACTTTGTTGTTTTGGCCAGGTACATGCAAATCTTATCAGGGGACTTTATAAAGAATTTCCCCAACAGCATCATTAATATTCACCATTCATTTTTACCTGCTTTTGTGGGGGCGAAACCTTATCATGCAGCCTATAAACGTGGTGTGAAAATCATTGGTGCTACCGCTCACTATGTTACCGAAGAGCTTGATGCCGGGCCAATCATTGAGCAAGATGTGGCACGGGTTCGCCACCACAATACCATTGATGAACTGGTGCAAATAGGTCAGGATGTGGAAAAGGTTGTCCTTTCCAAAGCCATCAAATACCACTTGGCGAGGAAAATTCAAGTGGTAGGCAATCGTACAATTATTTTTAACTAGGCATAAGCCATCCAAGACCTAAAAGATTTCTTGAAATTGTACTATTGTTCGCAGGCCATGCAGCTCTCTTTGGTGCAGGCAGCAGATTGTTCCGGATGCAAAATTATAGCTGCTCCAGTTCTACAAGAATATTTCCACTTTCATCTTGTAAGATGAGTTTGCCGGCATAATAGGAGTATTGCTTACTTGATTCCAGGTTGGATAAAAATCTTTTTTCCAGTTGCTTAAGTTTGCAGGACCTATTGTCTGTATATAAAGTAGAAAACTGAATCTGCTCCTCATTGTAAGTTGCGCCACCTCTATAATCGTTGCAACCTGCAAATCCACCGATTTCCTTACCGTCTTTAAACTCCAAAGAGAGTTTTGCCAATTCGCTTTTGCTCGCCGGTGATCCGGAGAGGTCTGTCACCTTCCAATCATGGTCGGCTAACTCTACCGGTTCTGAATTGCAAGAAAAAAGGAATACGGTAAACAATAGGAAAAGCCCTGATTTGAAATATAAATTCATTGTATGATGGGTTTTGTTATACATACGGGATTAAAATCCCTTTTTGAATAGTACCACAAACACCATTCTAAAAACGAATTATGTAACAATTTTTCTTGGAATATCATGAGGAAGCCTGGTCAATAGTTCATAATTGACCTGCTGAGTGGACTCACCAAAAGAGGCAACAGTAATTTCATTTCTTTTTTGGCGGCCAATGATGACAACTTCGTCTCCCTTATTGACTTTTTTCAGGTCTGTTACATCTATTGAAATGGTGTTCATGGTGACATTGCCAACCACAGATAGCACCTTTCCATGAATCAATACCTTTCCAAGATTACTTAGGCTTCTTCCGAACCCATGGCAATATCCCACCGGTACTTGGGCGATAAGCATATCTCTCGATGCCATATAGCTGTTGCCATAACCAATAAAGTCTCCTATTTTTATTTTTTTGAGACTCATGACTTGACTCTTCCAGCTAATTAGTCGCTTTAGCGGATTCTTTTTGTTGGGAGCCAGTTGCTTGAATTTAAACATATAGGTCTCTTGACTAGGCCAAAATCCATATTGAGCGATACCAATTCTTACCATGTCCATGATGGTTTCTGGGTAGCTTAGGGAGGCCGCTGAACATGCGGTGTGATACCTGTCAAAGCCAATTTCCTTACTATTGAACCAATCTTTGAATTTATGGTATAGCTTGATCTGGTTCTGTATTCTAACATAATTGGCCACACTTTCTGCACCAGCATAGTGGGTGCACAAACCACATAGCTGTATATGGTCGCTATTCTCTAGCAGACTAGCCAAGAGTTCTTCTTTTTCCTCCCATTCAAAACCTGTTCGATGAAAGCCTGTTTCTACCTCAATATGGATTTTTGCTTTTTTACCCAGCTCTTTGGCTTTTTTTATGGCTGCTTCTAGCCTATCCATTTCAAAACAATAAAAGCTAATACCATTGTCTATTAAATAGGGAAGGTTTTCATTTTCAACCATTCCCATTATCATGATCTGGCTGTTCTTTTTTGAAGCATTTTGAGCCCTAATGGCCTCATCTGTACTAAAAGCACTAAAATGCCTTATGCCTGCATTTTCAGCAATTTTTACAATATTTTCTATCCCATGACCGTAAGCATTTCCCTTAATTACTGAAGAGATGGTTACGTCTTCTCCTATTTGACTTTTTATAAACCGTATATTGTTATTATATGCACTTTTACTAATCGCCAGGAATGAGGTGTGCTCCATTATTTTAATGATTTAATCTTTGTATAATTGTGCAAAATATATCAATTCCCGTGGGTAGCAATTCATCAGGGAAGTCATAACTGTTTTCATGTAGTTGTGGATGGTTGACTCCGGCACCTAAACCAAAAAGATAACTTTTGGTAGTGGCCGATAATACTCCAAAATCTTCAGACCATCGAAATGGTTCTGTTGCCTGCCTTTTTTGCAATCCCAAATTATCGACTGCTTCGTTTACGAGATCACCGGCTTTCGTTTCATTTTCCACCACTTGAAATTCTTCAGTGAAACTAATGGAACATTCCAAGCCTTGATCAGCTGCAATTCTGCGTGATATGGAGCAAGCATTATCTGTCAAGTTTGCCATGATATCATTGTCAAAAGTCCGAAGGGTAGCCATCACTTTGGCCTCTCCCGGTGTGGTGCCAAAAGCCACTTCACCCAGTTGGACATGAATGATAGTTACCAAGGAAAAACCAGGCATCTGTTTTGGGAGCTCTTGTAATCCTGAAATCAATTGACAAATTGCATTTGCGGGACTTATGGCGTCTTCCGGGTGGGCTGCATGACTAGTTCTTCCCTTCAAGTCAATGATCATACCTTTAGAGGCAGCAGTAAATGCCCCTTTTTTTAATACCACTTCACCCAAAGTATAACCGGGGAGGTTGTGTAGTGCAAAGGCGAAGTCCGGTTTTATTTTATTATAATTCGGTGATGCTATGACATCTTTTGCACCCATTCCTGTTTCTTCAGCCGGCTGAAACAATAAGATCACTCGCCCCTTTTTTGGCCTTTGTTTACTTAATGTCAGTCCAATGCCACAAAGTATTGCCATATGTCCGTCATGCCCACAGGAATGGGCTACTCCTGGATTGTTGCTTTTATAGGTGAAGTCGTTATTCTCAGTGATAGGTAAAGCATCGAGTTCAGCTCTAAATAGCGTGCTTGGCCCTTTCTCATCCCCATTGAAAACAACGGCCAAACCATGCTCACCCAAGCCTTCTACAATTTCATCGGGTGATAAAGTTTCGAAATAGGACTTGATTTTTCGGGATGTGTATTTTTCTTCTCCTGAAATTTCCGGTTCCTGATGCAATTGTTTACGAAACGTGCTTATTTCTTTAATTATAGGATTCATTATGTAATTTTCTATTATTATTCTCAGCTTGTAAGCCAAGCCATACTGTTGGGTCCGGACAGTTATCTTGGTACCATTCCTTTTCTGTGCTAGAACATACGCCCGGATAGTCTCCTGATTTCCTGCCTAAATTTTTTATCAATTGAAAATGAAGGTGTGGAGGCCAATTGCCATTTTCCGGAGATGAACCAAGATGCCCAATTTTCTCTCCTTTCTCAAATGTCTGCCCTACTTTTAAATGCAGCAAGTCTTTATGGCTTAGGTGTCCATAAAGACTATAAATATTATTTCCTTGGAATGAATGCTTGAGGATTACTGTCGGCCCATAATTTCCAAAGCCCTTATTGTCCTGAAAACTATGGAGGACTCCATTAATGGGGCAATGGACTGCAGTTCCGGCAGCGGACCAAATGTCTATTCCAAGATGAATATTTCTGAATTTATTTGCAGCGCTGTCTTCAAACACACTACTTCTTTGGTAAATGCTGCGCATCTCCAAATACCCTCCAATGCCAAAAACCTTATTGTTTTGGGCCAATAGACCGGTGACATAACGCTCAAAAGCCTGCGTGTCTAAAAGATCAATTTCCTTTAAACTCAAATTGTTTGTGCTCATGTCTAGCCAAATGGTGTTGTTTCCATTCAGCACTTCTCCCATTATCGGGTAAAATTCCAGGTGATTTATTGACATATTGCTCAAATAATATGCAAATGTAAGTCAAAAATTTTTTTCAATATAGGGAATATAGTTTATTGCAAATGGACAGTGGCTATTTTTATTCTCAGTAGATAATCCTTGTGGATTAATTGTCCATTGTTTAGATAATCTGCAATTTTGAAATATGAAAGAACAGCCAAATATATCGGGCAATAGTATTCTAAAAGCAAGAGAAAGAATTGATCGTATGATACACCGCACTCCGGTGATGCTATCAGAAACCATCAGTGGAATGGCTGGTTGTAATTTGGTGTTTAAATGTGAAAATTTTCAAAAAGTAGGTGCTTTTAAAGCAAGGGGGGCAGCCAATGCAGTGCTTAAAATGGCTCCTGAGATAAGGAGCAAGGGAGTGGCTACCCATTCTTCCGGTAACCATGCAGCTGCTTTGGCTCGAGCGGCAAAAATGGCCGATATTCCGGCCTATATTGTGATGCCTTCAAATGCTCCTCAGGTAAAAAGAGATGCTGTGGAGGGGTATGGAGGAATAGTAATTGAATGCGAACCTAACTTAAAGGCAAGAGAGGAAGGATTAGAAGCTATAGTAAATCGGTATGGAGCCACTTTTATACCTCCTTACGACCATTCCGATGTGGTGGAAGGTCAGGCTACTTGTGCCCTAGAGCTTTTTGAGTCTTATCGATCTTTGGATTTTTTAATTGCCCCGGTAGGTGGGGGAGGCTTATTGGCTGGGACTGCATTGGCTGCAAAATTTTATTCTCCAACCACCAAAATCATCGGAGCTGAACCTGAGGGGGCTAATGATGCTAAAATGTCTTTTGAAGCGGGACATAGAATACCCGTACAATCGCCTAATACGATTGCTGATGGGCTGCTGACCTCTTTAGGAAAGTTGAATTTTAAAATTATTTTGAAGGATGTTGATAAAATTCTTACCGTTACAGATCAAGAGATTGTATCAGCCATGCGCTTGATCTATGAGCGTATGAAAATTATAATTGAGCCAAGTAGTGCTTTGCCATTGGCGGTTGTTCTGAAAAACAATGAATTGTTTGCCGATCAAAATGTGGGCATTATTCTATCAGGAGGTAATGTGGATTTGGCCCGATTGCCTTTTAAGTAAGCTTGATTTAAGGAAGGTACAAATCAGTCAATGTTTTTATCACACGATCAACTTCAGCTTTAGTATTGAAGCGGCTAAATGAAAACCTAACGTTTTCTCTACCTGGATTTGTGCCAAGTGCATTCAGAACATGTGAGCCTAGTTGAGCACCACTAGAACATGCAGACCCTCCAGATACGGAGATCCCATTTAGATCCAGGTGGAACAAAAGCATACCCTCGTTGCTTTCAGATGGAGGGAAGCTTACATTAAGAATGGTATACAGGCTTTCGTCGAGATTAGCCGACAAACCATTGAAGGTTACTCCCGGAATGGCTTTTATTATTTGATCCCTAAAATAGGTTTTTACCGCCAGAATCTCTTCTGCATGCCTCGCTTGGTTTTCATAAGACAATTCAAGGGCTTTTGCCAAGGCAATAATGCCGGCTACATTTTCAGTCCCTCCTCTAAAACTTCTCTCTTGGCCACCTCCATAAATTAAGGGGTCAATTTTTTTATTTTTATTGATATAAATAAATCCCACTCCCTTTGGTCCATGAAATTTGTGTGCTGAACCGGAGAGAGAATGAATTGGAATTGTTTTTAAATCGAGGGGGTAATGCCCCATTGTTTGAACTGTGTCTGAATGAAAATAGCTGTTGTGTCGTTCACACAGATCAGCTATTTTATTTATGTCATTCAGATTTCCAATTTCATTGTTTCCATGCATTAAACTCACCAAACTGTTGGGCTCACTCTCCAAAAGTTTGGTCAATTGCTCCATATTTAGCCTGCCTTCTTTGTCACAATCAAGCAAGCTTAGCTTTATATTCTGCTTTTCAGCCAATTGTTCTGCTACATGCAAAACGGCATGGTGTTCGATGGGAGAGGTGATGATATGTTTTATATCATAAGTGGCAATTGCCCCACAAATGGCCATATTGTCGGCCTCAGTGCCGCCTGAAGTAAATATGATTTCTCCGGGACTGACATTGAGTAAACCTGCAATTTTTTTTCTGGCTTTTTCCAATGCGGCCCTGGCATCCCTGCCATGACTATGCGCCGAGGAAGGGTTGCCAAAATTACTTTTTAGGTAAGGTAACATCTCCTCCAGCACACGTTCATCTAAAGAAGTTGTTGCTGCATTGTCAAAATATAGGCTAGCCAATTCATTCATGGTAAATGCATGGATAGTTTCAGATTATTTCTCTGAAATTATCTCTTTGATATCTAGGATAATTTTATTGGCCAAGTGCTCCGCGGTAGCTGAAGTTCCTGACTCAGAATAAATTCGTATAATAGGTTCAGTATTTGATTTCCTTAGATGCACCCATTCTTTGTCAAATTCTATTTTTACTCCATCAATGGTGTTGATAGGGTATTTTTGGTATTTGCGCTGAATTTTCTCCAAAATGCTGTCCACATTGATTGAAGGAGTAAGTTCAATTTTATTTTTTGAAATAAAATAACCGGGGTAACTGGCCCTCAGTCTACTTGCAGATTTTCCAAATTTGGCCAGGTGAGTAAGAAACAAACCTATTCCTACCAAGGCATCTCTACCGTAGTGGGATTCAGGATAAATGACTCCACCATTGCCCTCGCCGCCGATAATTGCATGGGTTGCTTTCATTTGATTTACCACATTTACTTCTCCCACAGCTGCTGCATTGTATTCACCTCCCCTAAGTTCAGTTACATCTCTCAATGCTCTAGTAGAGCTAAGGTTGGAGACTGTATTGCCTTTTTGTTGAGAAAGCACATAGTCGGCCACTGCTACAAGGGTGTATTCTTCTCCAAAAAAGCTGCCATCTTCATTTAAAAAGGCCAGCCTATCTACATCCGGATCAACTACAATTCCAAGATCAAAGTTACCATTTTCCAACTTTAGGGAAATATCTCTAAGGTGTTCCGGTAATGGCTCAGGGTTATGAGGGAAGTCACCATTTGGTTCGCAATACATTTTTTCAATCACCTCTACACCTAAAGCTGTTAATAACTTTGGAATAACCAATCCCCCTGTGGAGTTGACACAATCTATGACGATCTTGAATTTTCTCGCAGCAATGGCAGCAGGGTCCACCAGTTTCAAGTCCAAAACATGTTGGATATGAATGTCAAGGTAATCTTCTCTTTGGGTATAATTCCCTAGTTTTCTAACTTCTGCAAAGGTGAAATCTGCTTTTTCAGCCTTGTCCAGCACTTCTTTGCCTTCACTATCTGAAATAAATTCCCCTTGTGAATTGAGAAGTTTTAGTGCATTCCACTGAATGGGGTTGTGGCTGGCGGTAATAATGATGCCTCCTCCTGCATTTTCTCTAGGAACGGCAAGCTCCACAGTTGGGGTGGTGCTCAAGCCCAGATCAATGACATCAATGCCTAATCCTTGAAGGGTGCTTGCCACCAATTGAGAGACCATCTCTCCGGAGATTCTGGCATCTCTACCCAATACAATTTTTTTATTTGATGAATTTTCTAAAACCCAGGCCCCATAGGCAGCTGAGAATTTCACAATGTCTAAAGGGGAAAGTCCATCTCCTGGTTTTCCGCCTATAGTTCCTCTAATACCGGAAATCGATTTAATTAATGCCATTTAAAGAATTTAATGGAAGGTTATAAAAATGAGTATTGGATGATTGTTCTTATTTGAATTTGGCCATGACCTTGTCTACTTCGTTGTCAGGATTGCCACAGGAGCTTCCGTCGTCTACTTTTTTACCACAGTAGCCACAGGTTTCGCCTTCCTTGTTTAAGTAGGGGTTTTGAGAGGCACAAGTGCCTTTAAATTGTCCGTTTTTTAAGAATATTAACCTTACAGACATTAAAATGAAAAATAATGCCAGGAATGCCAATGTTAAATATACAGTTGTCATATCAATTTTATTTCTGCAAATTTACGTAATACTTTCAAAACGTTTATACCAAAATATAAGTTTCCTCCCTTTTTATGAATAATCCGGAAAAAAGGAAAGAGCAGTTAGCTGCTTTTGACAAGTTATTGACCATCATGGACGAACTCCGTGAAAAATGCCCTTGGGATAGAAAACAAACCATTGAGAGTTTAAGGCATTTGACTATTGAAGAGACATTTGAGCTTTCAGATGCTATCTTAGATAATGATTTGGAAGAGATTAGTAAAGAATTAGGTGATATTCTGTTGCACATTGTATTTTATTCACGGTTAGGTGATGAGAAGAATGCCTTTGATATAGGGAAAGTGATTGAACAGTTGAATGAAAAGTTGATTCGGAGACATCCTCATATTTATGGAGATACAGCGGCTGATAATGAAGAGGCAGTAAAGCAAAATTGGGAAAAGATAAAACTTAAAGAAAAAGGAAATACCAGTGTGCTCGGTGGAGTGCCACGGTCATTACCAGCCTTGATCAAGGCCATGCGTATACAAGAAAAAGCTCGCGGGGTAGGCTTTGATTGGGAAGAAAAGCAGCAGGTGTGGGGAAAGGTGGAAGAAGAGATGGCGGAATTCCGAGAGAATTTTGATGCCACTGACGAGGTGCCTGTCAATCAAGAGGAGGCCACCAAAGAATTTGGGGATCTTTTATTTTCCTTGATTAACTATTCCCGGTTTATTGGTGTAAACCCTGAAGAAGCTTTAGAGAAGACCAATAAAAAGTTTATCTATAGGTTTCAATACCTTGAAAATGCTGCCAAAGCTTCAGGAAAAACTTTGGCTGACATGAGTTTGGACGAAATGGATGCCTATTGGGAAGCTGCGAAAAATAAGGAATAATATACTAGAATTGAAAGAAAATTCTGAACAGAGAGTTATCCACTTTTTAGGCTTAGATTAAAATAGATAAAATATACTTATTTTAAGTTTTCCACAAAAACACAATTTTTTTAATTTTCATAAAATACTGAAAAACAAATGGTTATATGTTTAATATCGGTGTGTGTGGATAACTGATGTGAATTGTGGATAAATATTTCTTGCTTTTTTAATTCCTCAAATGCGCTAAATATAGGCTGTTTTGCATAGGTTACTCTCTACCTTTCCTAAGTGAATACCATTTGTTTTTTTTGGCTTATTTTATCTGAATTTAGAATCTTCTTTGGTTTATCTGCTTGGAGCCAAAAAGAGTTAATCAGGGCTAGGGAAGACTCAATAAATCAGTCGCTTTTTTGGAGAAAATGGCTTGATGAAATGCTTGTTTTAAAGCATTTCATCAAGCCATAGATTGTCTTTTTCATGATTCGTATTAAACGAATTTTAATATCTCTTCAATATATTCTCTATTGTTAGAAAGCCTTGGAACTTTATTTTGACCACCCAAGCGTCCTTTAGATTTAAGCCATTTTGTAAACAAGCCTTCTGAAGCAAAATGGAGGATAGGAAGTTTCAATACCATGTCCTTATACCTCTTCGCATCGTAATCTGAATTTACATTTCGCAATTCCTGATCCAGCCTTTGAAGGAATTCTGTCTTGTTATTGGGGAAATTGACAAATTCAATAATCCATTCGTGTGTGCCTTGTTCGTGATTGCTGTCAAAATAGACCGGGGCGGCGGTAAAGTTACTAATGGTTGCTCCGGTGGCATTACAGGTGATTTCCATGGCCTTCTCTGCATTTTCTACAATCAGCTCCTCCCCAAAGGCATTGATAAAATGTTTGGTCCTTCCGGAAATCTTTATTCTGTAGGGGTTTATTGAAGTGAATTTTACAGTGTCTCCAATTTTGTATCTCCACAATCCGGCATTGGTTGAAATCAACAATGCATAGTTTTTATCTTTTTTTACTTTATCCAAAGGGATAATCTCCGGATGCTCGCTTTCAATCTCTTCCATTGGGATGAACTCATAAAAAATACCATAATCCAGCATAAGCAATAATTCGTCAGAGTCTTTTTGATCTTTGATGCCGAAAAAGCCTTCTGAAGCATTGTAGGTCTCCATATAATGCATATTTGGGCTCGGAATTAAGCTTTCAAAAATGCTTTTATATGGGCCAAAGGCTACTGCGCCGTGAAAGAATACTTCCAGATTAGGCCATACCTCCAAGATGTTTTTACTATTGGTTTTTTCAAGTACTTTTTTGAGCAGGACTAAGGTCCAGGTGGGAACACCTGTAAGGCTGGTGACATTTTCTTTCAAGGTCTCCTCTACCATTTTTTCAATTTTCTCCTCCCACTCACTCATCAAAGCCACCTCTAAACTTGGTGTTCTGGCCATTTGGGCCCATACGGGTAGATTTCTTGTGATTACAGCTGAAATATCTCCTGAAAAACTATTTTCATTAAAATCAAGGTTGTTTGTCTGCAAACTTCCTCCAATGGTAAGGCTCTTTCCGGTGAATAGTTTGGTTTCAGGATAATTGTTAATATAGAGGGAAAGCATGTCTTTTCCTCCTTTAAAATGGCAGTCTTCCAGACTTTCAGGAGAGACCGGGATGAATTTACTCCTGGAAGATGTTGTGCCCGAAGATTTTGAGAACCAATGAATTGGGGTAGGCCATAATACATTTTGCTGGCCTTTCATGGTTTGCTCAATATAGGGCTTTATGGTTTCATAATCATGAACAGGCACCCATGCATTATAGTCTTCATAAGCAGAAATTTTCCCAAAATTGTATCTCTTGCCAAACTCCGTATGTTTTGCCGTATGAATCAACTTGAATAAGATCTCTCTTTGGGTTTCAAGTGGATTGTTTTTGAATTTTTCGATCTGGCCTATGCGGTTTTTTAGGATCCAGGTCATAAAAGTATTGATCAATTCCATGGTGGAGGTTTGGTCCGTTTTTATATTTTTCTTTTCAGCTCGAAATTCTTTCCCAGGTAAACTTTCCTTACCTGCTCATCGGCTGCCAGTTCTTCAGCTGTTCCTGCCTTCAGGAGTTTGCCTTCAAACATTAAGTAAGCACGGTCTGTAATGGATAAGGTTTCATTTACATTGTGATCAGTAATGAGTATACCGATATTTTTATTTTTTAATTTGGCTACGATGCTCTGGATTTCTTCTACAGCAATTGGATCCACTCCGGCAAATGGCTCATCGAGCAATACAAAATTAGGATCTACAGATAGTGCTCTGGCAATCTCTGTGCGCCTTCTTTCCCCTCCGGAGAGCACCATGCCCAAGTTCTTTCTAACATGGGTAAGGCTAAACTCTTCTAATAACTCTTCAACTTTTTCCTTTTGTGCTTTCTTGGGGATATTACTCATTTCCAAAACAGCCATGATGTTTTCCTCTACAGTTAGTTTTCTGAATACAGAGGCTTCTTGAGCAAGATACCCAATGCCTAACTTTGCCCTTTTGTACATAGGTAAAGGAGTAATGTCTTGGTTGTCCAGGTATACGGTTCCTCCGTTGGGTTGTACCAATCCCACTATCATATAAAACGAGGTGGTTTTTCCTGCTCCATTTGGCCCTAGAAGCCCTACGATTTCTCCTTGTCCTACTTCCACGGAAATATCGTTTACTACCTTCTTTTTCTTGTATATTTTAACAAGGTGCTCTGCCTTTAATATCATGTTTAATCAAATTTGATATCCTTTACGTAAAGTTGCAAACTACTGGTGTTTCTGAATGTGTTTTCTCTTATTTCAAAGGCGATATTAAATCGCATTTTACTATTTAATAAGTCGTAATAATCTGCAAAACCAAACCCGATGCATACAGGTTTGGTGCTCTGTCCATCTTGAATAATGTCAAAACGTAGATGTTTGTCTTTTAGCACACGTACGTTTTCTGCAAAAACCTGGTTGGCGCAGAATACAGGTTCGGGGTTTCCCGGTCCAAAGGGAGTCATCTGTTTAAGAATATTGTAAAATCTATAGTTGATTTGATCCAGGATTAATTCATCATCAATCTCCAAAATGGGTTTCATATGGATTTCACTTACCCTATTGCTTACTACTGATTCAAACTTCTCTTGAAATGCGGGTACATTCTCTACGGATAGGGTGAGGCCGGCCGCATATTTATGTCCTCCAAACTGTTCTAGCAGGTCGCTGCACTCTTCTATGGCTTCATAAATATTGAAATCAAATACGGATCGAGCACTGCCTGTGGCTTTATTGTTGGACTCTGTAAGTATGATGGTTGGTCGATAATATTTTTCTATGCAACGAGAAGCCACTATGCCGATGACGCCTTTGTGCCAGTCTTCTTTGAATAACACGGTGCTCCTAAACTCTCCGTCCATTTCCTTGGCTTCTATCATTTCCAAGGCTTCCCTGGTGATGTTTTCATCGAAATTTTTCCGTGCTGCATTAACATCCTCTACGAGTTCTGCACGTCGAACAGCCTCGTCCAGGTCCTTTGAAATAAGGAGTTCTACTGAGGCTTTGGCATGTTCCAGCCTCCCTGAGGCATTAATCCTTGGGCCAATTTTAAAAACAATATCTGTAATGTTAATATCTTTTTCTAATTTACCTTTTAGAATAAGCGCTTTTATTCCAGGTCTGGGATTGTTGTTCAGTCTTTCCAGACCAAAGTAGGCCAATATTCTATTTTCTCCTGAAATGGGTACAATGTCTGATGCAATACTGATCACCAGCAAGTCTAAGAAAGCGTAGAGATTGTTTTGATTTCTTCCTGTAAATTGAGAAAAAGCTTGAATGAGTTTAAAGCCTACTCCACAGCCGCTTAATTCTTTAAAAGGGTAGGGGCAGTCTTTTCTTTTAGGGTCTAAAACGGCGATGGCTTGGGGCAGGGTTTCCCCCGGTGTATGGTGGTCACAAATAATGAAATCTACACCCAATTCATTGGCCAAGTCAATTTTATCTAAGGCTTTGATTCCACAATCAAGAGAAACTACCAAGCTAAAATTATTTTCTGCTGCATAACGAACCCCTTTCTCAGAAATACCATAGCCCTCTTTGTATCTGTCAGGAATATAAAAAGCTACATTTGGATAAAACGATCGAATAAATCCGTAAAAAAGTGCCACAGATGTGGTTCCATCTACATCGTAATCTCCATAAACCAGTATGTTTTCACTTTTCTCAATCGCTTGATGTAACCTTTGAACGGCCACATCCATGTCTTTCATGAGGTAGGGGTCATGTAGTTTATCTAAGTCAGGTCGGAAGAAATCCTTAGCTTGTTGAAAGTCAGAAATGCCGCGGTTCACCAGCACATTGGCTAGTGTTGGGTTTACGTTTATTTCATTGCTGAGGTGTTCTACTAATTCGGAATTTGCCTTGTCTTTATGTTTCCATCTATAGTCCATGGCGCGTAAATTACAAAACAAACAGGCGATTCAACTAAAAAAACACCTTAATAATTTTAATATAAATTGTACGTTTTACTTAATGTCCATGCATTGAGAACATTACCAATTATTCAATGACTTCAGAAAGAACCTCTTTAAGGGCGATTCTATTTCCATCTTTGTAAGGAACAATCCAGGCTTCTTTAACCCCAATTTTCCTCAGTTTTTTCTTGAATAGATCTGCCATGTCGTAATCTCTAAATTGACCCAAAATATATTTGATATACCCGTCTTCATCGATTATTTTTAAGTCACTGCCATTCTCGGTAAGCTCCCTTAAGTCGAGCTCATCAAATGCAGCCAATTGGACTTTGAAAACAAGACCCTTATTCCACTCATCCTCGAGAGGGTTTCTGTTTTCGTTCGATTCTTGGTTTTGTTCAGTACTTAAGCTTATGACCTGTCGGGAGAGCCTGTCAATCTCATTTTCTTTTCTACTGATTTGTTGCTCGATATAGGAGATTTTTTCCAAAAGATTAAAATTCTCTTGAGATAGAGTGTTTTTTTCTTCGACCAAAGCTTTAAATGCTTCAGGACTCATTTCTTTTTTCTGTTGTTTCCAGGATTTGTACTCCTCTTTTGTTAGCCCACCTACTGTCTTAGAAGAACAGTTGAAAAAAACTGTAGCGATTATTACTATTAGTAATGTTTTGGTAAAAGTCATTTTAATGCACGTTTAAAATCCCGTTATATTGCTAAGGTATAGACAGGCATAAGGTACAAAAAATTAGCCATTATCCTTTCCTTCCTTAAAAAAATCATAGCACCCCGGTATTCTATTATAAAGTTGACCAGGGTGCTGGAATTTTGTCTTGGAGTAAGTGTTTGCTTTACAGTTACTTATTCTTTTGTCTTTCCGTAAATAAAGAATATTTACTGGAACTAGACTGATAAGGTATAGTTAATTTATACGTTCACATGACGCTCTGCATGGTAAGAAGACCTCACCAGTGGGCCTGATTCCACATATTTTAAGCCTCTTTTTAGCCCTTCTTCTCGGTAAGCATCAAATTGATCCGGATGAATAAATTCAGCAACCTCAATATGCATTTTGGTGGGCTGTAAATATTGGCCGAGCGTTAATATGTCGCAGCCATTTTCAGCTAAATCATCCATGGCCTTATGCACCTCATCTTGCTTTTCACCTAAGCCTAGCATAATGCCTGTTTTAGTCCTTTTACCAAACTCCTTGGTAAGTTTTATTTGCTCAAGTGACCGGTGGTATTTGGCCTGAGGCCTAACCCTTCTGTAGAGTCTTTCAACCGTCTCTACATTGTGTGATACCACTTCTTGCCCTGCACTTATCATTCGGTACAATGCGTCCCAATTACTCTTTACATCAGGGATTAAGGTTTCGATGGTGGTTTCTGGGGAACTTTTCTTGGTTTCGGCTACTGTCCTGTACCAAATATCTGCACCTTTGTCTTTCAGTTCATCTCTATTTACTGAAGTGATTACAGCATGTTTGACTTGCATCAATGTTATGGCTTCAGCAACTCTTCTGGGTTCGTCTTCATCATATTCCGGCGGCCTGCCTGTGGCTACCGCACAAAAAGAGCATGACCTTGTACAAACATTGCCTAGAATCATAAAGGTTGCAGTTCCTGCTCCCCAGCATTCACCCATATTTGGGCAATTTCCACTTTCGCAAATGGTGTGTAGTTTGTGCTCATCTACTAATTTGCGAACATGGGCATATTCTTTACCCACAGGTAATTTAACCCTTAACCAATTGGGCTTTTTTCTTTTGGTTTGTTCTTCAGAAATTACAGGTAATTCTATCATATCGGGTTGTTAAATCCGTTCAAAATTAGTCATTAAATTTGAGTTAACCCAAATGAATGCCGAACTCTCTATCTTCTAAATCCATAGTAGAGGGTGACAAACGCCGATTGGAATATTTGTCTGTTTTCGGTGGTAGGCATTAAGGGAATCTCTTTGGTAAAACCTTCTAATTGGTAGCCAAGTTCCAGACCTGTTACATTTGACTTTAAAAAACCAAATTCGAAATTGATGGCTGCTTTGGCATTTCCACCAAAAGCAATTTCAGATTCTCCGATTCCTTCAAAAAGTCGGCCAGGACCAAGTATATCAAATTTACTTTGATGGACTTCCGGATCATAAGGTTCTCGCACAGTTTCCGTCCGATTAATATAATACTCTATATAATATGGAGCAAGTAAACCAATGGTTGGTCCAATGGCTGCTAAAAATGAAATTTGGACCCCTTGATGAGGAGCTTTCTTAAAAGCAATTATTTCTCGACCATATTGAGGTCGAATAGCATAGAGGTAATTTGACTTGCCAAAAATATAGGTGTTGCCCAAAGCAGTTGGGTACCTCACTTCTTTAGGGTTTTTGACATTGGCCAGTTCTAAATTAAAAAATTGGAACAGGTTGTCATTTATTCTGGAACCAATTTTAAAACTTACACCTCCAATCAATCCGCCATTGGTGTTTTTATTGATGCCAAAGAGCACCTCTTTGTCATAGTCATAGTTGCCGGATTCTTCTTCCTGCGCCTTTAAACTGAAGCAGGAGGCGAAAAGGAAAGTAAACAATAGGAAATATTTCATTTCTTTAGTTATAAGCGATTAACAATTTAAACGCTAAATTTACATTTATTGTTATTTATCAGGTACTAAAAATAGTCAGATTAAGTTTATCATGCAAAAGCAGCAAATTATGTCGTGTTAATGTACGAGTTGGGTTGAATAGTATTAAGCAATAAAACCTTTTTCTAAAATAAATCCTATTGGTCAATAAAATTCATGGAAAAGAAAGAGGCAATTCATAATTTTTTTATTCCTCTTTTTCTTTTCTTTGAACAATGAGTAAGAGGCTGTATGATAGCTTTATAACTGTGTTTTTATTGAGTTATCAAAAGTCCTGATTTGTGTAAATATTAAAAATAACAGGAAAATATTACAGTTGCTGTAGCGTTTTCTAAGTACTGTCCGTATAGGTTAAAAATATACCCAATAAAAAATAGGCTTTTGGAGAAGGATCTCATACAAGAAGCACAGAAGCGAGATAAAAAATCGTTAGAAAGGCTTTATAGGCACTTTTATGGCTATGCTATGAGTATTGCTCTAAGGTATTCCGGGAATCGGGAGGAGGCCTGCGAAATTGTAAATGATAGTTACATGAAAGCCTTTGATAAGTTGGACCAGTTTAGTTTAGACAATTCTTTTAAGTCTTGGTTTCGACGGATAATCATTAATACTTCCGTGGATTACTACCGGAAGAATTTAAAACATCAAGGGATCACGGATATAGAAAAAGCGCATGCTGAAACTTATAATCCTGATATCATAGATGAGCTTTCGAAAGAAGAAATTTTAAATTGTCTTAGCGAATTACCTGATATTCTGAGAGTTATTTTCAATATGTACGAAATAGAAGGGTATAGGCATGCAGAAATTAGCGAAAAGTTAGGCATTCCATCTAGCACCTGTCGCACCTATTTGGCAAGGGCTAAGGAGAGGTTAAGAGACAAAATTATTGCACTTAATTGTATAAAAAATGAAGGAGCAGTTCGATAAGAAACTAGCGGAGAAAATAGAAGCCTCCTTCAGCAATCATGAGGAGCCATATGATCCCAAACAGTGGGATAAGTTTTCAGATGCTTATTTTAAGCCTAAGAAACCGGCTTGGATGATCTATTGGCCATTTGTGACTGCCGGAGTTGCGGCTAGTTTATTGTTCTTTTTCTTATATTTTCCAAAACAAAAAGAAATTGGGCAAAAGGTAAAATCCATTACTGATGCAGTTGTAAATGAAAAGTTACCTTCTTTCAGAAAAGAAGAACAGAATATTGAGTTGGGCAATAATATTGTATCAAGTGCCCAAGATAATACGGAGCAAGAACATATTGATCCGTATAAATCAAAGACCTCTAATCTAAAAACTGAACAAAATATTGATATTAATAGGGGGCAAGTTCCAATAGTTCCAATAGTTCCAAATCAGGAGGAAAGCTTGATTCCCTTCATTTTAGAAGATTTTTCTTTGACTTGGGATGAATTTCAGTCTGCAATAGTAGCAAGTTTTGATACCCTTCAAAACAATGCCGGATTGGATTTAGGGGACCATAAGGCAATGTCTGTCGCAGAAGCCCAATCATTGGTGGATCAATGGAAATCACCGGGTTCAGAAGAGCAGTCTATAGAAGTAGCGTCTTCTGAAAAGACCTTAAAACTAGGGCTAATGGTAAGTCCTCAAGCCAATTCCAATCCAGTGTCAGGAATGAATCTGGGAGCGGGAATAATGTCTGAGATTTCATTGACTAAGAAGTTAAAATTAGATATAGGTTTGGCCTATGCAAATCAGCGCATGGGGGCACAAGCAAACCAAGGTATGAGAGAGATGCTTGCTGCGCCGGATGGAGATTATCAAAAAATGAGCAGTAATATAATTGAAACTGAATATAGGCTTAATTTTGCCTCTTTAGATATCCCAATAAACTTAAAATATAAATTCTATGATAAAGAACAAACAGGCATGTATTTTATCACAGGTTTGTCGAGTATGGTATATTTAGATCAGAATACAGTTGAGTCCTATCAAGCGCAATCTTTGTTCAATGCAAATAGTGTCAGTGGAGCCTTGGAATATGCTCCCTCTGTTCAAAGCTTTAGTAATGTATATACCCCTGAAAGTGGTCAAAGCAATGCCGATGTTGCAGGCCTTTTAAACCTTTCCTTCGGTTATGAGTACAAGTTAAATAAGGGCTTTTATGTCTCCTTTGAACCCTTTTATAAATTACCGCTTGGGAACCTTACCTTTGCCAATCAGCAATTCTCAATTGGTGGAGTTAACCTGCGAATGAATTTCAATTTTAAAAATAAATAACAAACCAAAAATTAATTGATTACCATGATTTTAAAGAACAAATTTACTTGGCTATTAGGTCTAGTTATATTAGTGACATCCTGCCTTGATGATTCGCCAACAGATATTGAGTTGGACATGCAAAGAGATGACCTTGCCTTGGAGAATTATATTAATTCAAATAATATTGATGCCACAAAAACTCAATCAGGATATTATTATACAAAAACGGTTGAAGTACCTGAGGGAGACCAGTTTGTAAGTGATGATTATATTGGGGTTTATTATGAAATCAAAAGTCTAGATGGTCAATTGATAGATTCTCACTTAGATGAAAGCCTGGAACCTAAAATATTTAGATATAGTCAGGATGGATTGTGGCCTATAGCCATTACTTATGCTTCCGGTTTGGCTAAGGTAGGAGAAGAAATGACCGTCTATTCTCCTTCTTACCTCGCCTTTGGTAATTATAGCTATGAAACATTGATTTTATCCTCCTCCAATTTAATTATAAAATTAAAGTATGCTGCCAAATACACGGAGGAAGAACTTAAGGAGCGAGAAGAAGCAATGATTGCTGATTATATTGCTACGGAACAACTAGAAGGTTTTGAGGAAGTTGAAGAAGGTGTATATGTGCGTACAATAACTGAAGGTGATGATTCCAAAACCGAATCTCAGCTTGGAAGTACAGTTTCTGTAGACTTCGAATTGTTTGAACTTGGGGCAGATGACCCTGTTTACGAATCCTATGAAAGTAATCAGCCGACCTCTGTATCTATAGGGAATTCCGGCCTAGAATTTTTGAACGATGGATTGATTGATGTTTATCCCGATCAGAAGTTGGAGATACTGTCTACCTCTTTTAAAGCTTATGACCAATCCATTCAAATATTTCCATCAGTAATCCGAGAGGATCTTGTAAGCCTTGGTGAACAAATTGATTTGGTAAGGCCGTTTACCCCTATTTTATTTAAAGCAGAAGTGCTTTCTGTCAATTAAACATTGCCGAAAAGCTAAAAAAAGGGGTTGATTTTAACCCCTTTTTTTATGTCCAAAGCTCTCTTAATAAAGGGATTTTTAATAATTCTTCAATGCTTAAGCCAAAAATAAATGACCATAATAGGGCACTAATTAACATCGAGAATAATATTTTCTTCTTGGCTACCCCAAAGGATGTCAGTACCACAGTACCGCCAATTGGTGTTAAAATAAGAGGCGTTAATAAAGCGATACCCCAAATACCAAATTTCTTCCATACTTTGATGGTATTCCTTGTTCGTTTAGAAAATTTTTTAGATTTTTTTTTGATGATGATAGTCCAGTTTTTTTTAAACCATTCCCCCAGAAATGTAAATAGAAATACTGAAGTCATCATACCCGAAACTGTGACCAGTATAATTTCTATCAAACCATAACCTGCCGCAGCCCCTAATAATGGGCCGGCAATAAATTTAAATAAGCAGAGAAAGTATATACCTGCAAATGTAATCAAGTATTCACTCATGAAATAAGGATATAAATATACAATAGGTATCCAGAGAGTAAAACAGCTCCTTTTATTCTGGTGATAATATAATTGATTCGCATGATGGGAAGGAGAAGGATAGTAAATCCCAGCATCCACACAAAGTCTGTAAAAATAAATTCTGTGGCTACATCTATTGGTTTGATAAGTGCTGTAATGCCTATAATAGAGAATACATTCATAATGTTACTCCCTAAAATATTCCCTAAAGCCATTTCAGTTTCTTTTTTTAAAGCAGCTAAAACTGAGGTAACTAGTTCAGGTAAACTAGTACCTATGGCGATGATTGTGACCCCAATTATTCGCTCACTCACCCCAAAGTTTCTTGCGATTAGAGATGCATTACCTACAACCAACTCTGAGCCAAAATAAAGACCTGCAGCTCCCCCAATCAATTGTAAGATTGCCAGCCAGGGAGATTGTTTTTTCATCAAAGCGGCTTCTTCTTCAGTAAATTCTACTCTTTCAATTGTTTTGAAAAAATACCAATTGAGGGCGATAAAACAAGAAAATAAAATTACACCTTCATATAGGGAAATGACCCCGTTGAAGGCCATCATATAAAATAATACTGAACTAATTAAAGTAAAAGGATAATCTAATTTCAGCGTGGATTTTTGAATATATATGGGGAATATTATAGCGCTAATACCCAATACAAGACTAATATTCGAAATATTGCTGCCGATCACATTTCCTACTGTAATGTCACTAGAGCCTTTAAGCGAGGCAGTCACACTTACCAATAGCTCAGGAGCAGAAGTTCCAAAGGCAACAATTGTAAGACCTATTAACCCGGGGCTAAGCCCCAATCTAGCAGCAATAGCTGAAGCGCCATCAACAAGAAATTTCCCTCCCAATAATAGGATTAGGAAACCTATTGCCAGTATTAAGTAGCTCATGTTTAAATAATATTAAATTTTAGGACCAAATGCGAGGTCTCCAGCATCCCCTAAACCGGGGACGATGTAGGATTGTTGGTTTAATTTTTCATCTAATGCCCCTATCCAAAATCGATGAGGAAGGTCTAGGTTTTCCTTGATATGTTTTATTCCTTCAGGAGCTGCAAAGGCGCTAAGAATTTCAATTTGTTTTGGCTTACCATGCCCTTTAATCGCATCAATACTTTTTATAAAGGATTTCCCCGTGGCAAGCATTGGGTCAACTATGAGCACAGTCTTTCCAGTAAGATTCGGTGCCGCAAGGTAATTCAAGGAAATTTCTACATTATCATCACTTTCCTTCCGATAGGCACCAATAAAACCACTATCAGCCTGATCGAAAAAATTTAAAACTCCTTGATAAAATGGAACAGCAGCTCTCAAAACGGCAATAATTACAGGCTGTTCTTTTAGTAAAGGTGTTTCTACTTTTGCCAGAGGGCTAGTTATGGAGCTTGGCGTATAAGGAAGCGCTTTAGAAACCTCATAGGCTAATATTTCACCTACTCTTTCCAGGTTTTTCCTGAACCGTAATCGATCCTTCTGAATGTGGATGTCACGAAGCTCGGCCAAAAACTGGTTTGCAATTGAATTGTTTTGGTTTAGAATAAACATGATAGGACAAAGTAAAACAAAAAAACCCGATCTTTTAAGATCGGGTTTTAAATATTATTTATGAATCCTATTATTGGATCTCAAAACTTACTCTTCTAGCCATTTGTCTAGCATCTGTAGAAGATTTGTCTACGCTTGTGTCTTCACCGTAACCTTTATAAGAAAGTCTAGATGCATCTACTCCTGTAGCTACTAGCAAATCATAAACAGATTTAGCTCTTTTTTCAGAAAGCTTCATGTTATAGTTCTCAGGACCTAACTCATCAGCATAACCTTTGATTTCAACCTGAACACCTGGGTTTCTCTTCATGAAGTTTGCTACATAATTAGCAGAAGAAGCAGAATATCCAAGTGGTTTAGAGCTATCGAATGCAAAATATACATTTACATACTGATCATTGATAGCTTTAGCAAGGTAATCAACTTCTTCAGTGTCTTCAGGAGCACATCCTTCAAGAGAAGCTGGACCTGGAACGAAAGGACATTTGTCTAAGTGGTCAGGAAGACCATCACCATCAGAATCCATAGTAGTACCTGCGGAATTTACCCTTGCTCCGGCTGGAGTGTTAGGCTCTTTGTCCAAATAATCAGGAACGCCATCACCATCAGAATCTTTTAGCATGTCTTTGATCTCACCGATCTGAGTAGCCAATTCATCCTTAGTAGCATACTTGTTTTCTCTGATATACCAATCAGCGTGAGTGTCGTTACTACCTAGATAGAAAGTAAGACCTAAAGTACCGGTCCACCATACAGAATTCATTCCGTAATATCCATCATCAGCAGCTGAAATATCAGAAGCTCCGTCGAAAGCTACTGATTGACGTCCTGCAACAAAATTAGTGATGTCACCATTTAGGGCAACTCTGTCACTTAGTTTAACTTGCAGGGTCATACCTGTACTGACATTGTACTGGCTGTCCTTTACGTCTGCAAATTCATTTTCTTGAGGAGTTAGCTGGCTGATTCCACCGCCAAAGTGGCCCAAAAGATTGAAAGTTTGTGAAAAGGTTTCCCAGTTCAGGATTCTTCCAAGATTTGCAACTCCTTGTAGGTTTAGACGGTAATAATTTGTTGAAAAATCAGGAGTGTCGCTAGCATTTTTAAAGCTACCGATACCAAAATCTAATTTGGTTCCAAATTTTTCGTTAAACATATACCTGACTCCAAGGTCGGCATGTCCTAAGTTAAGGGTAGGTGAGTAATAACCTGGCGTAATTGGAGCCATTGGTTTATTGAACCCTCCATTAACCTCTACAGACCATTTGTTGAAGTCGTCTTGAGCATTAGCACCTACAGCTAAAGCACCAACCATTAGTGTTGATAGTATTATTTTTTTCATGATAAAAAATTTTTTACAACATTCAGTGTTTTAATTGATTTTGATTGCTATTAGATTTTTACTCGGTTTATGATACAAATGTATATTAATTTACGGGAACTTTAAACATCTATGTCAATTGTTTCAATAAAAACTAATTTGATCCCGAAATTTATAAAAATATTTAACATAAACTATGCCATTCACAAATTTATTAAAAGAAATTCTTCATTTAGAAAGTGTGTCAGGTGATGAAGCAAATATATCTGCATTTATCTTAAACCATATTTTAGAACGTAAAGACAATTGGAAAGTTGCACCAAAAATTTATTTCGGTGAAGAATTTCAAGACAATATAGTTCTTGTTTTTGGAGCGCCTAGAACTGCTGTATTTGCCCACATGGATACGGTTGGTTTTACGGCCAGATATGAAAACCAACTTGTGCCCATTGGTGGTCCGGAAGTATCGGATGGTGTATGGCTGGTTGGGCAGGATGAGGCCGGGCCCATTAGGTGTAGGGTTAAGGAAATTGATGGAAATTTGTATCATGATTTCCCGAGAAAAATTCAAACAGGAACTTTACTTTCCTTTGAACAGCATGTCAAGATGGAAAACGGTTATCTGGAAGGTGCCTTTTTAGACAATAGGTTGGGGGTATATACCTTACTTCAATTGTGTGAAACAATAGAAAATGGAGTGCTTGTATTCAGTACGTATGAAGAGCATGGGGGTGGATCTGTTCCTTTTCTTGTTAAATTTATTTATGATCATTGGAAAATTAAGCAAGCCCTTATAGCGGATGTGACTTGGATTACTGATGGGGTCCATTTTAATGAAGGGGTAGTCATTTCCATGAGAGATAGTTTTATTCCTCGTAAGAAATTTGTCGATAAAATTATTGAAATGGCGCGTGCATCGAATATCCCTTTTCAACTTGAGGTTGAAGCTTATGGGGGAAGCGATGGAAGGGAAATTCAAATGAGTCCTTATCCAATAGATTGGTGTTTTATCGGACTTCCAGAGGAAAATCCCCACAGTCCGGTTGAGAAGGTGACTTTGTCAGATTTGGAAAGTATGATTAAATTGTACCAATATTTATTACAATATTTGTAATGATTTGAATTATATTCTTTATTTATCACCCTATTATTGTATACAAATAATTTAAGGCCACACGCGCACACACACACATCCGGTTAAAATGATTCAATTAAAAAACCTGGTTTTTGAGCAATATCTAAAAGAAGCCGTCCTATTAAAAAGGGTAAAAGAACTTGCCAATGCTATAAATCATGATTATCGAGGAAAAAATCCCATTTTTTTAGCCGTTTTAAACGGTAGTTTTATGTTTATGTCTGATATTTGCAAAGAAGTTTCTGTCGATGTTAAAGTGAGCTTTATTAAAATTGCCTCCTATACCGGTATAAAATCTGATGGGAAAGTTAGGGATATGATAGGCTTGGAGGAATCGCTTCAGGGAAAAGATGTCATTATAGTAGAAGATATTGTGGATACAGGTAATAGTATGTGGCATCTTCTTGAAACAATCAATGCCCAAAAACCTAAAAGTGTTGAGATAGTCAGCCTACTGACCAAACCGGAAGCCCTAAAAAAGCCTATTGATATTAAGTATGTAGGTTTTGAAATTCCCGACTTATTTGTGGTAGGGTATGGCTTGGATTTTGAAGGTCTGGGGAGAAACTTGAGAGATTTATACCAAATAGTTGATAAAAATTAATACTCTATTTATATTAAAATTACACTTATGTTAAATATCGTTTTGTTTGGCCCTCCTGGAGCAGGTAAAGGGACCCAAAGTGAAAAGTTGATAGAAAAATACAATATTGAACACATATCCACCGGGGATTTATTCAGAAAGCATTTGGGTGAAGGTACTGAGCTAGGGAAGTTGGCCCGCAAATACATGGACGAAGGAAATCTTGTTCCGGACGAAGTTGTAATTGGTATGGTAGAAGACAAGATCAACCATTCTTTGGATGCCAATGGGGTGATTTTTGATGGTTTTCCTAGGACTGTTGCACAGGCTGAAGCACTTGATGCCTTGTTGACCAAAAAAGGGACGGCTATTTCAGGAATGATAGCTTTGGAGGTTCCTGAGGAAGAGTTGAAAAACAGATTGATGGAAAGAGGGAAAACTTCCGGAAGGGTGGACGATCAAGACGAAGAAAAGATTAACAATAGGATTAAAGTTTACAATCAGGAGACTTTGCCGGTTGCGAATTATTACCAAAAGCAAGGGAAATTGTCCAAAATTCATGGTGTTGGTGCCATCGAAGAAATCTTTGAAAAGATTTGTGCTGTTGTTGATAAGTATTAATCACTATCTTTGCATGATAATTTTATGGCTGAGCTTTTAAGCTTGGCCATTTTCTTTTCACCCAAACCTTGGTAAGAGAAGAATAAATAGAAGTACTAATTAAACAAGGAAAGCAGTGGCAGGATCCAATTTTATTGATTACGTAAAATTCTGTTCCCGGTCGGGAGCAGGAGGAAATGGGTCAGTTCATTTCAGACGAGAAAAACATGTGCCCAAAGGCGGTCCTGATGGGGGGGATGGTGGCAGAGGAGGCCATATTATTCTAAGAGGAAATGCCCAGTTGTGGACCCTATTGCATCTGAAATATAAAAAACATGTCATCGCAGACAGGGGGAATAATGGTGAAGGAGGAAGAAGAAAAGGTGCTGATGGGAAAGACGTTATTTTAGAAGTGCCCATTGGTACTGTAGCACGTGAGGCAGAGACAGGTGAGCTCAGGTGTGAAATTACTGAAGATGGTCAAGAGTTTGTTTTGACTCCCGGAGGTAGAGGAGGGCAAGGTAATGACCACTTTAAGACCTCGACCAATCAAGCTCCCCATTATGCCCAGCCTGGAGGGGAAGGTATAGAGGAATGGATCATTCTGGAACTCAAATTATTGGCTGATGTAGGGTTGGTGGGCTTCCCAAATGCAGGTAAATCAACTTTGTTGGCCAGCGTGTCTGCAGCAAAACCTGAAATTGCTGATTACGCCTTTACCACATTGATCCCGAATTTAGGTGTAGTGGACTATAGAGATGGTAAGTCTTTTGTCATGGCAGATATACCCGGGATTATTGAAGGTGCCGCTAAAGGAAAGGGTTTAGGCCTTAGGTTTTTACGGCATATTGAGCGGAATTCCATACTCTTGTTTTTAGTACCGGCAGATGCCGACCATATTGGTGAGCAATACGCCATTTTATTGGACGAAATCAAAAGATACAATCCAGAGCTCCTGGATAAAAAACGGATTTTGGCCATTTCCAAAGCAGATTTGTTGGATGAAGAGCTTATGGAAGCTTTAAAACCTGAAATACCTAAAGATGTACCTCATCTTTATTTTTCTTCCGTGACGGGTTTTCAGTTGCCTGCACTTAAAGATTTGATTTGGAGTGCATTGCAGTAAATGTGTCAGAATGTCATATTAATTGAAAATGGCAAGTTAATTGTTTAAAGGAGATTGATTGAAGATAAAAGAATTGAATAATGACAGATAATGTGAATGAAGAAAAGGAACAAGGCTTAGATCAGGCAGATATAAGCGAAAACCTTAAAAATGAAGAAGATCTGAACAAAGAATCCGCGCAAGAAGATATAGAAGAGAAAGTGGAAGACGAAGCGGAGTCAGACAGTATGGCAAAAGAAAACCAGGAGCTGAAAGACAAATATGTCAGGTTGTATTCTGAATTTGAAAATTATCGAAGGAGAACTGCAAAGGAAAAGCTGGACATGATTAGTACAGCTTCCATAAACCTGATCCAAGAAATTCTTCCTGTAATGGATGACTTTGAAAGGTCTTTTAAGGTAGAGGGCAATGACCAAGAGGGAAGCAAGCTAATTTATAATAAATTAGGAAAAATTCTTGAATCCAAAGGTTTGTTGCCGATGGAAGATTTAATAGGTAAAGAATTTGACGCAGAATATCATGAAGCAATTACTCAAATTCCCGCTCCTTCAGAGGATTTGAAAGGGAAAATTGTAGATGTAGTTGAGAAAGGATACATGCTTTCAGATAAGGTGGTCCGATTTGCAAAAGTGGTAATAGGAAACTAAAAACTTATGGCTAAAAGAGATTATTACGAAGTTCTTGGAGTGGCGAAAGATGCAAGCCAAGAAGAAATAAAAAAGGCATATAGAAAACTGGCCATCAAATTTCATCCGGATAAAAACCCCGGTGATCCTACAGCTGAAGATAAGTTTAAGGAGGGAGCAGAGGCTTATGAAATATTAAGTAATCCGGAAAAAAGAAGACGGTACGATCAATATGGTCATCAAGGTGTAGGAGGAAATGCCGGCTATGGCGGTGGCGGCATGAATATGGATGACATCTTTTCTCAATTTGGAGACATCTTCGGTGGTGGTGGCGGATTTGATTCCTTTTTTGGCGGTGGAGGACGTAGTTCCCGACGTACCAAAAAAGGAACAAACCTTAGGGTAAAGTTGAAACTTAACCTTAGAGAACTTGCTAATGGGGTAGAGAAAAAGATCAAAGTAAAACGTCACATGATTGCTGATGGAGTAACTTTCAAAACATGCTCTACATGCCAAGGTCAAGGTCAAATTAAGAAAGTTGTCAATACCATGCTTGGACAGATGGTCTCTGCAAGTGCTTGCCCTACCTGTGAAGGCAGTGGACAGGTTGTAGATAAAAGACCTCCAAATGCCAATGCCAATGGGTTGGTAGTGAAAGAGGAAATCATACCTATCAACATTCCTGCCGGTGTTTCTGAAGGCATGCAGCTTAGCTTATCCAGTAAAGGTAATGAAGTGCCCGGCGGTATTCCGGGGGATTTATTGATCCTTATTGAAGAGATTGAGGATGAAGAATTGGTAAGGGATGGAAACAATGTTGTCTATGACCTTTACCTTAGTTTTGTAGATGTTGCTCTTGGATCATCCTTGGAGGTGCCAACAATCGATGGTAAAGTTAAAATAAAAATTGAACCGGGAACCCAGTCAGGGAAAATCCTGAGATTAAAAGGAAAAGGGATAAAAGAACTAAATGGTTATGGTAAAGGAGACCAATTGATTCATATCAATGTTTGGACACCTAAAGAAGTAAGTAAAGAGGAAAGGGAAAAGCTCGAGTCACTGCGAGATTCTGAAAACTTCAAGCCAAATCCTGGACAATCTGAGAAAAGTATATTTGATAAAGTTAAAGAATTTTTCTAAAATGAATGGGTCGGCCAACGGCCTTTTCTTTTTAGAAACCTTTTCCATCTTCCATCGTATTAATTCCCTATGTTTAAGGAATTAAATATATCGATATGTTTGGTCATTTTTATGGCCATTTCAACTGATGCGCAAATAATGCGTCATTTTGAAGTGGCAGAACGAAATGACATTGATCTGGTGAGCCTAAATTTCTCTAGTTATAAAGGGGTGTCTTATATCAACAGGTCCTATCATGGTGTACCTTTGTATGTAGATGCAGCTTTAGGGGAAGTAAATATATTGCCATCTTTCGCCCACGATTTAGTAGATGGAGTGCTCCATGCTCGCTTGGTGCATAAAAATGTAGAGTCGGAAAGTTTGAGTAAAAACCTTTCTTATAGGCTTTTTTCAAGCAGTGATGATGATTATGATCATAAGTGGGATGTAGGGTTAGATCCCAATTACCTCTATGACCTTCATTTTCAGTTTGGGATTGGAAAAGCCAGGATAGATTTTTCAAACCTGCCTGTTTCCAATTGTATTGTTAAAACTGCCTCGGCGGATGTATTTTTAGACTATGCCAATCAAGTGTCCAACTCTGTAAACATGGACACCTTGTCTGTAGCCATTAATATGGGCTCAGTATATGCTAACGACATGCAGTTTTCCAATGCCCGTCTTTTAATGTTTGATGTCAACTATGGATCCGTTAATCTAACTTTTAATGACACCATGGCCGGAGCTTCCCAGATACACACTATGGTGGGAGCCGGTTCGGTAAAAATAAAATTACCTCCTAAGAACCTACCATATTTGGTCAAAATTAAGTCAACTGCCATGTGCAGGACCAAATTGCCTTTTAGCTTGAAAAAAATTGATGATAAAACTTATGTGAGTAAGGGCTATTCAAAAGATGCTGAAAATCTCATGACCTTTTTAATTGATGTTTCAGTGGGTTCCGTATCTTTGGAATAGTTAGATTTTTGAATGGTGATTTCCGTTCATTATAAAGTTTCAAACCAGTTGATAAACTTTTGTTCACTTGGAAATATTAAGCATTCGATCATTAAATAAATCTTATGGATCACATGTTGCCCTTAAAGATTTTGATCTCTCTGTAAGTAAAGGCAAAATTTTCGGCCTATTGGGTCCCAATGGTGCAGGTAAAACAACGCTCATTCGAATCGTTAATCAAATAATAGACAAAGATTCAGGTGAGATTTATATCAATGGGCAATCCTTAAAAATGGAGCATGTCCGAAACATAGGTTACCTTCCCGAAGAAAGAGGGCTATACAAGGGAATGAAAGTAAAGGAGCAATTATTGTATTTTGCCCAAATAAAAGGTTTGCGAAAACAAGATGCCAAGCAAAAAATTACCAATTGGTTAGATAAACTTAACCTCAGCCAATGGAAAGACAACAAAATCCAGGACCTTTCTAAAGGTATGGCCCAGAAAGTACAGTTTATAGCCACTGTTATTCATAGGCCTGACTTACTGATTTTAGATGAACCTTTCTCAGGTTTTGATCCTGTAAACGCTGAGATTATCAAAAATGAAATTCTTGAATTACGGAATCAAGGGGTTACCATAGTATTGTCAACCCATAGAATGGAGTCCGTTGAATTGCTTTGTGATGAAATAGCAATGATCAATAGGTCACAAAAGATCCTAGACGGAACCATCCAAACCATTAAAGAAGAAGCCAAAACCAATGTTTTTAGAGTTAAGATGATTCCGGATAGTATGGAGTATGTCCCCATGGGAGAGGAGCTGCGTAGGCAGGATGGGATGCTAGAGTTTAAACTGCACTTAGAAGATCAAAAACCCAATGAACTGTTAAGTAGGCTTATGACTAAAGGGGAAATCCTTGGATTCGAAGAAATTGTGCCAAGTATCGAAGAGATATTCATTCAGAAAATTAATGAAAGTCATGGCGAATAAAATCTTCCTAGTCATTCAAAGAGAATATTTAGCAAGGGTTAAAAAGCGTTCTTTTCTCTTGGCAACACTTATTACACCACTCATTTTCCCTACAATTCTAGGCTTGTTTTTATGGGTGGGCATGTCCGACACCGTTGGTGAGGATAGAAAAGTGATTGAGGTGGTAGATGAGAACAATTCCTTTTTCTTGGAGAGTAATGAGCTGTACTCATTTTCTTACAGCGAGTTGGGGCAAGACGATGCCAAGTTATTGGTGCAAGAAGGACTAAGATTTGGTTTTCTTTACATTCCAAAACTAGACATACAAAATCCAAAAGGGATTGTGTTTTATAGTGAAGAAACGCCTCCAATATCCATGATTACTAATTTGGAAGCCTCCTTACAGAGTAAAATGGAGTCCCTGAGATTACAAGTTTCAGGTATTGACCCACTCCTTTTATCAGCCTTTAAAACAAATGTAGACATACAGTCGATCATTGTTAGCGAAGCCGGAGGAGAACGCATTTCAAATTCTGTTGTAAATTACGCCATCGGCTTTCTTGCCGGAATATTGATTTACACTTTCATATTTGTATATGGTAATCAGGTCATGCAAGGAGTAATAGAGGAAAAATCCAGTAGGATTATTGAGATACTGGTTTCCTCATTGAAGCCCTTTCAATTAATGATGGGCAAGATTATTGGTATTGGCGCAGTTGGTTTGACACAGTTTTTAATCTGGATACTACTGATAAGTTTGGTTTCTTCTTTGGTTATGGGGTATTTTGGTATGAAAATGCCTCAACAACAGATGTTGGAAATGTCTGGACAGCAAGGCCTTTTTCCTGCTGAAGGTAACCCGGAAATAGTTGAAATTTTGCAAATGATTCAAGGGCTGGACTTTGTGCAGATTACTTTGACGTTTTTGATTTATTTTGTAGGTGGTTATTTGCTCTATGGTGCTTTTTTTGCAGCGATTGGAGCAGCAGTAGATAGCCCATCTGATGCGCAGCAATTTATGTTTCCGGTAACCATTCCTTTATTGGTTGCCTATATGGGGCTATTTATTTTTGTTTTGGATGACCCCAATAGTAATGTTTCATTTTGGCTTTCCATAATTCCATTTACTTCTCCCGTAGCCATGATGGGGAGGGTTAGTTTTGGAGTGCCTTGGCATCATTTGGTGCTCTCAATTTCATTACTTGTGGCCGGGTTTTTATCAACTGCTTGGTTGGCCGGGAAAATTTATCGGATTGGAATTTTGGTTCATGGTTCCAAGGTAAATTACAAGGTGCTTTGGAAATGGTTGAAGCAAAATTAAGATCAAAGCAATACATTGTTGTCCAAAATGCCGGGTGAAATGTAGAATTTTCTGCCTTTCTAGGCAATAATGCGGGCTTTATATTGTTTCTCATTATGAACTTACTTAAGTTCGGGAACATCAAATTGCAATGAAGAAAAAATTCCAAGACCTTGCCTCTTTAGACCTCTATCAGAATAGGGAAAAAGTAAAATGGGCCATATTTGTTTTTTCCGTTGTTATAGGCTTGGGTTCAATATGGTATACCAATACCTTGGTTGAAGAGCTTAAGATCCGTGAAAAACGCCAAGTAGATTTGTACGCAGAGGCATTGGAATATGCCTCCGTAAATTCTGATAACCTGACCTTTGTTTTTCAGGTGATTATCCAAGAAAACAAATCCATTCCGGTAATTACGGTGAATGCCGCCGGGGAGCCAATGGAATATAAAAACATCAATTTCCCTTCAAATAGCACGGAAGACGAGATTAGGGACTATTTATTGGATGAGTTAGAATCCATGAAAGCCTTGTATGAACCGATCAGTCTCTCAGATGATGTTTTTATTTATTATCGAAATTCTGACTTACTCACAAGATTACAATACTATCCCTATGTGCAGCTCTCTGTGATTTTGGTGTTTGGACTTCTTGCGTATGCATTCCTTAATCAAAGTAAAGTAGCAGAACAAAATAGATTGTGGGCCGGCTTGACCAAGGAAACAGCTCATCAATTAGGTACCCCTTTGGCCTCGCTCATGGCTTGGATAGATTACCTCCGAAATTCTCCTGTATTTGATGAAAACAAGGAGGTGATCCTAGAAATTGAGAAAGATGTCAATAAATTGACCGTGGTAACTGAGCGGTTTAGTAATATAGGAAGTACACCAGTTATAAAACCCGAAAATGTATACCAAGTAGTAGGGGACGCTATCAATTATTTAAGGCCAAGAATTTCCAATAAAGTCAGCATTGAGCTTAATTCTCACGCTGAAAACATTTACGCCCAAATGAATAGGTCCTTATTTGAATGGGTGGTAGAAAATATTTGTAAAAATGCTGTCGATGCCATGAAAGGTCAGGGTGCTATTCATATTAATATCGTCAAAGAAAGTGAGCAATTTGTGTTTGTGGATATAGCAGACACGGGAAAAGGCATAGAAAAAAAGATGTTTACCAAAGTCTTTAATCCCGGTTTTACTACAAGAAAAAGAGGTTGGGGCTTGGGTTTGACCTTGGCCAAACGGATTATCGAAGGCTATCATAATGGACGTGTCTTTGTCAATGCTTCTGAATTAGGCAAAGGCACTTCTTTTAGAATTGTCTTGCATGGAGTCAAAGAAATGGATGAATTGCAATAAATATAAATAGATACCTATGAATGTTAGCAAACCTGTATACGTATTTATTCTGATTTCACTGTTAGGTTTTTCTTGTACTTCCCAAGAAAAAGAAACGGATGATTTGGCCCATCAAATAGAAACCTACAATGAGGCTCATAGACCACAGTTTCATTTTAGTCCACCAGCCAATTGGATGAATGACCCCAATGGAATGGTCTTTCACAAAGGAGAATACCACCTTTTTTACCAATATTACCCGGATAGCAATGTATGGGGTCCCATGCATTGGGGACATGCCGTTTCTAAAAATCTCGTAGAATGGGAAAATCTACCTGTTGCCATAGCGCCTGACAGTCTTGGGTGGATTTTTTCCGGTTCTGCAGTTTTAGATAGTGAAAATAGTAGCGGGCTTGGTACCCAAGAAAACCCTCCTTTGGTTGCGATCTATACTTATCATGATAATATAAAGGGAGAGGCCGGAAGGATTGATTTTCAAACCCAAGGTATAGCCTTCAGTGTAGACCATGGGAGGTCTTGGGAGAAATACAAAGGAAACCCAGTTCTTGCCAATCCGGGGATAAGAGATTTTAGGGACCCCAAGGTGAGGAAGGTCGTAGTCGAAGGAAAGGAAAAATGGATCATGTCACTGGCCGTAAAGGACAAAATAAGCTTTTATATCTCACCAAACCTTATCGAATGGTCCCATATGAGTGATTTTAATCCCGAATGGGCTGCGTATGGAGGAGTTTGGGAATGTCCCGATTTGTTTCCCTTGAAAACTCAAGATGGAAAAGAAAAGTGGGTTTTATTGGTTAGCATTAATCCAGGTGGACCAAATGGAGGATCCGCAACCCAGTATTTTGTCGGTGATTTTGATGGGCAATCTTTTACCACCAATCAGAAAGAAGTCAAATGGCTTGATTATGGTACGGATAATTATGCAGGAGTAACCTGGTCAAATGTTCCCGCATCAGATGGGCGGACATTATTTATTGGTTGGATGAGTAATTGGAATTATGCCCAGGTAGTGCCCACCAAGGTTTGGCGTTCTGCCATGACCGTTCCAAGAACCTTGTCTTTGTATGAAAATAAGAATGAATTATGGGTAGCGTCCAAGCCGGTAGAGGAGTTAGAAC
The DNA here is from genome assembly GCF_054781075.1 of Cyclobacterium sediminis. NCBI lineage: Bacteria > Pseudomonadati > Bacteroidota > Cytophagia > Cytophagales > Cyclobacteriaceae > Cyclobacterium > Cyclobacterium sediminis. The sequence goes on along the minus strand of NZ_BAAGVC010000011.1, from coordinate 7,977 downwards.
AATTGAGGGACCAAAGTGCTACATTAGAAGGAGAGAATATAGCACTTGAACATGAATTGCTTGAAATAGCCCTTAAACCAAAAGCAAGTGATTTTTCGGCTACCTTTCAAAATGGGGCGGGGGAAATGCTGGTTATAGGAAAAAAAGAGGGGAAATTATTTATTGACAGAACCAAGTCAGGCTTGACCGACTTCAAGGAAGAATTTGCTTCCATTATTAAAGCCCCATTGAAGGATTTAGAGATAAATGATATTGACATTTACCTGGATAGGGCTTCCATTGAAGTTTTTGTTAATGACGGAGCACTTGTTATGACTGCCTTGGTGTTTCCTACCGCAGCCTATACTGACCTTCAACTGAAAGGTTTCGAGACAAAGAATACACTTTATTCCCTGAAAGGGATATGGTAAAAGAAAAGGCAATATTGATGACAATATTGCCTTTTCTGTAGGTATTGTTTAAGCCAATAAATTATTTGTTCACTATTGATTGGTGGGCTAAGTGCAGGTGAGCTAGGAGAAAATAGCCCATGCATCCATCTTTGGACTTACTTAATAATATAGGTCTAATCCTTGTTAGCGCCTAGGAATGGGTACCTGTAGTCGCTGGCGCTTACAAAGGTTTCTTTGATTGTTCTTGGAGAAACCCAACGAAGCAAATTGATCATTGACCCTGCCTTGTCATTGGTTCCGGAAGCCCTGGATCCACCAAATGGTTGTTGCCCCACTACCGCTCCAGTAGGTTTGTCATTGATGTAAAAGTTTCCTGCAGCATGTCGGAGTTTGGTTGTAGCCAATTCAATGGCATACCTGTCTTTGGAAAAGATGGCACCTGTAAGGGCATATGGGGAACTTTGATCTACCAGTTCCAATGCTTCTTCAAAATGGTCTTCCTGATAGATATATAGGGTCAATACAGGCCCGAAAATTTCTTCCACCATGGTTTTATACAGGGGGTCTTGCACCAAAATTACCGTAGGCTCGATAAAGAATCCTTTGGTTTTGTCACAATTACCTCCGGCAAGTATTTCTACATTTGCTGCTGTTTTGGCATCTTCTATATAAGCACTTATTTTATCAAACGCTTTTTCATCGATTACAGCATTGATGAAATTACCAAAATCTTCTGTTCCTCCCATTTTCATGGAAGCAAGGTCAGCCAATAGGTGCTCCTTGACAGCCTCCCAAAGGTTAGAAGGAATATAGGCCCTTGATGCAGCACTACATTTCTGTCCCTGAAACTCAAAAGCTCCACGACTCAAGGCTGTAGCTACAGTTTTTGGATTAGCGGATTTATGGGCAATTACAAAGTCTTTGCCGCCTGTTTCTCCGACAATCCTGGGATAGGTTTTGTATTTGGATATGTTATTTCCAATTATTTTCCATAGAGATTGGAACACTCCGGTAGACCCGGTGAAATGTAGCCCGGCAAAATCAGGGTGAGAAAAAACAACATCCCCTGCTTCCGGACCATTTACATAGATCAGGTTGATCACACCATCGGGAAGGCCAGCCTCCTTAAATACCTCCATCAAAACACTGGCAGAGTAAATCTGAGTTTCGGCAGGTTTCCAAATCACGGTATTTCCCATCATGGCCGGAGCTGTGGGCAAATTACCAGCAATGGCGGTAAAATTGAAAGGCGTAATCGCAAAAACAAATCCTTCCAAAGGTCTTTGCTCCAGCCTGTTCCAAACACCATCCCCACTAATTGGAGGTTGCTGGGCATAGATTTCTGTCATGAATTTGACATTGAACCTAAGAAAATCTATCAATTCACAGGCCGCATCTATTTCTGCCTGAAAGGCATTTTTTGATTGGCCAAGCATGGTGGCAGCATTGATTTTATCACGGTATGGGCCGGCCAGTAAATCAGCAATCTTTAGGAAAATTGCTGCTCTTTGTTCCCATTGCATATTTTCCCAAGCCGGCTTGGCGCCTAAGGCTGCATTTATGGCTTGTTTAACATGCTCTTTGTCTCCCGAGTGAAATTGACCGATTTTATGCGCTCTGTCATGTGGAGGGTGTATGGCGGTGATGTTTCCGGTTTTCACTTCTTCACTACCGATATACATCGGAATGTCCACCTCTTGGTTTCTCGCTGTTTTTAGAGCATTTTGTAATGATGCCCTTTCTTTAGATCCGGGTGCATAATTTTTTACGGGTTCATTTTTTGGTTCCGGAACATTAAAAAAGCCTTTAAGCATAGTTGTATGGTCTTTTAACTTTGATTATGAGAGAACAATCCTTTGATTCTTTGTCATTCGACTTTTTTCCCTCACACAGAAGTTGATTAATAATGTGGTTATAAATCAAATATACAAATTATCACTCGCTTTAAAGAATGGATGGGCTTATAGAATATTTCCAAGCTCTGATAGGTGCTTAATTGTGAATGTTGGCTGAATTGTGATTTTTGTATTTAGCGGATTGTAATAAACCTGATCGATTTTGGCATTTTGTGCACCTTGAATATCCGATAATGGATTGTCTCCAATCATCAGACATTGCCTGGCATTGGCTTTTAATTGAACCAAAGTATGTTCAAAAATCCTTTTGTCAGGCTTTCTAAAACCTGAATTTTCAGAAGTTACAATCAAGTCAAAATAAGCATCCAACTTGGAAGATTTGAGTTTATTGTATTGACTTTGATTAAAACCGTTGGTAATGATATGCAATTGATATTTTGTTTTGAGGTAGTCCAGGATTTCAAAAGCCTGATCCATTACTTTTGGTTTGGAGGATGTTCGCAAAATAAACTCCTCCTCTAAGCCCTTTGGGATTTTGGATACCGGCAGTTTAGCTCTGTTGAAAACCTGCCTGAAACGCATGGCTCTCAGTTGATCTTTGTCTACCAAACCCTGGTTAAACTGCTCCCAAAGGTTGTGATTGGTTAATTGAAAGGCCTCAAAAAATAATTCAAAGCTAGGATTGCCCAGTTTTCCCAATTCATAATAGGCAAATAGTTCCAACAAAGAATCCCTGACATTGCTGTCATAATCCCATAAGGTATGGTCAAGGTCAAATAGTAGATGGCTGTATTTTTTCACTAATTGTTATTTTCTATAAGGGTTGTTTTCAATTTTATTGATGGCCAATTCCCTATTGGAATGCAATATCTCATAAACCTCCTGGTCACGTAGAAGGTTTTGATCTTTTTTAATGAATTTTAAAATTTGGTTTAGAATCTCATGTGCTTCATCCAAAACATAATAAAAAGTCCATTGGTCTTTTTTTCTACTGCCAATCAAACCTGCATTTTTCAAATAAGTGACATGGCGGCTTGTTTTGGTTTGGGTGAATTCTAAAATATGCTCGAGATCAGAAATACATAATTCTTCATTTTGCATGAGCAAGTGGAGTATTCTAACCCGAGCTTCTTCGGAAAGGGCTTTAAAGACCCGCATTCCATAGTTTAAACTTATGTTTTTTAACCGCATTTAATTAACTTTAACAAATAAATCGCTTTGAAGTTAATGAATTCAAAGGTAATTCACTTAATATCGTAAATTCATTGGGCTAATTACAAATAGTCAGAAATTTCTTGTTAATATATCGGGGGTATACCTCGAGTAAAATTGTAAAAGTGAGACAAAGACTAATCCTATCATTTGTTGTTTTATTGGGGCTTTTGGGAAATTCAAGAGATGTCTTTTCTCAGGAAACCAATGATAAAAAAATAATTCAGTTTTCAGGAATCATTCTGAATGCAGACAGTACAACTGCCATTCCCGGCGTAAATATTTATGTGCCAAAAAAAGGTAGAGGGACAAGTAGTAATCGGTTCGGCTATTTTTCAATGCCGGTGCTTGCCGGAGATAGCATTGTCTTTTCTTATATAGGCTTAAAAAGACAAACAGTAACCATACCCGAAGACATTGAAAAGGACGAGGTGAGTTATATACTTACCATGGTGCAAGATGAAATTGCCCTGGAGGAAGTTCAAGTGATGCCTTACCCTACGGAGGAAGAGTTTAAAAATGCAATTTTAGCTGTAAATGTAGATGCTGAACCTCCTTTAAATAGAGGGAATCTAAGTCCTCAATTGCTCTTGCGTTGGGCAGCTGAAATGCCTGCCTCAGGCAATGAGAACTTCAGACAATTTACCAACCAGCAAACCCAACAAACAATGGACCGCTATGGGCCTAGACCCATGCCATTGCTTAATCCATTTGCTTGGGCACAGTTTATCAAATCCATCAAAAATGGAGATTTGAAGAACAAAGACTAATTGTTAAGGTTTGAAACTTTTATTTTCCGTTTATCCCAATTTTACGCATTTATGATGCGCATCCCCTACTTTGGGTTTGCAAAAAGTTATATTTACAGGCAAAATTTTAAAATATAGCCATATGAAAAAATTGATTATACTGGGTTGCTTATTATTCTCCCAATTCAGTTTTGCTCAAGAGTACTCTGCGAGGGAAATTGAGCGACCAAAATTAGTGGTAGGAATTGTCGTGGATCAAATGCGACAGGAATATTTTTACAGGTTCCACGACCGATACGTTGAAGGAGGATTAAAGCGATTGATGCATGATGGTTTCATGATGCAGAATGGACATTACAATTATATCCCTACCTATACCGGCCCGGGTCATGCTTCTGTTTATACCGGCACTACTCCTGCAACTCATGGTATTATTGGCAATAACTGGTACATACGTGCGATGGATGATGATATTTATTGTGCCGAAGATAGTACCGTTTCAGCTGTTGGTGGAAGTGAAAGTAAGGGGAAAATATCTCCCAGAAACTTACTCACAACTACGATTACAGATGAGTTGAGGTTTGCCACAGGTAAAAGATCCAAGGTCGTAGGTGTAGCCATCAAGGACCGAGGAGCCGCTTTGCCGGCAGGACATTTAGGGGATGCCTATTGGTTTGACGGCAGCACCGGAAATTTTATGACCTCAGATTATTACTATGAGGAATTGCCTGCATGGGTAAAAAGTTTTAATGAGCGGAAGTTGGCTGCAAAATACCTTGACCAGACTTGGGAAACGCTTTTCCCAATAGAAACCTATATCCAGGGTGCATCAGATGACAATGAATTTGAATCACCTTTTAAGGGAAAAGCCAGACCTACATTTCCTTATGATTTGAAAAAATTACAGAAGGACAATGGAGGCTTGGGTATGATCAGTTCTACCCCTTATGGCAATACTTTCACTGTAGACATGGCTTTAGCAGCCATAGAAGGAGAGCAATTGGGTAAAAGAGGAGAAACCGACTTTTTGGCTGTGAGTTTTTCTACTCCGGATTATATCGGTCATAGATTTGGTCCTCAAGCCATAGAGGTGGAGGACAATTACCTGCGCCTAGACAGAGACCTGGCCAAATTTTTTGATTATCTGGACAAAGAAATTGGTAAAGGCCAATACTTGGTTTTCCTTACCGCTGATCATGGGGTGGCAGATGTGGTCAACTATATGAAAAGTGAGCGCGTAACAGCAGGAAGCTTGGATACCAAAGCTTTAACTACCGGTTTAGATAATTTTATCAAAGGAAAGTATGGAGAAGGAGATTGGATTTCCAATTTCTCCAATCAGCAAATATTCCTTAACAGAGAGTTGATTGCAGAAAATGGGCTTTCGCTGGCTGAGGTTCAGACTGAGGTTGCAGATTATTTGCTGACCTTTGATGGGATTAAGGAGACTTATACCGGCGAAACCATGCGCAACCAAGAATTTACCACAGGTCTGAAGCATTTATTGCAAATGGGTTACAATCACAAATCCTCCGGGGATGTGATGGTGGTTATGGAACCTGCTTGGCTTGCCAATGCAGGAAAGGGTACTACACATGGCACAGGTTTTACCTATGATACCAATGTACCAATTGTATTTTATGGTTGGGGTGTAAAACCGGGTAGCAGTAGCAGGTATGCGACCATTACAGATATTGCCCCAACTTTATCCATGATGTTAAAAACCAGGCTTCCAAATGGAGCTTCCGGTCAACCAATCCTTGAAATTGTTGATGCAAAATAATTCCTATAATTAGTTTATTGTATTGGAAATGCCTGGCTTAAAGTCAGGCATTTTTTTTGGGCAGAACATGCCGTATTGCATTTTATTGGTCAAGTCAATTTTTAAACCCGAAATATGCAATAAACCTTCTATTACCTGATGGAATCACTTCAAAAGCAATCACTTCGCTGCTATTACGAATCCTATTACATAATGCAGATTAAATTCTCCTTTATTTACTTGGCCTAGGTTTGACAGTAAATTATTTGGATATTTTTTTCATTTTTATTATGTTTATATAGGTTGATGTCTTAGTTATCAATAATTAATGTTGGGGATAAATTGGCGAATTGGAGAAGGTGGTTTTTTTACGCTTTCCGGAAATCAAATGGTATTTGGTAAATACCCTGAAATATATCGTTTAAAAAAAGGGGGGGACCTTCAACTTGTTTTAAGTTCGATCAAGCCATAAAGAGAATAAGGGCAGTAGAAAACAATAACATCCTAATATTGACTGAGAAAGATTGTTATTTAACACAGCAAAAAGGTGTTATTTTGGAACATTGGCCCAAATTAACAGAAGATGAAGTGGGGAGGCACCCCTAAATAGAAACCAAATTTTCGATGCCGATTTCCATAATGCACATTGCTTTTGGCGTATTGGGGAAAAAGGTCATTTGAACTTGTAGAAAAATCAAAAAAGAAAAAAAAGATCTACCAACAAGCAGCACCTCTTACCCCACATTGTGTAGCTTTTTTGAACAATGAAAAGCTGTTGTTTTCTTCTAAATTGATTTTCGATGGTAATACACCCAAGCCCTCCCTATTTGGTTTTACTAAAGGAGGATAATGACAAAAAAATAATATGGGAGGCAAATTGAGTCGCACAGTTATCATGCTGTTTTATCTTCAGCTTATTTCTTGTCAATTTGTTTGGGCTCAGGATGAAAATAAAATAGGTACCGACACCTTGAATACGGTGTTATTTAAAGTCACTTCTAGCCATTCGAACAAGGTTTCTTATCTTTTTGGTACCCACCATGCATTTGGAAAATCCTTCTTCGACACTTTATATAATGTCCACCAAGCTTTGTCAGCTAGTGAAGTGCTGATAAAAGAAAACTTGAATATTTCAGGGCATTTGGCAGAAGACATAATCAATAGGAGAACAGTCAAGACCAAATGGTCCAAATACTTGAAAAAAGATGAGCTTGCTTTTGTTAAAAACTTGTTCGCTTCCAGTCCAACCAATTTTCATAAAATGACACCAACGGAAATGTATGTTTTCCTGAACAGGCATTTCAATCAACAAGTTTGTCTGTCAAAAGACCAAACTGATCCTTCCCTTACCTTAGATGACTATATAGCCCTAAAAGCCAAGGAGCATAATGCAAAACTGTTTGGTCTTGAAACAACGGAAGAGCAAATAGAACTTATCAATAAAGATGTTGAAGGCATGCCACGAAAAGTACATAAAAGAAGGCTGTCAAATATTATTGCAAACATCAGTAGCCAAAGCAATAAAAACTGCGGGGAAACAGCATGGTACAAGCAAATGGAAATTGATTATCAATTTAGCCTGCCTTGTAGCAATAATTTACTGCTTACCGATAGGAATAATAAATGGATGGGTGACATTGTCAAATTGATTGAGTCTAACAATTGTTTCATTGCAGTAGGCTTAAGTCATTTGATGTACGAATGTGGAATAATTAAGCAATTGCAAAATCAGTCTTATACGATCTCACCGGTGATAGTAAATCAGTAGGAGGTATTCCCCTGCTAGGAGTAGATTGCATCTACTCCTTCGTATTTAAAGAAAATTTAAAAGTGAAAGAGATGAAATATTCAATTACCGCAACTAAAACATGCCATTGTTATTGGCTGCATCTGTAGGCACCTGTTGGATGGAATCCCAGTGTTCGCAGATTTTTCCCGCCTCATCAAATCTGAAAAAATCTCCGCTGTGTTTTGATTATAGTTGTAACTATCATAAAATTTTGTGA
>NZ_BAAGVC010000010.1:0-396314 GCF_054781075.1 Cyclobacterium sediminis | reverse complement strand
GCTAGTTTCAAACTCATGGACCAACTCTACCATTTCTTCTCTTATTTTCATAACTTATGTTTTTGCTACAAAAATAAAGGACTCCCTATTTGGATAAAACATGCACTTTGTGGGTTGAATACAATTATTCCAAATGTCTTTGGCCTTCTCGATGTCTTTTTGTTGGGTTGATTTGTCTCCGCCATTCAGCAGAATTATTATCTTTCCATCCATTTCCTTGAAATAAATTCTGTACCCCTTTGCGTAATTATTTTCATTTCATTAATACCATTACCCACAGGTTTACAGTCTCCAAAATGGTCGTCATTTTCAAGTTTTTGGATTCTGAACAGGATGTTCGCTTTAGCCCTTAAATCCTTTAATCTCTTTAACCACTTGTCAAATTCTATCGATTTTTCAAGAAAATACATTTAGTTGATGTATTCACTTGGATACAAATCCACTTGAATTTTTTAGAATACAAAAATCCTTCGTTGGTTTCTGGTCTATGTTAAAAGGAACCATAATGCTCTGGTTATGTTTCAGGTAGAAGTTAATAAAATAAGATGAGCCTGTCGAAGCCTGTCAAATCATATATGTGTCTAATCATAAATCCCCCTTGGTCCCCCTTTGAAGAAGAGGAGGGGCGAGTTTTTACGATTTACCTATGCGAACTTGATTTTCCATTTCCTCAGCCCATTACAATAATACAAAATCATTAAAAAATTCTCGTTTCCGCAACTCCCCCTTCAAAGGGTCGCATTGCTATCTCGGCAAAGTCGGGAGGGATTTTTACGGGATTGTAAACCTGTACCAATATTTGAAAAATAATCTGTAAACTTTTTTAGGACGAGACAATGAAAAACGATAAGAATTAAACCTTATAATACTCCACCAATTTCCCGTCAAAACCGGATACACGGCTTATCAATTCCTGTCGTTTTTTCTCGTCAAAGGCTTTAAAGTTTTTGGCTAAATCAATCTTTTCGGTGAGCATGTCTGCATTGTCTGCTCCGGTTACCAATACACTTATTGGAAGGGACCATGAAAAATAGATGGCTTCCTCTACTGTCAATGCATTGGGAACAATTCGCGGTTTGTCACCACTGTTGAAATGGGTGGTGCCTCCAAAAAAGCCACCATTTGCCAAGGTTTTCATGGCACAGGGTGCCATTCCCTTTTCGATTAGTTTTGGCATCACATTGGTGATAAAACTCTTGTAATTCGGGTCAAAAGCATTGATGGGCATCTGGCAGGCTTCCAACTGATCGGTGCTTTCCAACATTCTCAAGTGAGCATTGTAATCGGAATGACCTGAAAAACCGATATGTTTTACTTTCCCGCTTTCTTTTGCCTTCAAAACATAGTCCAAAACCCCATTTTTTAACCTGCTGTCTACATCCCCTGGACTAGTCACTGCATGAATTAACCAAAGATCGATATAGTCTGTTTTCATTCGACTAAGGGTGCCTTCCAAATGTTCCTGAGCGGTTTTGCCATCTCTAGCTGTGGACTTGCTTTGAATAAAAGCAAGGTCCCTATATTTGGGCGTAAGAAATTGCCCATACCTTCTTTCACCTGTTCCACGACCGTAAGATTCTGCATTGTCAAAAAATCGGACTCCACCTTCCAGCGCCCGTTCAATTGTCTTTTGGGCTTCACTTTCGCTCATTCTGGCAATATGGGCTCCTCCCAGGCCCAGCATGGTGACAGACAAACCGGATTTCCCAAATTTCCGCTTGGGAAGCAAGTCTCCCAACCTATCCCGCATATAGGGACTGGGAATGGCCTTTCCTTCTGCATTAATACTGGTAAGGGGCAACATCATTCCGGCAGTTAATCCGGCTAGGGATTTTAAGAATGCCCTTCTTTGGTTATTATTATTGTTATTATCCATGATTGATTGGGTTAAAATTTAACTTGAATGCCACTCATTACATTGATCCCCGGCATGGGAAATCCTTTTTCTAGCTGATACGCTGTGTTCAAAAGGTTTTTTCCCGTGATATAGGCACTAATTTTGGGGCTTATGGCATACATGCTCCTAATGTTTAATAAGGTGTAATTTTCATTTGCATCTGATTCTGTAAGGCTGTTTCGGAGTCCACCGATGTGGCGAATTGACGGAATAATAGAAAATTTATTTACTTGTAGATCCGCCTGCAGGCTCAGGTTGTGTTGGGGTGCAAACAAAATGTTCTTGTCTACATCCACATAGGCATAATTGAGTATGACTTGCCATGATTCAGCGGTTTGAAAACGAATTTGACTTTCAAGCCCTTTGTTAAGGAAGCTTCCCGAATTACTGCCAATGGAAGGCGTGGTCATGGGGTTGACTTGGATCAGATTGCTGCCTTTGGCCATAAAAGCCATGAGTTCCAGACTTAGTTTGCTGTCAAGAATAAGGGTTTGAAAACCTGCTTCATGACTCCACAGTTCTTCAGGCCTCAAAGATTCATTGGATGTGGGAAACAAATAGAGGTCTACAATGGAGGGACTTCTAAAGGCTTTGGAGGAGGATGCTTTGAGGGTAAAATTTTGCCTTAGCCTATAAGCAAGACCGAAGCCGGGAAGTAGTTTTTGGCCATACTGGGAGTTACTAACGTGGCGAAGTCCAGCATTGAAACTGATTTTTTCTCCCAAGTCTTGTTGGGCCTGCAGATAAAGATCGGTTTCATGAATGGTGAATTGCGTTCCCAAGCCGACTCGGGCAGGGGGAGGAAGGGTTTCATTGAATGCCTTTCCTCCATAGCGTTTATAATCAATGCCAACAGTGAGTATTTGTTTTGGAAGAAGGCTCAGATTTTGGTAAAAAGTAATGCCTTGATTTTGGTCTGTAGATGAAAATCCGGTTTGAAATGTATGCTCGCCAAAATTATGAAAGAACAACAGTGCCCCGGAAACATTTCCCCAGTCGTTGCGAAGGGAAAGTGCAGCCCTGCCTCTTAAGTATTCGCGTTTGTCTGTCTCCATTGGGGCAGCGGTAGGTCCTGGCTGATAATAAGTGGCATCAGCCAATTGCATATCTCCGGAAAGAGAAAGGCCGGGACTGAAGTCGTAGCCCATTTTGAGGTAGCCGGTACTGTTTTTAAAGCTGTCTGCCGCATCGGTTCTAAAACCTGCCGTACTGTTCCTATTGATAGCTATCATGGAATGGAATTTACCCTGTTTATAAGATGCATGGGCATTTCCCATAAAAGTCCTATAGGATCCATAGCCTAAATTTGCTGACCCCTTCCAGCCCTCTTTGCCCGCCTTTCGGGTAATTAGATTGATGGCTCCCCCCATGGCGTTAGAGCCATAAAGGACAGCGGCAGCCCCTCGCTGTACCTCTACTCGCTCTATGTCCGAGGCACTATAGGCATCGGCTATAGGGTGAGCAAAAATGCCCATGTACTGAGGCTGTCCATCGATCAATACCAAGACCCTGTTATTGGGAGTGCCACTAATCCCTCGAATGCTGATATTGCCTCCTGAGGCAGGACCTACTCCAAAGCCTGAAATGCTACGGTCATTGAGTAAAAAGCCCGGTACTTGATAAGCCAGTATCGGCAGGACATTTAGCTCTCCCGAACGATCAATGGTGTTCCTGGAAATGGTGGAGATGGAGGCAGCTATTTTATTTTTCTGCCGCTCTATTCTCGTTCCCGTGACCACGGCTTCATCCAGGGCTACGGTAAGGCTATCCTTTACCTGGGCCAATAAAGAGCTGGCGTAAAAAGTAAATATCAAGCCTAAGATGACGCTAGCTTTCATAAGTAAGAGATTTAGGGGCTGGATTCCAAGGCCATTGGACACAGGTCTTGATGTCTGGGAAAAGAACAAAATCTGCTTTCCCTTTGAGTACAAAAGTATGTACTGAATAATCCTTTAATGTTTCCTTTACCAGGCCTAAGGTTTTTCCCGAAACGGCTACATCATCTATCAATAGGATTCGGCTACTTGGTGGAAATGATGTTGGGAATAGGTCTAAAAATTCCGGGGATTCCCGAATGGGTTGATTCTTGTCATTTCTATAATTTACCGATGCAATATTTAGCGGAAGCCCAAGTTGATGGGCCACCAGACCTGCAGGTACAATTCCACCTCTGCCAATTCCTACAACAATGTCTGCCGGAGGGAAGGAAAAGCAGGACAAGGCCTTGCTTATCTTAGTAAAAGGTAAAGAGACTTTTGAATCCATGTATATTTGTTTTTAAGATGAGCTTAATTAAAAACCTTTACAGAAATAAATTAAGGCTCTTTTCTCTGATTGGGAAGGTACTTTAAGCACAAGACATTGATGACAAATAATATCCCAATACCTACAAAAGCATTGCTCAGTGAAGTGCTGAAAAACTGTACCGGGCTGGCCTCGATTAGGGGAATAAAAATCAATACTGCTGAGGAGATTGTTTTGGCGCCTAAATAGGCCAGGGGTGCAGCAATCCATTTAATTATCCCTTGGAGCAGGAATACATAGGCTAGAAAAGTAAAGAGTACAAGTTCAAAGGTAAGTATACCCATTAATCCCCAATTTGGATTACCGGATATAAGGAAGTTAATGGGGGGAGCCAATACGGCCACGATTAAGGCCACAGGTAATCGATAAGCGATTAATGCCACAATGGGCATGTAAAACATGGGCAATAAATAAGCACCCATCGGAATCCCATTGAAGGGAGGAGCAAGGTGAACCACGATTGGCAGGGCAATGGCTATAGGCAATACCCAGGCGGTTGTTTTTAAAGTGGAACTGTAGTTTGAGTTTAGGGAAAGTTGCATGATTCATCAAGGTTTAATTACCGGGGATTATTTAAGCAATCTTAGAAAATGAAGCAAAGGAATGAGAGCTTCTATAAGTACTTGATTTATATGTTTTAATTTAATGAATTCTTTTCAATCCTCCAATTCCCAAGAATATTTTACTGTATAATTACAAACTTACCTGTAAAAAATAATGGTTGGGTATCAAGAGCCCCTCTTAGTGAGACAGATACCTAAGCCGGTATAGAGCCGCAGTATGAGACCGTCGAAGTCTTCTGCCTGATTCTGCCAAAGGTCAGTTTCTGAGCTTGACCAAACCTGCTGTCTGAGCTTGTCCAAGACCAGTTCATCAATATTGGATGGTTCGAATGGTTAGGTAGGTTTTTATGTATTACTGATCCTGATATACCTTTCCTTTGCTTTAATTTTTTCTTTACAATCAGGGAAGAAATATTAATAACCATTAAAGCAACAGTGTTGCATTAATGGTTATTTTTTCTACCTTTGTTCAAAATATATAGCAAATAGGGACAGTGAATAAGTCTAAAATACTGTGTGATAAGTTGATGGATTTCAGTCTTTTATTATATTACAACGGGCATTTATAAAATATAATCTTATGACACAAATTGAACAATTTGAAGTAATAATTATTGGTGGAAGTTATGCAGGGCTTTCGGCAGGAATGGCCTTGGGACGCTCTTTACGAAAGGTTTTAATAATAGATGATGGCAAACCTTGCAATCGGCAAACTCCACATTCTCATAATTTTTTAACGCAAGACGGAAGCACACCTCAGGAAATCACGGAAATAGCCAAGGATCAGGTTGCGAAATATGATACCGTGAAATTTTACGAAGGATTGGCAGTCGGTAGTAAGAAGGTTGACAATGGATTTGAAATAACCACAAGCCGAGGAGATACTTTTTACACAGATAAACTAATATTTGCAACAGGCATCAAGGATCTTATGCCGAAGATAAGTGGATTTTCAGAATGTTGGGGAATATCCGTAGTACATTGCCCTTATTGTCATGGCTATGAAATCAGAAATCAAAAAACGGCAATTATGGCCAATGGGGACACGGCAATTCACCTTGCCTCTTTGGTAAACAATCTTACTAAAGACCTAACCATTCTTACTGATGGGAAAACATCATTTGATGAGGAACAGCTTGATAAGTTATTAAGGAACGGCATCAAAATCATTGAAAAAGAGATTTTAGCAATTGACCATGAGGTCGGAAATCTAAAAAGTATCCGCTTTAAAGACGGTCCTGTGGAAGCATTTGATGCTGCTTATGCTTCTATTTCTTTTGAACAAAATACCTCTATTCCAAGTGAGTTGGGTTGCGAAATTACAGAGCAAGGATACATTGAGGTGGACGAAATGGGGAAAACTACTGTGGAAGGAGTTTTTGCTTGTGGAGATTGCAGTACCATGATGCGCTCAGTGGCCACAGCAGTCTTTAAGGGAAATATTGCAGGTGTTTTTATCAACCATGAGCTGACCCAGGAAAGTTTCTAGTTGGATTGATGCATTTATTGGCAAAATATGAAGTGAAGTTTCTATCTTAGTAAATCTACTTAGCCGGAAATGTTTACCTGCATGGGCAGGCTAAAAAGAAGATCAAAATGAATGCTGTGAAAGTCGGAATAGATTTAGGTGGAACCAAAGTATTAATTATTGCGGGATCCTATGAAGAAAAATATCCTACAGGTCTTGGATTTACGCCATCCCAACTGGAGGAGGTCATCAAGAGCTTTATTGAGAAGTATAAGTTGAACCCGGTAGGGATTGCCATAGCTATCCCCGGACTTTTAAATAAAGCCGGGGATGTGCTGTTTTGCGATGTTTTACCTAGCTTTAATGGTTGGAATGCAAACAAAGCTTTAGCCAATTTGAGCACAAGGATAAGGTCCATCAATGACATAAGGGCTGCACTTATTCATCAATTTAGTGCGATTGACGAGAACCTAACAAGTGGAATTGTAATGGTTGGAACTGCTGTAGGTGCTGCTTTTATAGTGAATGGAAAATTGCTTACCGGTGATTCAGGATGGGCAGGGGAGTTTGGCTATTTCCCTTTGGTAGTGGATGGAGAGATAAAGCGAATAGATACGCTATGTGGAGGAAGTTTTTTAGCGCAGAAGTTGGGTATTTCCGCCAAAGAAATGGCTGGTTTAGCAATTCAAGGTGATGAATTTGTTCTAAATGCCATTGAAAAGGCAGGGTATTTTTTGGGGGTAGGTATTGCCGGATTGGTCAATCTTTTTAACCCTAACAAACTTGCGATAGGTGGAGGTACTGCCTGTTTGCCTGGATATTGGCAAGGCATTGAAAGAGGGGCAAAAGAAAATATTATTCCAGCGTTATGGAATGAAGGTCTATTATGTCAGGCAAAGGGAGGGAATAAAGTGGCAGCATTAGGGGCCATGACTTTGCTCTAGGTATGCGAAAGTAATTGACTTTGCTATTTCTTAGGTATTGTTATTTTCAACCTGCTAAAACAATTTATATATCGTTTCTTTAAAATAGGTTTTTCTTACATTGAATGACTTTTTAAGTAGAGCACTTTTTTGATTTTATTATAAATTTCCTCTTTTTTAACGGGCTTGGTCACATAGTCGTCCATGCCAATTTCAAACACCCTGTTTCTGGCTTTTTGGGTCACATCAGCCGTTACGGCAATGATGGGTATATTCCTATTCTTTGTTCCACTTTCCCCAGCACGAATGGCTTGAGTAGCTTCATAACCATCCATTACAGGCATTTGTAAATCCATCAAAATCAAATCAAAAACTTGTGTTTTTAATAATTCAACACCTTCTAACCCATTGTTTGCAATTTTAAAACTTGTGTTAGCCCAATTCCCTAGGATTACTTTTAAAACCATTTGATTAAGTGCATTGTCTTCTACAATTAAAATATTTTTATTTTCTAAATCGAATATTCCATCATTGGCATAATCATAAGGATCTTTAAGTTCCCCTGTTTCAGGTAGGGTATAGTTTAATTCTAAAGTAACTGAAGTACCTTTTCCTTCCTCACTTTGAATATCAATTTTTCCCTGATGTAAATCTACCAGGGCTTTGACAATACAAAGTCCTAATCCTAAGCCACCAAATTTTCGCTTGTCATTATTCTGTCCTTGGCTAAAGGAGACGAAAATACTTTCCAATTTTTGTTTTTTTATTCCCACTCCACTGTCCTTCACCTGTATTTTTAATAAACACTGATTTTCAACTTGTGATATGGCTTCCACCTGTAGCGTTATTTCACCATGTTGAGTAAACTTGATAGCGTTTTTCAAAAGGTTTCCGATCAGCTGTTCTGTTTTTCTTTGGTCTCCAATGATAAGTTGAGGTATTAAACCAATTTCTTTAAAGTTAAAATCAAGCCCCTTGTCTTTTGCTTGGGTGGCATAGGAATGAGCGATTTGGCTAACCATTTTTCTCAGGTCAAAAGCTGCCTTCTCCAGTTTTAATTGACCTTTCTCAATTTTAGAATAATCCAGTACATCATCAATGGCACCAAGTAAACCCAATGAAGAATAATGAATTACATCAAGGTCTGAATAAATCGCATTTTCTTTACTTGTTTCCCTTATGGATTGCGTGAGACCGATAATCGCGTTTAAAGGTGTCCTCAATTCATGACTGATATTGGAAAGAAAATAGGATTTAATTTCATTAGATTCCTCAGATTTCTGCAATGCTATCTCTTGGTGTTTTTCCTTTTCCGATTTCAAAAGCTTGATTCGATTAGACATGGCCAAGGAGAGGAAAATTATTTCAAATCCAGTACCTATTTTAGAACCATTTTCTGTAAAAAAAGAATTTGGAATCAAACTAAAATTGTTAAATATTAAAATAAAGAAACCTATGGTAAAGCTTAAAATTGCTAATGCATAAAAGTAATCAAGCTTTATACCCTTAACGTAACTTTTCACCACTGTTAGAATTAATAGTAACATAAGGAGGAAACTTAGCAAGTTTACAGCAGGATAGTAGAATTCTTTTCCATCAGGATAGACAATTACCAAGATCAAGAGGATCCCCAAATTGCTCAGCATAACATTTAGTCCCATGTTCAGTAATTTGTCCCATGCTTTCAAATTGGTGTAGATTTGCGCATACCTACCAAATGCCATTGCTGAAAGGGTGGCAGTAATCAAGATTGCATTTGTATTGAGCCAACCGGAGGAAGGGTTAATGTATTGGAAAAAATAACCATCTAATGACATGTGCAATAGGGCTACCGACAACACATATATACTATATAAAAGAAAACTTTTCTCTCCTATACCAAAATAAAAAAACAGGTAAATACAAGTGGCTAGGGTTAAAATGCCGTAAAATATTCCATGAAACAACTGATTTAGATAGGAACTTAAGACCAAACTTGAAGGGGTATGTAGATCCAAGGGGAGATTGATTACTTCTCCATCACTTTGGTAATGTATATAGACCTTATAAGTTTTGCCAGGCTCTAGATCCATAGGGAATATTATTTTTCTATGAGCGAAACTTTTTTCAGAAAAAGGGATAAGGTCCCCATTATTCAATTTTGTATGGGACCCTTCTTTTAAAATATATAGGTCTACATGGTCTGTAATAGGTCTTCCTGTTTCTAAGAAATATTGTAAAGGGTGCTCAGTTGTATTCTTAATGGCAAAGCGCAACCAATACTTTTCTTTAGTAAAACCCAGGTTGGTTGAAGGGCCTGTTATTGCTTCAAATTTCAATTTGTTTTCAATAGCTAAAAATTCTTCAAATGTTAAATGTTTGTCTCCTACATTCGAAATCTCTGCAAATTCATATATCGATACTGCATCGGTCAAATGCGGCTCTTGAGTTTCAAATGGTTTTGATCCATAAGAAAATGCTGTAGTAGAATAAAAAAATGCAATTAGTGTTAAAAAACAATTTTTAAATAAGTAAATCATAAAAAAACAAAATAAATTCAAAGTAAAGAAAAATGATTTATGACTAAAATCCTAGCATATGGCTTTAATTCTTGTAGTAATCGTCTCAATAACTTGACAGATTTTGGGATTGATTTGAGTCATAAAGTCTTTTTTTAAATAAAAATACAATGCTAAACAGACATAATGTCATTGATATATTCTTGGTATTCCTTTTCACATTAGCTTAGGTCTTTGGCATAAGTTTTGAAAAGGCACATTTAAGGAAAATTAAGATTCGGAAAGCTAACATTTATAAGTAGCTAGCGTATTGTTACTCACCGATTAAAAGTCAACCTTGGAGTGGCCAAGATTTGATTCTTAAAATTTTAATGATAGGGTTTAATATTAATTGTTATGGAAACTTCTTATTTGGATTACTACAAGAGGATACTCAAAAGCGTAAGCTTTGATTTAGGCAGGTTGAAAAACGAACTTAACAAAGCAAATCAAATTCTAACAGTTGAAGAAAGGACAAGTTTGAAGAAATGGATGCTTCGAAATGGACTTTATTCAGAAAAGTTGAGGGGAAATGCTTTCTAAGGCATTTCGTTTATTTTTTAACCTTTAAATTTAATCTACAACTAAAAATGTGTTTTTGACTGGTACCTGCATTTTCGATAGCTATAAATAAGCCTCATCCAAAAATGACACAAACGCCATGTATTATTTTTTTTGCGATCAATTTTGAGTGATATTTACCCCCATTTCTGTTTCATTAACCCAATCATAACGATAACATTCTATAATAAGTTAATTCATATATAATAGGGTGTTGATAAATATTAACCTAGTTAATTAACTGAATATTAATCAGTTAAATATTATTTATTCCAACTATATTAGGGGTTAGTTTATTTTTCTGGGGTCAAAAATGCAGAAAAAATACCCTGATCACGGTATTTTTTAAACTGAATGGCCTTTGTACCTTTGAATCAGGTGATAAATAAACTTTTCAAAAATGGATTTAATCCATTGTAAATAGTGGGTAATCGTTAAACTATTTTTTTACCCACTATTTTTATTCTTTTTTCCCCACTGTAGACATTAAAACTTTCTTCTTTTAAGAATCCAATTAAAGTCATCTGTTTTTCCTTTGCAAGATCCACCGACAGTTGCGTAGGAGGACCAAAGGCTAATAATACCGGTATGCCCGCATTGATAGCCTTTTGCGCCATTTCGTAGCTAACACGGCCACTTAGCAAAACAATTTTCTCATTGCTTAAATCAATATTAGCTTTTAGGCAAGCTCCAATTAGTTTATCTAAAGCATTGTGCCTACCTATATCTTCTCTAAGTAGCAAGAGGTCTCCATATTGGTCATATAAGGCAGCTGCATGCAAGCCACCAGTATATTTAAATGCTGTTTGAGAGGAGAGCAAGCCTTCAGGGAGTCTCAATATGGTTTCCGGGCTTAATTGCCATTCTGGATTTATAGGCAAAACATGATTTTTGCATTTTACCGCTTCAATGGCAGTCTTGCCACAAACCCCACAGCTTGAATTGGTATAAAAATTTCGTCCTAGCTTTTTTAGGTCTATCTCGAAACCTTCCACAAATTTCACAATTAAGACATTGCCTTTTTCTTCCGGTTTAACCTGCTGACAATACCGCATCAGAAGAATATCTCGGTCGCTTTCTATTATCCCTTCTGCAAATAAAAAACCCAGAGCCAAATCAAAATCATTTCCGGGACTTCTCATGGTTACCAATAAATCTTTTTTATGCCATTCCTTATTTTTCTCAAATTCCAGACGGATTTGCAAAGGAGCTTCTACTGCCAATAGGTCCTGAAAGTGGCTTGATTCAGGCTTGCTGTATTTGTAAATTTTGCTAAAGCTAACCAGACTATTTGTCGCTTCCATCTTATAATTTTTCTAGAAATACTTCTATATATTTTGAGGCCGGACAGTGACTTTCGGCTGAATTATTGTCCAAGGCCACCAAAACATTTCCCTCAGGAAAATAAACGGAAAGACAACCCGGGCTGATGTCGTAGGGAACGACTTGAAAACCTTCTAGTATACGTTTTTCTCCTGCAAAAAGACTGGTTAGTTTCACTAAGTCTCCGGCTTTGCAATCATAATTTTTCATGTCTTCCACATTCATCATCACTACCTCCCTGCTATTGCTAATCCCTCTATAACGATCATCATAGCCGTAAATGGAGGTATTGAACTGGTCGTGACTTCTAACGGTCATCAGAATGAAAGGTGTTTCAGGTTTTCGAGTCGGATTAAGTGGATTAACTGTCAATTGAGCTTTTTTATCAGGAGTATTAAAATTCCTTTCTCTGGCTCCATTGGGCAAATAAAACCCACCTGCTTTCCTCACTTTTTCATTGTATTTATCAAAGCCAGGGATTACGGCCGCTATCTTTTCTCTTATCAGGTCGTAATTTTCTTTCATTCCTTCCCAGTCGGTAGTATTGGAGGGGCCCAGTACAGCTCTGGCCATGTCGCAAATAATACCTACTTCACTTTTTAACAATGGAGAAATGGGTTCAAGATCACCATGTGACATCCTTACTCTTCCAGCCGTGTCTTCTGTACTTACAAACTGAGGACCATGACTACTGATGTCCTTTTCTGTTCTCCCTAGACAAGGCAAGATCAAGGCGTTTTTACCATGAATCAAGTGGCTTCTATTGAGCTTGGTAGAGACATGTAGGGTGAGGGTACATTGTTTTAGACCTTCAAAAACTTTATCCGTATCGGGAGCAGCCAAAGCGAAATTACCTCCCATCCCCATAAAGACCTTTGCTTTGCCTTCAGCCATGGCATGAATTGCCCCTACAGCATGGACGCCTTCCTTCTCGGGTGGCTGAAAATCAAATACCTTTCCCAATCGCTGCATAAAACTTTTTGGCATCTTTTCCCAGATGCCCATGGTACGGTCGCCTTGTACATTGCTATGTCCTCTTACCGGTAATGTACCTGCTCCGGCTTTACCAATAGATCCCTTAAGTAACAGGATATTGACAATTTCCCTGATGGTATTTTCAGCATTTCTATGTTGGGTGATGCCCATAGCCCAAGCGATAATGATGTTTTTCTTCGTTATAAGTAGGTTTGCCAGCTCTCTAATCTGTGATTCCGGAACACCGGTCTCTTGAATCAATTCCTCTAAGTCTGTTTTTTCAAGGTGTGAGGCAAGGGCTTGATACCCATTTGTTTTTTGACGAATAAAGGCTTGGTCAAAAACTTTTTCCGGTTGTACCTGCTCTGCCGCTAGCATTAATTTCAATACAGCCTTTAATAAGGGTAAATCCCCATTTACTTTTACTTGTAAGTGTAAGTCATGGATAGCTGTAGGTTTTCCTATCCATTCCCAAGGTTTTTGCGGATTGCGGAATTGAAGCAGACCCGTTTCAGGCAGCGGATTTACTGAAACAATTTTCCCTCCATTTTGCTTTAGTTTTTCCATCGCAGTAAGCATCCTAGGTGCATTGGTTCCGGGATTTTGCCCCATAACTATCAGTAATTCTGCTTTGGGGATATCGTTTAAAACCACAGAGGCTTTACCAATACCAACAGTTTCAGACAATGCCTTTCCTGACGCTTCATGACACATATTGGAACAATCAGGTAAGTTATTGGTGCCAAATTGCCGGACAAAGCACTGGTACAAAAAGGCAGCTTCATTGCTGGTGCGCCCAGAAGTATAGAAAATGGCTTGATCCGGATGGTTTAATGCTTGCAGTTTCTCGGTTATTAATGTGAAGGCCTTTTCCCAGGAAATTGGAGAATAGTGATGCTTACCTTCTTTGAGGACCATAGGTGCTGTCAGTCTGCCTTGCTTTTCCAACCAATGATCAGATTTTTCCAATAAATCATTGATGCTGTATTGCTCGAAGAAGGAAGCATCAAGTTGATTACTACTGCTTTCCCAAGCGATGGCTTTGGCTCCATTTTCACAATATTCAGCAATTTTTGATACTTCTTTGGCATCTGGATCCGGCCAAGCACAACTAGGGCAGTCCAAGCCCTCAGGCTGATTTAATTTAAACAAAGTTTTAACTCCCTTGCCTACATGGGTTTCTTCCCAAATGCGGTAGGCAACGGTCTGAATCGATTTTAAACCTGCAGATGTTTCTGCAGGTGGACTGATTTTCACTTTTCTTTTTGGCTGCATTGCTGTACGGAAGTTTTTTGGATTTGATGCGATTACAAGGTAAAAAGAATTATAATTCTAAGCTAAAACGGAGGATTTTGTTCACAACACTGATGAATTTTTCTCTTTTTAATGATTTCATTCGATAACCGTTTAGGGTAGTTTTCCAATCGATCCATTGATTATAGCAAGCTTTTACCGTTAAATAAAAGTATGTTTTTATTTACATGATTAACCTTTATATTTAGATTGCTTTATTCAAAAAATATATCATTTAAATATACCCAATGACACCAAAACTGTTTTCGGCAATCTGCTGTGTTTTAATTTGTTTTCTGCAATCCTGTGCACTTGAGGCCCAGGAAAAGAAACCTTACAATATTTTATTTTTAGCCATAGATGATCTCCGCCCTGAACTGGGGGTATATGGTAACGACATTATCAAAACGCCTAACTTAGATGCCATTGGGGAGAGTGGTACCGTCTTTGAAAATCACTATGTGCAAGTGCCTACCTGTGGTGCCTCTCGCTGTAGTATATTGACAGGAATGTTGCCCAGTAGCCGCGAACTTTTAAGCAATTCCGCCATTGCAAAAATAATGGCAGATGCTCCGGAGGGAGAAAAACCGGAGAGCTTCGTTCATCATTTAAAAAGAAACGGGTACTATACGGTGGGCATAGGAAAAATTAGTCATTCAGTGGATGGTCTGGTTTATGGCTACGAAGAAAGTCCTGAAGGAGCCAAGTCAGAAATGCCTTTCAGTTGGGATGAAATGCTTTTCAACCCCGGTAAATGGGGCACGGGCTGGAATGCATTTTTTGGATATGCTGATGGATCAAATAGGCAAGGAGAAAAGAAACAAGTAAAACCCTATGAAGCAGCTAATGTTCCCGATGAGGGCTATCCGGATGGGCTTTCCACTCAATTGGCCATCAAAAAACTCAAAGAATTGGCGGCTAAAGATGAACCTTTCTTTATGGGCTTAGGATTGTTTAAACCTCATTTACCTTTTACCTCCCCAAAGAAGTATTGGGATTTATACAATAGGGAGGACATTCCTCTGTCTACTGCACCCGGCCTTCCGGAAAATGTTTCAATGAGTAGTTTGCAGTCCAGTGGAGAATTCAATCAATATGCTTTGGGAGAAGAAAAAGCAGGATTGGATCATCAATTGTCGGATGAATATGCCCAAAAGCTTAGGCATGCTTATTTTGCAGCAGTGAGTTATAGCGATGCGTTGGTGGGAAAAGTGATGGATGAACTGGAGACCTTGGGACTGGCTGACAATACCATCGTGGTGGTGTGGGGAGATCATGGTTGGCATTTGGGAGATCACAGGGTATGGGGCAAGCATACCATTTTCGAAACAGCCGTAAGAAGCCCTTTGATTATTAAAGTTCCGGGTTTGAAGCCCCAAAGAATCTCTTCTGATATGCCGGTTAGTAGCATTGATTTGTACCCTACTTTAATGGAGTTGACAAATATCCCGACCAATTTTCCTTTGGATGGTCAAAGCTTGGTCCCTTTGCTGGAAAATGGTAAAGATCAGGATAGGGAAGCCATGGCTTTTAGTTATTTCAGGAATGGTATTTCAATGCGAACAGACAAGTACAGAATAATGAAGTATTTTAGGGAGGAAACTCCTAAGATTGAATTATATGATCACATCAATGATCCTATGGAAACCAAAAATATAGCAGATGAGCAACCCGAATTGGTGAAGCAATTGCTCGTTCAGCTGGATAAAGGTGACACAGGTTTATATAACAAGGAAAACAAATAACCTAACAATCGAGATGAAATTAAAAACGTATAGGCTCCCTATTTTGGCTGCCATTTCAGCAGTATTCGTGATTGGAATGTCTTCCTGTAGCAATAATACAGACAAAGAAAAACCTACTGAAAAGCCCAACATCATTTATATTCTTGCTGATGACCTGGGATATGGAGATTTAAGTTTTCTAGGCCAGACCAAGTTCAGTACTCCAAATATTGACAAATTGGCTGCGAATGGGATGGTATTTACACAGCATTATTCGGGTGCAACCGTTTGTGCCCCATCAAGGTCTGCTTTGATGACCGGAAAGCATACAGGGCATACACAAGTAAGAGGGAATAGGGGGTTGAATGGTGGACAATTTCCATTAGCTGAGGGCACACAGACCTTGGCAGGAGTATTGAAAAAAGCAGGGTATACCACCGGAGCATTTGGTAAATGGGGATTAGGCTATCCGGGATCTTCCGGTGCTCCTCTCAACCAGGGGTTTGATGTTTTCTTTGGATTCAACAGCCAGACCATCGCCCATAATTATTACCCCAGAGAATTATGGGACAATGATAAAATTATCAGTCTGGAAGGAAATCAAGGAACAGCGCAAGGGGAATATGCTCCCAACCTTATTCAAGAAAAGCGATTGGAATTTATTGAGGCAAATAAGGACACCCATTTTTTTATGTATGTTCCATCAATTATTCCTCATGCAGAACTTTTTGCTCCGGAGGAGTATATGGAAAAATTTCTAACCAAAACCAATCCCGAACCACCTTATCAGTACGAAAGTAAATTGGGCCCTGAAACTCCATATAAAGGGGTGGATGATCCTGAGCACCCTCGATATAAGGTTGGAGGCTACGGTTCTCAAGCTTATCCACACGCTGCCTTTGCCGCTATGGTCACACTCCTTGATGATCATGTTGGACAAATTGTGGCCAAGTTGGAGGAATTGGAAATTTTGGACAATACGGTCATCATTTTTACTTCAGACAACGGTCCACATCTAGAGGGAGGGGCAGATCCTGATTTTTTTAACAGCAATGGCCCATTTCAAGGATATAAAAGAGACTTGTTGGAGGGAGGAATTCATGTTCCGATGATTTTGAGCTGGCCGACCAAAGTTAAAAAAGGAAGTCAGACAGATCATATCAGCGCATTTTGGGATATTTTACCCACTTTTTCTGCTTTGGTAGGGGAGGAATTAGAAGGGCCAGTTGATGGTATATCCTTTCTTCCGACCCTCTTGGGTGAGGGAGAACAGCCGGCGCATGCTCACCTTTATTGGGAGTTCCATGAAAAAGGAGGAAAACAGGCCATAAGAAAAGGCAAATGGAAAGGGATCAAATTAAACGTATTTAAAGGAAATGAAACGATTCAGCTATATGATCTAGAGCAAGACCCGGGGGAAACGAATGACCTGGCAAGCGAATACCCTGAAGTAGTAGCACAAATAAAAGGCTTAATGCAAAGTTCTAGGACGGAGGATGCTGAGTGGCCATTTGAGGGGAAAATTAAAGGAGATGATAAGGACCATTGATAGTGTTATCGCTTTAGTTTGCCTTTTGGTGAGCTTTGCATGTTCGCAGAGGAACGATGCTTCTGAAGCCAAAGATTACCAAACCTGGGAACATTACCGTTCAACGAAGACAGCTGCACAGTTTTCAGGTCTGGATCAAATAAATAAGGAAAATGTTCACCTACTTCAGCCTGCATGGACTTATCACACGGGAGACTCTAAAGAAAGAACACCCATGGAGTGCAATCCTATGATTCTTGGAAATGTGATGTATGTTAGCTCTCCTCAGCTTGATTTGATTGCATTGGATGCTGAAAAAGGAACCGAGCTTTGGCGCTTCGATCCGGAAGAATATGGTCAATCAGGGGGAGTGAATAGGGGTTTTTTCCATTACAGAGAAGGGGATAAGATTCGCATTTTTATGGCAGTCGGTTACTACCTTTTTGCTATAGATGCCCAATCGGGCGAATTGCTAACGGAATTTGCCGAAGAGGGGAAACTTGATTTGCGTAAAAATCTGGGGGTCGACCCCGAAGCTTTATCCATCTCTTTGAGTACTCCGGGGGTTGTTTTTGAAGACCTGATTATTATTGGTTCGGCTACGGGAGAAGGTTACGATGCTTCACCGGGACATATTAGGGCTTATAATGCCAAAACAGGTGCTTTTGAATGGATATTTCATACCATACCTAAGGAAGGTGAATTGGGCCATGATACATGGAACTGGCAAGAGGAAGAAAATTATGGTGGGGCCAATAATTGGGGCGGCTTAAGTTTGGATGAAGAGCAAGGATGGGTTTATGTATCCACAGGTTCTCCTGCATATGATTTTTATGGAGGGAATAGACTTGGGGAAAACCTATTTGGGAATTCTATTCTTGCCTTGGACGCAAAAACAGGAGAAAGAAAATGGCATTATCAGGCGGTCACCCATGATATTTGGGATTATGATCTGCCATGTGCCGCTACATTAGTAGATATACCTTCGACAAATGGTGTGGTGAAAGCCCTGGTACAACCTACTAAAATGGGAGAATTGATCCTTCTTGACAGGTTGACCGGAAAACCTTTAATGGAGATGAAAGAAAGAAATGTTCCACCTTCCTATGTGCCGGGTGAAGTTGCCCATCCCACCCAAAAGTTTAATCAGGGGATCACTGTTACCAGACAAGGTTTGGATAGTACGATGCTCACCAATATTTCCAAAGAAGCCAATGCCTATGTAAAAGAGGCGTATAAAAAGTACAGGAATGAAGGTTTGTATACACCTCCGAGTTTAGAAGGGACGCTCACCTTCCCGGCTACAAGGGGAGGTATGATTTGGGGCGGAGCTTCTTATGACCCAAACAACCATATGCTCTATGTCAATGCCAATGAAATCCCTATGATCCTGCAAGTTCGAAACATTGCAGAAAAGGATGGTCAAGGTGGAAAGCAGTCCAATTTTCCCGGAAAAAATACCTATCTGTCCAATTGCTCCAATTGTCATGGGGCAGATCAAGAGGGCTTGGGTGAGGCTTTTCCTTCTCTCAAGGGGATAAAAGAAAGGCATGACCGTGCATCATTAACCAAAATCATAACCCATGGTAATGGTTTGATGCCCGCATTTCAAGGATTTGAAGAAAAGAAATTAAATGCCTTAATCGATTA
Source organism: Cyclobacterium sediminis (assembly GCF_054781075.1). Classification (NCBI taxonomy): domain Bacteria; kingdom Pseudomonadati; phylum Bacteroidota; class Cytophagia; order Cytophagales; family Cyclobacteriaceae; genus Cyclobacterium; species Cyclobacterium sediminis. The sequence goes on along the minus strand of NZ_BAAGVC010000010.1, from coordinate 377,568 downwards.
CCTATTGGAAATAACACCTGTGTCAGACCCTGTTCATGAAATTAAAGAGGAGAAGGGACCCCGTGACCGCTATGTATTGCAGGGATTTAGGATTTTCACAGATGAGGAAGGTTTTCCCGGAAACAAGCCTCCTTGGGGAACATTAAATGCCATAGACCTAAAAACCAAAACCATTAAATGGAAAGTTCCCTTAGGAGAATATCCAAAGCTGAAAGATAGAGGAGTGCCTGCCACGGGTACACAGAATTTTGGTGGCTGTGTAGCTACTGCCGGAGGTTTGGTGTTTATGGGGGGAACACCTGATGAAATGTTCAGGGCTTTTGATGTGGCTACAGGCGAAATTTTATGGGAATTCAAGCTCCCTTTTGGGGGCTATGCTGTGCCTGCTATCTATGAAGTAAACGGAAAGCAATATGTGGTGATTGCTGCCGGAGGAGCAAACAGGTTAGGAACCCCGGCTGGTGATGCTTATGTAGCTTTTGCTTTACCGGAAATGTAAATTTATCCAATAAAAAAAAAGCCAATCCTAAGCAGAATTGGCCTTTTTTTGTGATTTTTTGGTTTATCAACCCACAATGAGTTAATCTAAAATATTGCCTTTGGCATCAATGGCTACGTTAGTCCTTTCCCCATCTTTTTCTAACCTAACATTAAAAACCAAGGCCCCATTTTTCTTTTTAGAAGCACTTACTCTTGTTATTTCATTGCCCGGATATTTAGAAAGCAATATGGTCTGAAGATTTTCCGGTAAAGGGTCTTCATAAGGGATGGTGTTTGAGAACCTTCTTTCATCTCCTGCTTCAGCTTTTCTTTCGATAAATTCATTGATTCCATTTTCTTGTTTTACCAAATCGAAGGCATCATATAACTCACCTACGGCTGTATAGGATTCAAAACTTAGTTTATCTCCATCTATATTAATCACCTGAAACAATTGGGTGTTTTCAGCTTTACGATCCCTTTCTGCACCTTTTCCTTTCCATCCTTCTTCACTTACACTATACATTTTTCCACCACTAACAGATACTACATACACAGTTCCTGTTTTATCCCTTGCATTCATTCCGTCCAAAACATTGTCTTCGGGGGAAACACGGCCTCTAGCATAGCTGTGGTCATGTCCTTGCAGTGCCAAATCAACATTGTATTTGTCAAAAATAGGTTTCCATGCTTTTCTTAATTCATCATTGTCCCTTCCTGCTGATGCAGAAAACAAAGGATGATGATAGGTCACAATGGTCCATTTTTTAGTATTTTCTGAGAGTACTTTTTCCAGCCATGGGATTTGCTCTTTTTGTGCAACATTACTATTAAGAGAGATGATTCGTGCATCCTGGTAATCCATATAGTAAACAGTTTCTTCTAGTCCCAACCCTTTTGGTCCATTTTCGGGAAGTGTAAATTGAGGGCGCCATTGTAAGGAAAGCCTTCTCTCTGCATCTTCTCCGTCTAGTTCAGGAATGTCTCTGTATTCATGGTTTCCCGGTGTAACCATAGATGGAACCATACTATGAATAAATCCTCCGGCCGTAAACCATTCATGCCATTCCTGGTCTCTGTGGGCTCTGTTGATCAAGTCTCCGGCATGGATAATGAATTTCGAGTCCGGTGCTTTGCGATAACCTTCTCTGATTAATCTAGCCCAAAGTTCAAGGACATAATTCTGTGCGTCTCCCACATATAGGAAAGAAAAAGGCTTGTCATTGTCTCTGGATGCGGTGGTGAACTGTGTCCATTCCGTCCATGATTCGCCATCTCCTACACGATATCCATACATGGTGTCCGGTTTTAGGTTTTTAAATTGCACTGAATGGTAATGCGCTTTGATTTTCACGTCTTCTACCTTGGACCCATCAAAAACTTCAGTTTTGGCAGTTATGGTTTCCGCGTTTCTCCAAAATTTTGGAGCACCGTCTGCTATCGCAATTTCAGCATAGCCCGTTGGAATAGAGGTGTCTGTCCTCCAGGTTACATTGGCTTCAGCGGCAGGGTCTGACCCAAAGTTCAATACCACCCTGTCAGGGTAATAACTAGGCTTGCTCCATTCTTCTCTAAAGGAAGGGGCTTTGTAAACTTTATACTCTTGGGCAATTGCAAAATTTATTACTAATAATAAGCAAAAAGAGAAAAATAAATGTTTCATTTGAGATGGTTTTTCAGTATATCTTCGTAAAAATAGTTAAATACTAAGCGTTTTTCAAATCGAATAATTATTATATCATTACTAATTCAATAAGTGAATTAACAATTGTTTCATTTATTGTATAAATTCCCAACTTGCAGTATTTTAACTAGCTATCATGGGAAGAATGGTATTAAAAAATACTGTTTCTAAAGTATATGGACTACTGAACTAAAATATTCTACCCAATTTTATTTTTTTCGCTTTACGCCGCTTACAGCTTGGGCTTCCCAAGGGTTTTCCGGCCAATGGTGTTTGGGATACCTTCGCTTTAACTCCTTCTTAACCTCATGGTAGGTATTGTCCCAAAAGCTTTTTAAATCTTGGGTAACCTGAACCGGTTTAAAGCCGGGAGATAGCAAATGGATCTGCATAGGATTTTTACCCTCATTGACGGTTGGAGTTTGACTCCAACCGAAAAGCTCCTGAAGTCGTGCGGCTAAAATGGGAGGATTACCCTCAAAGCTGTATACCACTGGGAGGGAAGAACCACTTGGCAACGTAATTTTTTCCGGAGCCAAACTTTGAAGTTCCTTTTGTTGATCAAATGAAAGGCTGTCTTTTAATATATTGTAGAGCGGTAATTTTTTTAATTCAGGGCCTGATTGGACGCCCGTTAAATAGGGAGAGAGCCACTCCTGTGCTGTTTTTAATAATTGATCCGTGCTGAAGTTGGGAAATGATTCTGGGCCGTTCCACAGTCTTAAACTCATGATTCTACCTTGAAGTTGACGGACCTTGTTGTCCCAGGTAAGCCATTTTTTTCCGGATCTGGAAAGCATTTTTAATAATGTGTCTTGGATCAGTTGAGGATCCGGGGCTATTAGTCGTTTCTTTTCCAATACAATTAGCCCTACCCTTCGTTCTTCAACTGCCAGAATAGAGGCTGACTCCTCATCCCAATAGATCCTTTCATCAGACCTTGCCATAGATTGGATATCCTTTGGATCCAATGGAGCTGCCAGGAATATTTTCCCTAAACCGTTCCTTTCGTCCATTTGTGCTATAGCAATCCAATCTTCTGATGCCATATTGTCGTTTTTATCTATTCGGACCAATTTGCCATTAGACAATTTAAATTGAGCTTGATGGCCTACTTTGGCGATTCTTTCTGGAAAGGCCTGTGCAATTAATAAGCCTGTTGCATAAGGATCGACAGCTGAATTTTCCGCTTTTATGCCAAGGATTAGTCGATAGGCCTTGGCAACTTGTTCAATTTTCTTGAAATTAAAATTGGAGGAGTTTCCGGTTCTATATCGGCGAAGCCCTTCTATTCTCAAGTTGATGTCTAATCCCATTTCTGGTTCCAATGGGTCTTTTTCTTCCAGTATGGCCGCCAAGTCTGTACCCAAACCCTCAATGCCTAACAATTGACTGTAAACAAGCAAATGTGCAATTCTGGGATGACAAGGAAAGGCATGTAAAGCTTCACCGTGTTTGGTGATTTTATTATTAGCTACAGCACCTAAATTTTTTAATGTGTCAACTGCCTGTGACCAATTACCTTGGGGTGGAGGGCTAATCCAATTCAACAGTGAAGGATCATTTACTCCCCACTTATAAAGCTCCAAGGCCAAGGGGCTAAGGTCAGCTACGAGAATCTCCGGCTGTCTAAAGGGAAGCAAGTTTTCCTGGCTAGCCTTAGACCATAACCTAAAACATATGCCCGGACCTAATCTCCCTGCCCGACCTGCCCTTTGATTGGCTGTGTCGGCAGTCACAGGAATTGTAACCAATTTATTCAGCCCTGAGTTAGGGTTAAATCTTCCGCTGCGCATATAGCCTCCATCAATAACAATTTTTATTCCTTCTATGGTAAGGCTGGTTTCGGCAATTGCGGTTGCCAAGACTACTTTTCTTTTTCCCTGTGGATGTGGTAAAAGTGCAGCTTGTTGTTGCTTGAAGGCCAATTGCCCATAGAGTTTATAAATGGCGAGGTCATGGTTTCCATTTTCTACTAACGTGGCTGTTTTATTGATTTCTCCCTGGCCCGGTAAAAATACCAAAATGTCCCCCTCGTGATTTTCTATGGCTTCCCTAATGGTTTGACTCGTGTTTTGAGGTAAATTGAACAAATCAGAACCGGATCCATATTGGATGCTTACCGGAAATGATCGACCTGAACTTTCTACCAGTGGTGCTTGAAGGTTAATTGACAAGTCTTTGCTATCAAGGGTAGCAGACATGACCAATAGCTTAAGATCCGGTCTAAGTACTTCCTGGATTTCTCTGGCAATGGCAAGCCCCAAGTCCGCATGTATGCTACGTTCATGAAATTCATCGAAAATGATTAGGCCAATATCTTCAAGGGCATTGTCCTGTTGCATCATTCTGGTCAGAATCCCCTCTGTAATTACTTCTACTCTGGTATTTTTGCTCACACAGGTATTGAACCTGACTCGGTAACCTATGCTTTCTCCTGCCGACTCACCTAGAATTTGAGCCATTCTTTGTGCAATACTTATGGCGGCGAGTTTCCTAGGTTCAAGGATTATAATTTTTTTTCCATTGAGCCAATCTTCTTTCAATAATGTCAAAGGGGCCAATGTGCTTTTACCGGCTCCCGGAGGTGCATGAAGCAATACTATTGGGGATACGCTCAGTTTTTCTTTTAATTGAGGGATTACCTCTAGAATAGGGAGATTGGGGAATTCCTTCAAAAGTGTTTGTTTTGATACAAAGGTAAAAAAACATAGCGGACTCAATAATTATTATGCGTAGGAAAAAATTTAGAGATAAGAAAAAATATAATTTATGAGGATAGGATAATTGTGTAATAAAAAAGGCTGTTTTGATTTAAAACAGCCTTTATATAATTTATTTAATCGATGCCTTGGCACGTCCATATTCCCATTTCACTTCCAAGCCATCATCCATTACGGTATAAGTAAGGCTTTCTGTAAGGCTACTGGTTTGACCGGAATTAACGGTTACTCTTAAAGCATCTTTGCTTTCATCGTATTTTGTTCCCCACTGTCCGGTCTGTTTGTTGAAAATAAAGGTACTGGAACTTTCTCCCGGAATAATGAAAAAGCTGTATTTCCCGGCTGGTAGTTTTTCTCCTTCAACAGTAATGTCTTTACTGGTTTCAAATATTGTAGCTTCATTGGCACCTGCTCTCCAAACTTTTCCCAGAGGTACAAGGTCTCCAAAAATAGTTCTTCCTTTTACAGATGGGCTGCTATAATTTACAGTGATCTCTGCTCCATTTATGGTTCCTTTAGCTGTTTTTGCAGGACTTGCTCTTTTCTGGGCATTCGACATAAATACTACTGAAAGCATTAGGAAAGCAGAAAAGCTTAGCATTTTCATGGTTGATGATTTCATGTTTTGGTTTTATTTAGGTTAAATTATTTGAATGACTATAATAAACGGACAAAACTAAAAATTGTTAAGCAACGGATGACTAGAAGCAAACAGTAGCTAGTTTATTTTCTTGAAATCCAATAGTCTGTTGTAATTTTTAGTGATGCCTTATGGTCCCGGCCTTTCTTGAGAAAAGCCGGGAAGAAATTAATAGGGACTGATGAAAAATAATTAAATTTTAACCCAGGCCTGCTTTTTATGACTTTCAATTATTCTTTCACAGATTAATAACTCACGATGTCCGTCTGCAAAAGTTGGATAACTTGGTTTTTCAGGTTGTTTTCCTTCCACTACTGCGGCATATACTTCCTTGAACATTTGTTTGGAAGTATCAGGGAAACCTTCATTGTGTCCACCCGGGAAGCCAATGAGTTTGCCTGCCTCAGCATTGAATAAAGATGGGTCTTTCATCAAGTGCTGATTGGCAGTTTCTCTTTTGCCTATCCACATCTCATTGGGTTTTTCACTGCACCATTCAAAATTCGCTTTTGACCCGGCGATTTCAATGTTCAACCTGTTTTTCCTACCTGCATTCACCTGGCTAACGGTTACTGAACCTTTGTTGCCATTGTCAAACCTCAGCATTACCGTAGCATGGTCTTCGGTATTGATAGGTACTTCTTCATAGTCTGAAGGAGCAAGGCTTTTGCCACTATAGGTTTCTATTGCTTTAAGTGGCTTTAACCTTGTTTTGTGTACCGTAGAAAAATCCGCCATCACTTCAGTGATTTTCAATCCGGTAACATATTCGGTTAAGTCCAATAAATGGGAGCCTATGTCTGCAATGGCCCTGGAATCTCCAGATTTATCCGGTTCCAATCTCCAGTTGTAATCTGTTTGTAAAAACAACCAATCTTGCAAATAAGAACCCATGATGGAGTAAATATCACCTAGTTCACCACTTTCTCTCATGGTTTTCATTTGCCTTACCATCGGATAATACCTTAAGTTAAAGTGGACAGCATTGACCAAACCTGTTTTATCCGCAAGGGCTACGAGCTCTTCAGCCTCTTCAATTTTTGTGGCCAATGGTTTTTCACAAACTACGTGTTTCCCGGCTTCCAATACGGCTTTAGATTGGCTGTAGTGAAGGAAGTTTGGTGTACAAATGTGTACCACTTTGATTTCCTCGTCTTTCAGCATATCTTCGAAAACCATGGCCTTATCAATGCCTAGTAAAACAGCCTTTTCTTTGGCAAGCTCTTCATTGACTTCACAAAGGGTGGCCACTTCAATATTTGGGTTTCTTCTTAGGGCTTCAATATGGGCAGGGCCAATAAACCCCGTTCCAACAACCGCTACTTTGATTTTTTCCATAAGGTAATTATGTTCGGTTTATTTAAAAGGTTAGCCCTAAAGATAGAAGGTACATTTGTATTTTTCAATGCTTGCTGACTTTTACATTTCATGTATAGGTTTTTATTACAAATTCATTTGTGCTAAGCCCATGGCTTATATTGCAGTAGTAACAATAATTTTTTAACCAAAACTTGTGATTTTGCAATGATCGAGTAATTTTGTTACTCCTACCTTGTGTGTTACGGGGCGAAGCTGTGAAACCAATTTGAGGTACTTTATTAAAGTGCTAATTTTTATGTTTTTTATATTCAATAAATAGTATTTGGTGTCCTTCAAAGCCTTCAACTTTATATTTTTATCTTGATAGAATCTCTGATTACATCCAAGACTCGTATTAAATTACTTGTAAAATTTTTTTCTAACGCTAGAAATCGTGGCTACTTAAGAGGTTTAGCGGAAGAATTTGGTGAATCTACCAACTCTGTAAGAATAGAACTAAACAGGCTTTCCAATGCCGGTTTACTCAATTGGAAAACTGAGGGTAAGACCAAAAGCTATCAAGCCAATGAGAATCATCCCCTGTATTTAGACATAAGAAATATTGTACGTAAATATTTGGGTTTTGACACCCTTATCGATCAAGTGGTACAGGGGTTAGGAAGTGTTGAAAAAGCGATTATTTGTGGTGATTATGCAGAGGGAAAAGATACTGGGACCATAGAATTGACAATAATTGCTGAGGCAATCAATAAAGAATATTTGGAATTCCTCATAAATAAGACCGAAGAAAAAATCAATAGGAAGTTAAAAGTCAGTATTTTGGAAAACGAACCTGTAGAAGGCCTACCGGGCTTGTTGGTCTACGAACATGCAAATGAAGACACCTAAATCCCAAACCTTTCTTTCTATAGTCATCCCCGTTTATCAATCTGAAGCAGGTTTAGAAGAATTGATTGAGCGCTTAAAGCAAGCTTTGTTTGCTATTAGTACAGAGGTCGAGTTAATATTGGTGGATGATGGAAGTAAGGATGGAAGTTGGGATATTATTAGTAAGGTAGCAGAAAAAGAAGATTTTATTAGGGGCTTAAGGTTCAGTAGAAATTTCGGTCAACACCAAGCCATTTTTGCCGGTTTGGAATTGGCTCAAGGAGAATGGGTAGTGGTGATGGATGCGGATATGCAGGATCTCCCGGAAGAGATCCCCATGATGTTGACCAAAGCTCAACTGGGTTATGACGCCGTATTGGCCAGAAGAATGGATAAAAAAGCTACTTGGTTTTCACAAGTCCTGACCATCGTATATTATCAGGTTTTCTATTTTATGTCTGGGATTAAGCAGGATCCCAGTATTGGAAATTTCGGCGTATACAATAAGAGGATGATTCATCAGGTGCTACAAATGAAAGAATACAATTGGTATTTTCCAACAATGGTTCATTGGGTGGGGTTTAATCAAAGTACCTTAAACGTAAAACATGGTGTTTCAACCAATCCACGTTCCAACTATTTTATTAAATCTAAATTCAATCTGGGATTAAACACCCTCCTTGCTTTTTCTGACAAGCCCCTTCGTTTGACGATTAAATCAGGTTTGATTGTTGCATTAATCGGATTTTTATTTGCTTTGGTCACCTTGATACGTTATTTTTCAGGAGCCATTGTAGTGCCGGGGTATGCAAGTATAATCGTTTCCTTATGGATACTCTTTGGGCTTTTATTAACAACCATTGGTATAGTAGGGCTATATGTTGGGAAAACTTTTGAGGGGGTGAAAAATCGTCCACGCTATATTGTAGACCAAAAGACTTAAAATGATAAAGCTTTTACCTTTTGACACTTCTTTGTTTGGATACAGGGTAGGACAGCTACAGTTGGGGAGATGCCTTCCTGATTTAGAAAAAGTAAACAATCAAGCCAAAAACTTCGATTTAATTTATGTCATGGGGAAACCCGGCCTGGTAAAAATGGGGGGGTGGTCTCCAATTAGTACCAGAGTTGATTTGGTAAAAAATATCATAAAAACGGACTTGGTCCAAAGCCCAAATGTAGATGAGGAAATTGAAGTTTCGGAAATGATTGTTTCCGGAAACCTTTCTCAATCAGATCAGAAAGCCTTAAGGGAATTGATCTTTTCAAGTGGCCAATGGTCCAGGTTCAAGCAGGATTTATTATTGGCCAATCAGGAATACGAGAAATTATACAGTACATGGTGGGAAACCATCAAAGCCGAAAAACATAAAGTTATAGTTGCCCGAATTTCCGGAAAATTAGTGGGATTTATTACATTCAAATTGCTTAGAGGTAGAGGTCATGTTGGGTTATTTGCTGTCAAAGGAAGTGAGCAGGGAAGAGGGGTAGGAAGGAAATTAATGCATGAGGCTTTGGTAATGCTTGATGGCTGTGGTTTTAGGTTATTGGGACTCTCTACCCAGAAAGCCAATAAAAGAGCCATGGATTTTTATAAAAAATTTGGTTTTCAGCCGATTAAAGAAACATTGATCGCCCACTGGCGACCGGGATTAAAACCCCAAAATATACACTAGCTTTTGCCTGTCAAAAATTATGAAGTAATGCATTATTCTCCTGATCTTAAAAAGGACTGGGGGAGGGTACTTCAAAAGGCTACCAATGCCACCCTAATGCATGAGAGAGATTTTTTAGCGTATCATCCATCAGGTAAATTTCAGGATTGCTCGGTAATTCTGTATGGGAATGGTAAGCCGGTAGCTGTATTTGCAGCACATAGGGAGGGTAAAACAGTCTATTCCCATCAAGGCCTGAGTTACGCCGGCCTAATACAGGTACCCTGCTCTTTTGATCAGAAAATTGAACAGTTCAAAGCCTTAATGAAATATTTTGAGTCCTTGGGGTTAAGTCATCTGCAAATTAAAGCAACACCGGCATTCTACAATTCTACTCAGGAAGAAGCCATGGTTTATATCATGCATCTGTCGAATGCCGAAATTATTCAAATGGAATTGTCCTTGACGATAAACCTGCCATTAGCGGTAAAGAATAAAGGAAGGAAAGCCAATATCAAACAGGCTGGTCGGCAGGATCTAATAATAATTGAATCCAATGAGGTGAAAAGTTTTTGGGAAGCCTTGCTTCTTCCCAACCTTCAAAACAGATACCAAACAGCACCTACCCACAGTCATGAAGAAATGTCATTTTTGATGGAAAAGTTTCCGGGAAAAATTCGACAATTCAATGTTTTTAAGGATGGCTTGATGGTAGCAGGTGCCACGGTGTATTTTTCCAAAAATTGCATCCATACCCAATACCTGGCAAGCAATAGCCAAGGCAGAAAACTAAATGCACTGGATGCCTTAGTAAATTACCTAGGGAATACTTTTGCTGAAAAATACAAATTCTTGGATTTTGGTCATTCCAATGAAAATCTAGGCTTAAATATCAATAAGGGGCTTTTTAGGTGGAAAGAAAGCTTTGGAGCCAACTCCTTTGTTCATAGACATTATATGGTTCCGGTGGATGGATGGAAAAAATTGAATAAGGTCTATAAACAATCTAGTTAGCTATATGCCTAAAAGATCTTCGGTCACAGCGGAGAGGTTAAGCCAATTGACCCAAAAAAATGCCAGGTATATAATCTCCTGCAATCAAAACGATTTTGGCTGTAAAGACCATCCCAATCAAAAATGTAGGCGTGGATTTTTTTCTTTATTTCTTCAGGTTCTTTATGGGATAGGTTTTGCTCAAAAGTATGAAACGCCATACTATGTTGACTTAAGCAACTACGTGTACGCATATTCAAGCCCTCAAGATTCAAGAAAGAGAAATAATTTTTGGGAAAGCTTATTTAATCAACCTTTGTTAAAAAGTTCTGATAAACTTATTTTAAATCAGCAAATAGAAGTATTCCCCCTGCGAATTTGGGATAGAAATCACTATCGCTTTTTAAATGAGATAATGAAAAAGGGCTTAGATTTTAACGAGGTTTTGACAAAGGAAATTAATGAAATAAAAAATAGAATGTCCGAGGTTAAAACTCTAGGTGTTCACATTAGAAAAACGGATCATTTTCGAGAGTTCCCTCCAGCTGGCAATGCTAAGTTTTTTAGAAAAATTAAAAAGAAATTTTCGACCTATGACAAGATCTTTGTAGCTACGGATGATCAGCAGCTTTTGGAAAAATTGAAAAAAGAATTTTCACCTAAAATAATGGCCCATGATTTTGTCAGGTCTCAAGGAGCAATTTCCATTCATAACAATGAGACATTAAAGGATGGTCCTAGGCTAGCTAAAGAGGCTTTGCTGGACTGCATAAGCCTATCTTGCTGTAATGAGCTTATCTTATCACCTTCTAACCTGTCCTATGCCGCTTTGGTGTTCAACCCTGAGCTTAAATACAGTATTGTAGAGAGTGGAGCAGCCAAAAGAAGCCGAATAAAGACCCTTATAAGCTATCATTTAGATAAATTAGGCCTAAGAAAATGGTAGGGGATGATTGAAATTTACCCTAAGCTCGAGGATGCTAATGGCTTATGTCCCCGTTGCAAGAATGGAAACAAGTCCGAGTCTGTCCTATATTTTCAGGGTATGCATGTTTTGGGAAAATACGCTTGTGAGGGCTGTCATTTAGACTACTACGCTGGTTTGCCTTCAGGACATCTGGCCCATTTTCCGGTTTCATTTTCTAGCAATGGTCGACATCAATTATTTGATCAAAAAAAAGCCGCATGGTTGGCCGAACCTTTGATTGATTCCATGAAAGAAAAGCCGGGTGAAGAAGTAGCTTTGAATGTTTTTAATAAAAAATCAGGAGAAGAATTGCTATTGATTAATTGCCTGGACAGTTGTTTTGGACATGTATTCACCAAAGTTTGGAATGTTTATAAGGAGATAGAAAGGAACCCAAGTAGAACCATTGCAGTAATGATTCCTGAGCAATGCAGATGGTTATTGCCAAAAAATGAGGTGGAGATATGGTCGATTGACTTACCCTTGAAACAATTTTCGGATAGGGTTGGGGGTTTGGATACTTGGGTGAGAAATCAATTTCGGAGATATAAAAAGGTTTTGCTTCACCCTGCATTTATACATTTAGACCATCAGCAGATGGATTTTGAGAAAATCCTGGGAGTGAAACCTTTTGATTTGGAGGAATTTGATCAAGCTGTGCCACAAATAACATTTATTTGGAGAGAAGACAGGTTCTGGTTGGCCAATCGACTCCTGAACTGGCTATATATGTTTTCAAAAAAATTCAAGCAGGAGAAAATTTTTAAGCCATTGTTTTTATGGAGACAAAAGACATTAATTAACCGTCTGGTCAAGGTTGTTAATAAAAGGTTTTCTGAAGTAAATTTTACTGTAACCGGGTTAGGTAAAACTACTACTTTTCAGGGTCAAATAAAGGATGAGAGAGTTACTTCGATCAATTGGGAAGTAGAGAAAAGATGGAATAAGATTTTCAGTAAAAGTCAGGTGGTCATCGCTGTGCATGGCTCCCATATGCTAATACCCTCCGCATTGGCTGCAGGCTTTGTAGAAATCTTACCAAAGCATAAAATAGACCATATCACAGAAGATATTTGCCGGACAGAGCCCGGAAGGTTGGGTCATTTTTTGGGAAGGATGGTAGACGAAAGTGCCGGTCCGAAATTGGTGGCATTACATATTACAAGCATGATTCAGCGATTTAAGTTTGTCAAAAGTAATTTGGAATCAGTTTAAGCTTAAAAGCCTCTAGGATTGAATTTATTGAACATTATTCAGGCATTCGAATTAAAAATACTTTTGTTAAAATATAGGAGTATAAAAAAGAAATGATTTTGTTTATATTAATATTACGCTTAAGTGTTATTTAATTCTTACGAATTTCTTTTCTTTTTTTCGGGAGTATTTCTGCTTTACTGGTTGGTTTTTCAAAAGAACCTGGAAGCACAAAATATCTTTCTCTTAGTTTCTAGCTATTTTTTTTATGGTTGGTGGGATTGGAGATTTTTGGCTTTAATATTTTTTAGTTCTTTCGTAGATTATATTTGTGGTTTAAAAATCAATAAGGCTCAAGATTCATTTAATAGAAAGACTCTCCTTGGTATTAGTTTGGCTGTCAACTTGGGTTTATTAGGCCTTTTTAAGTATTTTGATTTCTTTCTAGAATCGACGGTACAATTAATTAACATAATTGGTTTTCAGGCCAACCCCTACTCTTTACAATTGATTCTTCCTGTTGGTATAAGCTTTTATACTTTTCAGACCATGAGTTATACCATTGATGTTTATAGAGGAAAAATTAAGGCCAGTAATGATCCCGTAGCATTTTTTGCCTTTGTGAGTTTCTTTCCTCAACTTATGGCTGGTCCAATAGAAAGGGCCATCAATTTATTGCCTCAGTTTTTAAAGCGCAGAGATTTTGATTATGGATTGGCCATGGATGGTATGCGACAAATCCTTTGGGGTTTGTTTATGAAAGTGGTCATTGCAGACAACTGTGCTGTGTTTGTGGATCAGGCCTTTAAAACTCCAGAAAACCAACCTTCATCGAATTTATTGATAGGAGCGGTATTTTTTAGTTTTCAAATTTATGGTGATTTTGGTGGATATTCTAATATTGCGATTGGTGTTGGTAAATTGCTAGGGTTCAATTTAATGCAAAACTTTGCTTTCCCTTATTTTTCCAGAGATATTGCAGAATTTTGGAGGCGTTGGCATATTTCCTTATCGACATGGTTTAGAGATTATGTTTATATTCCATTGGGAGGGTCAAAAGGATCAAAATATCTAAGTCTCAGAAACATATTTATCATTTTCCTAGTATCTGGATTTTGGCATGGTGCCAATTGGACTTTTATCGCTTGGGGGGGAGTACATGCCATTTTATTTATTCCACTTTTTTTATTGGGTAAAAACCGAAAAAATATAACTGTTGTTGCAGAAAGTAATAATTGTCCTAGTTTTCGAGAGTTGAGTCAAATGATAGTGACTTTTACATTGGTTACCCTTGCGTGGATTATATTTCGGGCATCTAGCATATCAGAGGCTTGGGTTTTTCTAAGCCATTTATTTACCGGTTCTATAATCACCAAGCCCCAAGTGAATATTAGAGTCTATTTTTTTATTGCTATATCTATGGTTTTCCTACTTATGGAGTGGTTTGGAAGAAAGCAAGAATTTGCCATACAACGAATGTTTTTCGCTCAACCTTCATTGTTGCGATATGGTTTGTATTATGGTTTGGTAATGGCAGTATTTCTCTTTGCTAGAAAGGAACAACAATTTATTTATTTTCAGTTTTAGGTATGAATCGATTTATTATTAAACTTTTCATTTTTTCCATATTCCCTATAGGAACACTTTATGCTGTGTTTTTATTAGAGAATGGTACTGCTGATCCATTTTATCAAAGGTTTACTACTCCCAAACAAAATGCATTAATATTGGGCAATTCTAAAGCTGCACAAGGCATAATACCTTCAATTTTAAATGATGAATTAGGTGAAATTTATCCAGCTAAACTTTACAATTACTCGTTTACTGTTTATAATTCTCCCTATGGTCCTGCCTATCTGGAAAGTATCAAAAATAAATTGGCAGATTTTGAAGGGAATAGATGCTTTATTATAACTGTTGACCCTTGGAGTATTTCAAGTGACATTAAAGATCCAAATAATCCAGATAAGTTTGCGGAAAATGAAAGGTTTATTTCCGATGTAAAAAATGTTAATGTATCACCTAATTATCAATATCTTAAAGATTGGTTTTCAAAATCTAACTATGAAATAATTGTGATGAGATTCAAAAATAAATTATGGAAATTGCACAGGGATGGGTGGTTTGAAACTAAAGGGGTAATTAGGGAAAGTACTGTTAATAAGAATAGAAATTATATGGTGACTTTTTATAAAGACTATTTAACAAAATATAGTTATTCAAGCAAAAGATATGAATATCTTCAAGAAACGATATCTTATTTAAAATCAAAAGGTTCTGTGTTCTTAGTCAGGATGCCTTTACATCAAGATATCTTTGAAATTGAAAATAAATTAGATCCAGAATTTAATTCGAAAATGAGGTTTTTAGAGAAAAAATATGAAGTACCCTATTTTGACTACAATAAATGCTCAATAAATTTGAAATTCAAAGATGGCTTACATTTGACCATAAAATCAGCAAAAGATTTTTCAAATTTACTTTCTAAAAATATATTAACATATGAGAATTAAAAGTATTTTTATATTTTGATAATTATATTTGTTGTTGATTTTTGTGTGTTTTAAACTATTTATTTTAGTTGAATAATAATTGTTTGTAAGTCAATTGATTAGTTGTTAAATTTAGATAATTATTTTTTATTTTATCTGTTTTAATCTCTCCTATTCTATAAATGTAAATAAATTGAAAAACCAAGTATACAAATTTATTCATCACAAAGTATCTAGTGTTCAAACAAAAATAGATGCTTTATTGCCAAAGTATGATCTTCAAGAAAAACATATTGCAAACCTCAAAGTGCTTACCAATAGGGAGGTATTGTTGGAACGGCTTCCAAAAAATGGAATTGTTGCAGAGCTTGGGGTGAATGAAGGGAAATTTAGCCAAGAAATTCTAAGTATTTCCAAACCACAAATACTTCACCTCGTGGATACATGGGATTCAGAGAGGTATCATGGTGGATTGAAAAGCCAAGTTGAATTGACCTTTGAAAGTCAAATTATGGAAGGGAAAATTAAAATTCATCAAGGATATTCGACTGTTTTGGAATCAAGTTTTCATGATAAGTATTTTGATTGGATATATATTGATACAGATCATTCATACCAAAATACAAAAAATGAATTACAGGCTTATAAAGATAAAATAAAACCGGAAGGATTTATTGCAGGACATGATTATTCTCAAGGAAATTGGAGTAAAATTCTTCGTTATGGGGTAATGGAAGCAGTACATGAATTTTGCATCGAAGAAGGTTGGGAGTTGATTTACTTGACGATAGAAATGAGTAATAACCCTAGTTTTGCAATAAAGAAAATTCATTCATGAAATTTAAGAAGTATTTTATCATTATTTTTATCTTCAGTAACTTATCGTTGTAATATAAGTTCGGTATATATGTAATACAATTTTATTTATAATAGTAAACTTAACTTTTAAAACGGAGATGATAATATTTATTGGTTTTATTTTTGTTATTTTTTAAGTTTTATACCATTGAATTGTTTCTCTATTTATTTAATTTGTATCTATATTGAGTTAGTAATATATTGCTTTGTTAAATTCAAATAATATATTTTATAGTTTTATAAATAAGAATAGTTAATTTGATAACAATTATTAAATCTTATATAAAAAGGTATTTTTATTATTTCTCCTATTTTTATAATATCGTTAAAGGTAGGTTGTTCATAGCATTTAGCCTAAGTATGTTGGTGGCTTTGATGGATGGATTAGGACTAACAATGTTTTTACCTTTGTTAGAAATGACTGATGGGGGTAACCCTGACGGTGAAGGGATGGGGAAATTTGATTTTTTACTAGATAGTCTGAAAAGTTTTGGAATTCCTATTACCGTCTCAGTTGTTTTGCTAATGATGACTTTCTTTTTTATCATAAAAGGTGTTTTAAAATTTCTTGAACAGTACTATAATGTTTTATTGAGACGATTTTTTATAAAGAAAATAAGAATGTCTTTCATAGATTTATTTGAGAATTATTCCTTTAAATATTTTAATCAACAGGATTCCGGAAGAATACAAAATACTGTAACCGGTGAGATTGACAGAACTGTAACGGCATTCAATAGCTATATGCACGTTTTACAGGCTTTCTCCATGATCTTTATTTATATATCAATGGCTTTTACTGTAAATGTTCGATTTTCACTATTTGTGATGATTGGAGGCTTACTTTCAAACTTTCTTTATTCATCAATCTATAAAAGAACAAAAAGTCATTCAATTGATGTGTCAAAAGGCAATCATTTTTTTCAAAGTCTTTTAATACAAAAGGTGGCCAACTTTAAATATTTAAAAGCAAGTGGTCTTTTAAAATCCTATAGCAATAAACTTAGAAATCAAATTGACGCTATCGAATTTCACCATAAAAAGTTAGGGCTATTGTCTTCAACTATTACAGCGATAAGAGAGCCAATTATTATTTTAGTTATGGTTTCGGTTATACTATTTGAAGTCAATTTTTCTGGAGGTAATATTTCTGGAATTATATTAAGCTTGTTGTTTTTTTATCGCTCATTAACCTACCTTATGGCTTTGCAGGGTTACTGGAATTCAGTTATGGCTACCTATGGATCTCTAAAAAATATACAAGAATTTTCCAATGATTTGAAAACAGGACGTGATTCAATGGGTAAAATTGTTATCGATAATTTTCAAAAGGAAATAAGGCTTAAAAAGGTTAGTTTTAGTTATGGTGAAAAAGTAATACTTAAAGAAATTTCTTTTTCAGTAATGAAAAATCAAGTAGTAGCTATTGTTGGAGAAAGTGGTTCCGGCAAATCTACTTTAATGAATATTTTGGCAGGTCTTTTCTTACCCGATAGTGGGTCTATTACAATTGATGAGGTTAATTTTAGAGAGATTGACAGAAATGCATACCAAAGGAAAATTGGATACATTACTCAAGAGCCAGTTGTTTTTGACGATACTATTTTTAATAATGTTAGTTTTTGGGACAAAGACACAGAAGAAAACAGAAAAAAATGCAGGGAGGCATTAAAAAAGGCAGCTGTTTTAGAGTTTGTAGAGACTCTGGATAAAAAGGAAAATAGTAGATTAGGTAACAATGGGATTATGATAAGTGGAGGGCAAAAGCAACGAATTTCGATTGCTAGGGAGTTATATAAAGGTATTAATATACTGTTTATGGACGAAGCTACCTCGTCGCTTGATTCTGAAACAGAAATGGATATAAAGGGAAATATTGAAAGGTTAAGGGGGAAAGTTACTATTATAATTATCGCTCACCGGTTGAGTACCATCAAAAATGCGGACCAGATTTTCCTATTGAAACAAGGGCAAATAGCTTCAGCTGGAACGTTTAATGAACTTGAGTCAAAATCCATCGATTTTAGTAAAATGGTAGGTTTGCAGGCATTTTGAAAGTTTATTTTTCCAGAAAGAAGGTGTCTGCAATAAGAATATTATATTTCAATTGAAGGGAAGGAGAACTGAATGGCAAATTATAAAATTAAAATAGCATCCGCTATCAACAGAATCAAGGTCTATGGTAAACCAAAAATATTCTGTATTGGCTTTAACAAAACCGGTACAACCTCTTTAAAATCACTTTTTACAGACTTGGGTTTTGTTATAGGTGAACAAAGAATAGGCGAATTACTATTAAATGAATTACCAAATGGGGAGTATAAGGGACTGGTAAACTATACAAAAAATGCTCAATTTTTCCAAGATTATCCATTTAGTGCTCCCGGTGTGTTTAAAGTACTTGACCAGCTTTATCCTGATGCAAGGTTTATCTTAACCGAAAGGAATTCCCCTGAAGAATGGTACCACTCACTGCTCAGGTTTCATTCTCAGCAATTTAATGAAGGGAAATTCCCTACAATAAAATCATTAAAAGAAAGTAAGTATATATACAATGGATGGATTTGGCAGTTTCTATGCAAGGTGTATGACTTCGAAGAGGATGGAATATTATATGATAAGGAAAAACTCATCAACCTTTATATAAATCACAATGCGTCAGTAAAACGCCATTTTAAAGACAGGCACAATAAATTGCTCGTTCTCAATTTACAAAAAGAAACAGGCGTAAGTGATTTTAATCGATTTTTTCAGTTTGAACACAAAATTGAAAGTTTTCCTTGGGAAAATAAATCTAAATAGCAATAATATGGTAATAGCAGGTGCAGGTAGTCATGCAATGGAAGTATTGGATGTGTTGATTTCTAAAAAGATGAATGTAGGAGTCAAATTTTTTGACAATGTATCATCAGAAAATGTTTTTCAATCTTCATATCCCGTTTTAAAGTCTAAGGATGAATTGACTGATGCTTTTAAAATGGATCCCAGGTTTATGCTTGGTGTAGGGGAGTGTGAGGTAAGGGAGTTCATGTATAAATTATTTGTTTCTTTAGGGGGGGAACTTGTAGGTATTCGCACTGATTCGGCCATAATTAGCACCTATTCACCTTCTGATACTTCTGATATTTTTCACCATTCTTTTATTGGAGCAAATGTGGAGTTAGGCCTAGGTACTCTGATCAATACCGGAAGTTTTATTCATCATGGCGCTGCCGTAGGAAGATTTTCTACCATAAGTCCGGGCGTTCAGGTTTTGGGAAAAGCCTGTGTAGGAGATTTAAGTTTTATTGGAGCCGGCGCCATATTATTACCGGGGGTAAAAGTCGGTAATAATGTAAAAGTTGCTGCTGGAGCCGTAGTGACAGTTGATGTACCAGATGAAGCAACCTGCATTGGTGTTCCTGCTAAAATTAAATCAGTAAAAAAGTGAAAACTGAAGTAACTGAAAAAAGAATGCCCCCCGTCAGTGTGTGCCTGATAAGCTACAATCATGCAGCTTATATAGAACGGGCATTGGATGGAATATTTATGCAAATCGGTCCATTCGATCTTGAAGTTATTATATCTGATGATTGCTCTTCAGACGATACCAGGGAAATTATAGAAAGAAAAATTAGTCAAAATAATAGTATTACCGTAAAATACTTCCCTCAGGAAAGTAATTTAGGGATAATTGAAAATTTTGTTTTTGCGCTAAATCAATGTACTGGTAAATATATTGCAATTTGTGAAGGAGATGATTATTGGTTGGACAATAAAAAATTGGCAAAACAAACTGAACTCTTAGAAAATGATAATACCTTTGTTGGTAGTTTCCATTTTGTTAAGGTTGAATATGAAGGTAAACCTTACTTATCCAATATATTTCAACCTAAAGTACCCGAAGTTATTGGTACAGAAGATTTAATTTCACCTAGTTCCTTAATCCATACCTCTTCATTGTTTTTTAAAAGAGCTGCTTTGATTTTCCCTGATTGGTATTCGACTATGTTAAGTGGAGATTTTGCATTGACGTCTATACTTTCTAAGAAAGGTGCCTTTAAGAGAATTAACGAAGTAATGAGTGTTTATAGAGTTCATGAACAAGGGGTTACTAATTCAAGAGATTATAATAGAAAGAATAAGATTTTGAAGACTTCAATTTTAGAAAAGCTTAACCAATTTCATGAATTTAAATACGATGAGAAGTTTATAAAAGTAATTATAGAATTAAACAGTGTAAATTCTAATAATAGTTATTTTAATAAGCTTCGAAGGAGGGTTAAGTTTGGATTAGTAATTAAGCGTTTTAAATATTGGTTAAAAAATATTTAATTTAATATTATTATTGAAAGTTATATTTAATGATTATATATGAAATTCATTCTTCATATAATTGAGGATAAAAAGTTTTTGAAGGCAACTATTAATAAGTTTTCCTTGAATCCTTATGTCATTAATATTTATATTTTAATAGGGAAATTCAAATATACTAAAGTAGGTTCTGCAATTATGGTGAGCTTGCCTACTTCTATAATAAATTATTTAATTCCATTTATTCATGTTTTTATTCATGGATTAGTTATACATGGTTTTAGTAAATCGTTTTTTAATATTAATTTTGAAAAATTACACGAAAATATTAATATTTTAGGGATATTTTGGGGTTTTGATCTTTATTCTATTAATGAATCAAAGGAAAAATTTCTTATGGCTGAAACTAGAAAAATGATGGATAAAAATAATGGTTTTTCTAAATTATTTGGACAGAGGAGATTTATAGATTTCATTAATTATAGAATTGATTTTGTTTCTACGGTTGTTCCTACTGAAAATGAAATTCTGGAAAATATTTTCCCCAAATCTAGATATAAATTCACATGGTTTAGTTATTTTGATCTGGAAAATGACGTGTTAAATGGTATTAAAAACAAACAATTGTGTTTTACAGGGAAAAATTTACTTTTAGGTAACAATGCTTCCCTGTGGAATAATCATTTAGATAGTATTGAGTTAATAAAATCTTTTAAATTTGATTTTGAAGATATTATTTGTCCTTTAAGTTATTCTGGATCAAAGGAATATGTGAATTATGTTGTAAAAAGTTTTAACAAAATATTTAAAGGAAAATTCCAACCTATAACCAAATTTTTGAATTATAATGATTACCTGCAAATCTTGCTGTCTTGTCCATTCGTGTTTTTTAACTCCAAACGGCAAATAGGTTTGGGGAACCTACTATTTTCTATTTATTTAGGTTCTGTTGTTATTTTAAATAATAAAAATCCCCTTTATCATTATTTCTTATCCAATGGAATTAAGGTGTTTTCTATTCAAGAAGCACAATTAAATCTGGGCTTTAAATTTGATGCCTCTGAAAATAGAAAGAATTTAGAATTGCTTTTCAATGAGGAAGTTCTTAAAAAAAGAACCGTAAAAATTATTGATAATTTAATCCATAAATAATTGATAAGTATTGTAATCCCCGTTTTTAATTGTCAAAATACACTTGAACGAGCTGTTTTATCCGTTCTTAATGATCCAATTGTTTCAGATATTCTAATTATAGACGATGGGTCTACTGATAATTCTTTAGAAATTTCACACAAGCTTTCTAAAAATTACCCTCTAATTAGAGTACTTAACCATCCTAATGGAGAGAAAAAAGGTGCCTGTGCCTCAAGAAATCTTGGATTGGCAAATGCGAAATCTGATTGGATTCAGTTTTTGGATGCGGATGATGAACTATTAAAAGGAAAACTTTCTGGTCAGTTTAAATTGATAAAACCTGATGTTGCATTTATTGTAGGTAACTGTATTCATATTTTAGGAAATGGAAAAAAACATTTAATTAATTCCAATACTGATATTTGGATAGGTTTAATCAGAAGTAAATTAGGAAGAACTAGTTCTATACTTTGGAATAAAAAGTTTCTTAACTTGGTTAATGGTTGGAACGAAAACTTAAGTAGTAGTCAAGAATATGATTTAATGTTTAGAATTCTTGTCTTGAATCCAAATGTATCTTTTGATAAAAGATATCTTACATTAATTCATAAAGAAAAGAATTCCATTAGTACAAAATTTGAAAGTAAATATGATAGGATTCAAAATTGGCTTCATTTAAGAGAAGAAATTTTATTTTACCTTAAAAGTACAAATAGTTATACTTTACCTTCGAAGTATTATTTATCTGGAGCAGTTGGTGTATTTTGTGAAGAGAATAATTTTTCTTATCCCCATTATATGAATATTTTGTTTTTTAAAGTTTATAAATTCGAATTAATTGTAAAATCATATATTTTTAATCTATTTAAATATTCTAAAAGTGGAAAATAGGATATATCTAGGTATTCATTTTATTATTAGTGTTCATTTTGAATTATTTCCTTAATTTCTTAATTAATGTCAATTAAGTTTATTTCTATTATCATTCCTCATTTTAATGATAAAATCCGACTTTTAAATTTACTTAAAGAACTTGATTATCAAGTTCTTTCGAATGCCATGTGGGAGGTAATTGTTGTTAATAATGATTTTAAATTTCCTTTGGAGCTTCCTGATTGGTTTTCAGTTTCTTATAGACTAAAGATTATAGAGGAATCGATACCTGGTTCTTATTCAGCTAGAAATAAAGGTATTAAAGAGGCCAAAGGTGATTTATTAGCATTTACCGACTCTGATTGTTTACCAGATAAATACTGGTTAAAGAATGCCTTTACTCACTTTAATAAGGATAATGAAAATAATATTGGTGTTCTAACTGGCCCAGTTCCTTTATTTTTTAGAGACCGATCGAATTTGTCTGCAGCAGAGACTTACGAAAAATATACTGGTTTTACTACTAAGGTTTATGCCTTAGACGGAAAGGCAATTACAGCAAATTGGTTTTCGTATGCATCAGTCATTGATGAATTTGGTGGGTTCGACCCTACTCTTAAATCCAATGGTGATTCTAAACTATCTGGACAAATTTCTTCTAAATACTCAATCAGTTTTCAAGAAGATGTTATTGTGTATCATCCATCAAGATATTTAATCAAAGAGTTAACCTGCAAATTTAAAAGACTATTAGGTGGTACTTATACCAGAAATTATCAAGGTAGAAACATTCCTTTTTTTGGGTATCTTGTAAAATTTATTTTTAAAAGATATCGATTTGCCATTAAAAAACTTTTTACTGTAAATATTAATGATTCAATCAAAATTATTAAAGTATGTCATTTTATAAACATAGGAGTTATTTTAGAATATATGAGTATCATTAAAGGAAATCCAACTAAAAGGTGAAAAACCTAGGTTGGGTTTTAATATTGTCTTTTTAAATTATTATAAAATAAAAATTTAATAAATGATTTATCATATATTAAATGATGAAAAATTCACCGATTGGGTTATAGAATCCTTTAATAAGTTTGAAGTTTCTGATAAACAAAAGTTTATACTTGTTTCTAGTAAAAAATATTCAAATTACTTTTGTGACAAATCCGTTAAAATAATTTCAAAAGAATATTATATAAATGATTTTAAGCCTAATAATAATGATTTGTTGATATTTTATTTTTTACATTTACATACTATCTCTTTCCTACTTAAAATAAAGCACATTAAATGTAAAAAAATTTGGATTGGTTATGGAGCTGATTATTATTATTATTTACTTAATCCCAGATCCTTTCATTCCTTTTATCTTAAAAAGACTCAAAAATACTTTAATTTTATAAATAGACACCATTTTTTTAAGCGTATGGTTCTGGCTTTATACCAACAACTTTTTCTCTATATAAAAGTTTTGCCAGCTCTTAAAACTTTGACCCATTTTGCACCTATTCTTCCCAATGAGTTTTCGATAATTAGAAATAAGTTTCCTTTTTTAAATTTTAAATATCTAGAATTCACCTTTGGTGATATTAGTTTTCTTGGTTCCACACAAAAAGAAATTTGTGGAACTAGTATTCTATTAGGAAATAGTGCTACCTTTACTTGTAATCATATTGATGTTTTGGATATACTTGATAAGTTAAAAATATCTAATTCTATTATTATACCTTTAAGTTATGGAAACCTTAAATATAAAGAATTTTTAAATGAAAATATTTGTAAAGATTTTTCTAATTTAAATATAGAATTGTTAAATGATTTTTTACCATTGAAAAGGTACAATCAAGTTCTAGCTAAGTGTGCTTTTGCTATTATGCCTCAATTACGTCAACAGGGGATGGGAAATATTTATTCCTTGTTGTATTCTGGGACTAAATTGTTTCTTTTTAAAGAAAATCCTGTATATGAATTTTTAAATAAATTAGGTGTGTGTTTTTACTCGATAGAAGAGTTAATTACTAATCCTCAACTTATAGCTATACCTTTAGGATCGGTTGAGGTAGAGAATAACCGAAGAATCATTAATAATTATTATTCAAAAGAAAAATCGTTAGATAGGGTGGCAAAAATCATTATACTTTGAAAATATGTAGAATTGTTAGCCAATTAGATTTTGGAGGGGTTGAAAAAAGATTAAAACTTACTTCAAAATTTTTTAAAGATCATTCTGAAAATGAATTAATAATTCTTGTTTTAGGGAGTGGTGGAAAAGTTTGCAGTGAAATAATGGATTTTGGATTCTTTGTGGTGGTATTTAACAAAAAGGTTAGAATTCCAAATCCTTTGTTAATATTTAACACCTATAAATTTTTACGATTTCATAAACCAGATGTGATTCATACTTCCGGTGCAGAGGCCAATTTTCATGGATTAATTGCTGGGTTTTTAGCTCGGGTACCAGTTAGAATAGGCGAGGAAATTGGGTTTCCCAATCATGGATTTATTTTTAGAACTCTCTTTAAATTTGTATACTTTTTATCTCATCATGTAATAGCCATTTCGAAAGCTGTAGAAAAATGTCTCATTGATTTAAAAGAAATTAATAAAGATAAGATTTCAGTAATTTATAATCCAGTAGCAGTTCTAAAAAGTGAAGAAGATTGTGAATGCGGAGTGTCAATCCAAGATTTAGTTTTCAAATCAAATAAATCTAAAATATTTGTAACTACCTGTAGGTTAGTACCAATTAAAAATCTTAAATTTTTAATTGGTGTTTTCCATGAATATCTCCAAATACGTGGTAATGAAAATTCTATTCTCTGGATTATTGGAGAAGGTCCTGAAAAGGAGAAATTGATACTATTAACATGTGAATATCAAATTTCGGAAAAAGTTTTGTTTTTTGGATTTGTTCCAAATGTTATTCCTCTATTAAAAAAATCTAACTTTTTTATTTTGCCTTCTATTTCAGAAGGTTTTTCTATTTCATTAGTTGAAGCCATGTTGTGTGGTTTACCTGTTCTATCTACCAATGTTGGTGGGCCTTCTGAAATTATTTCTCATGAGGATAATGGTTATTTATTTGACCCACAGGATAGGTCTCAATTGTTGGAATTAATGTGCAAGGTAAATAACCTTACTGAAAGTGAACTAGGTATTATTAAATTAAATGCAATTGAAAAAGGTTCAGAATTTTCAGTTGAGAATTATGGTAAGAATTTGCTTACCCTTTATTACACTAATTTTGGAGAACGTTAATTTGTAAAGTAATTGAAAAAAATTAAAGTTTTACATTGTATAGAAACCATCTCTTCAGGTGGAGTGGAGGTCTTGAGGCTTGGTTTTGGCAGAAATTATGACAAAGAACGTTTTGACATGCGGATTGTTTGTACCAATGCTAAGGGGCCAATCAAAGAAGCTTTGGAGAAAGAAGGAATACAAATAATTCAAGTTGGGTCTTTTAAGTCACCATTTGAATTTTCAAAATATAGACAAGTATTAGCAGTTATTAAGAAATTTTCACCACATATAATACATGGAGCTGTGTTCGAAGGGATGTGTATGGCTAGTATTTGTGGGGTTATTGGAAGAGTCCCTATTATTATTTTAGAAGAAACTTCAGATCCTCAAAAAAGGTCAATTAAGGCTATATGGCTTCAAAGGCTATTAGCAAAAGTAGCGGATGTGGTGATAGGTATTTCACCTTCTGTTGCTCAATACCTCACAGAAAAAGCAAAAATCCCTTCAAAAAAGGTACTTCTTCTTAATAATGGAGTGGATAATTTACATCTTCTTTCTAGCAATAATGACTTACAGAGAAAGGATATCTTTCTAAAATCTTTCGATTACGTTTTGGGATCAGTTGGCCGGGTTCATGACAATGTTAAAAGATATTCTGATATTTTAAAGGCATTAAAAATCCTAAATGACCCTAAGATTAAATTTTTGCTTATTGGTGATGGGCCAGATTTGGATAAATTAAAGGTTCTTGCCAAAGAGCTAGGTGTTGAAAATCAATTTTTCCCTTTGGGATTTAAGGAAAATACCTCTAATTACTATCAATTGATGGATTGCTTTTGTGTTCCTAGCCTTCAAGAAGGTTTTGGACTAGTAGCAGTTGAAGCTATGTTTCATCATCTTCCAGTTGTAGCTACAGCTGTTGGCGGTTTAAAAGATGTCGTACAGAATGAGGTAACTGGACTCTTGGTACCCCATTCAGATCCTCAAAGCTTAGCGAAGTGTATAAATCATCTAATTAATAACCCTGAGATCAGTCTTAAAATGGGCAAAGAAGGATTTTTGAGAGCCTCTAATCTGTATGGTATTGAAGCTTATACCAACGCGTTGGAAAAGCTTTACCTTTCTCTCATGGCCAAGGATAATCAACTAACTAACTTCAAAAATTGTTAGACGTTTTTATCATATTGTTTTTGCTCACTCTGATATATAAGTCTAATATCACTTTTAGTTTGAATTATAAACTACCTAAAAAGTATTTATATCATTTACACTATCTTCTAATATATCATGCCTTTTTTAGTCTTTTTTATGGCTGGTATATAATTAATTTTGGTGGAGATTCACGTGGGTATTGGTTGTTTACTATGGAGCAAGTTAAAATATCTGACCCTACTTGGATGAAATATTTTGGAGAAGGAACCACATTTATACTTTGGTTAACTTTTATTCCAAGTAAAGTTTTGGGCTTATCCTATCATACAGGAAATCTTTTATTTGGTTTTTTGGGCTTTATTGGCCTTCGATATATTTTTTTGCTGGTTTATAAATATTTTCCGACCAATCATAAAATTTTAGGAGTCCCTTTATTTCCAACAGTTTTCTATATAACCAATTTACACTTTTGGACAGCTGGGGTTGGGAAAGATTCCCTTTCATTTTGGGCCATTGCTTGGTTTTTATTTTCTATTCAACAATACAAAGAAAAATGGTGGCAGGCTACTATAGCCTTTTTTTTTATTTATATGTGTAGACCTCATATGGGGCAAGCGATAATTGGAGGCGCAACGGTTGCCATACTTTTGGGGACAGATATAAAAAACACTTATAAGTTCGGTTTGGCTGCATTGGCATTAATTGGTTCCATTTATATGAGCACTTATACTTTGGATGTGTTGAAATTAGAAAGTTTTGATTTAGAAACTTTAGAAGCTTTTTCTGCAAGCAAGTCTGGTAATTTAAATACTAGAAATGTAGGCTCAGGAGTAAATATTTCTTCTTATTCCTGGCCCATGAAGTTATTCACCTATTTATTTAGACCACTTTTTTTTGATTCCCATAATATTGTAAGTTTTATTAGTTCCTTTGAAAACCTGCTTTACTTGTGGCTAAGCTTTTTTATTTACAAAAACTGGTCCCCGGAAGCCCTTCGAGACATGCCACTTTTTTTGAAAACAGGTATGGTAACTTTTATTCCTGTAACTTTTGCCTTTATGAATGCATTAAGTAATCTTGGTATTGCCATGCGCATGAAAAATATGCTGATGATTTATTTTTTGCTTTTTTGTTTTTACTTGATCACGCATAGAAAATATACCCTTTACCTGAGGAGCTTGGACCGTAAAAAATTCTTTCAACGCAGGCAGGCCATTATTGATGCTAAAAAGAGAAATGCTATTTGAACTTTATTTTTAATTCTAGTTGAAAAAAAGAAAATTATTATTTCTGCCCAAATACCCCAGAAAAGGAGCGAGTAGCAGATTAAGGACTTACCAGTTTTTGCCTTTATGGAGAAAAATGGGCTATTCGGTTGCGGTACATTCTTTTTTTACTGAGCAATACCTTGATAATATTTATAGCCATCATTCACCTGGGATTTGGCATGTTTTGAAATGTTATTTTCGTAGATTTTTCTTGTTGTTCACAGTTCATAAGTACGATTTGATCATTATTGAAAAAGAGATATTTCCTTATTTGCCGGCAATTGCTGAATGGCTTCTTTCCAAAATTAAAGGGTATTGGGTGGATTATGACGATGCTGTTTTTCATAATTATGACCTAAGTAATAACCGAATGGTTGGTCTACTTATGCCTAAAAAAATTGACCAGGTGATGAAGTTGGCATGTAGAGTGGTGGTAGGAAATGAGTACTTAAAGAATAGAGCTACTAGGGCCGGCGCATCTAATGTTTCGATATTTCCTACGGTGATAAATGCAAATAGGTATAAAGAAAAAGTTTGTGATCCAATAAGTAAAACCATATCCATTGGCTGGATTGGCTCCCCAAGCACCATAAAATACCTGAAACCCATGGTGCCGGTTCTTAATTGGCTTCATCAACATTACTCCATAAAATTTATATTGGTTAATGGTTTGAGCAATATCAAGTTTGAAGGGGAATTGGAGTCAATTATTTGGACAGAAGAAGGGGAGGTGGATGCCATCCATAAAATGGACATTGGCATCATGCCTTTGCCGGATAGCCCTTGGGAAAATGGGAAGTGTGCCTATAAATTAATTCAATATATGGGCTGTGGCTTACCTGTGGTGGCTTCTCCTATAGGAATGAACAAAGAGGTGGTCAATCATGGGGAGAATGGGTTTTTAGCCTGTACTTCAGAAGAGTGGATAAACGCCTTGGAAAAACTAATACTTGCCCCTCAATTGAGAATGGAGTTTGGAAAAAAAGGTAGAGAAAAAGTGTTGAGGGAATATACCTTGCGGGGAAATTTTATGAGGTATAAGGAATTGGTTGAACAAGAATTGAGCAAGTAATTTTTTTAAAAGTGATGGTGTTAGTGTATATGAACACCATCTCACTAAAAATTGTATATATAATGATATTTTAAACAAAACGATCGAGTTAAATTAATTTTTTAGCACTCTGTTGCAATAATCTATTACCTATTTCTATCAAATATTCCTACTAGAGTCATTGAAATAGATAAAATCCATAGATACACATCAATATATATTCCTTTAAAAAAGTATGCTAATCCAAATAGGAATGTTGCCTTTTTGTATTTAAATAAAAATGAACTTAATAACCAAATTCCAAAAATCAGGAAATGAATGGTGAAAGGAATATTGAGGATTAGAGCATTAGCTAGATGAAAAAATGACGCAAAAATGAGATAAATTCTCCATGATAGTTTTGAATAAAGCAAGAATAGGATTCCTGATAACTCAAATAATACTCCTGAATAATCAATTATTTCTGTTAAAAAAGGATTGGCACTTAAAAAGAACTCCGCTAGTAAAGGTTTTTGCGTGGCAGGGAAATATAGATCATATACCCATCTTAAAAATCCACTAGTAGTTAGGTCAAAATCAATCCAATGGTAAGCTTTTTGCAAACCTGCTGTGAAATATCCGAATATTACAGAAATACCAAATAACATTAGCGTTTTAGAATGAACTTTTATTTTCTTATCAGGTCTAATTGAATAATATGCAGATGAATTGGTAAAAGCAAAAACTAGAAATATTATTGATTCAAATATGTAATGATCAATTTTTCCAAGACTATAACCAAATCCATTATTTATAATTGTCAATAAAAATAAACCTAGCAGTGCAACTCTAGAGCAAAAACCTATTATTGTAGCTACTAAAAAGATAATAATGAGGTAATCTGTGATTTCAAAATAAATAGGTGGAGGAAAACCTCCAAATAAATTAGCAATATTAAAAGGCTTCGGTAAAAACAAGCTGTCAGGAACGGAAGATATCCATGAGAATTTTGGTCTAAAATAAACGAGGGTAACAATACCAAAAAACACTCTATAAAAACTTAAATGCTTTTCATTAATAGCGGTAATTTTAGTTATTCTAAGGAAAAATCCTCTGAAAAATGCTTCAATTAAGATAATAAGTTTTTTCATAAATAATGGTATCAGATGCTATTTGCTTTTGATATAGGTTGTATTTTATTTGAATTTTTCTTAATACAAATATTGAATCAGAGTACCCTGCTTCATTTAAATTTGTACGTAACCAAGATTTCGTAGCTTTCTTTTTTTCCTGATTTAAATCGTTTCCCTCAATTATTTTCCAAGATGAGAAAGGAAATTGGAAGAAATTTTGATATGGCTCCAAACCAAAATTACCTTTAATAATCGAATGAAAATATTGGGATGGAATGTTTTTAAGTAAGATTTGAGAATTTAGTGCAACTAAAGAATCTTTCAATGCAAATAGCTCGTACTTTTCAAAAGTTCTAAATTCGTTTTGAACATTTAAAGTTGAAGCCCCAGTTGGAAAAATAATAGCCGGATATATTTCTAACCCTGGTTCTAAAGATTTGATTGTAAATGGAATAAATAGGATCAGAAAAATTATTATTGCTTGTTTTGTATTTTGAAATTTTGATTTTGGTTGAATAGAATTCATTTCTTTAAGTTTAAATAGACTGTATTATAATGATTTTAGACACTTGAAACTATCTATTTCAAAGAAAATTAAACTTTAGTAGGATTTATAATTCTGATATATTTTTTTAAGCCTAAAAAATCATTTTCCAATTGGTATATCGAGGTGAATTGGATAAATAACTTCTTCTAATAGGTCAAATAACCTTTTATAATGAATACCCCAACCATCAAAGTGCTTTTCATTTCTTGGGATTCTGATCAAACGAATTACATGGAAAATCTGTTTTTTCCAATATTTGATGGGCTGCAAAAAGAAATGGACTGCCAATTTTTTGTGCTTCAATTTTCTTGGGCTGATGCGGCAGAGGTGAATAGAATTGCAAATATTGCCGAGGGACTAAAGATCAATTATCAACAGCAGCAGGTAAGGCGAAAGCCACATCCAATTTTAGGTACCCTGCTCACTACGCAACTTGGCCAAATTGCAATTAAACGTATGGTTATTAAATACGGCATTACCCATCTTATGCCTCGGTCTACCATGCCGGCCATGATGGTTAATTCAATTTTTAAATGGGCGAAAAACAGGGGGATTAAAATTGTTTTTGATGCTGACGGGTTACCTATTCAAGAAAGGGTTGATTATGCCGGGTTAAAAGAAAGTAGTTTACAATACCAATGGCTAAAAAAAACTGAAACGAAGTTGCTTAAACTATCTGATATTGTATTGGTACGCTCAACTTTGGCCATACATGAACACTTAAAAAATATTGGGCAAACCCATAAACCCAAGTTTTTTAAAGTAAGCAATGGAAGAATTATAAACCGGTTTAAGCCCAATCCGGTGATTAGGGAAAAAATTAGAGAAGACCTTAATATTATGCCTGAATCAATATTGTGGTTGTATTCGGGAAGTATCGGTCCACAGTATCTTGTAGGAGAGATGTTGCAATTGTTTGAGACTTACCATATTCATCATCCTGAAAGTAAGTTTCTTTTTCTAATTAGAAACGCTACTTCTCTAGCTGAAGCTATCCCCAATCACTTAAAGCAAGCCATTTTAATAAAAACAGTCAATTACGAGGATTTGCCTGCCTATTATGCCGCGGCAGACTTGGGAGTTAGTTTAAGAAAACCAGCACCAAGTCTTGCAGGGATAGCACCCATCAAAGTAAGCGAGTATTTATTGGCCGGTTTACCAATTATATCTTCCAAAGGAATCGGTGATTTGGATGAAATGATTGGTGAGGAACCTTATTGTTTTATGTACCCACCAATTGATAAAATGGACTTAATTAAATGGCTTAAGGATGTAAAGAAGATTTCCAGAGAACAGATTAGGGCACAATCTATCCCAAGCTTTGCTTTAGAAAATAGCATAAATGAATACAAGGATGCGCTGAAGTCTTCAAATTTGTAGGAGGATGTTAAGGGATATTCTTTTTATTATTTTTTTGATGATGGGCACCTGCTATGGCATTAAAATTTGGGCGCATTCGCAAGGCTTTTCATCAAACCAAACTGCTTGGTTATTTGGTTTATGGATTTATCACCTTTTGATTAGTCTTGTTTTTTACCAATATATCCTTGCCAATGGTGGAGACAGTTACAGGTACTGGGCCATTGATTTAGGGAGTCCTGTAACCTCCAAAGGCTGGTGGGATTTAATTGGCACCGGCACCAATTTCATGTACTGGTTCAATTACCCCTTTTCTCAAATGGCAGGATTGGGGTATTTATCCGGCACCTTTCTGTATGCTAGCCTTTCTTATTTTGGGTTTTTATTGGCATTCCAACTGTTAAACGCAAGTTCCAATAAATTCAGAGATAAGGTTTTCTCCCAGGTGATTGCATTGATTTTGTTTTTCCCGAATGTTCATTTTTGGACTGCCGGAATTGGTAAAGAGGCATTTTTATGGTTGGGGCTGTTAATGGTTTTAGCAGGAATCCACTTCTTTTCTGATAAATTTTTATTAATAATAGCTGGCCTACTGCTCTCATTAATGGTCAGACCTATTCAAGGGTTGGTCTTAACCATTTCAGTCTTAATGGTTTTGCCATTTCATAAAACACTTTTACCTTATCGAAAAAAAATCTTCCCTTTGGCTATTTTTATGATTTTGTCAATTTTTGCCTATCGATACATAAAAGGCAGTTTGATTTATGGTTTTAACTTGAAATGGATAGGGGACATATTGGATTGGCAAAATCAATTTCTAGCCTCATTTGGAGGTAAAAGTTCAGTGGATATGCAGGGCTATAACTGGATTGAAAAATTGGTGACCGTATTTTTTAGGCCTTTTATTTGGGAAGCCAGGCATTTTTGGTCTATGGCTGCAGGGGTTGAAAATACTTTTCTGGTAGTCATATTTTGTTTTGCAGTATATAGTCTATTTTATTTAAAAGGTCGAATTAAATTACCCTTGTACCTTTGGACAGCACTGATATATGGGATGCTTTTATCTGTCTTATACAGCATTACCTTAAATAATTTGGGCATTATCATGAGAATGAAAAGCATATACTTCCCATTTTTTATTATTATTGCCTTTCATCTTTATTATAAAGTAGCCAATAAAAGGGCCAAAGTATGACTCGTCCAACCTTAATCATATCCTTGGATTTTGAGCTTCATTGGGGGCGGTTTGATAAAGTGCCTATCAAAGCCTACGATGCTTATTACCAAACTACGAAACGGATTGTGCCTCAGTTATTGTCCTTATTTGAGAAATATAAGGTAGAAGTTACCTGGGCAACGGTGGGGATGTTGATGGCGGATGGTCCGGAGGAGTGGTTGAAGTTCAGCCCTGAAGTAAAGCCTAGCTATCAAAACTTAAACCTTTCTGCATATAAGTGGTATAAGGCAACAAATGAAACCAATAGTACCCTCTTTGCTCCTGATTTAGTTAAAGCAATTATTGATACGCCTGGACAGGAATTGGCAAGCCATACTTTCTCGCATTATTATACAATGGAAAAAGGACAGGATAAGTTGACCTTCCAAGCAGATTTGAAGGCGGCCCAAAAAATCGCTCAGGAAAAATTTGGTGTTAAGCTAAGCTCTTTGGTATTTCCTCGCAATCAGTTCAACACTGAGGCCATTCAGGCCGCAGGAGAATTGGGCTTTAATTCAGTTAGAACAAACCCTGTGGATTGGTTTTGGAAAACGCCGGAAAAGGGAGAGTTGCTTAAAAGAATATGGAGGACCTCTGACTCCATACTATCTTTAGGCAAAAAAACATCTTATCAACTGCAAGAGCAAAAGTCTAAAAAACCGATTTTAATACCTGCTTCTCGATTTTTGAGGCCCTATCAATCCAAGCTTGGGAGGATTAACCAAATGAAGGTAAATAGGGTCATAGAGGAGATGAGTACTGCTGCTAAAAACAATGAGGTCTACCATCTTTGGTGGCACCCCCACAACCACGGTAATCACCCTGATGAAAGCTTAATTGAGGTGGAACAAATCCTTAAACATTTTGCTTTTTGTAGAGAAAAATACAATATGCAATCCAAAAGCATGTATGGGCTTGCTCAAGCGCTACAACAGGTATGTTAATCTTGCAGTAATTAATTGAGCGAGGTGATTTTTTATTTTTTATAAAAACCCGCAGAAGCTAGCCATCCCATTACACTAATTTTCCTTTTTTTCTCCAATGTCTTTTTCTTTGCCACTTAGGCGCTTAAAGAATCTAAGTCCTATTTATGGCGGAATTGTACTCAATTTTAGCTTTAATATTTGCCCCCTTGATGAATTAGTATTTATTTTGGCCTTGCTTAAAAACTAGTCACTATGAATTTATCAAAATTTAAAGCCAGCATTCACGAAGGGAAAATGCCTGAAGGAATGACTGTTTATTTACAGTCTTTATGGTTGGATGGCAATGGAGATTGGACCAAAGCCCATGGGTTAATTGACCAAATGGAAGATGACGACGCCGCTTTTTTGCATGCCTACCTGCATAGGAAAGAAGGGGATTTAGGAAATGCTTCCTACTGGTATAGCAGAGCAGGCAAAAATAAACCTTCTATAAGTCTTGAACAGGAATGGGAGCAAATGGTTTTGTATTTTTTAGATCGGGTAAAAAAATAATAAATTTTATTTTTCTAATAAGTAAACTATTGTTTGCCTTTTCTGTGTTAACGGTAAATATTGGAATTCAATTTAGCATGATATAATGAAGATAGCATTAATAGCCCATGATGGGAAAAAAGCAGATATGGTGCATTTTATAGGTGGCTGCAAACCTGCATTGAAGGGGATTACACTTGTTGCCACCGGAACTACCGGATCACATATAGAAAAAGCCGGATTTCAAGTTGAAAAATTACTTTCCGGACCAATGGGAGGGGATGCCCAAATAGGTGCCATGGTGGCACAAAAGGAATTGGATATGGTGATTTTCTTTAGGGATCCTCTAGGAAAACACCCACACGAGCCGGATGTTCAAATGCTAATGAGAATTTGTGATGTTCACAATGTTCCATTGGCCACCAACCTGGCTGCAGCAGAGCTGATGATAAAATATTTCAATAAGTAATTGAAGGACCCTTTAGTAATAGAAAATGCAAGACCAACCTAAAAACATTAAAAAAATTGGTGTATTGACCTCCGGAGGTGATGCTCCGGGAATGAATGCTGCCATCCGGGCGGTGGTTCGGGCCGGGTTTTATTATAATTTGGAGGTATATGGTATTTACCGTGGTTATGAAGGGATGATCAATAATGACATCAGAAAACTCGACAGCAGATCCATTGCTCATGTCTTGGAGAGAGGTGGGACCTTTTTAAAGTCAGCTAGAAGCCTTGAATTTCGTACGCCAGAAGGAAGAAAAAAAGCCTACGAAAACCTAAAAAGTCATGGCATTGATGCCTTGGTGGTGATCGGTGGAGATGGATCTCTTACCGGTGCTCACTTGTTTTATAAAGAATTTGGTATTCCGGCTGTTGGGCTTCCCGGCACCATTGACAATGATTTGTTTGGAACAGATTTGACCATTGGGTTTGATACGGCATGCAATACCGCCATTGAGGCAATTGATAAAATTAGGGATACAGCTACCTCACATGACCGTTTATTTTTTGTAGAGGTTATGGGAAGAGATGCCGGTTTTATCGCCATCAATGCGGGAATAGGAAGTGCCGCTGCAGCCATACTTATACCTGAGAAGAAATTCCCTGTTGAAAAACTGATTGACCGATTAAAATTCAGAGAGAAAGCCAAAAAAGAGAGTAATATTGTTATAGTGGCTGAAGGAGGAAAAAGTGGGGGTGCACAAGAAATCTCTGAAAAGGTGAAGAAGATTTTGCCTACCTACGACATTAAAGTAACTATTCTTGGACACCTTCAAAGAGGAGGGGCACCTTCCTCCTTTGATAGAATTTTGTCCAGTAAATTAGGTGTTTCTGCGGTGGAAGGCTTGCTCAAAGGTAAGTACGATGTGATGGTGGGGATTATTAATAACAAAATTGTATACACCCCTATCAAAAGGGCCATCATAGATGACAAAGAAGTGGACGATGAAGACCTTCGCATTGCAGGTATTCTTTCCACCTGATTTAATTTAAAATATTTGAAGGGGAAAAAAAACATGAAATGTCCTTTAAATGATTTCTTTGTTATGCTCTAATACCATAAATAGCTTAATAAAGCAGTTCATAGGGAAAAACAGCCACTGAAAATCAGTGGCTGTTTTTGTTTTGTAATAATTTTAAATTGCTATCATTTTTGAGCATATTGTGTTTTCAATAATTTATTTAATATTATCCATACCCAAAACAAACCTATTAAGTATGAAAAAAAATACAGAATACTTACAACAGCGTTTTCAAGATGAAAAAAACGCAAAAATAAACCCTACAGAAAAGCCACAACCATTATTTGAGGAGCCTAAAAATGAAAGACGATCCTTTTTTAAAAAAGCTGTCCTAGGAGGAATTAGTTTAGGGGGAATGATGTCATTGCCTATGGAAGACACATTGGCTCACACCACTTCTAAAGTGAATCGTCTGTCTAATCCCTCAGACCTTAAAATTACCGACATGCGCATTGCCCAATATGGAAATGTGCCTTTACTAAAGATTTATACCAATCAGGGGATTCATGGCTTGGGAGATGTTAGGGATGGTGCGGATAAGCGCTATGCTTTGATGTTAAAAAGTAGAATATTGGGAGAAAACCCATGTAATATTGAAAAAATATTCAAGAGTATTGAGCAATTTGGATGGCATGGCAGACAAGGCGGAGGGGTTTCAGGTGTGGAAATGGCGCTTTGGGACCTTGCAGGGAAAGCCTATGGGGTACCACTTTATCAGCTACTAGGAGGCAAATTCAGGGATAAAGTTAGAATTTATGTAGATACACCTACGGTTCGGGATCCTGATGAATTTGCAAATAAAATGAAGAGTCGTGTAGACATGGGCTATACCATGTTGAAAATGGATATTGGTATAGGGCTAATCAAGGATCAAAAAGACACCTTAACCAATAAATCCCCTTGGGGGCCAATGAGGGGATGGTCAGATACAGATGTGATGAGTTATACACAAACTCCCCATCAATTTACCCATGTTCAAATTACACCCAAGGGCCTAGAGAAAATGGTTGAATATGCAGCCAAAGCCAGGGAGAAGGTAGGCTTTGAAATTCCTTTGGCCATCGACCATTTTGGTCATATGGGATACAATGAAATGATCAAATTGGCCAATGCTTTTGAACCTTACAATATCGCATGGTTAGAAGACTTGATTCCTTGGCAAAATACCGAACAGTGGAAGCGTGTTACTGAATCCATTACCACCCCTACACTTACGGGGGAGGATGCTTACCATAAAAAGAACTTTAAAGATCTCATAGAGAACAGGGCAGTGGATTTGGTTCACCCGGATCCGGGGAGTGTTGGAGGATACCTTCAAACCAAAAAGGT
The DNA here is from genome assembly GCF_054781075.1 of Cyclobacterium sediminis. Classification (NCBI taxonomy): domain Bacteria; kingdom Pseudomonadati; phylum Bacteroidota; class Cytophagia; order Cytophagales; family Cyclobacteriaceae; genus Cyclobacterium; species Cyclobacterium sediminis. The sequence continues at coordinate 340,138 of NZ_BAAGVC010000010.1, read as the reverse complement.
TGGTGACTATGCTGAAGAGTATGGAATAGGTATGGCCCTTCATCATGCAGCTTCACCCATTACCTTTATGGGAACAGTACATGCGGCAGCAGCAACCTATAATTTTATTGGCCTGGAACATCATTCGGTAGACAACCCTTGGTGGGAAGATTTGGTTACTGGCGTTGATAAGCCATTTGTAAAGGATGGTTATGTCACTGTTCCGGAATCTCCTGGCATAGGGCTTGAATTAAATGAGGACGAAGTCAAGAAAAGATTGAGAGAAGGGGAGCAATTTTTCGCTCCTACGGATGATTGGAATGAAATTAGGTCCTGGGATAGAACCTGGAGTTAATTCAAATAAACTAACTAGCAACTCGGCATATTTTTTGTTGAGTTGCTAGTTTTATTATTAACCTTATAACAGTGGCTAATAAGCTTTGGAAGGTTTAAAATTTTAATGTTTAACACAAATATGAGATCTAAACAAATTCTTTCTATCCTTTTACAATTGGTTGTAGCTGGTTTGGTTATCATTTTTACAGCATATTTACTACCAGGTATCGTGGTAGATGACCTGATTACCGGTATACTAATCGCGGCACTTTTGGCCTTGTTAAACATCACAATCAAACCGATTTTGATATTTTTCACGATTCCGATAACCATTCTTACCTTAGGATTGTTTTTATTGGTAATCAATGCCTTAATGGTGATGTTGGCTGCCGATATAGTAAACGGATTTGCCGTTGGGAATTTTTGGTGGGCCCTTTTGTTTAGTTTGGTTCTTTCTTTAGTGAATTCCCTTCTGGGTATTTCCTTAGGTAGGAGTTTAGGTAGATAAAAAAATAGCCCTTATTTCGGGCGGAGTTAAACATTTTGATAAAAAGCCGGTTAAGTTTGTGAATTTGAAAAAAAATTATCATTTTATAGGAGTATTTAAACATGGCAATTGTTTGCTACGATTTTTGGTTTAATAGCCTACCAATTAGATCTATAGGTTAGTGCTTGGTTGAGTGTCTTTTTTTTATAGATATAAAATAAAAAAATACTGAATAAATATTATGAAGAAAGTTTCAATTTTCTTTTAATTGTGACTTTAACGCAGCGAAATTGAATTAATTAACCCACCCTCCAAAAAGATGAAATATCCAAACGATGGTTTTTTGCCACAAAATATAGAGAAGTTAAAGCAAGAACTAAAATCAAGTAACCAAAGCTTTAAGATTATCCCTAGTGAGGACAATACAGACGAGTATGTCAATTTTTATTTTATTGGTAAATATGAAGGCAAAGAAGTGATTTATGATGCCGTATTGTATACCCTGAGACTTCATTACCAAAGTGAGTTGTATGAACTGGCAGAACATGAAGCAGCCAAAAAATTCCCCAATTATGAGGGGATAAAGTACAATGAAGACGAGAATGGTAACCTTATACCTTTAAAAACAGAAGAAGAGGAGATTGGATGGTTCATTACAGAAATGATAATGGATATGGAGGAAGAAGGTGCCGTAAAAGTACAGGAATTTTTGGATTTGGACACCCATCACGATTTTGGAATCGGTCTGGATGCGGCCCTGAATCTGGAGTCCTTAGATGAAAAAGCCATTGAAGAGTTTGTGGAAGCTTATAATGAAGACAGCCTGGAGCTAGATGATACTTTTTATACTTTTGAATCAGAGGAAGAGGAGGATTAAGACATTGATCTCAGTGTCAAAAAAAACTTATAAAGCCTAAACCTAAAGCTATTGTTTTGGTTTAGGTTTTTTCAATTAGGACTAATAATTAACCTGTTTATTAGATCTTCTATTTCGAGCTTTATCATTTAAAAATTAATCATCTAGCTACTGTTTATATTTCCATAGCAAAATGATACTAAAATCTTCAAACAGCTTTTATTCTTATAATGGCAATTTTCCCTGAGAAAATTCACGAAATATCATTTCTTAATACGGGTTAAATGAATAAATGATTAACTGGTTTTATACCAATTAACTTTACATTCTATAAGAATTAAACATTATTATTTATGCTAAAAGTAGCCTGGTCTACAAAATATGCCCATCCTTTGCCCGAGGGGCATAGATTTCCCATGGAGAAGTATGAACTGCTTCCCGAACAATTATTGTATGAAGGCACCCTGAATTCCGGTAATTTTTTCGAGCCTGAGCCTTGTACCGAAGAAATAATTACGGCTGTTCACGATAGCAGGTATTTTAAAAAATTAAAAGCACTTTCTCTCAGCAAGTCAGAGATAAGAAGAACAGGATTTCCTTTGAGCAAAGAATTGGTAGAAAGAGAAATTCAAATCATGAATGGCTCAGTAATGGCTTCTTTATGTGCTTTACAAAATGGGATAGGGATGAACATTGCCGGAGGAACACACCATGCGTTTAAGGATAGAGGTGAGGGCTTTTGCCTATTAAACGATATCGCCATCGCAGCCAAATACCTCCTTACAAAATATGCGATTGATAAGGTTTTGGTGGTGGACTTAGATGTGCATCAAGGCAATGGTACAGCATCAATTTTCCAAAATGATTCGCAAGTATTTACTTTTAGCATGCATGGCAAAAACAATTACCCCATGCACAAAGAACAGTCAGACCTCGATGTTCCGTTGGAGGACCAAACCGATGATCAAACCTACCTTTCGTTGCTGGGAAATCACCTGCCAAAGGTAATAGCTGAGGTGGCACCTGACTTTATTATTTATCAATCCGGTGTGGATGTTTTAGCGACTGATAAATTGGGAAGGCTTGGGATGACTATTCAAGGTTGTAAAGAAAGAGACAAGCTAGTCTTAAGCCATGCAAAGACAAATAACATACCCATCATGTGCTGTATGGGGGGAGGGTATTCTCTTAAGATTAGTGATATTATCGAAGCTCACGCTAACACTTTTCGTTTGGCTCAAGAACTTTTCTTCTAAATCACATGGTTTTGCCTTGAGCATTTTTGTTTATTGGCCTTAGATACAGGCATTAAAGTAAGAATTTTAATGCCTGAAGAATAGAAAAACGGGTATTTTAGATTTAAATAATGTCCATAGAATTTGTAAAAGATTAAGAATCCTTATATTTGCCTCAATCAATTTTAAAACCAATATAAAGTGAGAAGAAATTTAACATTATTCAGTGCGATTGCGTTCTTAGGACTCCTTGTTGGGGCTTGTAATACTTCTACCCCCAATGAAAATGTTTCTGAAGGAGAACAAAAGAAAGATGTTTCAGATATTAAAATTGCCTATATCGTTACAGATAGCGTGATCAATAATTTTGATTATTTTAAAGAAAAATCTGCAGAGATTGCTGAAAAGGGTAATAAATATCAAAGCGAATTGACCAACAGGGCTAAGGGATTTGAACAGGAAGTAGCCAGTTTCCAGAGTACCGGAGGTAATATGACCAGAAATCAGGCACAGGCGAAGCAGGAAGAGTTAATGAAGAAAGAAGAAAACCTGATGACTTATAGGCAGAACATCATGACTGAGCTACAAGCTGACGAAACCAATCTATACAATGAGGTTTATGATAAGATTCAGGTTTACTTAAATGAGTATGCAACTGAAAATGATCTCGAGATGATCCTTTCTTACACTAGAGGCGGTGGTGTATGGTATGCCAAAGAAAGCTTTGATGTTACCGATGAGGTGATTTCAGGTTTAAATGAAGATTATAAAAATAAAGACAATAGTAGCACTGAAGAAAAAGAGGAAGCTCCTGCTACTGAAGAATAAGGACACTAATAGTATTAGATTTATAAAAGTCCGGTATTCCGGACTTTTTTTTTTATTTTTTTATCCGATTGGCATGAAAAATGCCGTTTTGGTTTAGTGGCCTAACAAGGCTTATTGTGGAATTATTAGTTCGGTTAATTTTAAACGATAAAAATGGAAATCACCAATTTTCTAAAAAATCATTTCAGACATTTTAATGCAGCGGCATTGATAGATGCTGCCGAGGGGTATAAATCCCATTTAGACAACAATGGAAAAATGATGGTAACCCTTGCGGGTGCGATGTCGACGGCCGAACTGGGGATTTCATTGGCAGAGATGATCCGTCAGGATAAGGTACATATCATTACTTGCACTGGTGCGAATTTGGAAGAGGATGTATTTAACCTGGTTGCCCATGATTACTATGAACGGATACCGGAATATAGAGACTTGACTCCACAACAAGAGCAAGATTTGGTTGACAGACACATGAACAGGGTTACGGACACCTGTATTCCTGAAATGGAGGCTATGCGACGCATTGAGAATGTAATCCTTGACGAGTGGCAAAAAGCAGATCGTTCAGGCGAACAATTTTTCCCTCATGAGTTTTTCTATAAAATTCTATTGTCCGGAAAACTTGAAAGTGAATACCAGATAGATCCCAAAAATAGTTGGTTACTAGAGGCTGCAAAGAAAAATATTCCAATTATTGTTCCCGGTTGGGAGGATTCCACTTTAGGAAATATGTTTGCCGGACATATGATTTCCGGAGATATCAAAAATGTACACACTGTAAAAGGAGGAATTCAATACATGATGTATTTGGCAGAGTGGTATACAGAAAATGCCAAAGAGGAAAGTACAGTTGGTTTTTTCCAAATAGGGGGTGGAATAGCTGGAGATTTCCCTATTTGTGTAGTGCCAATGCTTCATCAGGATTTGCAACGGGATGGGATTCCTCTTTGGGGATATTTCTGTCAGATTTCAGACAGTACTACCTCTTATGGCTCTTATTCCGGAGCTGTACCCAATGAAAAAATAACCTGGGGAAAATTAGGCATAGACACACCAAAATATATTATTGAATCAGATGCCACAATCGTAGCACCTTTGGTATTTGCGATTGTATTGGGGCAATGAATGGAACAAAATGAACAATGTAATGACAAAATTTTTTAGAGCAAGCACATTTTTTGTGCTTGCTCTTTTCACTTTTTACCCATCAAAAGGGCAAAGGCCTGTATTTTCACTGGCTTATGATGAGCATCAACCTTTAATAGCAGCCGGAGGTGAATTGTATTTTAGCCTTTCTTATCATCCACAAAACAAAGGTGGGCTAAAAGATCCTGGGGATGTATGGGTTGCTGCAGAGGGTAAGCAAGGGTTTGAACCTCCGGTTCCTGTTCATGAACTGTCCACGGAGCAATACGATTTATTAATTGGATTTAATCAGCGAAATGAAGCGCTGGTATACCATGCCAATGAAAACAGCCAACAAGTGATTCAAAGCTATACTAAGGATTCTTTGGGTTGGAGAAAGGGAGAGTTCATACAACTTCCGGGGCTTAAAATAGAAGGAGATCACTTTAGTGCCTCTCTCGATTCTAGTGGTCAAATAATGTTAATGGCCATGGATTCCTATGGGAGTTATGGCAATGAAGACATTTATATGTCTCAATATAATGGCATATCCTGGTCAAGACCTATGAATATTGGAGGAGCTATTAATACTGCCAAACAAGAATTAAGTCCCCGCCTTTCTAAAACCGGAGATACCCTTTATTTTGCCAGCAATGCCCATGATACGCAGAAAGGAATAGAGGTATATGCCAGCAAAAGACTGGACAATACATGGAGAAATTGGAGCCCGCCTGAATTGCTAAACCTGTCTCAAATGCAGGGGGTAGAGATGTATTATTTTCAAGACCCAAAAAATGACCGTTCCTTTTTCACCAACACTCAGACAAGTGAAGGATTTGGAAATATCTATATGCTGGAGAATTTGGACCTTGAGACGATTCCGGTTAAAATCTTAGCCGAGAATAGCACTGAATCAAGATCTAATCTTGATGCAAATGATGGGATCAATATGCCTAAACCTAAAGTGAATCCTATTACTGTGGCTGATGCCCATCTGTTTTCAAATCTTGGAGAAGAAAGCAAGGGGCAAATTAGTATGGCTGAAAAATTAGATTCTTTAGCGGTAGGAGAGCAGCTCATATTGGAAAATGTCTTGTTTAAAAAAGGAACCGTAGCGCTATTGGATTCCACGTCTTTGCTTGTATTGGACGAATTGGCTACATTTTTGAAAAAGCATCCGGAGAAAAAGATGGCGATAGAGGGCCATACAGACAGTTATGGGAATGCCAATGTAAACATGCGGTTATCTTTGGCACGTGCAGATAAAATAAAAGAACTCCTTGAACAAAGAGGAGTAAAAGCAACTAATTTGAAAGCCAAGGGCTGGGGGGGTAAAAAGCCCATCGCTACCAATTCAAATGAAGCTGGAAGGAAACGGAACAGGAGAGTAGAAATTAAATTGATTGCCGAAGACTAGCATTTGGTAAAGAAAAGAAATACTATTTTTTAATTGCCCAGATTATGCAATAGATTGTCTAGTGCACATTTTGGGTTTAAATAAAAAATGGAGTTTTCCATTAAGGAAGCCTCCATTTTTTGTGTAGTTATTTATAGCGTTTTATTATCCTATAAGGGCTACAATTAATTCATCATAGCTGGAGATGAACCTCCCTCACTTTCTTTCAAATCTTCATTGGTAACCCCTCTTTTTTTCCTTCTTCCACCGTCTACACTAAGCTTTCCAATTCTATAGGAGAAGTTTATCTTGAAATTCATATAGCGCATACCCGTGACACTTTTTTGGGTAATTGTAGGAGTTGACAATTCATTTCTGATTTTAAATTCAGGGGTGAAAAAGTTTTCAGCACCAAAGCCAATGCTACCTCTTTTTTCTGCAAACTGTTTATTTATGCTTAAGCTATAAATACCGAACCCTCCCGATGAACCCTGGAGTTGCACCCTTCTTCCACGGTAAAAGCTAAAGGCTTGGATTTGCCAGTTTTTCGGTAAGGTATAGTTTCCAAAAAGTCTACCACTGATTACAAACCCTTCATTTTGTGCTTTATATTGTGGATTATCCTGTCCATTGTCCAGCTGTGCATAGTATCCATCAATAGATCCGTTTAATGAGAATTTACCCGATATATTTATATTGGAAAAGATGCCTAATCCATAGGCCCTTTCATTTCCAATATTTTCGTAGGTAGTGAAGATCACATCATCATCTTGAATCGTTCTTACAGGTTGAATAGAACCTGTTGTATTTCTCAAGTAGGAAGTAAAATTTAGTGAAGTTCCTTTAATAAAAGTACTGTAAGACAATTCATAATTATCTGTCATTTCAGGATCCAATATAGGGTTACCTTGCGTAATTTGTTGAGGATTTGAAGCTTGTATATTTGGATTTAGGTAGTTCAAAGATGGTCTTTGAATTCTTCTATTATAGGCGGCTTTCAACATATTGCCATTGGCCAATTTTCTACCAAAGTTCATATTGGGAACTACGGTACCATAGGAAGGGATATCCACCGGTAGGTCCGAAGAAAGAAAGTCTGCATCAATATTGGTGTATTCGTATCGAATACCGGTTTTGAGGGTGTAATGCTCTAAAAACCCTAGAGTATAGGACAAATAACCGGCGGTTACATTTTGGTTGTAATTAAACTGGTTAGAAAGACTGATATCTTCATCTTCCACATATTCTCCATCTGCCCCTGTTGCCCTGTAGTAGGCAAAGTCACTTGTGGCTTGTCTTAAAATATTTTTGGCTCCATATTCGATAATTTGTTCATCTTTAGCTCCCAGAGGTGTCACATAATCCACTTGTACAGTAAATTCCTCATTGAGGTTGTCATTGTCATTCTTAATTCTACTAATTACTTGATCAAAGGACTCATTGTACAGGCTATTGACGAAGTCATTGGTACGATCACTTCTGGAGTAAAGGCCTGAAAAGCTAATTTCTTTACCTTTCTTTTCATAGGACTTAGTATAGTTATAGCTTACATCCAAATTATTTGAAAGATTGTCAGTCTGTACATCCCTAAGTAACTCACTGACCAACATGTCTTCTATATAAGTTTCCGTATAGAGGTCATCTTGCTTATTTTTCATATTTCTAAGCCCGAAACTGACAGAGGTTGTCATGAAATTATATTTATTGATTTCATAATCCCATCCTAAATTATACCTGCCGAACATCATATTATTTCTGGTGTCAGCCCCTTGTAATATTCTGGTTGAAGAACCATCATCAGCAAGCAAAGTTTGCTCATTTTCAAAGTTTCCCAATATATTGTATCCTGCTCGTCCGAAACCTCCTAACGAAAAGCCCATTTTCCCTTTTTTCAAGGCAGCATTTAGGCCGAGATTTGAACCTCTCAAACCTGCACTGGTATTGATATTTAAGGAAGCTCCTTGTAGTTTGTTCTTTTTGGTAACAATATTGATCACCCCACCTGTACCTTCAGCATCATATTTGGCGGATGGAGAAGTAATTACTTCCACGGATTTAATTTCTTCTGCCGGAATTTGCTTTAATGCGTCCGCAATATTATTGGCTACAATGGCAGACTGTTTATTGTCTATTAATACAAGGATATTGCTACTACCCCTCATGGAAACATTACCATCCAAGTCTACTGTCAACATTGGGACTCTCCTCAATACATCGGAGGCGTCACCACCTACGGTGGTTTTGTCATTCTCCGCATTGTATATGGTTCTGTCTACTTTTTCTGTAATAAGGCTTCTTTGCCCTTGGACAGTTACCTCCTCAAGAGCAACTGCTGATTCTTTCAAACCTATGTTTCCTAAAAACAATGTTGGAGTATTGGGCCCCACTTGAATATCATCTCTAACAAATGTGTCATAGCCAACAAAACTCAATTCCACCTTGTATTTACCTGCTTCTTTTACATTAAAAAAGAATTCTCCATTGTCATCTGCGACCCCACCTGCAATGGAAGTCTCAGAAGCAGATTCTTTTAAAAAAGCGGTAGCGTAAGGGATAGGCTCACCTGTTGCCTGATTCACTACTTTACCTGAAATCTTAAATTCTTTCTTTTCAGAAGCCTGTTGACCAAAAGCATTTAGAGATGCCCAGGACAGCATTACAATGGAAATTAATAATAGTTTGGTTATTTTTCTCATTTGTCTTAGTTTTCCAATATTGTTATTGTCTTTATAATAGCTGATACAAAGGAAAAATTTTCTTTTCAATAATAAAAGTACAATAGATAAGGGAGGGAGTTAAGTCGACCAAAAGCACTATTGAGCAGACCAACGATAATTGATCCAAACGGAATCCTGTTTTATAGATGAATTCCAGCTATTTAACGACGTTCGGTCCTATTTGGTAGATTAAAACTTTTCATTTCATATCTTTATTTTATGTTTACGTGGAATTGTTTCCTTTCGGAGCCAATTAACTCCAAAGCTATCCTATATGACAAATTCAATTAAGCCTAGAAAAATCACATTTCTTATCCACATTCTGATATGGATATTTATAGCCATTGTGATTTTTGTAGTAAGCCCCCTTTCCTGGAAGGTTGACTTGCCGATAGAGTATTGGTTCAAACAAGGGCTAACACTTTTATTTCTTATTTTAGGTTTTTACTTAAACATGTATGTTTTGGTGCCTAAATTACTTTTTAAAGATAAAATTTGGGCATTTATTGGTTTGGGTATTTTACTTACGCTTTTGTTCCTGTTTTTGATAATTCAATTTGAAAACCTTGTGAATTTACCTGAGTTGATGCACAATGCTTTCAGGCCTGATAAGCCTTATTTGCCCAAGCCGAGGAATTTTAGTTACGACCTCTTTACCATATTGTTATTGTTATTTGGCCTAGGAATAAGTACCAGTATTGTGGTGGTTGAAAAGTGGCAAATAGATGCGGGAATAAGGAGACAAATGGAGCAGGAAAAAGTCTCCTCCGAACTGTCCTATTTGAAAGCTCAAATTAACCCTCATTTTTTCTTTAACACCTTGAATAATATTTATTCGCTAACAAATATTGACGTTGAGAGAGCTCAAAAAGCGATTTTAAAGCTTTCTAGAATGATGCGGTACGTCCTATATGAGACCGATAAGGATACTACCTATCTGAGTAAGGAACTTGACTTTATCAGAGATTATATTGAACTGATGCGTTTGCGTTTGTCTGATAAAGTGAATTTGAATTTAGATATTCAAGAAAAAACTGATGATATTCCAATCGCCCCAATGCTTTTACTTCCATTTATTGAGAATTGTTTCAAACATGGCGTAAGTGCAAAAGCGGAAAGTAAGATTGAGATATTTGTTAGTCAAAAAGGAAAGGTTCTTGAACTTAAAACTGTAAATTTGATATTCCCTGCCAATCCTAAAAGTAAAGAAAGTATGGGCAGTGGGATAGGGCTTACCAATACGAAAAGGAGATTGGATCTGATCTATGGAAACAAATGTAAATTGATCATCGATGAGGATAACCCTGAAAATGAATACCGAATTCAATTAAAAATAGACCTTGGATGAAAGTCAAATGTGTGGTTGTAGACGATGAGCCCTTGGCATTGGATCTTGTATGTAACTTTGTGAACAAAACGGGATTTTTGGTTTTGGAAGCTAAATTTGATAGCGCTTTAGATGCTCTGTCCTTTATCAATGCCAATACGGTAGATTTGATTTTTTTAGACATACAGATGTCCGATTTGACAGGAATGGAATTGGCCAGGGTCCTGGAAGGAAGGAAGGGTAAACCATCACCTAAAATAATTTTTACAACTGCTTATAATCAATTTGCAATTGAAGGATACAAAGTGGATGCCTTGGACTATTTATTAAAGCCTTTTGGTTACGAAGAGTTTCTAAGTGCGAGCCAAAAAGCTTTAAAGCATTTTGAGCAACAGGCTGATAACAGAAGTGCTATTGCTGAAGATTATCTTTTTTTGAAGGTGGAATACCAATTGGTAAAAGTGATGTTGAAAGACATAATATTGGTAGAAGGCTATAAGGATTATGTCAAGGTTCATCTGGAAGGTAAAGAATCCCCATTGCTTTCTTTGACCACGCTTAAAAACATGGAAGAATTGCTGCCTGAAAATCAGTTCATGCGTGTCCACCGTTCCTATATTATTTCCCTTGAACAGATCAAGAGTATCAGCAAGAGTACCGTCAATATGGGAATAATGAACATAGGAATAAGTGAGGGATATAAAGAAAGATTTTTGCAATTTATTAGCAAATGGATCAATTGAAAGCCATTTGACTTACCTCCTTATGCCTTTTCTGAAACATCACCCGGAAGCAAATTGAACAAACCTGAAATTTCTTTTATTGATTTTTCAGTCCCAATAGAATGAAAAAAGGCTTGCAATATGCTATGTTAAGTATATTGCAAGCCTTAATTACGGTAGTTAAAGGATTCGTTTTCTACTTAATTTTCCAAAGGAATTGTCCATAGCCTTTGGCTTCCATTTCACTTTTAGGAATAAATTTCATTGCAGCTGAGTTCATGCAATACCTTAAGCCGGTTGGTTCAGGGCCATCATTAAATACATGACCCAAATGGGAATCACCAAATTTGCTTCTAACTTCTACTCTTACCATTCCATGACCTCTATCAACTGGTTTTTCCAAATACCTTGCATCTATAGGCTTGGTAAAACTTGGCCAGCCTGAACCTGATTCATATTTGTCACTGGAACTGAACAATGGCGCACCTGAAACGATGCATACGTAAATTCCTTCCTCCTTGTTCCCATTGTACTCATTGTCAAATGAGCGTTCTGTGGCATCTTCCATAGTTACTTGGTACTGTAGAGGAGTTAATTTTTCCTTCAATTCTTTTTTTGAAGGTTTCGGGTAATTGCTTGCTTTTGGTACTTCCCAATAATTGCTAATAAAGCGGTCCCTTCCGGATCCTGTCCTGTAGGATTTATAGGCTTTCGGTTCCTTTTTAAAATAATCCTGGTGATATTCTTCTGCAGGGTAGAAGTTGGTAAATTTCACGATGGGAGTAACGATGGACTTGTCAAAAATCCCTGCAACATCTATCTCTTTTTTAATAGATTCGGCAACTTTTTTTTGTTGGTTGTTATGGTAAAATATAGCCGATTCGTATTGGCTGCCCCGGTCATAAAAACTACCTCCCTCATCTGTGGGGTCGTATTGCTGGAAGAAAATATCAATGACCTCGGAATAACTGATCACATCCGGATCAAAAGTTACCTGTACAGCCTCTTTATGGCTTGTTTTACCTGAAGAAACTTGTGAATAAGTAGGGTTTTTTTCCTTTCCCCCGGCATAGCCGGAAACGACAGACAATACACCGTCAATACCTTCAAATGGAGATTCTATACACCAAAAACATCCTCCTGCAAAGGTTGCTTTTTCGGTATTTCCTGCATAGGATTCCAAGTCCATGGTTTTGACCTCTTCAGAGGTTTTATTTGAGCCATTGCAGGAAGTCACCGCTAGGCAAATCAGGGCCAGTGCTGCAATAATTGATTTAATGGGGTATTTCATAAATATGTCTTTTATTCCAATTTTAAAACGGTAAAGATTCTAAAATTGTTCAGTAAGTTGTAATTAGGTTCAGATTGAATGATCCTTGTTTTAATAATTTTGTTATTAAAGTGTAGAAACCTATATACGGTTGAATAGGCTCTTTTGGTTTTATTTTCTACAATTTCTCAATTGGAGAAGGAGTCATAAAGGTAATTTAATTCATTTAATTTAACCATGTCATGTGGGAATCCCTGAATTGAATACCCCCCTTATTTTCGTTTATAATGGACTTTGTAAAAGCTTATCCAATGAGCAGTAAAAGTAGTTCTTCTTAGGCTTTTAATGGCATCGTTTTTGTCCGTTTTATAAGTAGTTATAAACTTGGGCATGGTAACTTTAAGTGACCAAGTTGCGAATGAATTATAGAAATTAAACCAACATTAATTATGAAACTTAATGCATTGTATTTGAGTATTGGAGCGTCGACATTGCTTTTACTTTCATCTTGTGGAGGAAACAAATCCACCGAAAATCCAATAGCGTCTACTACAAATGAGGTGGAAGAAAGAAGTGCTGAAACAAGTGAAGAAATAAAAGAAGAATTTAAATCTTTTAAAAATGAAATCACTGATGAAAAAGAAGAACTTGAAGAAGAACTTCAAGAAATTAAGAACGACATAAAAGAGAATCAAATAGAACCTGCCAATGATAAAATTGATCAATACCTATCAGAGGCTGACAATAGCTTGAAAAATTTGGAAATCAAGGTAAAAGAATTTGAGAATGCCTCAGAAAAGCGGAAAGCCCAAATTCAATCAGAATTTGAATCCCTAGAGAAAAAAGCTGAAAAAAGCATTGAAAATTTGAAAAATGAACTTAACAATATATAATTAAGTCTATTGTGTATTTTAAGAAGGCTATTCCTAAATGTAGGGAATAGCCTTTTTTTGTGATTGTTATCAACTGACCTCCAATTCGCTTTAAGAAAGGTTTAATGCCTAAGAAATAATTCCATGATCAATCTAAATGTTATTATTAACCATGAAAAGTTACCCCGACCTGGGAACTCAAAAATTGGAAAAAATGCCTTATCTTTAAAATTAATTGTTCACCTATTACCATGACTATTACTAAAAATAGTCATTATTCACCCAATATGAATTTGTAATTTAAACCCAAAGAACTGTATTTTCTATAAGATAAAATGAAGCCTAACTTTATTTACTCATTATTGGAAATACAGGAAAAATGGATCCTTAAATTAGAACTTTCAGAGATATAATAAATTTATGATTGTGAAAAAAAATTATAAGCCCTTCTTTATTCTTGCTTTTGTAGCACTGTGCACTTTTATTTCTTGTAGCGAAAAGCAAAAACTCAAGATAGCAGAGAATATTGTATTTGAACAGGTTAATATTCCGGTGATTCAAGGGAAAACGACAACGATTGCCTACCTGAATTTCAACATGGAAAGGGATGAATTTCTAAGTCAGCTTGAAGTAGATTTAGGTGAAGGAACCACTATTGAGAATGTTTCTATTGCCTTAGCAGGTGAAGATGGAGGAGAGGAAATGATTTCCGGAGAATATAATTCTAATAACCATTCCTGGCGGTTGAAAGAGGAAATAGGCTTGGAGAAGGGAGAACAGCAACTGGCAATTAAAATCACTCTTCCGGAGGATGCAGATATGAAAAGCAAGTTTTCATTAAATATTCCAATGATTGAAGTGGGGGGAGCACAATCCATTCCTAAAGGATTAGAAGACCTAATGCCTTATCGTCCAGGCACAGCGCTCCGAACAGCCAATGACGATGGGGTGGCTGCTTTTCGAATTCCCGGGCTTGCTACAAGTAATAGTGGAACTTTATTGGCAGTTTATGATGTGAGGCATGAGGATTCTTCCGATTTGCAGGGGGATATTGATGTTGGACTCAGTAGAAGTGTAGATGGAGGAAATACTTGGGAACCTATGCAGATTATCATGGATATGGGTGAATGGGGAGGATTGCCTCAAAATCAAAACGGTATAGGAGATCCGGCTATTTTGGTAGACAATGAGACAGGAGCCATATATGTGGTGGCGCTTTGGATTCACGGAAAGCCCAGAACAGCAGCCTGGAGAAGTTCAGAACCGGGTCTATCACCGGAAAAAACCGGTCAATTAATGTTAGTTAAATCAGTAGATGATGGAAAAACATGGTCTTCGCCCAGAAATATTACAAAGCCAATGAAGAAACCCTCTTGGCAATTGTTTTTTAATGGACCCGGTAAAGGGATAAGGATGAAAAATGGTACTTTGGTCTTTGCAGCACAGTATAAAGATAGGGAACAAATTCCTCATAGTACCATAATCTATAGTGAGGATCATGGGGAGACTTGGCAAGTAGGATCCGGGGCCAGACCCAAAACCACCGAAGCACAGGTGGTGGAGTTAGAAGATGGGGGATTGATGTTGAATATGAGAGATGACAGGGGCGGTTCAAGGGCAGTATATACTACAGGTGATATGGGCAAAAGCTGGCATGAACATCCTACCAATAGAAGTGCGTTAATTGAACCCATCTGCATGGGTAGCCTTATCAGGTTTGATAGGAGTAGATTGCTCTTTTCTAACCCTGAAAGCACAGAAGGAAGATTTAATATGACCATAAAAATGAGTAATGATGATGGCTTAACTTGGCCCGATAGCCAAAAAATATTATTGGATGGACAAAAGGGTTGGGGGTATAGTTGTATGACTAAAATTAATGATGAAAGTATTGGTATTTTATACGAAAGTAGTCAGGCGCATATGACTTTTCAAATTGTGTCTATTACCGAGTTAAACCCTAATAAATAATCTTAGTTCATTATTATTACAAGTACTTTATTTTTTCTAAATTGCTTTATTTCAATTAAAATTGAAAATTGCTTGCTGCATATGTAATGAAACAGGTTGAAGGGCATAAACTTTATAATAAAATAAATTATTGTATTTTTATTTTATTAAATAGTTATATTTGATAGTTGAGAATTTGTTTTCAAGGCCGGTAAATTTAAAATAGATAGCTGGTAATTATATATAATAAGTGGATAATCCAGATTTAGATTTTAATGTTTTTTTTAATGTGTGTCCCCAATTACTGTGTATAGTGGGCTATGATGGTTATTTCAAAAAGGTCAACCCTTCTTTTCAAAAAGTTTTGGGATATACTGAGGAGGAATTAAAAGAAAAACCAATCGATTTTTTTGTGCATCCCAAGGATAGGGCTACGACTCACAAGATTCGGGAAAATTTAAAAAAAGGGAAACCGTTAAATAATTTTGAAAATAGATATGTTTCTAAGTCCGGAGAAACTTTGTGGCTTTCATGGACTTCAAAATTAGTACCAGAAAAGCAATTGATTTTTGGTGTTGCCAAGCTTGTCAATCCGAAAAAGGAACTTGAGGCCAAGAGAAATGAGCTTATAAGAGAGCTAACTATAACCAATGAAAAGCTTAAACAACTAACCATAACCATATCCCATGATTTAAGGTCTCCGGTTAATAATTTATTGGCAGTATTTAACTTTTTTGATAATGAAAAAATTCAAGATGAGGAAATCTCAGAAATGGTTGACTTACTTCATAAATCAACTTTAGGATTGAAATTACGCTTAGATGACTTTCTTTCATCCCTAAAGAAAGAGGAGCTATTGGTTGTAAAGGTTACAAAAATTTCCTTTCAGGAGGTATTGGATCAATCAATTAACGGTATAAAATCTTTGATTAAAAACTCCAATGCAAAAATAATAACTGATTTTTCCGAGGCTCCAGAAGTTCATTTTAATAGAAACTATTTGGAAAGTATTTTCCTAAACCTTATTTCCAATGCCATCAAATATACAAGACCTGACATTAGTCCGGTTATCAAAATAAAAAGTCATCAAAGTTCCGGCATTACCAAGCTGTCTGTAAAGGACAATGGAATAGGTTTCGATATGGAAAAAGTGGGAAGAAAGATTTTTGGATTTGATCAAAAATTCAATGACAGTGAAGAAAGCCAAGGGATAGGTTTATACTTGGTACACAAACAGATTACAACATTGGGAGGTGAAATAGAACTCATAAGCAAACCGGAAAAAGGATCGGAGTTTATTCTTTCTTTCAAAAATTTAGAATAAGCGTTCGCTCCACCCTTCCTTATTTGATTATAAAGCCCTTTACCAAACTTATTTTTTAAATTTTTTGGGTAAAACCGATTCATTTTCCTTTATTTCCCGTTAAGCAATTGGCTACGCATCACCTAAATGTGCTTTTACATGGATTATAGAACGTATCTTTATTATAAATGGCTGGGCAAATAGTAATAATTGGAAATGGTATTTCGGGGGTTACCTGTGCAAGGCATATTAGAAAAAATGACGATCAGGTGGAAATCATTATTGTTTCCGGTGAAACGGAACATTTTTTTTCTAGAACTGCCCTCATGTATATTTATATGGGGCATATGAAGTATGAACATACCAAACCCTATGCTGATGATTTCTGGAGTAAAAACCGAATAACACTTAAATTTGGCTGGGTAAATCAAGTAGATTTTGCAAATCGACATTTGAACTTTGATAATGGAGAAAAGCTTGCCTATGACAAATTGATTCTTGCCACGGGTTCCAAACCAAACTATTTTGGCTGGCCGGGACAAGATTTAAAAGGAGTGCAAGGCCTTTATAGTTTGCAGGATTTAGAGCTTATGGAAAAGCGTTCTCCAAAAATCTCACATGCCGTAATTGTAGGAGGAGGACTGATTGGCGTAGAAATGGCTGAAATGTTTGCTACCAGACAAATCCCTGTTACATTTTTGGTAAGAGAAAAGCATTTTTGGGCCAATGTGCTACCTCCGGAGGAGGCTAAGTTTGTGGGAAGACACATCAAAGAACATCATATTGACCTGAGATTTTCGACCGAATTATCAGAAATTATAGACAATGGAGAGGGAGAAGTGAGGGCAGTGAAAACTGCTTCCGGGGAGTTTATTCCTTGTGAGTTTGTAGGCTTAACTGCAGGAGTGCGGCCAAATATAGACTTCCTCAGGGATTCTGAGCTTACTACCAATAGGGGGATTATGGTGAATAAAAAATTTGAAACCAATATGCCCCATGTTTATGCCATCGGTGATTGTGTTGAATTTACGGAGGCTCCGGGGCCGGATAGGAAGATAATTGAACAGGTTTGGTATACCGGAAGGATGCATGGAGAAACGCTGGCTTATAACTTGACCCATGAAAAACGAGTGGATTACAAACCCGGGATTTGGTTTAACTCTGCTAAATTTTTTGATATAGAATACCAAACCTATGGTTTCCTACCTAGTACCTGGGCCCATGATAAATGGTCTTTTTATTGGGAAGATAAGGAAGGTAAAATAGCCCTTAGGTTGTTATTTGATGAAAAAGAACGCATCCTTGCTGTCAATGCATTTGGCTGGAGGATGAGGCATGCTTTCTTCGATAAAGCAATTAAGGAAGGCTGGGCTGCTGACAAGGTTCTTGAGAAACTGGGGGAGGCAAGTTTTAATCCTGAATTTTATGACAATTACCACAGAGAAGTGCTAAAATCGTACAATAAGGAAAAGGGGAAAGCGGTCAAGCTGCCTAAAAAGTCAATGTTTCAAAAATTATTTGGGTAAAATTTATGAATATTCTACAGAAGTTTGGCGTACTCCTTACCTTATTAGGTTTGCTGTTTTTCACTATTATCCCATTTTTAGGTAGCTACAAATTGGATGAGAAAACAACCATAGAGAACACCAAGGAAATCCATACCGAAGCCATGGTAGAGGTGCTTCAACCCATGTTTGGAAAGGTGTATACTTCAAATCTTTCTTTTATCAGTTCTTTTAAAGACCATTTTAATACCTATAATGAGGAGTTGAAAGCCAATCAGGAGTGGGACAAGGTCATATGGGATGATTATACCTTCATCCTTACCAAGGCAGCTTCAATGGGACCGGTCAATGATTCACCATTACTTTATTTGATGGCTTCCATAGGGCTTACTGTAATAGGAGGATTGTTTTATATCCTACCTCTTTATAGGGGAAAGCCTGCAGGAATAAAAAATGATGGCATATTTTTCTCTTCCATGATGGCAAGAGGTTGGTTAGGTATGCTTACCGGATCATACCTGATATTATTTTATATTGTACTGTACTGGTATCCGGAATACCTTACCAATCTGGTTTTGATGGTAGATCCCTTGAGTCAGGCATTGTCAGGAGGGCCAGCCAGTCAATGGTTTTTATACGGGTTTATTTATTCATTGGCCATCGTGGTGATGGGGCTTCGCATGTTTAGGAAATATAAAGGGAATAAATATCAAATGATACGAACCTCTTCTGTGATGTTTTTCCAATTGTCATTTGCCTTTTTGCTTCCTGAAATATTGGTGCTTTTAAACAAGCCTTGGCACGACTTCAAAAATATTTGGCCTCTGGATTATTCTTTTTTCTATGAATATAGAATTGAGGGAATGTTAAATTCCGGTGCATTAGGCATGTTTATGCTTATTTTTGGTATATTATTAATTGTAATAGGGGTGCCTTTATTTACCTATTTGTATGGAAAGCGCTGGTACTGTAGTTGGGTATGCGGTTGTGGAGGGCTGGCTGAAACCTTGGGGGATCCATACCGTCAACTTTCTGATAAATCGCTTAAATCTTGGCAGATTGAACGGTACCTTGTTCATGGGGTGTTGGTTTTTGCTGTAGTCATGACCGCCCTTACTATCCTCAACTATTTTATGAGCTTTGAACTCTTAGGGCAAGCCACTGATCAAATTCATTCAATTTATGGTTTTGCCATAGGTTCTATCTTTGCAGGAGTGGTTGGTACCGGGTTTTATCCTTTTATGGGGAACCGAGTATGGTGTAGGTTTGGTTGTCCTTTAGCCGCCTATTTGGGAATGGTTCAAAGATTCAAGTCCAAGTTTAGAATTACCACCAATGGTGGACAATGCATTTCCTGTGGCAATTGCTCTACATATTGTGAAATGGGCATTGATGTAAGGTGGTATGCCCAAAGGGGACAAAACATTGTCAGATCCTCCTGTGTGGGCTGCGGTGTATGTTCTGCGGTATGCCCCCGAGGTGTATTGAAGTTGGAAAATGGAAAAGAAGAAGGTAGGATCAATGATATGCCCATTATTATTGGTAATGACTCAGTTAAAGCAAAAGTATAGAAATGTTGATTAATTTGTCTTTGGTAATATATGGCTTGGCCATGTGTTTTGTATTGTTTTATAGTTTTGCACAGGCCAATTTATTGTGGCATTTTTTCAAATTTAAGGATAGTAAAATGCCTATGGCATCCCTGGATGACAAAGGTCTTCCCAAGGTGACGGTACAGTTGCCTGTTTTCAATGAAAAATATGTGGTGGAGAGGTTGATGGAAGCCATCGCATCCATGCATTACCCCAAAGAAAAACTGGAAATTCAAATTTTAGATGACAGCACTGATGAAACAGTTGACATTATTAAGAGCTGTTTGAAATCATTTCCTGAAGTAAACTTCAAATATATACATAGAGCGGATAGGCAAGGATTTAAAGCAGGGGCTTTAAAAGAAGGTTTGGAGGTTGCAGAAGGAGAATTGATTGCAATTTTTGATGCTGACTTTGTGCCTGATCCTTATTTTTTGTTGAAAACAGTGGGGCATTTTAAGGATGAAAAAGTGGGTATGGTTCAATCCAGGTGGGGACACTTGAATGAAGACTATTCACTTTTCACGCGTTTACAGGCTTTTGCTTTAGATGCGCATTTTATGGTGGAGCAGATGGGTAGGAATGCACAAAAGGCTTTTATCAACTTTAATGGAACCGGAGGCATATGGAGAAAATCTTGTATTCTGGATGCTGGAGATTGGCATGCAGATACGCTCACAGAAGACCTTGACCTGAGTTATAGGGCACAACAGAAGGGTTGGGATTTTATTTATCGACCTGATGTGGTGTCACCGGCAGAACTTCCACCTGTAATGTCAGCCATCAAGTCACAACAGTTTCGCTGGACCAAAGGTGGGGCAGAATGTGCCAGAAAACATCTTGGACATGTACTGAAGGGCTCTTTTCCCTTGAAAGTGAAAATCCATGCAACGGCTCATTTACTAAACTCAACCCTTTTTATCGCCATTTTATTGGTTAGCTTATCAAGCATCCCTGTTTGGTGGGGTTTTTATCAAGGACTTGTTCCTTTGGAATATTTTAAACTTGCAGCTTTTTTCCTTTTTGGTTTTGTGATCATAGCCTCGGTATACTTTTTTGCCAATCTAAACCTTAGCCATTTCACTTTCAAAAGCTTCCTTAGATTTTTATGGGAGTTGCCTGTCTTTCTGGCTGTTTCAATGGGACTATCTGTCCACAACGCCCAAGCAGTATGGGAAGGTTTGACCGGTAAAAAATCACCATTTGTTAGAACCCCAAAATACAATTTGTCAGGAGAAGGGCGCAACTGGGTAAGCAATACTTATAACCAATTAAAAATTCCTCCTACTGCCTATTTAGAAGCCCTTTTGGCCATAGTATTTAGTTTGATGGTAGCTGTTTCTCTGTATACAGGCACTTACGAAATGCTTGTGTTTCACAGCATGCTGGCTGTAGGATTTAGCTTGGTAAGCATTAGTTCATTTAAAAGCTACCTGATTCATTCTTGAAAAATAGCAATACTTCCAAAACTACCTACTTATCAAGTTCAAATAAAAAACACATATTCATTTTATGTTGATAGATGTTGTTATTCCGGCTTTTAACGAAGCCAATGCGATAGGCAAAGTTATTGCAGAGATTCCGGATATTGTTCGAAATATTATTGTGGTGAATAACAACTCCAATGATGATACGAGAAAAGTGAGTTTAGCCGCTGGGGCAATAGTTTTGGATGAACCCCAGAAAGGATACGGCAAAGCCTGCCTTAAAGGACTTGCCTACCTTGACGAATTGGAGCAATCTCCTGATATAGTGGTTTTTTTAGATGCGGATTACAGCGACTACCCTAGGGAAATGCTTACTATTGTGGAGCCTATCATTCAAAAGAATGCGGATATGGTCATTGGCTCCAGGGCCAAGGGAAGCAGGGAAAATGGTTCCATGACCTTACCTCAAATTTTCGGAAACTGGTTGGCAACAAAATTGATGTATAAGTTGTTTGACGCTGATTTTTCAGACTTGGGCCCCTTTAGGGCCATTCGTTGGGACAAGCTAAAAGCCCTTAAAATGCAGGATGAAGATTATGGATGGACCATAGAAATGCAAATTAAAGCTGTGAAAAAAGGATTGACTTATACAGAAGTACCGGTGAATTATAGACGAAGAATTGGTGTATCGAAGGTCAGTGGGACAATTAAGGGAGTATTTGGCGCAGGATATAAAATTCTATGGACCATTTGGAAGTACCGCTGAAATGCTAAATTGATTCTTCTTGCTGAATGTGTCCTTTTTCTTAATTGGCCTTGGGGTCGACGGAAATAAAAGTTGTAGGAATAGGCTTGTCATACGGTTGATTTGAGGTCAATTGGTTTATTTTCATTAAATTATACATAAAAGGAAGTCATATGAAAACTTGTATCGCTGTGTTCTTAATTCTTCTAAGTTTTGCTTGCAACAGACCTCAAAGAGAAAATGTAGATTTTAAGGAGTGGGGAGATTATTGGTTTCAGGGAAAAGCTGAAATCAATAGTTATAATCTTACACAATACCGGTATGGGGAAGCAAGAGAAGGAGAGGCCGTACTAATTTTTGTAACCGAGGATTTTTCAAGGAAGAAGCATTTAAAATTGGATGCTCCTAATGAGGCAGGTAGGGACAAAATTTCAGTGTTGAAAATGAACCAAACCAGAACATTTGTCACGGGGATTTACCCTTACCATATGATGTTATCTGCTTTCACACCCACTAAAGAAGCTTCTCAGGGATTGAAGTTTACGGCTTCCTCTCAAGAGTGGTGTGGGCAGTCGTTCACGCAGGTAAATTTAAAAAGTGGCGATGACTACAAAGGTGAACTGTTTAGTTATTTTGAGAAAGAGGGTGAAAAATCATTTTCTATAGAAGGATTTATGGAGGATGACTTATGGAACTTGATAAGAATTAACCCCAATCTAGTACCAAAAGGCAGTGTGATGATGTTGCCTTCCCTAATCTATCAGCGCTTCAGTCACAGGGATTTTATCGCAGAAGAAGTTTTTATTCGGACACTAGATATTAGTGAAAATAGAAGTCAGGTTGAGGTGACTTATAGTTCTGGAAATCGTGTATTGAAAATAAATTACGAAAAAGAATTTCCCTATCAAATTTTGGGTTGGCAGGAAGAACATACCAATAAAAATGGTGAAAAAGAAGTTACAAAGGCAGAGCGAAAAGGAATAAAAGTTATTGATTACTGGAACAGAAATGCAGGCGAAGATGAATTTCTACGTGATGAATTAAAACTTGATTGATAACAAATAAGAATGTTGAAAAGCTATTTCGCAATTTTTATTTATGCCTTGGTCATTATTGGAATGGGATACTTTCTGCCTCGTTCTGCTTTCGTACCACAGTTAGCTTTATTTACTGTAGGTTTTTTATCCTATCTATTTTTGGTTGATCAAGCTAAAAAACTTAATTATTCCTTTATTTGGATTGGTGCTTTGGCTCTGGGCTTGCGTTTGCTGCTGTTAGGGGCGGAGCCGGTGCTCTCCGATGATTTTTATAGGTATTTTTTCGATGGCCATCTGGTAGGAAAAGGAATTAATCCTTATGCTGCCTTACCCGAAGATTGGTTTAAAAGTGGTGTATTAGTGAGTAATGGATATTGGCAAATGCTGCTGGACAAAATGAATTCCCCACAATATTTCTCGGTATACCCTCCTTTACATCAGTTGTTTTTCTGGATGGCCACTTGGGTTGGAGAGGATATTTTCCTAAATATAATTTCTTTAAGAAGCATAGTGCTCCTTTTTGAGATGGTCAATCTGTGGTTGATAAAAGAAATTTTATCCCGGCTGCAAATCCCGGCTTACAAATTGGCTTGGTATGCTTTTAACCCATTGGTTATCATAGAGCTCACAGGAAACCTTCATTTTGAAGGAATGGTATTGACCGGATTGCTCATGGCATTGTACTTTTATTGTCATAAGGATGAAAAAAAAACGGCTTTAGGTTGGAGCATGGCAGTGGGTATCAAATTAAGTCCATTACTTACTGCACCCATATGGGTAAATGCTTGGAAAAAAAAGAATTTCATTAAGTTTTCCTTAATGACCGTCTTTCTGTTACTTTTATTTTTCACCCCTTTGCTCGCAAGTGGACAGCTAATGAATTTTTATGCTAGTTTTCGGCTTTACCAAAGTACCTTTGAATTCAATGCTTCTCTGTATTATCTGCTGAGATGGTTTTCAGGTTTTTTTATAGATTATAACCCTATTGGAACTCTTGGGCCTAGCCTGAATATTCTTGCAGCCATCAGCTTATTGATCATTGGTTTCACCAACAAGGAAATCAACACAGGTGGCTTGGCGCGTAAAATTGTATGGATGTATTTAGTATTTCTATTGCTTCAGACAACGGTGCATCCCTGGTACCTGATACCTGCTTTAGGAGTAAGCCTTTTTACTGCAAATTATATTTTTGTAGGATGGAGTGGACTGGTTTTTTTATCTTATCATGCTTACGCAGATGCGAGTTACAAAGAAAATTACCTGATCGTAGCTTTAGAGTATTTGCTATTATTGGCTTTCTTTCTCTATCAAATTAAATCTTTGAGGAAAAAGAAAATCCCCCTTTTAAATCGGTTCGAGTAGCAAAAGGTACCCGGAATCCCAACCCGTATATCCTTCACTATGGGCCATTAACGCAGGTTTATCATCATTTTTTAAGCAAACCCAAATAGAGAAATAAGCGAAAGGTTTAATATTCCAAACAACCTTTTTCTACAATTAGGAAATAGGCTATAATTTATAGTTTGCAGTTTTACATTCATTCTAATGCCAATGAAAAAGGCAATCTTGTCTAAACCTATTTAATGGGTACAACCTTAGGTTTTTTGGTACGTTTCTTTTTTATTGGTTCAGGGAAGGCAAAAAATTAAGGATTGGTCCGGTTAGCCTTTATCAATTTAATTTGGTCCGGGTTTTTAAGATTACATTTATGCAAGTAATTTCCTTTCCTAGCAAAAAACCACGAGTCCTTTAATTTTATTATAGCGAGTTAGGTTATGAATAGATGTTGAAATTTTATGGGTACTCTGGGCTAAAAAAAAGAATAGTTATGAAATATGCAGGTAAAAGTTTAATATTAGGTTTATTTGGAAGAATGATAAGTAAGAACAAAAATCCGGTTAAAAAGGAATGGTACCTATTGTTTTTATTAGTATTAGCTGCAGCATGCAAAACACCTAATAAGGCCGAAACCATCGTCAATCAATCAATTGAGGCCCATGGAGGAGACTTGTATAAATCTGCAGAAATTAGTTTTACCTTCAGGGAAAGACAATACAAGATTTTTAAGTCTCCTAATGCTTATAGTTATACTCGTGCATTTACTGATGAGGGTAAAAAAATTGTAGATATTTTAAACAAATCAGGTTTTAGTAGAGAAGTAGACGGTGAAAAGGTTTCTTTGCCTGAGAAAGACAAGCTTGCTTACACCAATTCTGTTAATTCTGTAGCTTATTTTGCATTTTTGCCCTATGGCCTCAATGATGCTGCTGTCATCAAAAAATCATTGGGTTCTGAAATAATCGAGGGTAAGGATTATCATTTAATAAAAGTTACCTTTAAAGAAGAGGGAGGGGGAGAAGATTTTGAAGACGAATTCTTGTATTGGATCAACAAAGATACTTATCTGATAGATTATTTGGCCTATTCATACCATACTGATGGGGGAGGGCTAAGGTTTAGGAAAGCTATCAATACCCACGAAGTTTCGGGTTTAGTCTTGCAAGATTATGAAAACTATAAACCTGAAGACGAGTCCATATCCGTTGAAGGTTTAGCTGAATTATTTAAGAACGGAGAACTCAAACTATTGTCTGAAATTCTGTTGGAAGATATTCAGGTTAAATTTGTCAATTGAATTATTTCAAGTTTTAAGGAATGCAATATAAAAGAGCATTGGTTATTTCAGGAGGAGGAAGCAAAGGTGCCTTTGGTGGAGGAATTGCCGAATACCTGATAAGAGAATGTAACTTCAATTATGATATATTTGTCGGCACTTCTACTGGCAGTTTGTTGGTACCCCTGCTCTCTATAGACGAGATTGAAAAAATCAGGGCCATTTATACCACTGTTACCCAAGATTCTATTTTCAGTTCCAATCCATTTATTGTTTATAAAGATAAGGGGGTTTATAAGACCCGCATCAATCACTTTGGAATAATCAAAATGTTTTTGAAGAGGAAAAAGACATTTGGTGAAAGCAAAAATCTTTTTAAGTTGATTAAAAAGATCATTACCCCTTCAGACTTTGAAAGGATGAAGGACAACTCCGCTGAAGTATATGTGACGGTGTCTAATCTGAGTACAAATACCGTGGAATACAAAAGGCTGAAAGATTGTTCCTATATAGATTTCTGTCAATGGATTTGGGCTTCTTCCAATATTGTGCCTTTTATGAGTCTTTTGGAAAAAGATGGAAGTGAGTATGCAGATGGTGGATTTGCAGACTTGGTTCCCATTTCTGAGGCCATTTACAGAGGAGCAACTGAAGTAGATGTCATTGTTTTGAAGGCCAAAGCGGGAAGGGAGTTAAAAAGACCAGTAAGAAATGCCTTGGAGCTTACCACCAGGGCTTTTGATTTTATGTTGGATCAGATCAGCAGTGATGACATAAAAATAGGTGAATTATTAAGTGGAAATCGTGAAGTTAAATTGAACTTTTATTATCCTCCTGCCCAACTGACTGAGAATTCACTAATATTTGACCCTTATCAAATGAAAAAGTGGTGGCGTCAAGGTAAAAACTTTGCCAGGGAGCAAAACCCTGTCTGCAAATGTATTTCAGTGGGACTAGAAAAGTAAACCTTAAGGTGTATGATAATGGTGAACAAAATTTTATTAATCCTAAAAATAGGGCTTTTTATTACTTATTGGAACAATGCCGATAAACCTAAGTTATTTGTAGTGGGTGACAGCATTTCCATGCAATATGGTCCCTATTTGGAGCAATACCTGAACGGGAAGTACTTCTATGACAGAAAAAGAGAGGAACCCTCCAGTCCTCAAAGTAAAGAAAAACCTAAATATGCCAATGGGGGTGATTCTGATAGGGTGCTGGCTTATTTGCAAAATCAACTTAAAGCACCCGATTTTCGGCCGGATGTACTGTTGATCAATTGCGGCCTTCATGACATTAAAACGGATGTACAAACCGGAAAAAAACAGGTAGACCTAGAAACTTATAAGCAAAATCTTGAGCAGATTTATGACTTAATAACTAAAAAAGGTATCTCAATGGTTTGGGTGAGAACCAC
The DNA here is from genome assembly GCF_054781075.1 of Cyclobacterium sediminis. NCBI lineage: Bacteria > Pseudomonadati > Bacteroidota > Cytophagia > Cytophagales > Cyclobacteriaceae > Cyclobacterium > Cyclobacterium sediminis. The sequence goes on along the minus strand of NZ_BAAGVC010000010.1, from coordinate 313,398 downwards.
TCCGGTGGATGATGCTCAACATAATTCTAAACAGCAAACATTTCATAGATATGCTGCCGATGTGGCAAAGTACAATGAGGTAGCAGATACTATATTTAAATCTCGGAAGGTTCCGATCATAGACCTTCATCAATTTACTTTAAACCTTGGAGAAGGCCTTTTTACTGATCATGTTCATTTTGGGGAGGAGACCCGAGCCAAACAAGCAGCTTATATTGCCGGGTTTTTGAGTAGCCTATCTACTGGTACCAAATAGGATTGATTTGTTTTTGCTTGATCAATAATTAATCCGTTTTTGTGGTGGGATTAAAGGTCAATATGCTTTTACGATGGACTGAAATTGAAAATTTAATAAATTATTTTATATATAATCATTAATAATAATTATGGAAAATTATAAGTTGCCTCATGCAGATTTTGAAATTTCAAGATTAATTTTTGGCTGTTGGGCTGTAGTAGGCGGTTTTAATTGGGGGCATCAGGACAAGAAAGACTCTTTGGATGCGATGCGTGAAGCATTTGATAAGGGGATCTCTACTTTTGATACCGCAGAAGCATATGGCAATGGTGCCTCTGAAAACCTTTTGGCAGAAGCCTTGGGCGACAAAAGGCAAGATATCATTATCGCGTCTAAGGTAGGTCCACAGGACTTTCTTCCCGAAAACGTAATCAAAGCCTGTGAAAAAGGGCTAAAGAACCTTAAGACGGATTATATAGACCTTTACCAGCTACATTGGCCAAATCCTGAAATACCTTTGGTAGACACCCTTGGTGCACTCCAAAAACTAAAAGATGATGGGAAAATTAGGGCTTATGGGGTGTCTAATTTCGGAAACAAAAGTTTGGATACTTGCAAAGACTCAGGCTTTACAATCAGTAGCAATCAAATGGCCTATAATTTAATCTTCAGGGCCATAGAATTCAGCATTCTGCCTCAATGCGTAACTGATAATGTGCCAATCTTGTGTTACTCACCCATTATGCAAGGATTACTTACAGGTAAATTTGCTTCTGCTGCTGAAGTACCTGATGATAGGGCAAGAACTAGACACTTTACCAAGGAAAGACCACAAGCCAGGCATCAGGATGAAGGATGTGAAGCATTGACCTTTCAAACTTTGAATAAAATTAAGGGTTTTGCTGATGAAAACAATATTTCAATGGGTAACCTAAGCCTTGCTTGGCTTTTGGCACAAGAGGGTGTGGCTGCTCCCATTGTGGGGGGTAGAAATGCCGATCAGGTAAAGAAAAACTTAAAAACCATGGAAGTTAAGCTTACTCCGGATATGGTTAATCATTTGAATGAAATCACCCTTCCTCTTAAAGAGGAGTTGGGCAACAATGCTGACCTATGGGAATCTGTAAGTAGGGTGGTATAATTGCTTATAAGGAATACCTAATTAGGACTGGCCAATATTGATTCCTGCTGAATTAATATTGGCCAGTTTTTTATTTTTTAGTGGATAAATTTTTAGAAAAGTAGCCTATAAAAGTGAAAAGTATTGGTTCATGCCGGGAGGAATACTGGCCTAGGCATAACACAGTATTTTTTAGGGAATCACGATCTTTTGGCATGTATATTTTCACTTCATAAAATTTCATTTGGATTTAATGAGTGATTATGATAATTTATAAAATGAAATTGAGTAATCAGTAATTTCCATCAGAATAGATGGCCTTGCCTCTTGATAGAATTACTATTAGAAAAAGAAATCACAATTCAGTTCAGCCATTTAATTAACTTTTGAGTTTATGTTGAGAAAATTTATTGTGTTTTTTATGCTTGTAAGTTTAGCTTTCCAAAGCCATGCTCAGCTGACTAAAAATGCTTTAAAAAAGCCTAATATTCTGTTTATTATGGTGGATGATCTGCGACCGGAATTGGCTTGCTATGGGAAATCCTTTATCAAATCTCCCAATATTGACAGGTTGGCAAGGATGGGACAGTTATTTAATCGTGCTTATGTCAACTATCCAGTATGTGGGCCAAGCAGAGCCATACTTTTATCCGGCTTATATGGGAGCCCCAATCGGTTTAATGGATGGAATTGTTCCCAAGATACGGATGTTCCGGGAATTGTAAGCTTGCCCATGCATTTTAAAAATAACCATTATACCACAGTCTCTCTAGGAAAGGTTTATAACAATTTTAATGACGGTATAGGCAGTTGGGATGAAATATGGAGACCGGTTATCACCACCACTGATTGGGATTATCAAGCAGAAGAAAGCATTGACATTTTTAAAAAACGCAATGAAGAGAGGCAGTTCAATTCAAATCCAAGAAATAATCACAATTTACCCAAAAGAGGTCCTGCATTTGAAAGTCCAGAGATTGCAGATGAGGTCTATCAAGATGGGAAAATAGCTACCAAAGCAGTGGAGAAATTACAGCAATTTAGAGCCAGTAGGGAATCCTTCTTTTTAGCAGTTGGGTTTAAAAAACCTCATTTACCATTTAATGCTCCTCAAAGGTATTGGAAACTCTATGATGAAGCCGAGATTCAATTGCCTGATAATTTTTACCCCCCTCAAAATGCACCTAAAGAAGCCCTTCATGAATTCAGTGAACTTCGGGCTTATTCCAATATTCCTGAAAAAGGACCATTATCAAAAAGCCTTTCAAAAAAGCTAATTCATGGTTACTATGCTAGTGTTAGCTATGTGGATGCTCAAATCGGTAGGGTGTTGGATGCGCTGGAAAACCTTGAATTGGAAGAGGAGACCATTGTGGTGTTGTGGGGAGACCATGGCTGGCAATTGGGGGAACATGGGCTCTGGTGCAAGCATTCCAATTTTAGCACCTCTTTGAAGATACCTTTAATATTTAAAGTACCGGGTAAACCCACGGATGTAAAACATGGGGCCTTGGTGGAAACCGTGGATATTTTCCCAACATTGTGTGAGCTGGCAGGTATTAATCCACCTTTTCACCTGCAAGGAAAAAGCTTTGCAAGCATTCTTGAAAGTCAAAGCTCTGAGGGTAAAAAAGCCTTGTTTGGCAGGTCCAATTTAGGAGGAGAAACAATAATTACCCAGACCCATTCTTATACTGAATTCTATGATAAATCCGGGCAGGTAAAAGCCAATATGCTATTTGATTTAACAATAGACCCAAATGAAAATCAAAATATTGCGGCGGATCCAAAAAATCAAAAGATCATATCAGAAATGAGTGAGATTTTAAAGCAACATATGGCCGCGAGAGGCAATATTGCCCTACCTTAAACACATAAGAATGAACCTTTTAAATTTTCATGTTCAGTTTAAGAGAATAGCTGTTTTCTTAAGCTTGGTGTTATTAGGCTGTAAATCCGAGAACAATGAAACATCAATCCTAAATAAACCTGCTCCCAATATGGTGTTTGTATTGGTAGATGATTTGCGTTGGGACGAATTTGGCCTTGGAGGACACAATTATATCCAAACGCCGAACATTGACAAGTTGGCCACAAATGCTGTTTTATTTAAGAATGCCTTCGCCACCACACCTTTATGCTCGCCTAGTAGGGCCAGTTTTTTAACAGGGAAATATGCCTTTTCCCACGGAATCATTGACAATACGGATAGAAGCACTTTAAGTCATCAATTGAAAACATTTCCGGCCAAATTACAGAAAGAGGGTTATGAAACCGCCTTTATTGGAAAGTGGCACATGGGCAATGACAATACTCCCAGACCCGGATTTGATCAATGGGTGGCACTAAAAGGACAAGGAAAAGCAATCAACCCGGATTTTAATGTGAACGGATCAGAAACACATCGAGAAGGATATGTTACCGATATTTTAACAGCCTATGCACTTGAATTTATAAATGAAAAACGGCGTAAACCATTTTTATTATACCTTTCTCATAAGGGCCTACATCCCAACCTTCATCAAGATGCCTCAGGCAAGGTTACCAATATTGGTGACGGGGGTTTTGTCCCTGCCAAGAGACATAAGGACAAGTATAAGGGGGCCATTTTTAAGCGCCGACCAAATGCCTTTGTTACCCCAAAAGATAAACCTGCATTGATGCGAGAAATTGAAGGGTTGCCGGAATTAGGCAAAGCCACAGCGACCAAGGAGGAAGTGATAAGGAGCCGAGCAGAAATGTTGATGGCCATTGATGAAGGGTTGGGTGAAATTCTGGATATCCTCCAAAGCAAAAAGCTTGAAGATAATACCATTGTGGTATTCACCGGAGATCATGGGTATTTTTATGGAGAGCATGGTTTAAATGAAGAAAGGAGATTGGCTTATGAAGAGTCCTTGCGAATTCCTTTGCTTTTCCGATACCTCCCCCTTACCGGAAAAGGATTTTCTGTAGATCAGATGGCTTTGAATATCGATTTGGCTCCCACATTGCTTGATTTTGCAGGGGTAGGAAAGGTTAGTTTAATGGATGGAAGGTCTTTGAAACCTTTAATTTATGGAGAAGAGCCGGATAACTGGAGGACATCATTTTATATGGAGTACTATTCGGATATGGTTTGGTATGGGGTATAAAGGCATTCGGTCCACTCAGTTTAAATACATCCAATATACCGATCTTCAAAATATGGATGAATTGTATGATTTAAAAAAAGACCCCTATGAGCTGAATAATATCATCGATCAACCGTCCTACCAAGAGATTTTAGAAGAAATGAAAATTAACCTAAAAAAATATTAAAATGTTAAAATTGAAGCCATTAATCCATGTCCTTTTGGCCATAATTATAATAAATCCGCTTTCCGGCCTTGGCCAATCGGAAATTCTAAAAATTGGTGCAGCTTCGACAGTAATTACCCCGGAATTAAACAGCTGGGTTCAGGGAGCCGGAGTGCCCAAAAAAGCCACTAAGGTTAGAGATGACTTAGAAGCCAATGGGCTTTACATTTCCAAAGGAAGGTTTCAAATGCTATTGGTCAGTTGTGATTTGGTTGGTATGGAAGCGGGGTTGAATGTAAGGTTGCGGGAAGCCATGGGTGTAGCTACAGGGATTATGCCTAGAGATATATTAATTTCATCGACCCATACCCATGGAGGTCCCTCTCTGGTGAAAACCAACTATTTGATGCCTCTTGATACAGCTTATATGGAAAGCTTGGTACCAAGGATGGTTTCATTGGCAAAAGAAGCTGTTAAAAACGCAGTACCTGGAAAAATCGGTTGGGCTGAAGGTGAGGCGCAGATAGGCTACAACCGTCGCTTAACCTGGGCAGATGGTACCCATTCGATGCACGGGGATGCAAGCAGAACTGATTTTGCAGGTTTGGAAGGGCCTGATGACCCCCAGCATTTGGCCATGTTTGCTGCAGACCTTAAGGGAAACCTATTGTCAATCCTTTACCATAATACCACCCATCCCACCATTTTTTATGCCGATGGGGTATTTTCTTCGGATTTCCCCGGGGAAGTGAGGAAGACCTTCAGAGAAAAATTCAGGGATGACCTTCCCGTGCTGTTTCTCAATGGTGCGCAAGGAGATATCAGCATGGAAAATATGCTGGATAAAAAGTCTGAATCTGATGAAGAGAAAATGGCTAGAATTACTGATCAGGTGGTAAAAGAGACCATGCGACTATATGAAAGCATAACTTATGAAACAAGCCCTAAATTGGCCCACGAGTACCATGATTTAAAAGTAAAAGTTAGGTTGCCCGATACCGGTACACTTGTCAAATCCCAGGCAATTCTAAAGCGCATAGATGAAGGTGAGCCTATTCGAGGAATGGAAATGATCATGGCTTTTGGATCGGTACACCTTCAAGAAACTTTTGGTGAAAATCCCTTTGATATTTTGCCTGTTCATGCCCTAAGAATTGGGGGGCTTGCCATGGTAACCCAACCATGTGAGTTGTTTAGTCAGTTTGGTCTTGATATTAAAAGAAGGAGCCCGGGAGAAAGCACCATAGTGGTGGGGATGACAGACGGATACAATGGTTACTGCCCAACCATCTATGGATTACTTGGTGGGGGATATTCCGGCTCTCCCATAAGCTGGACACGCCTAGAACCCGAAGCCGGATACAAAATTGTCGATACAGCAGCAATTTTACTTAATAAAGTATGGGCAAAGTAAGGAGGGGAATAGAGGGTATTTGTAATTTTACTTTGATAGTAATTGTTATATTTTTTTTTAAAATCGATACATGAAAAACACAAAAATTGTCCTATTGATCTTTATCTCCTTATTGTTTGCCCGATGTTCCGTGCAAAGACAAGCCCAGTCAAAGAATAAACAATCTAAAGAGGAAAACGCCAAGTTACATCCAGACCTACAAAGGCATGATGGTGTTTTAGTCAATAAAAAGCAGGATGGCTACAATGGAATATGGTACATGAACCAGCCATTAGACAATGAATATAAATTTAAATATAGTGGAGGATTGGCCACCTATACTGCCAAGCACAATCCAATAGCAATTTACCGGAAAGAGGTAAATAAAACCTTCTTTTGCTATGGAGGAACAGATGCTGAGAATTCTACTTTGTATCACATGGTTTCCTACTATGATCATGAAACCGGAGAAGTGCCCAAGCCAACATTAGTATTGGATAAAAACACCATAGATGCACATGACAATCCCATCATTTCTATAGATAAGGATGGTTATATTTATTTATTCTCTACCTCCCATGGTACTTCTAGGCCTTCTTATGTTCACAGAAGCCGCAAACCCTATGATATAAAATCATTTGAAGTGGTGGAGGCTAATAAATTAGAAAATGGAGAAAAAGTGCCTCTGGATAACTTCTCCTATATGCAGACTTGGAATGTTCCGGATAAAGGCTTTGTAAGCTTTTTTACACGGTACAAATATCCGGCAGACCGAACGATTTGCTTTATGACTAGCCGGGATGGAAAAAACTGGTCAGAATGGAAACGCATCGCAGCCATCAAAAAAGGGCATTACCAAATCAGTGCTGTTGGAAATGAGTTGGTTGGCTCTGCCTTTAATTTTCATCCGGATACTAAAGAAAAGAACGGCTTAAACTGGCGAACCAACCTTTATTATGTGGAATCACCTGATTTTGGAGAAACGTGGAGAGCAGCCGATGGTACTGCTTTGTCTTTACCTTTGACTTCCATAGAAAATGCAGGGTTGGTTTACAATTATTACGATGAAAACCTTAATGTCTATATGAAGGACATAACCTATGACAATGAAAACAGGCCTGTAATTCTTTTTATAACTTCCAAAGGCTTTGAAGCAGGGCCACAAAATGGCCCTAGAACTTGGAGGACAGCCCGATGGAATGGCACGGAGTGGGAAATCAACGACGTTACTAATTCGGATAATAACTACGATATGGGGTCCCTTTATATTGATGAAAAAGGTACTTGGCGTATAATTGCTCCTACTGAAGTAGGGCCACAGCCCTATAACCCGGGAGGAGAAATTGCCCTTTGGCAAAGCACTGATCAAGGAAAATCTTGGGAGATGGTTAAGCAAATGACTGCTGATAGTCCCTATAATCACACCTACGCAAGAAGACCGGTCAATGCACATCCTGATTTTTATGCCATTTGGGCAGATGGCCATGGTAGAAAATCTTCTGAATCTCGTTTATTTATTAGCGATAAAGAAGGCAATGTATCCATGTTGCCGCAAAAAATGAAAAGTAAAAAAGTGAAATTGAAAAAATAATTGATCCCTTAATAATTGATCCCTTAATAAGGGCTTCCTTAGCTGGTATGTTGTCGCCAATTAGGCAGAGAAGTTTTAATGCTTGTTAATTGACGTTTCAATATTTTAATGTTTAACCAAACATATGAAATAGGTATTGTATTATCAGATGAAATCACTTCAAAATCGGGTGCTTTGTAGCTTTATTGACCCAGATCAGCGTTTTTTGGCTTTGCTGCAGTATCCAATCGATTGATTTGTATTTAGGTAAAGTCCAGGTATTACTATTTCCTATTTCGGTTAAAATAATATCGCCAATCATTTTGCTGTCTATGACACAGGAAAATGATTGGCGATTCCTTTCTAATTTTTATTATGGGTTGCTATTTCAATCCCTGCAAATATGCGGTAAGGTTTGAAATATCGGTTTTATTCAATGCTAAGTCAGAAGGTTTTGGCATAATGCTGGTCGCGAATCTTTTTCTTGAGGCGATGTCTTCTGCTTGTATATTGTATACTTCATTTTGAAGTCCCTCCAAAACAACAATGGGCCCATCAGCCTGTAGAAATCCATAAGCAACAGTTCCATCTTTTAAGCTGATCAGCCACATTTCATAGCCAAAGGCCACCCCGGCACTTGGATTGCTGATGGCATCAAACAAACCATTCTGGTCAAGCTTGGCTCCAATCATGCTTAAATTTGGGCCAATGTTACGGCCTTCATCACCTACTTGATGACAGGTGGCACATTTGCCTAGAAAAACTTGCTTTCCTTTAGCTACATCGCCTTCTATCGCACTTACATCCTCCAATGTGATGTCCTGTGCTGTTGTAGGTTTACTGAAATAATCACCTGCCAATACACGAATGGCTTGTTCAGGATTTTGGAAAATCACCTTACTAATTTCGGTTTTTAATTGCTCCGAAAGTGCTTCTTTTTCTGCCAAACCAATCAACATCATGCCACCGGTTTTGTCTTTCGCCATGGCCTGGGCTGCTTTTATTTTTTCTGCTTCCAAGCTGCTGTTTTGAGTTAGAATGGATTTATTCGCCAACATTTCCTTTTGAATTTCCGGGCTTAGGTTGGCTTTTAATTCAGGAATTTCCATCTCAAAACCATTCCATTCATTGTTTCTTCTATACCTTAACCACCACAAAGCCTGGTCTTTCACATCCGCAATATCCGAAGCAGCAATTTCTTGCATGGCATTTACTGCTTTTTGGTCATTGATAAAGCCGAGCGCTGTTACGGCTTTTTTTCGTTGCGCCTCTGTTAATTGTGTAGACATGGCCCTTTTTTTCAAGCTGTTGACTGCCTGCTTGGGATGCAAACGCCAGGTGAGGTCTTCAAAACCCGGGTTCCAATCAAGGGCTTCAGCACCTAACTCTTCCAAAAGAGTTGGGTAGACCTCTTCTTCTTTGCCATCCATGGCTAAACCTAATGCCTCTACATAATACCTGTCATCACCCTCATGGTGAGAGGCCAGCTCAATTAAAACATCTTCTACCTGATTCATCGGCATATCCCTCATGGCCACTGCTACTTCCCTACGTACTGCAGCAGATGGGTCTTTACTTAACTTATTGGCAAAGGGCAAAATATCAGGTGTAACCTGTCTCAAAGCCCTGAATGCCGTTAACCTTAAATCAGGATTACCGGCCTCCAACTGCTCCTCAACAATTTGAACCCCCTCATTGCCCATTTTGGAAAGAAGCCAAATGGCCCTTGCTTGGTGGTAAGGGTTATTATCCTTCAACACTTCTTTTACTGCATCTACTGCCTGAGCACCTTGGGATGCAAGCAAGCCAAAGCCGGCATTTCGAATATTGACGGCAGGATTCTTTAAAGCAGCTATTTGTCCTTGGGTAGTAGATAAGTCAATCTCAGGACGGCTTAATTTTTTACCTTTAGGGGTAATTCGATATATTCTACCAAAGCCCGTACTGTCTATCATTCGATGTCCACCTACCATGCCATCGTACCAATCGGCCACGTAGATGGCACCATCAGTTCCGACTACTACATCACTTGGCCGAAACCATTTGGTTTTGTCTGCATCTGTCGCTCGGCTTTTTGCATCTTCCACTTCTTCTTCAGGCAAGGAAGTAATCAAGTTATGCCTTTTTAGTTCAAAACCTGCACCTTTAACTTCAGGTTTGTAAGCAAGAATTACGTTTCTTCCAGCTTCACTTGCGAGTAGGGTGCCTTGGTATTTCTCTCCCATCAAATCACTTTCATAGAAAGTGATGCCAGTAGGGGACCCTGAACCGGTATTGTCCCCAAATGGGATTACGCCGGGGTCATCTTGATGCCAATGTGCCATAGGGATGGATTGGCCCGGCCGTCTATCTGCCTGCCATTTTCTGGAGCCATCTGTATTGAAATAGCCCATATTGCCACCCTCCATTAACCAAGAAACACGTACCCCTTTGTTGCCATCGTCATCATTGTCATTTTGCCACATATTGCCATAGCTATCTAGGGCCAATTCATAAGAATTTCTGAAATTATGACCCAATACCTTTAAGCCTGTACCATCAGGGTTGATGCTCATGGCAATACCCCCAACCCAAACTTTACCATCGTCACTTACCATTCCCGGCTCATTGTCAATTATATGCGGGGAACCCCCGTTGTATAAACTTCCTGATCGGAGGGTCCATCCGCTTTTGTCTGTTACTATATGTGGTCCGGCATTTCCTGCATTAAAATAATACTTTCCATCGGGCCCGGCCATCATGGCATGTAAGCCATGATCATGATCATATCCGCCAAATCCGGTTAAGAATATTTCTTTGTTGTCCGGTTTGTCATCACCGTCTTCATCTGTATAGATGATCACGGAAGGCCCGCTAGAAACAATTACTTTGTTGCCTATTACGGAAATACCCAAGGGAGCAGTTAAATCTTTGTCTTGGACAAAAACCTTTGAGCTTTCAGCTTTTCCATCACCGTCTTTATCCTCAAGAATCATGACCCTGTCTCCTTCTTCCTGATGCTTAAATTTGTTGGGGTCATTACGAAATAAACGATAATTAAGGGCTTCAGTAACCCAGATTCTTCCTTTGGCGTCTACATCCATATTCGTTGGATTGAAAAAAAGAGGGGATTCAGCCCATAAGCTTGCCTCCAAATCATCCGGTAAATAGAGTTGTGTGTCCTCGGAATAAAATTTTTCATTTAAAGAGAAAGGTTCTTCCCGAACCTCCTCTTTACAGCTAGTGCTCAAGAAGGAAAGGCAGATAATAATTCCACCCAAAGAATTTTTGCTAAAAATTTTGGGTGTTAGATTATTTAAGGTTTTATGCATGTTAATTGATATTAAAGGTTTTTGGCTTGCGCTTGATCAAGTAATCTATTGACTAATTATCAAATCGCAGAAGAGGTTAAAAGTATAAAAAAATCATGTCAATGGAAAGCAATGTTAGATGGAGGGAAAAAATTTCAATGTTTTATTTCAATCTTATAATGGTAAGCAAAACAGTATAGTTCTTTTCATGGATAAACTTACTTGGATTTTTTGGTTCTATGAGTTTGAAAAAAACGAATTATGCATGCTTCTTTTCACGGTAGAACATGTTCATTGATTTCAATGCCCGGCTCAGCAAGAGTTTATTTATTGTTTTTTTTTTCTTTTTAGTAAAAGATGCATGTAAAAATTCGCTTTTTGTTTCAATTAATTATTAATTATGGTTATTATGCTGTTCACCCAAATTTTATCTCAAATCAACATGACAAAACGAAGAGCGTTTATTAAAAAATCAGCATTAGGCTCTGCGGGGCTAAGCATTGGGGCAATGGCCTTTAGTGCTAAAAGTTATGCATCCATCATAGGTTCGAATGACCGGATTCGTCTTGCCCAAATCGGTATTAGAAACCAGGGTACTGTCCATATTGACAATTACTGCAATATTAAAGACAGCCATAATGTAACCCTAAATGTGCTTTGTGATACCGATGAAAACTTATTTGATGCAAAGGCAAAGATTGTGAGAGATAGAACAGGGGTGAAGCCTGAATTGGAATGGGACTTAAGAAAAGTGTTAGATAATGGGGAGATAGATGCTGTTTCTATTGCCACGCCCAATCATTGGCATGCCTTGGCTTCCATCTGGGCGATGCAGGCTGGTAAGCATGTATATGTAGAGAAACCGGCCTCACATAATATATGGGAGGGAAGGAAGATGATTCAAGCCGCTCAGAAAACCGGATTAACGGTGCAGGTGGGACTAACCAATCGATCTTACAAAAATGTTAGGGAAGCCATACAATTTTTGCATGAGGGTGGAATCGGTAAAGTCTATATGGCCAGAGCCCTGACTTTTAAGCTGAGAAACTCCTATGGAACGGCTGAAAATGGTGTTCCTCCTGCAGGTTTTCATTATGACCAGTGGCTTGGACCTGCGCTTTACCGCCCTTATAATGAGAAAAAAAGTCATTACAATTGGCACTGGTACTGGGATACAGGAAATGGAGACTCCGGAAATACAGGAACCCATCAATTGGATATTGCCCGATGGGGACTGCAAAAAAATGAACATCCTGAAACCATATATTCCATGGGTGGCATTTATGGCTTTAACTTGGATGATTGTCCGCCTGAAAATTGTACACCGGGAACCAGGGTTTATGGAGATGTAAACACCTATGGACATGATAAGTCCGGACAGGAAACGCCAAATATTCAATCCGGGTTATTCAAATATACTGATGGAACTTTGTTGGAATATGAAGCCCGAGGTCGATATACCAACCATGAAGGCAGTGGAGGTCAAGAAGTAGGTAACCTTTTTTATGGAGAAGATGGCTGGTTGGAAATCAGTGGCAATTCATGGAGAGCTTTCCATCATCGAGAGACAAAACCCTTTGCCGGCTCCAAAGATAATGTAGAACAAACCGCCACACTCTTCTCCAATTTTATTGAGACCATTCGTTCAGGAGATCATAAAATGTTACAGTGTGACATGAGAGAAGGCTTCTACTCAACAGCCTTGCCATTATTGGCCAATATTTCTTACCGAGTGAAACGCGAGTTAAAATTTATGGGAGATTATGAGCGCTTTGCCAATGACTCGGAAGCAGATACCATGCTTTCAAGGATATACAGAGAACCCTTTGTGGTGCCTGATAAAATATAAATTGAAGGCTTATGGCTTAATTTAAGTCATAAGCCTTAATCCATTATGTTGGTTTATTGACAATGGTAAATGGTTTGCAAGCCTAAATTTCATAAGTGAATTCGAAATTCTTGTTTTATTTTTTTATCGCTGAATTTCGTTACATTGCCTAAAACGTAAACCATGAAACTTTTCCAATGTGGCCATTGCCGGCAGCTGACTTTTTTTGAAAACACCCATTGTAGTCATTGTCAGTCCTCATTGGGCTTTGACCCAAATAGTCTTGACCTGCTTGCTCTTGAGGAATCCAATGGCTATTTTACTACAAAGGATGAAGCCAAAGTAGCCTTTCGCTTCTGCGAAAATAATAAGTTAGATGCCTGCAACTGGTTGATTCCTTATGCCTCAAAAGACCGTTTTTGTAGGGCCTGTTCACTAAACCGAGTGATACCGGATTTGGTTAATCCTGCCTTTAGAAAAAGGTGGATTAAGATCGAACAAGCCAAGCACAGACTGGTTTATGCCTTATTGCGTTGGAATCTGCCCTTTTTTCCATGGGATGAATCCTCCGGGAAAGGGTTGGGCTTTGAGTTCAAGGCCAGTCAAAATCAGAAAAAGGTATTGACTGGACATGCTTCCGGAATTATTACCATGAACATTGCCGAGGCTGACGATGTAGAAAGGGCCATGGCTAGAAAACAAATGGACGAAGTATATAGGACCGTTTTGGGACATTTCAGACATGAAATCGGTCATTATTATTGGGAAGTATTGATCGCAGAAACGGAATGGCTGGAAAAATTCCGGTCTGTTTTTGGAGACGAAAGCATGTCCTACTCCGATGCGTTGGATACACATTACAGTAAGGGTGCTCCTGAAAACTGGCAGGAGAACTTTATTTCCTCATATGCCAGTGCACATCCCTGGGAAGATTGGGCGGAATCATGGGCGCATTACCTTCATATAGTGGATACTTTAGAGACAGCTTATGCTTTTGGATTGACTATAAACCCCAAATTAACAGGGATTCCTGATATTGTTTCCACTCAATTTACTAAGGATGCCTATGGCTATGTGGATTTTTCAATGCTTCTTAATCAATGGACTTCTTTGTCTTTGTCCTTAAATAGTTTAAATAGGAGCATGGGTCTACCGGATACCTACCCTTTTGTTATTTCAGCCCCGGTTAGCAAGAAATTGGCATTTATTCATAAACTTATTCATAGAAATAGGAATCAAGAAAAATAAATGATCCGGCTAGTTTAGTTGCATAGGAAAAGTAGGAATCGTCTATTGAATTATTAATGGCTTAATTTAATATAATTCTGCAATAGTTTCATTTTTCGCTTTTTATATGCGCTGAAGTAGTTCATTAAGATTTGTGTTTCTCACTTGTACCAAATGATGATCAATTCTCCATTTGTTGAAAGCCTCAGACTTCAAAGACGGATAAGCTTAGAGGCTTTTTTGCATTTGATAGTGGGGTTGAAACGCAAATGGTGGAGATAGGTAATCAAACAGGGCCGAAATTTTCTTTTCATATTAAGGCCCCAATGACCATAGGCGGAATTGGAGTTCAGCATGGATAAAATGATGCACCAAAATTTTGGATAAAAATTAATAAATGGGAGCAATTCCTTTGAAATAAGAAAGAAAGGCCTTAAAATATAAACTGACAAAGCATAAATTTAGACCATGAAATACCTTAAAATTTTTATTATTGTCCTTTTCAGTCTATTGTACGAAAAAGGATTGGCCCAAGAAAATTATTCTTTCGATATGCTGGGAAGACTAAAGACCTATTCTGCCAAGGAAATAGAATCTTCTAGGTGGTCTATAGGAGGCGAAACCTTAGATCGGGATTATGCTGATTACCATGCGTATAAAGGATACCTTGGTCCATCAGGAGCAAAGCGTATCCGACTACAAGGAGGATGGGCAAAATGTGAACAAATAAAAGGAGTTTATGATTTTGAATGGTTGGATCAAATAATTGATGATGCTTTGTCCCAAGGTGTGCAACCATGGCTGCAGGTTTCCTATGGTAATCCCATTTATGAAGGTGGTGGAGATGCCGCTTTAGCCGGAGGAATACCCACCTCAAAAGAGGCGTTGGAAGCATGGGATCAGTGGGTTGAAGCCATGGTTTATCGGTATAAGGACAAAGTTAATGAATGGGAAATATGGAATGAACCGGATATCAGTAAAAAAATGTCAGCCGAGGAGTTTGCTGCTTTTCATGTTCGTACTGGGGATATTATCAAAAGTATCCAACCGGATTCTAAAATCATTGCCCTAGGCCTTGCAGGTTTGAGTAGGACAGAATATGTAAAGTCAATTCTGGATATTTTAAAGGCTAAAAACAAATTGGATCAATTTGATGTGCTTTCATTTCATGGTTATAATTCTGTGCCGGAGAGATCCTATTCGGCAGTAGCTAAATTAAGAGAACTTGTTAGCTCCTTTGACCCTGAAATTGAACTTTGGCAGGGAGAAAATGGTGCACCCAGTACTCCCAAAGGCCAATCTGTTGGGGCGATGACGAAATATGACTGGTCTGAAATTTCACAGGCCAAATGGGTGCTGAGAAGGATGCTTGGCGACATGGGCCACGGCGTAGATGTTACGAGTGTATTTCAGATTTCAGACATGCATTATGCCATGGGCGACCATCTGGAAGGCCTCAATTCAAAGGGTCTTTTGAAAGTGGCCTCGGATGGAAGTATAGAAAAACCAAAAATATCCTATAAAGCCTTCCAAAATACGGTGAGTGTATTTTCAGGAGAAATTAGCAAAATCGAAAAAGCTGAAGTTTTAAAAGAGGTAAATGATTTGGTCGTTTTTTCTTACACAAAAAAGGGTGTGAGGGGTACAGCCATCACGGTATGGATAGGAGGTGAGAAACCTGAGGATCTAATGGATACCGAATTGGTGAACTTTACCATAACACATACCAAAATCAAAAATCCTGTATTCCTGAACCTTATGGATGGGAATGTTTATGAACTCGACGAAGATCATTACGCTAAAAATGGTAAAGTATTATCCTTCCAAAATATACCCATTGGTGATTGGCCTGTGGTAATTTTAGATAAGGATTGGTTGGAATTAGCTAAGAATTAGTGTGTTAATTCCTTTTTTTATGGTTTGTCCAAGTGTCTCTGGTGCTTCTTCCAAGTAGAAACCTGGCATTTTTTTCGCCACTACTCAGAAAAATGCCAGGTTTCTCAGGAAACATTTGAAATTCCTCAACCGACTTTCTGTTAATAGCACCATCCATGATTTTACTTCTCGGTCCTTCTGCCTCATAGATCCCAAACAACCGCTATGGGTAAGTACCTTTACTATTCATAAAACTTTACCTGCCGGTCCTTAGATTAAATTGGTTGTACCCCCTTCTTTTAAATTTATGTCCATGCCTCTTTTATTGGTTTTCCAAGCACCTGAGGTAAAGTCAGGGACCTTCATTGTTTTGCCTTGTTGGGCTACTGATTGCTCACTCAAAGGAGTGACGGCAGTCCACAAGGCTGCATCATACACATCCATTTCCAATGGTAGGCCATTTCGAAGACAATCAATCAATCGCCAATCACTGGCCGTAACCCTTTCATAGCCTCTGCTTCCTTTTATGCCACCAGCCTGGGTTACTTTTTCATTAAATTTTTTGGTGATATTGGGTGTGTATTTTTCTACCAGTGCTTTGAATTCACTTTCTTCCATATACTCCTCACTAACCGCTATTCTCGGCGGTCTTGCTTCATAAATACCTTTAGAACCACTGATCAATTGGAATCTGGAACCTGGCCGTGGTGAGCTGATATCATGTTGCAACATGATTGTTCTTCCTTTATAGGTTCGGATAAGAGTAGTATTCATGTTTCCACGGAATTTCAGTCCATCATAAGGATCAAAATAAGGATCTTTTTCTGCCAGTTCTTTCATTTTAGGCGCCATGGTAAAATCACCGCTGGAAATGGATACCAAATACTCCATCTGATCTCCGTAATTAAGATCCATCATCTGAGCGACGGGGCCAAGTCCATGTTGAGGATAAAGGTTGCCATTCCTGCCTACATTTTCCTTTAAGCGCCAAGGTCGGTAGCCAAACCAATTGTCGGCATCTCTTTCCCATCTGTCCGGTCCATTTACCCTATCATGAACATAATTACCTTCTCCATGAACCAAATCACCAAAGAAGCCTTCTCTTACCATATTTAGAACAGTGGCAGACATGCCGTCGTGACAAGAACCACAGCCCATAAAGCAATGCTTTTTTGTTCTTTCCGAAGTTTCCACCACCTGCCAGCATTCTTCCAGCGAAATACCTACCGGCAATTCAGTATAAACATGTTTGTCTCTTTCCATGGCATAAACGGCTATGGGCGCATGAAATTTCCAAGGGGTAGCAATGTAAATCAGGTCTATATCATTGCGGTCACACAATGCTTTGTAAGCTTCTTCACCATCTGTATAGGTGTCTGGGTTATGTCCATAACCTTCTATTGTTTTAAGTGCTTTTTCAATATTTCCGGGAAGAATATCGCATAAGGCTATAATGTCTACATTTGCTATGCTTGCAAAACGGTTTAATGTACCTGAACCTCGACTACCTATACCAATTAATCCCATTCGTACCCTGTCCATTTTGGGTGCCGCATAACCATGCATATTGAAAGATTGTCTGTGTAGCAGTTTTTTTTGAGTTTCAGCTTGTGCCCTGCTAGCACCTACAACGATACCGGCACCCGCCATACCTACAACTTTGATAAATTCTCTGCGATTATTTTTCATTTTTATAGTGGTTAAAATAATTTTTGAAAATTGGAATGATAAAGGTGATTCCTTCTGTCAAATAAATTTCTTCCAATGCCCTAATCCCTTTACTATATAGTCAATACGAGAGAAATAATGAAAGAATATTCTAAAAATAGTAACGGAAACGTTATCGGAGCTTCAGTGAAAAATAAAAAAGCCCGACTTGAATATTAGCACGAATTTCAGGGCTTAGGAAATTAAGCGTTCATCAAGTAAACCTATAAATGAACGCTGACTTCTATTGTGGCAGTACTTAATAAAATAAGGAAAATTGAATTACTTGATGGAGTTAAGTAGTAGGTGACTTTCTAAGTCAAACTAGTATTCTGATACAATTGATACATGGCCAGGCAGGCTTCCCCTCGAAGTACTGCGGATGCTTTTTCCCTTTTGTTATACAACCAAGAGTCTGCGTTTAGATGTAAGCCCCCTGATTTATTAAGGGATTGAATAAGTTTATCAATGGTAGAAATTGATACGGTTTCAACAGACTTGCCCGGTTTGCCGGCAGAAAGATCTTTTGGCATTTTGGGCATGTTTCGTAGAATACTTAGCCATAGTGTATAATCTTGGAAAGATAGTTTTTCCTTTGTTCTGGCCATATAGGAGTCAAAAAATCCTTTGGTACCCCAAAATTGTACTGCATCAAATGCCTTGTCCGACCGGTCAATGTCTTTAAAGTAAGTTAATATCTGACGGTTCTTAATTAGAATGTCCTGGAGCTGTAACACAGGTACATCCTTTATGTCAACCTTTAATTTTCTGGACAAGTGAGCCGCAATGCCGGCAACTTGCCCGATTCCCATCCATAAAGGTTCCATTCTAACGGTTGAATAGGAAACATGTGTTGTGGAGGCCGCTAAGGGGACAATTAGCCCCTGAACTTTTTCAGGAACCAAGATTCTATAGGGTATTTGGTAAGGAGATATTTCATACATCCCTATATAGCCTTCCAAAACCTTATTGTCCTTAGATGGGACCTTAGAAACAGGAAAACTATCTATAGGAAATTCACCCGTGATAATGGTGTCTTCAAAAACTGTCGTTCTTTGAGCCTCCCCATTCAGGGTAACATCATTTTCTGTAAGGGTATATTTTCCTTTTAGTCGCCTGGCCTCACGGATATACAATTGCCAGGGGAAGTGGTCGTTGTCCGTAAATTCATCCTTTGGCAGATGGTATTTCATGGCCAGATTTCGCTGTTCTTCCGGGATTTCCGGATCATTCTGAACAAAATAAATCAGGCCTAAGGTTAGTTCTCTATGGTGCTGAAATATTCTTTCTCTGTTTTCCCATTTGGATCCGGGATAAGCATAATTTTCTCCAACAAATGGAAAACCCAAAGGCCTTGGGTTTATATTTACATCGTATTTATTATTAGGGATTTCCGTAAATGAAAATACCCGTACCATGGTATCAAAGTGGTCTGCATAATAACCATGCCCTTCTTTGAAAACCTTAGGGGCGCTTAATCTCCCTTCCTCTAAATCCTTGAAGTAAGCTACATAATTGTTTCTGTCATACCCTGAAGGAGGCTCAGAAAGCACATAGCTGTTTTCAGGATCATCCGTCATGCAAAGTCTATAAGTATAGGCCGGCAACCTGTCATCTCCATCTCCGGTTCCTCCTTCCAAAAACTTCTTTTCGTTGAAATCAAAAAATATATGCCCTGCATGTTTTTCTCCAAATTCTTCTTTTCCTTCCCTTCCCAAACGATAACCTGCCCCGGCAAGGGCAAAAACATCACCCTCGTAGGTGGCATCTATAAATACTTGAGCTTTAAGAAATTTGTTCTCACCTGTTTTTCTATCTATAAATCCAAGCCTAGAGATTTTCCCAGAATTTAATTCAGCCTCTTCCAATTGATAATTGAACAATATTTTGATATTCTTCTCCTCAGCTATCATTTGGTTGAATACCAATTCGGCAACGGATGGTTCATAATAATAGCCTTCCTTGCAGCGCTTGACATTATCGGAATTTTCCCCATATTTATCGATATAGTATTGCAGTACTTTTTCTGTAAATTCTTTAAAAAGTCCTGCTATGGCTTCCTTGTTTTCTATATCGCTTTTCCCCAATCCACTTGTGGACATTCCCCCAAGATGTGAATGGTAGGCTGTAAGCATTACATTGGAACCCATTCTGGCGGCTGCAATAGCCGCCATTATTCCTGCAGGAGTACCACCGACCACAGCAATATCAGTGATATCTTCTATTTTGGAACCTGAATTTTGATTCATGCAGGAGACAGTCAGTCCGCTTCCTGAAATTAAGGTGCTTAATGCACCTATTCTTATAAAATTTCTTCTTTTCATGATTTTATCGGAGCTTTTGGAAAACCTGTTTTTTAACTTATAAGGGGAGGAGCCAATTTTCACCTTGCTAATTTAAAGTAGGCATTTCCAGTTTGTCCAGGTCTGAAATTTTGATCTTTAAAACTTCGATTTTTTGTTTAGCAGATCCGGCAAATGCAACAAGCAAGTGACCATCATGCTCAATTACATGGGGATAATCAATATGGCGCCCACCGGTGAGGTAACCCATTTTTGTAAACACCATTCCATCCTCACTTATTGACAAGGCAAGTGGATCTCTTCTTTTAGGATGTGGGTTGGATACCAGCACATACCTGCCATCACTTAACCTTAAACCATTAAATTTTGACCTGGCATCAGGAAAGTTAGTCCGTACAGGATTGCTCCAGGTCCTTCCATTGTCTATGGAAAATGCCCTGTATAGGTAACCGCTTTTTCTATTGTCTCGAAAAAGAGCCATCAGATTTTTACCGTCAGGCAGGATCCACCAATAGGGTTCTTCCGGGTCCATATCAGCTGTGGATCCCATGACCGGGTAAGACTCCCATTGGTCAAAACCTTTTGTCCCACCGAGAAGAAATTCAATGCCACTTTCCTTATAGTCATAGGCTCTTCTAGACATCAACCAATCTCCGGATGGGAGCAATTTTGGAGGGAAATTATTGATTGCATTTTTATAGACAAGTCCTTTTTCTTCCCATGATTTGGAAGCCTTGTTCCACTTGAACGCCCTTAATTCCAAACTTGGACCAAAAAAACCAGCCGCTTCGTCAAGAGATGCCAAGGCGAGAAGCTCTCCCTCCCTTTTCCAGAAGCCTCGTGAAATCCAACGCATTCCCTGTTCCGTTCTGGTATTGTAATGAGTTGATTCAGGTCCCGAACCTTCAGGGTAAGGCGTAAGGAAATCAGGATCAGTCCAATTAAGGCCATCGGGGCTGGTGGCATATTTTACTACCTGACCCACTCTGTCTTCTACCCCGGGACCATCACTCCACATTAACCAATATTGGTTGTCATAAAATGTAAGGTAGGAATGCTGATTAACGCCACCACTCTCTTTGGCTTTATCAAAACTTTTATGCTCAATGCCAGACGTTACATCACTTACTACCACATGTTTAGATGGTATTTTAGGGAGATTGTCAAAATCTATGTCATGCGGATGTCCAAACCAATCCCCTGTAAGCATTAAATTTGAGCTGGGGTTGATTGCTGGATCCGGGTAATCTTCAATAGAGGTTTGTTCTTTACTTTGGGTGCAAGCGGTAATTTGTGAAAACAAAAGTGCGATAAATATTAATCCTAGGACTGATGATTTTGTGCTCGTGTACATGCTTTGTTGGGCAAAAATTATTGTTTGTTAATTGATACTATTAATTCAATAGATTAGGTTTATTAGAGGGTTATCCCATATCTATTGAATGTTAATCGTACAAAATAGCCAATTTATTTTTATTAGGCTTGATTTATTGTTTTACTGGTAATAATAAGTGCCAAAATTTGAATTTCATTTGAAAAAATTTCGGGAAAGCAGGTGGGTATATATGAAGTTTTGGAGCATATTCAACATGCCGTGCTTGCCATTAATAAAAGCGTTGAGTAAAAGGGGAAAAATAATTTATGCCTTAATATTGCTTGGTTTATTTGTCGATAACAGTTTTGTTTTATGGAGAGAAAAGTGATAAAAAGACAATTTTTCAGGTATCCTTCACGCTTCACAACTTCTTTTGAAGCACCAATATCATTTAGCATAATATCAAGTTTTTTTTATTATTTATCAATAGGGTTTTAGTTGGTGTAGAATTTTTCGGGTACGCACCCTATAATATTTTATAAACTTAAGTAATAATTTATTTAATTTTGAAAAATACGTAAATACATAGTAAAAATATTTATTTTATCTTTTAATCAAAAAAATAATTTTTTAATGGGGTTGTTTTTCATCTTTTTTTGCTCTTCTTTTAAAGAGGATACCATCAACCTTTACCACTAACTAGAAATGAAATCAATAATTAAAAAGAATAATTATTCAGTTCAGCCTAAGGTGTCATCTTTTCATATGGAACCTCCTGAATCAATTAAAGAGAAACCTGACAGAGAGGTATGGAAAGCTTTTGATAATGGAGATGAATTGGCATTTAATTTAATTTACCGCAGCCATGTCAAAAGGATGTATCATTATGGTTCACAAATAACCAAAGATACGGAGCTGATAAAAGATTGCATACAAAATATTTTTATTAGCCTAAGAAGAAAAAGAGGTGCTTTGGGAGAGGTTGTATGCATTAGGGCATACTTGTTTAAAATTTTAACAAGGGAAATAGTAAAAAATTTAAAAGCTGAAAAACTATCGGAGCTCAGGTTTGAAGAAATAAAGGACCAATTTTTCCCGATATCTATTTGTCCTGAATCTATAATGATTCAAAGAGAAAAAGAGATGGCCAACAAAGAGCTGGTAAGAGAAGCATTAGGTCAATTAACAAGCAGGCAGCGGCAAGCCATTTTGCTTTTGTATGAAGAGGGAATGAGCTATAAAGAAGTAGCTGATACAATGGGGTTTAATGAGGTTAAAACAGCAAGAAAAATTGTGTATAGAGCAATGGCTAGCCTTAAAGAGATTCTTGGTGGTCAGGAAATTAAACCTAAAGAGTGATTGTAATCCAATGAGGTACAAAGATTTTGAATTAGTAGATTTTCTTGCAGATGAATTTTTTATCCTTTGGGTAAAGAATCCGGACAAGAATACCCAACATTTTTGGGAAAAATGGCTAATAGAGCATCCTGAAAAACGGGAGATTGTGATGAAGGCCATTTCCATTATACGAGGGGTTAGTTATAAAGAAGGGGAGCACTTAAGTGATTCGGCTTACATAGATATTTTTGAAAATATAATAAGTGCAGATAAAGAAAAAGGGAAGCTTGGAAGGGGGTTTTTAAATTCTGACAAGAACAACAATATTAAAAACATTGCAGCTATTTTAATTTTCGGATTTTGTGCATGGATGGGTTACTACCATACTTTTCTATATTCAGAACCTGCTCCTGTATCAAACAAAACTTTTGTGATTAAACGAAGCACTCCCATAGGTAGTCGCTCCCTTATTACTTTGGCAGATAGTAGTAAAGTGCACCTCAATTCATCAAGTGAGATCAGTTACCCTTCAGATTTAGCTACCTCCAATCGCTGGGTAGAATTAAAAGGAGAAGGGTTCTTTGAAATAAAGAAAAACGGTAAACCATTTACGGTTTTAATTGGAGGTACCAAAATAGAAGTTTTGGGGACTTCATTCAATGTGAAAGTGGAGGAAAATAAATTGTCCGTTGCCTTGATGACTGGGAAGGTTATGGTTAAGGATCAGAAAGGCAACCAGGTCTCTTTATACCCTGACGAAATGTTGGTCATGGAGAAAAGTGGGGATTTGTATAAAAGTGATTTTGATACACTTAAAGTAACAGGTTGGAAAGACAATGTACTCGTATTTGATTCTGACAATTTTGAAAATTGCAGGAAAAAAATTGAGGCTTGGTATGGCGTAGAAATCATTCTAAAAGGTGAAATCAGAAAAAGTTGGGTCTACTCCGGAACTTATATCAATGAATCGCTCGAAAATGTATTGCGAGGGGTAAATATCACGTCCGGTTTAAAATTTAAAATTGAAAACAGAAAAGTAGAAATGTTCAATTAACAAAAACATCATGGCATACATCGATACCAGTTAAAAGCAAATCGCAGGGCCTATTCTGGGGGGAATAAGACCCTGCTTTGAGTAGCCTTCCTTTAATTGAAGGGAGGCAATAGTTAAGTCGTCTAAAACTTAAACCATACAATATTATGAATAAATATATACTGAGACAACTTATTATGGTGTCCAAAAGATTATTTTATGGCTTTGCCATCCAATTGATTTTCTGCACAGTGTTGATGGCCAACACGGGCAATGCTCAGCGAAAATCAATTGATGAGGTCAAAGTGTCGCTTGACTTAAAAGAAAAAACCTTGTTGCGGTTTTTTAAAAATATAGAATCTAAAACTGATTTTAAGTTTACCTATAATGATGATCAAATCAGTCTCAATCAAAGAGTAACGGTCAGTCAAAAAAACATTTCGGTTTATAAGATTCTTGAAAATATTGCCAGGCAAACACAGCTGAATTTTACTCAAGTAAATAACAATATTCATGTTAGAAATAGCCATAGAGAAAATAGTAATAAAGTAGATGTTGCTGAGCTTGCCGATATACAGATCAGTGGGAAAATTGTAGATCAAGAGGGAGAGCCTTTACCGGGTGTAACCATTGCCATCCCAGGCACCACAATAGGGACAGCGTCCGATATAGATGGCAATTATTCTTTGACAGTGCCTGAAGGCTCAACTTTGGTTTTTTCTTTCATTGGTTTTCAGTCCCAACGTATTGAAGTAGGCCAACAAACAATCATCAATATCACTTTGGAGGAAGAAATGGGATCTTTGGATGAGGTAGTGGTTACCGGCTTCGGCACACAAAAGAAAGAAAACCTTACCGGGGCAGTATCCAGTGTTAGTAAAGAGGTTTTAGAAAACCGGCCCATTACCAATATTGGACAAGGTCTTCAAGGTCAGATATCCAACCTAAATATCACGCAAAATACAGGTACTCCGGGAGCGGGAGCTACTTTTAATGTTCGAGGTTTTACTTCTATTAATGGGGGATCACCTTTGATTTTGGTCAACAACGTTCCTATGGATGTAAACTTGATCAACCCCAATGATATCGAAAGCATTTCTGTACTTAAAGATGCTGCTTCAGCTGCTATCTATGGAGCCAGAGCAGCTTATGGGGTGATTTTAATTACAACCAAATCGGGAAGTAAGAATGACAAACCGGCTATCTCACTTTCCTTCAATACAGCTGTAAATACACCGGTAGTGAAATTTGAAACCATGGATGCAATGGAGCGAATGAACTACATGAATACTGCAAATATTGCAAGAAATGGTGTGCCTTACTATCAGTTTACTGATATATATCAGGATAAAATAATTGCCCACTATAATGATCCCAGTCAACCTACTGCATTTCCTGATCCTCAAAATCCCAATGTTTGGTTGATGAGTGGCAATACAAACTGGGCCGAAGAACTGATGAGAGACAGCTATCCTATGAGTCAGTATACAGCGAGCATTACCGGTGGAGACGACAGGTTCGATTATTATACTTCCTTAAATTACTTATATCAAGAAGGTATCAATAGGCAGTTTGATGAGAAATACAAGCGGTACAATTTTATGACTAATCTGAATTATAAAATTACAGATTGGGCCAAAATAGGAACCAAGATTTCCATGAACAACAGCAACCATATTTATCCACCAAACAATTCTACCAATCATTTTCCGGAAGGCAATAGCCCCTTTCAGTGGCATCAATGGGCCAACTGGCCGGTTTATTTTCCTGATGGTAATTATGCCTCAGGTGGTTCGGTACCTAATACCGTTCAGTTTTACAATGAGGCAGGCCATAGGAAAAGAGAAATTCAAGATACTTGGATAACCGGATCTTTACAGTTGACCCCTATAAAAAATACCACCATAAATTTTGAATATACTTCCAATATTAAAAATACTGAGGAGGAGGAATATTGGAAAAAACTGCCAATGTACTTTGTAGATGGGTCCGTAAGTGGTTATTATCCTTTTACAAACCCCAGCCAAGTAACCAAAAGTAACTACAATGACAAATATTATGTGCTCAATGCCTATGCGGATTATGCGAACGTTTTTGGAAAGCACGATATAAAAATAATGGGTGGTTTTAACCAGGAAAATCTTGATTCCAGGTATTTCTATTCGAAAAGGGAAAACTTAACGGTGGAATCCATACCATTTATGAATTTGGCTTATGGAGAGCGTTATGTAGGCGATGCGGCTTCACAATATGCCATCAGAGGTGCTTTTACAAGGTTAAATTACAATTACGATGGGAGGTATCTTTTGGAATTTAATGGACGTTATGACGGCTCATCTAAATTCCCCAAAGCCGACAGATTTGCCTTTTTCCCTTCTCTTTCCTTAGGATGGAGGGTAGATAATGAAGCGTTTTTCGGTGACCTAAAAAATACTTTTGACATGTTAAAAGTAAGGCTGTCTTACGGGAATTTAGGTAATCAAAATGTGCCCGGAAATTATCCCTACATCGCTACTTTTAGTGCAAGTACAGTAAATTATATATTAAATGAAGACAGGCCACTCACGGTATATGCACCAGGTTTGGTTAGTCCTACTTTAACTTGGGAAACCGTAACCCAAAGAAACTTTGGTCTGGACTTTAGTCTTTTTCAAAATAGGTTGACAACCTCCTTCGATGTTTACCGAAGAGATACCAAAAACATGCTGACCAGGTCCCAAACACTTCCTGCTGTCCTTGCTGAAACAGAGCCCAGAGAAAATGCGGCTGACTTGAAAACTTCAGGTTGGGACATGACCATAGGTTGGCGGCAACAAAGCAATGAGATGAGATGGGGTGTAAACCTGATTTTGTCTGATTACACTTCAGAAATAACCCGATTTAGCAATCCTGTTGGGTTAATATCGGATTATTATGTTGGCAAGCAGATTGGCGAAATTTGGGGCTATACCACCACAGGTATTGCTCAATCAGATGCCGAAGCGCAGGAGTTGGATCACAGTAACCTAGTAGGGATAGAAAGAAAAGCCGGTGATCTATTGTTTGCTGATTTGGACAATGATGGGAAAATATCTCCCGGAAACGGCACCTTAGATAACCCCGGCGACAGGAGGATAATTGGCAATAATACGCCTAGATACAGTTTTGGTGTGAAGACGGATATACAGTGGAAGAATTTTGATCTGGATGTGTTTTTCCAAGGCGTAGCCAAACGTGATGTGTGGCTTAGCAATAATTTCTGGCTTGGTGGCTATACCAGTGAGTGGAATGCCCACAATAAATTACTTTCAGATTTCTGGACTCCTGAAAATCCTGATGCCTATTTCCCCAGACCTATGGTTTCAGGTGGTTCAGATGTTACTGCAGTTCAAACCAGGTTTCTTCAAAATGCCTCTTATCTCAGGCTGAAACAGTTGACATTGGGTTATACAATTCCTAAAGCTTTGACTCAAAGGGTTAAGATGGAGATGGTAAGGGTTTATGTTTCCGGAAATAATATTTGGGAAGTAACGGGCATTCACGAGTACAAGAATTTATCTGACCCGGAAATGAATGGGGCCCAGTATTACCCAATTTACCGCTCATTTTCTTTAGGTGCTAATATCAATTTCTAAATCATACTGTCGTGAAAAAGATAACTATATATATTTCCGTTTTGTTTCTTGTAGTAACCACTGCCTGCAACGATGAATATTTGGAGCGGTATCCCTTAGATCAAATTAGTGATGCCCAATTTTGGACTTCCTCCACTGATATTGAGCTTTATGCCAACCAATTTTATATTGATTTGAGAGATCCTCAAGTTAACTGGAGAAAAGATGACAAATCGGACAACAATGCCCCGGGGGATAGAAATACCTATGTCTGGGGTGAATACGTAATTCCTGCTACTGGTGGAGGCTGGGGCAAAAGTGATTGGCAGCCAATTAGGCGATGTAACTATGCCTTAGCCAGAATTGCTGAAATGGAGAAAGATGCCTTGGTTTTAAGATATGAAGGAGAAATAAGGTTTTTTAAATCCTTCTACTACCAAAAAATGATTGAACGTTTTGGTGATGTCCCTTGGTATGAAGAGGATTTACAAACTGATTCTGAAGGGCTTGTTAAGCCTAGAGATTCTAGAAAGGTAGTCTTTGAAAATATGCTCAATGATTTGGATTTTGCCATTGAAAATCTTCCCGAAGAATCCGGTGAGAATAGATTGACCAAATATGTTGCCCTTACTTTCAAAGCCGAAGCTTGTCTCTTTGAAGGGACTTTCAGGAAATACCATGGACTAGGTGATCATGAAGCAATTTTGGCTGAATCTGCTGCAGCAGCCGAAGCCGTTATAAACTCTGGGCTTTTTAGTCTCTATTCAACTGGGAATCCCAATCAAGATTACTTTGATCTTTTTGTTCAATACAATCTTACAGGAAACCCGGAAGCTATCTTTTTTCAAAGATTTATTGAAGGAATCCGAATGCATAATAACGTAAGGTCTTTGGGTGAACCACATACTGGATATACCAAAGATTTTGTGCAATCCTATTTGAGTAAGGATGGACTGCCTATAGCCCTTAGCTCTTTATACCAAGGGGATCAAAATTTTGAAGATGAGTTTGTCGACAGGGATCCAAGGATGAAACAATCTATCTATGTACCCGATCGTCCCTACAGGATTTACTCTGACGGCAGCATTGACTACCGTACCATGCCTGAATTTGATAATAACTATGTGACCACAAGTTATTATATTACTAAAGGGTACTCACCTTATGAAGTAGATAGGTTACAAAATCAATCCACCATAGATGTATTTACTTACCGGTATGGTAAGTTATTGGTTACCTATGCGGAAGCCAAGGCTGAACTGGGAGAAGCCACACAAGAGGTGTTGGATAATAGCATCAATTTATTGAGAGACAGGGTAGGGATGCCTCATTTAGAGGTGAATGTAGGTTTTGAAGATCCAAATTGGCCCGACTGGGAGGTGCCTGTAACTCCTTTGATCAACGAAATTCGAAGAGAGCGAAGAATTGAAACAGCAGGAGAGGGAACCCGCTGGGAAGACCTTGTCAGGTGGAAAGCGGGCAAGCTGTTAGAAAATCCACTGACTTATGTGGGTGCAGTAGATCCGGAAACTGGTGAGTACCGCGTGATCTATCCCGGTAATACCAGAACATGGGACGATAAATTATATTTATACCCTATACCTGTCCAAGAACTTTCATTGAACCCTCAACTCACTCAAAATCCTGGTTGGGAGTAAGTAGAGATTAAATTAATACGATTAATATCACAGTGTGGCAATAGCTGCTTTAGTATTTGCCACACTGTTCTCTGAAATAAACCAAGCCTAAAAATGATTTGTTTGAAACAATGCTTCAGCCTACTTTTTTTATCCATTTTCTCCTTCCAAAATTATGCTCAATCTGACAATGACGAAAACCTTAAAGTTGGTTGGTCTACTGTTGACATTACACCTGATAAACCGGTCTTGGTGGCAGGACAATTTCATGCGAGACTATCAGAAGGGGTATTGGATCCTGTGACCGCTACCATTCTTGCGTTAGAGTCAGGGGAAGGAACAAATTCAGAGAAAACGATATGGATAAGTTGTGACCTGGTGGGAATAAGTGATGGAATGAGAGCTACAGCCAATTTGAGGGATGAAATAAGAACTAGAGTTGTCAAAGCTATACCTTCAATCAAGCCGGATCAAATCATTGTAAATGCTACCCATACCCATGCAGCACCTTATGTGGCATCCACTGCTGCTGTTGAAGCTATTTATGGGGTAAGTTTGGAGCAAATGGCCAATGGTAAGCCGGCCATGTCTCCTGCAACCTATATATCTTTTGCAGCAGATAAAATAGCGGAAGGAGTTTTTGATGCTTGGGGAAAAAGAAAACCAGGGGGAATGAGTTTTGGCCTCGGGCATGCTGTGGTGGGATTAAATAGGCTTCAAGCCCTTAAACATGGGAAATCACGCATGTATGGCAATACCAATTCATCTGAATTTAGCCATATAGAAGGGCATGAAGACCATAGCCTAAACCTGATGTATTTTTGGGACCTAAATAAACAACTTACTGGTGTTATAATTAATGTAGCGGCACCTTCTCAGGTTAGTGAACATTCCTATAAGTTATCGGCAGATTTTTGGCATGACACCAAAGTTGCCTTGAGAAAAAGTTTAGGAGATTCCATCTATGTATTGGCGCAAGCAAGTGCTGCAGGAGATCAATCGCCGCATGTAATGGTGGGGTCAAATGCAGAAGAAAGAATGCAACAACTCTTGGGATTTGGTGAAGAGGGAACCGGCAGGGGTAGTCTTGCACAGCGTAAGCAAATTGCCAAGCGTATAGCTGACGAAGTGATCGATTTATTTCCTGTCATGAAGGCCAATATTGAATGGCAGCCGGAGTTCAAACATGAAATGAAATTGGTACCCCTTTCAAGGAGGTTACTTAGTCCGGAAGATGTAGCTGAAGCCACCGAGGAGGCCAAAAGCTGGCAGGCTGAATATGATAGATTAAAAGCTGAGGTGCGCGACAATCCGGTAATGATTGAAACCCCAAGGTGGTACAAGGATATTACCATTAGCTACAGCAAGCTAAGAAGAGGTTTGGTGGTTGCGGAAAGGTATGAATTGGAAAAAGTTCAACCTAAAATGCCCATTGAAGTGCATGTGCTTAGGATTGGGGATGCTGTTTTTGCGACCAACCCATTTGAGCTGTATTTGGATTATGGGATGCAAATGAAGGCGCAGAGTCCGGCAATCCAGACTTTTATTGTACAACTTACAGGTTCAGGTTCTTATCTGCCAACCAAGCGTTCTATCAAAGGCGGTGCTTATGGGGCTGTTCCTGCGAGTACACTTATAGGTCCCAAAGGTGGAGATGAATTGGTAGCCGAAACACTTAATATCATAAACACCATGTGGTAAAATTTCATCTACCACTTTAATCAGAAAAGTTTCAGCCATGGATATAATTTATGGCTTCGTATAAAAACGAGCTTTTCTGAACGATTAAAATATTAATTTATGATTATGGAAAAATATATACCAATTAATTATCAAGTTTTAAGCGTAAAGAACAAGCTTTTATTTACCATTTTTTTCTACCTAGTAATTACTGCTTTTCAACTCAAGCCCAATGTTACTTTTGGACAAAACTTATACATAGGTGCAGCCACTGTGGACATTACACCGAAACTTCCTGTGGCAGTAGATGGTCAAATGACAGTCCGGATTGCGGAAGTGGCAGAAACACCCTTAACAGCCAATGTCATTGTTCTAGAATCCAGAGGTGAAAATACTACAGTAATTGTTTCCTGTGATATGGTCACCGTTCCTATAGCATTAAAAGAAATGATCCAGAAGGAGGTTAAAAAAAGCTTGCCTGTATTGGATACAAAAAAGATCATAATTAACGCTACGCATACCCATACAGGTGGCGTTGTGAGAGACAATCGATACAACATTCCTGAAGGAGTTACCCAAGTAAAGGATTATTTGGAATTTGTATCCGACCGGGTAGCCAAAACCATTGTTACAGCTTATAATCAGCGAGAGCGAGGTAGCGTGTCTTGGGGCATTAGTCATGCAAAAGTCGCCTACAATAGACGAGCAGTATATGAAGATGGTACAGCTAAAATGTATGGAAATACTGCTCAATCAAATTTCATTAAAGTTGAGGGCTATGAAGATCAAGCCATTCAATCCTTGTTTTTTTGGAACAATAAAGGAGAATTTGTAGCCACATGTATCAATGTGCCAAGTCCGGCGCAAATTGTAGAAAATAGATCTACAATCAATGCTGACTACTGGCACCCTGTACGAGAAGGCCTTAAAGAAAAATATGGCCGCCAATTGGTAGTGGCCGGCTGGATAGGAGCAGCAGGTGACCAAACGCCTAGACCTCGATATGATGAATTTGCAGAGTGGAGAATGATCGCTTTGCGCAATGAAAAAAAGAGTCCTGATTTCGCTACCCATACCGGAGGAGTTAATTTCAGGAATGAATATCACTTGAAAGAAATTGCCGCAAGAATATTTCGTGCAGTAGATGAAACCTATGAAACGGTTAAAATTGACAAGCATAAATTGCCTATAATGAAACATGAGGTGAACAATATAGAACTTCCAATGCGGGTGGTAACAGAAACAGAATACAATCATGCGCTAAAAATGAGGAATGAGGACTTGAATGATCCTGAGCGGGCTCAAGTATTCAGCCGAAGAATTGTTTGGTACAATAAGGTCCTGGACCGGTATGCTGTCCAACAATCGAACCCCCAACCCATGTATCCTGTGGAACTTCATGCGCTGCGAATAGGGGACGTTGTGATTTGTACCAATCCCTTTGAGTTGTTTACTGAATACGGAATACAAATGAAAGCCAGGAGTAAGGCTTTACAAACTTTTGTGGTGCAATTGGTGGGGCCTGGAAATTATTTGGCTACCAAGGAAGCTGTAGCAGGAGGACATTACTCTGCCATCGTTGAGAGCAATGAAGTAGGACCTGAAGGAGGTCAAATTCTGGTAAACTGGACCGTTTCCATGATTGATAAATTGTGGCCATAAGATTGGAATTAGATATGATTCGAAAGTTGAATGAAATAGAACTGCTGTAAATATGATGAGAGAAGGATATATAAAAACAATTGTACTAACATGCTTCTGCCTTTTGGTAATGAGCCCTATAATGGCCTCCCAACTTTATATTGGGGCCCGAACAGTAGATATTACCCCAAAACTGCCTGTGGCTGTTACCGGCCAATTTCATCTTCGAATAGCTGAGGTTGCTGAAACCCCTTTGGTTGCAACTGTGATGGTGCTCGAAACCAAAGGTGAAGATGGAGAGCAAGCCATTATGGTTTCATGTGATGCACTGTATATTCCTAAAGATCTTATAGGCCTGGTAAGGCAGCATGTAAAAAAACAAATACCTGAGATTGATGAAACCAAAATTTTCCTCAATGCAACCCATACCCACACTGCACCAGTATTGGCTTTGGAAGGAGAGTATTTGATTCCTAAATCCGGGGTCACTCAAGTTAAAGATTACCGCAATTTCTTCGTGGAAAAAGTGAGTGCAGCCATAGTGGAAGCATGGAAAGAAAGGGCTCCCGGATCTGTGGCTTGGGGAATGGGTTATGCGGTGGCAGGTTATAATAGACGAATTGTCTATGCAGATGGGACCTCCGGAATGAGCAGTAAAACCAATTTACGGGAGTTTAGAAGCTTTGAAGGCTCAGAGGATCACAATGTCAACACCTTGTTTTTGTGGGATGAAAAAGGTAAGCTAATATCCATAGTAGTTGGCGTGGCAAGTCCTTCCCAAGAGGTAGAAGGCCGCCATGCTGTCAATGCCGATTATTGGCATCCGGTTAGGGAAGGCCTTAAAGCTAAGTATGGAAAAGAGGTTAATATTTTAGGCTGGGCAGCAGCTGCAGGAGACATCACACCCCATATGAGATATAGAAAAGCTGCCGATGATCGGATGCGAAACCTCAGAAACCTTAGTAGAACAGAAGAATTGGCACGAAGAATAATTCTGGCGGTAGATGAATCCTATGATGCTGTAGCTTCAGAAAGACATTCCGTCTTGGAATTTAGACATCATGTGGAAGAATTGTCTTTGCCTGAGCGATGGGTCACTGAAAAAAACTATTTGGAAGCCAAAGCTTTTGTTCAAAATGCCAAAGAGCAAATTGCCGAGGATCCTAAAGCTGCTGACGCACTATATCGAATGATGAATTGGCAGGAAAGAACGGTAAAACGCTATGAGAAGCAATTGGAAAACCCCAAGCCATTGTATCCCATGGACTTGCATGTCATCCGCTTGGGGGATATAGCTATTTGTACGAATGAGTTTGAACTGTTTTCGGATTTTGGCATGCGAATAATGGCCAGAAGTAAAGCTTTGCAAACTTTTGTAATTCAGCTTGCTGGAAGTTCAGATTGGGGTTCTTATCTACCGACACAGCGTGCTGTAAATGGTGGCGCTTATAGTGCAGTCATCCATAGCAATATAGTAGGACCTGAAGGAGGTCAGGTCTTGGTAGACAGGACAGTGGAGTTGATTGATCAATTATGGGACAAAGAAGTTAAATAATAAACAATAACATTATGGTGAGATTATGTGTGTTACTGGCCATGACCTTTTGGTTGATTGTGCCTTTGCAAGCCAATGATTTATACCTGGGAGCTGCTACAGCAGATATTAGTCCAAAATTACCTGTGGCACTTATGGGACAGTTTCATATGAGAATTGCAGAAACGGCAGACACTCCTTTGTATGCTGGAATAGTAGCCATCGAATCAAGAGATGGTCAGACTGGATTAGATACCGCAGTTTTTGTTTCCTGTGACTTGGTATATATTTCTGCCCGGTTGAGGCAGGAGCTTAGGGAGGAGGTAGCCAAACGAATTCCCGGTTTTAATGTAAATAAAATTATTGTAAGTGCTACGCATACCCATACAGCTCCGGTCTTGGAAGACGATTTGGAAGAGTCTTCATTTATCTATCCCATTCCGGATGAAGGCGTAACCAAGGTGAAAGATTATCGGGCTTTATTTGTAAGAAATGTGACAGCTGCCATAGTTGAGGCTTGGGAAAATCGAAGCAAGGGAAGTGTTACCTGGGGAATGGACCGTGCGGCAGTAGGATACAATCGACGAACGGTCTATAAGGATGGGACCAGTGTAATGTATGGGAATACAAATAAAGAGGAATTTCAAAACCTTGAAGGCTATGAAGACCATGATATGAATGCCTTATTTTTCTGGAACGAAGCTGATGAATTACTAGCCATGAGTGTGGATGTGGCCTGTCCGGCCCAAGAGTTCGAGCATAAAACCACCGTCAATGCAGATTATTGGCACCCGGTTAGGGAAAAACTGAAAGCCCGTTTTGGTAATGAGATAAGTATTCTGGGGTGGATAGGTGCAGCAGGAGACCAATCCCCACATAGTATGTATAGAAAAGCCGGCTTGGCCAGAATGCAGGAACTTGCTCAAAAGACCCGGATGGATGACATTGCCGAACGCATCATAAGGGCAGTGGAAAATACCTATGAAATTGTAAAAAATGACCGGCATACCAATGTGGCTTTTCACCATAAAATGGAAAACCTTGAACTACCGATGCGTATCATTACAGAGGAAGAATACATAGCTTCTGAAAAAGTGGTAAAAGATTGTCAGGATCAAATAGCTGCTGATCCCCCCAAGGCCCCTTTGCTTTATGCCAAAATGACTTGGTTTGGGGATGTTTTAAAACGGTACGAAGCACAACAAAAAAATCCTGAAGCTACCTACACTTCAGAGATTCACGTGTTGCGAATTGGTGATGCAGCAATCGCCACCAATCAATTTGAACTGTTTACTGATTATGGTATTCGCATTCAGGCCAGAAGCAAGGCCATACAAACTTTTGTTATCCAGTTGGCTGGTCCGGGCACTTATTTACCTACCGAAAAGGCCATTGCAGGTGGAGGATACAGTGCAGTCTGTCAAAGCAATATAGTGGGGGCAGAAGGAGGACAATTGTTGGTAGACAGAACTGTGGAAATTATCGATAAGTTTTGGGAAGAAGAGGGCCAAGTCCATATCAATCAAAAATTATAAAGCATCAATAATAGTAAGGATATTAGTTAATAGAGAATGAATAATATAAAAATCAGTCAGATCATTATTTTTTTATACCTCTTAGGAGTTTGTTTTTTACAATCATGTGGAGAAAAAAGCAGTGAACCGTCAAGTAAAGGCTCAGTTTCTCCCGAAAATGCAGTGGCTACTTTTGAACTGGCTCCGGGCTTTCAAATGGAGATAATAGCCCACGAACCCTTGGTTATGGATCCTGTGGACATGGAAATTGATGAATTTGGGAGATTGTATGTAGTGGAGATGCCCGGGTATCCGATTGACAAAAGTGGCTCCGGTAGAATTGTACTCCTTTCAGATACCGATTCGGATGGGGTAATGGACAAGCGTACCGTTTTTGCAGACCAATTGGTTTTGCCTAATGGTATCATGCGGTGGAAAAATGGCGTCTTGATAACGGATGCACCGGATGTCTTGTACCTTGAAGATACCGATGGTGATGGCGTTGCGGATATAAAAGAAGTGATAATGACAGGTTTCTCTCTATCCAACCCCCATGTGAATGTAAATAATCCCATTTATGGATTGGACAACTGGATACATTTATCCCATCTAGGGCATATTGGCACAAGGAAATACGAAGAAGAGTTTGGAGATAAAGGATCAAACATCGTTTTCCCCATTCAGCCGGAAAGTTCAGTCTTACCCAAAAATGCCAATGGCCATTCGGTTAGGTTTAAACCGAATACTCATGTGGCAGAATTGGCCTCTACTCGTTCCCAGTTTGGGCATACTTTTGACCGTTGGGGTAGGTATTTACTGACACACAATCAAAACCACATTTACCATGAAGTAATTGCTGCCCCATACCTTTCCAGAAATCCGGGATTGCTTGTTTCTAATGCCAGTGAATCTATTTCTGATCATGGCAAGGAAACAGAAGTTTTTCAAATTACCACAAATCCTGATCGTCAGCTTTTTACTCCTGTAGGATTGACAACCTCTTCTAGCGGCTTGACGGCCTACTTGGGCGGTGCCTTTCCGGAACCTTTTGAGAATGCTGTCTTTGTTGCTGAATCTGTAAGCAACCTAGTTCATGTGGATATTTTAAAAGAAAAAGGAGCCACATTTATTGCTGAAAGATTACGAGAAAATAAGGAGTTTCTGGCTTCTAAAGATTCTTGGTCCAGGCCTGTAAATATGTACGTAGGTCCTGATGGTGCACTGTATGTGCTGGATTATTATCGTAGGATTATAGAACATCCCGAATGGATGTCTGATGAAGCCGTGGCTGCAGGTGGCTTGTATGATGGTGTGGAAATGGGAAGAATATATCGGATAAGTCCAACAGGTTTTGGCAAAGCCGATTGGACTTCGGGCTTGGATTTTGGTGCTGAGCGCCCCAAGGAATGGGTGAAGTACCTGGCACATAAAAACCATTGGTGGAGAAATCATGCCCAAAGGCTTATAGTCACAGCCGAAAACCTGGAGGTGATACCTGAATTGGAAAAAATGGCTACCAATCAAGAATCTGCAGAAGGTCGATTGCATGCATTATGGACTATGGAAGGCTTGAAAAGCTTGAGAACAGATCTGATTATTCAAGGCTTAAATGACTCTGAAGCGGGAGTTAGAGAAAATGCCATTAAGCTTGCTGAAATGCATCTCAATGAGTCAAATGATTTAGTGGAGGCATTGCTCAATCTAAATACAGATCCCAATCCAAGAGTTAGATTTCAATTGCTCTGTACATTGGGTTTTATTGAAACAGAAGAAGCAGGGCAGGTTGCCGAAGAATTGTTGTTTCATGACCTTTCTGATGAGTGGGTACAAATCGCAGCATTGTCTGCCTCTACATCCCAGAATACAACATTAATAAAAACAGTACTAGATCGCTTTGATAAAAATGTACCTGCTTATGGTAGTTTGGTTCGCAGATTAACAGCCATGGTTACAGCCAATGAGAATGAAGGGGAAGCAGAAAAATTGCTTCAGTCAGCCCTCAAATTATCGGAAAACAGAGGTTGGGAAGCATCTGTATTATATGGAATAGCTGATGGAGTCAAGAGAAATGAGGAGAATGAGAAAGCGCTAACAGCCTATATGGATAAAGTAGTACTTGCCTTTTTTGATCACCCAAATGCAGGACTTAGAAAATCTGCATTGAACTTGATCAAAACCTTAGATTTCAAAGACGAGAAATTGCTTAAATCCAGCATGGACAAAGCCATGATCATTGCTTCAGATCAGTCCATTCCAGAAGACCGAAGAGCAGAAGCTTTAAGGTTTTTACCAGAGGGAGATGTAAGCCCTTATGCCGATCAATTGAAAGCAATGATTGCTACTACTGAACCGATTGTGTTGCAAATCGCAGCGATGCAAGCCCTTGGCAATATCAAAGGAACAAGTGTACCTGAATATCTTCTTAGCAAATGGAATTCTCTGACACCTGAAATAAGAGATGTCGCCTTGGGAACCTTTATGAGCGAATCCGATCGGGTCAAACTATTGCTTGAGGCGTTAAAAGATGGAAAAATTCCCACAGTAGCGATTGGCTGGAAAATGAGGGTTAGGCTTATGAACAATGGAGATGAGGCCACTCGAAATTTTGCAAGAGAACTACTGACTAAGGATGAAGGAGAGGAGATCAATAAAAAGTACCAAAAGGCCCTGGAAATAAATGGTGACCCTATTGCAGGAAAATCAGTCTACATAGAAAATTGCGCCCTTTGTCATCAGTTTAGAGGGAAAGGTGGAGTGGCTTTTGGGCCTGATCTAGGTACCTTGCACAATTGGCATCCAAAAGATCTTATGGCCAATATTTTGGACCCTAATTTGTCTATTGCTCCAGGTTTTGACTTATGGGAAGTGACTCTTAAAAACGGAGAAACTATTCAAGGAATGATTATGAATGAAACTTCAGCGGCAATAAGCCTTAGGATTTCTCCGGGAATAGAACAAGCTATAAATCGCCAAGATATTGAAGCCATAAAGGGGATGAATATGTCCCTTATGCCCGGATTGTCAGCTCAGCTTGATCAACAAAAAATTGCTGACCTGATGGCTTTTATAAGAAATGCTGAATAAAGAAAATTTTTATACATCAATAGCAAATAGAAGAATATGTTAAAAAAATATTGGGTGTTTATTGCTTTGCCAATACTGTTTCTTGGTTTGGCAAGTGTGGTGAAAAGGCCTTTGTATGAAGCATCAGTCATTAAAAGTGATTGGAATATAGGTGTAGCCTTGTATTCCTTCAATCGGTTTCCTTTTTCTGCCACTTTGGAAAAGGCGAAAACAACCGGAGCGAAATATGTAGAAGGTTTTGATTTTCATAAGTTGGGTGGAGACTTTGGCGATAAAACCATGTCAGACCTCAGCCCTTCAGATGCAATGGCAGTAAGGAAACTTTTGAAAACCAATGGGTTGAAAATGAAATCCATGTATGTTGGTAAAGCAAATGACAGGGATAGCTGGCAAAGAGCTTTTGAGTTGGCCAAGTCCCTGAAAATTAAATACCTGGTAGCTGAACCCAAAAGAGAAAATTGGGACATGGTGGATAAACTTGCCGAAGCATACAAAATCAAAATAGCCTTGCACCAACATTCAAAGGAGGCAGGAAGTATTTATTGGCATCCGGACTCGGTACTTTCAGCCATAAAAAACCACCCTAATTTCGGAGCATGTGGAGATTTGGGGCATTGGACCAGAAGTGGTCTAGATGCCGTGGAAAGCCTTAAGAAGCTGGAAGGTCATCTGATAAGTATACATCTCAAAGATCTTGATGCTTCCACCCAGTCTGCTAAGGATGTGAAGGTAGGTGAAGGGGTAATTGACTTTGAAGCTGTAGTTCATGAGCTAAAAAGGCAACAATTTGATGGGGAAGTTTATGTGGAATGTGAACACAAAATGGAGGATAATCTTGAAGATGTCCTCCATGCTGTCAAGTATTTTGGCAACCTGACTCCTTGATTTTAACCCAAAATAAACCAAAAATATGAAACGGAGAACTTTTTTTAAGAATGGCCTAATTGCAGGAGCTGCTACTTTTGTAGGGCTTGGTTTGCCGGAAGGAAGACAGGCCTTGGCTAAGGCAAACCCTTTTAATATGAAATTTTCACCTGATTTTGGATTATTTGCGGATGTGGCCGGAAAGTCACCGGAAGACCAAATCAGGTGGGGGCATGATAATGGATTTCATGCTTGGGAATGTACCTTTTTGCAACGGCGTCCCTTGGAAGAACAAAAAATAATCAGCAATACCCTCCAACAACTGGGGATGGAGTTTGGGCAGTTTGTAGGCACCATGGACTTTAAGCAGGTCACCTTCGCGGGAAGGGATCAAAGCATCAGAGACAATGTACTCAAGGAGGTAAGGGCTTCTGTAGAAGTAGCCAAGCGGATGAATACCAAGTTTATACACAATGTATTGGGGATGGCTGATCCTAGATTACCCTGGGATTTTCAATTGGCCAATGCCACAGAACTCTTGAAGCGGGTGGCAGAAATTTATGAACCTCATGGATTAGTGATGGTCATGGAAACCATGAATCATAAAATCAATCATCCAGGAATGTTTTTGCATAAACTGCCTCAGGCTTATGCTATGGCCAAAGCCGTGGATAGTCCAAGTATAAAACTGCTTTGTGATGTGTACCATGTTCAAATTCAGGAAGGAAATCTAATACCCAGCATTGATTATGCTTGGGACCAAATAGCTTATTTTCAGCTTGGGGATACACCCGGTCGTTTTGAGCCCATGTCCGGAGAAATCAATTACAAGAATTTATTACAACATATCTGGGACAAAGGATACCGAGGCTTTTTAGGTCTTGAGCACAGTTCCAGCAAGCCGGGAATAGCCGGTGAGTTGTCCGTATTGGAAGCCTATAAACAAGTTGACCCATCTTAAATATTTAAAAGTTATGACGAAGATTCTATCAAAAGATTGTATGTTGTTCAGCAAAAACATAGGTCTCCATGGATTAACCATTTGCATGGTTTTCCTAAGCTATTTAATTTTTAATCCTGTTTATTCTCAAGGGAACAAGTCCTTCAAAGCAGGAGCCTACAAAAGTAACATTAGTCCAAAACTAGGCGGCCCAATTATTGGCGGGTGGAACTCTCCTCCTGCAGGTTACATTCATGATGAGCTCTATGCCCGAAGTATAGTTTTGGACGATGGAGAGAATAAATTGGTAATGGTAACTGTAGACAATGTTGGTGTTGATCAAAAAGTGTTTGATGTAGCCAAGAAAAGCATTGAGGAAGCCACAGGTATTCCGGCTTCTCATATTTTGATAGCATCTACCCATACCCATTCCGCTACAAGTGCCAGAGGTGTGGGGGACAAAGGCAGGGAATGGCACCCGGATGAGCCTTTGGATGAGTATCAATCATTTTTGGCTTCTAGAATCTCGGATGGGGTCCAAATTGCTTTGGGTAACCTTGAGCCGGCAAGGATAGGCTGGGGATCTGTGGATGTGCCACAACATGTATTCAATAGACGTTGGAAGATGAAGCCGGGTACACCCACGCCAAATCCATTGGGAGGCAATGACATTGCCGTGATGAATCCGGGAGTGGGTAACCCTAACCTATTGGAACCTGCAGGCCCTACAGATCCTGAAGTGTCTTACCTTTCCATTCAAGCAACAGATGGCAGGCCATTGGCTCTATTTGCCAATTACTCCTTACATTATGTAGGAGGTGTTCCTACAGGTCATGTGTCAGCAGATTATTTTGGTATGTTTGCTGACAAGATTCAGGAATTACTTGGAGCAGACCGGCAGAATCCGGAGTTTGTTGCCATGATGTCAAATGGTACTTCCGGGGATATAAACAATATCAATTTTCGAGGCCCTAGGGTAAGCCGCCCTCCTTATGAAAAAATGAAGTTGGTGGCTGATGATGTGGCCATGGCAGTGATGAAAGGTTATCATGGCATTAACTATTTGGATTGGGTGCCTTTGGATGCCAAACAAGCGCTACTAAATCTCAAAGTTCGTAGACCAAGTCCTGAATTGGCCAAGTTTGTAGATGAAGTGAATGCCAGGCCTGAAACTGTTGAAGGCAGGCATAGACACGAAAAAACTTATGCCAAACGTATCAAGCAGATGGAAACGTTTCCGGATGATATTGATGTAGTCATTCAGGCTTTTAAAATCGGAGACTTGGGAATTGGCGCCATACCCTTCGAAACCTTTGTTGAAATAGGGCTTGAATTAAAGGAAAAGAGTCCCTTGGAAGATCATTTTACCATTGGTCTGGCAAATGGTCTTTTTGGTTATTTGCCCACCCCGGAGCAACATAAACTGGGTGGTTACGAAACATGGCTTTCAACCAATAGAGTAGAAGAGATTGCTTCAGATAAGATCATCGCTCGATTATTGGATTTGTTAGGTGATATTAAATAAGGATTATCGATTTATTGGCTTTTATTTGACTGATTTGGCCGATTTGACACTTAAAAACTTCATCTCAGAGAAAGCTTAATTCTTTGCTGGTGGAGTTTTTTTCTTGAATAAAGGGGGGATTATTAATAATACATTGAGCCTAATAGATGCATTATAAAACTCAGTGTAAGAAAATAGGTGGTTGGTTAATTCTATATGAAAAAAGAAAGATTTTTTAATCCCTTATCCAATGCATAAGATTAAAACCGGAGAATACTATAGGAGAAAAATGGAGATAAATAAAAGGCACAATAATGTCTCGAAAAATGGTATTTATTGGCAAAATAGATACCATTTCTCGAGACCGTTAATCAAATGTCTGAGCAGTCCTCTTCATTTAAATCCTCCTCGTATTCATCGATCAATTTTTGCCATTCAACCCTGTTTTGCCCCGTCAACCCTTGGCAGTTTCCATAAGGTCTTAATGCATCCACATAGGTTAAAAGTGCCTGTCGATAATTGTTGCAGTTTGCTTCTGTTGGATTTTGAGCAAAATTTGAAATCGCTGTAGTTAAGTCGGTTAACTCATCATTGAGCTCAACTGACCAGTTAAAACTATTGCATCCTGAAGGCTCATCATTTTCTCCATCTCCACATCCTGAAAAGGAGATTAATGACAAAGATATTAAAACAGGAAAATAAAAAATTTTCTTAAAATTGAGCATTACATCAAAGTTTAGTGCTGTGCGTTATTTTTTAGTTAAAGGTAATAATGATTGATCATTTTGTCAAAGTTACTCCGGTATAAAAGGTTGATTTTTTTTATTTGTCTCAAAAATAAGGTGTTTTTATTTAAGTAATTCCTTATGAATTGTTGGGCTCCTATATTTATATGTGCTTCCAATATCTATTTGTCTTTGTATACGGTTTTTAGGTAAAATAAATATTTATGCAGTGTGATCGGACTTGAAAAAGCTAAATATTTAAACTATTTGGAAAACAATCGGTTAGGTTCATAATAATTAATCGTAAGTGTCTTTTTACAATTAAATTTATCAAATCATAAGGCTTTTATTCCGTTTAGTAGATGTCGATTCCATTTATATAATTTAATCATATAAATATTTTAAATTTTGTATATTTGCATACCCGCTCTTATAATTTTAACCAGATTATTAAAACTAATTCTATTTCATTATGAATAAGATTGTATTATTAATCATGTTTACTGTCACTTTTTCTGGAAATGTATGGGGGCAAACCTTTCTAAAGGGGGGGGTACAAGATAAAGAAAGCAAAGAGACTTTGCCTGGAGCCTATATTTTTGTTCTCAATGCTTCAGGGGATACGCTGGCCAATACCTTTACCGACGAAAAAGGACAATTTCAGCTTGATAAACCAGATGTATCCACTTTTGTACTTAATATTAGTTTCATAGGTTTTGAAGATTTTACCGATACCATCAATAATCCATCCAACAACAAATTAGGGATGTTTAAACTGGAGGAGAAGGGAAGTTTATTGGAAACTTACGAAATTGAAGCAGCTACCATGACTGGTGAGATGAAAGGGGATACTTTGTCCCTTAATGCGAATGCGTATAAGACCAGATCTCAAGCAAGTGCAGGAGAATTGATTCGGAAAATGCCTGGAGTGACCATGCAAGGAAATACCATTGAGGTGCAAGGTGAAACAGTAGGGCAAGTATTGGTGGATGGTGAACCTTTCTTTGGAGATGATCCTGCCATGGCCATGCAAAACCTTCCTGTTGAAATAATCGACAGGATAGAGTTTTTGGATCAAATTAGCGTTCAGGCGCAATTAACTGGCTTTGATGATGGGGAAACCATCAAAACCATTAATATTATTACCAAAAAAGAAAAAAGGGGAGGAGAATTCGGTAGAATGTTTGCCGGATATGGTACAGATGACAATTATTTGGTAGGTGGTAGTGTTAATTTTTTTAACGGGGCACAGCGGCTTACACTGTTAGGACTAAGCAATAATATTAACCAACAAAATTTTTCTGCAGATGACCTCACCGGAGCCTTTGGTGGAGGAGATGATAGAAGAGGAGGTAGAGGAAGAGGAGGAAATCCATTGACAACAAGGGAAAGACCGGGGATCACCAATACCAATGCAGTAGGTATAAATTTTACAGATAAATTTGATGAAGGAAAGGCAAAAATTACCGGAAGTTATTTCTTTAATGAAAGCACCAACTATTTAAACCAAAATTCATCTCGAGAATATATTTTATCCAGTGATAGCCTCCAATTGTATGATGAAGTCAGAAATGATGAAAACTATAACCAAAACCACCGTTTGGATTTAAGGTTGGATTATGACATTTC
Source organism: Cyclobacterium sediminis (assembly GCF_054781075.1). Classification (NCBI taxonomy): domain Bacteria; kingdom Pseudomonadati; phylum Bacteroidota; class Cytophagia; order Cytophagales; family Cyclobacteriaceae; genus Cyclobacterium; species Cyclobacterium sediminis. The sequence goes on along the minus strand of NZ_BAAGVC010000010.1, from coordinate 269,537 downwards.
AGATAAGCATGCTATTATTTGGAGACCCAGGATGAGATATGAAAAGGGTTCGTCCATAAATAGCCTCAATGCCCAAAACTTATTTAACTTGAACACCCCTATCAATGAGACTCAAAACAAAACCAGCTCCACCAATGAGTCTTTTAGTTTTTCGAGTGATTTTATCTATAGGTATAAATTCAATAAAAAAGGTCGGACGCTTTCAGCGCAATTTGATACCCGTTTGAGTGATTCGAATAGTGATTCAAGGTTGGTATCTGTCAATCGAGATTTCCAAACGTCCAATTTGGATAGTTTGATTCAAAATTCTATCAGTAGCTCTAATTCCTTTGATTATGAAATGGAAATTGAGTATACGGAGCCAATTGGTGAAAATTCTCAGCTGAGGCTGGAATATGAAGTGGGTAACGACTTGGGCAAAACCAGGCAGGAGGTAAGTCAGAGAGAAATGGAGTCCATGGTATTTGAACTAGACTCTACTTTGACCAATGAATTTGAAAACACTTATTTACAACATGAGGTAGGTTTAGGGTACAGTTTTAACAAAGATAAAATCAGGGTTTACTCTTCATTCGATTATCAGGTGTCTATTTTAGATAGTGACCGGCTTTTTCCAGGATTCCAAAATACCAATCGAACTTTTAAAAACTTTGTACCCAGAATGGTATTCATGTATGATATGAATGAAAACACCAATATTCGGGTCTATTACCGAGGAGATACGGACGCACCTTCAGTAAGGCAGTTACAGGATGTAATTGATAACAGTAACCCCATTCAAATATCTACGGGAAACCCTAACCTGCAACAAGAATATGAACACAGGGTGTATACCCGAATTAGAAATGTAGATCCTGAAACCTCCAAATCATTCTTTATGTATATGGGAGGATCTGTGCGATCCAATTATTTGGGGAATGCAACTTATATTATGTCGAAAGATACACTCATTCAAGGAGATGTTTTGTTAAGGAAAGGAGGGCAACTAAGTAGACCCGAAAACCTTGATAAATATTGGGACCTAAGGAGTTACTTTTCTTTCGGATTCCCTCTCAGCTTTATGAAAAGTAACTTGGAACTTTCCGCTAGGGCAAACTATAGCAACCAGCCCGGCATAATTAATGGACAAACCAATTATAATAAAAATTTAGGGATAGGTCCCGGAATTGGAATAAGCAGTAATCTAGGGGAAGATTTGGATTTCAATATTTCTACCCGTGGAAATTACAATATTGTAAGAAGTAGTTTGCAAGAAAATCAAAATAACAATTACTATACCCAAAGTACAAGATTAGATTTATATTGGAATTTTGCTTGGGGATTTTTTGTAAGTACCAATGTAAACAACCAATGGTATACCGGCTTGGGAGAAGAGTTTGATCAGTCCGTATGGCTGATGAATGCAGATTTAGGCTATAGGTTTCCACCGAGCCAAAAGTTTGAATTGAAGATGACCGTATTTGACCTTCTGAATCAAAATACAAGCATCAATAGGAATGTAACAGACGTCTATATCGAGAACGAGAGAACGCAGGTATTACAACAATTTTTCATGTTAACATTGACCTATAATTTAAGAAGTTTTGGACAAGGAGCTATGGGTACCGGCGGAAATTAATTCCAGGGGAGATTGTAAGTAGTTAGCATTATAATTCTTGGAAATATTGGTATTTCAACTTCTTTAATATAAAGTTCCTTATGATTAGCTATGAATGTTTAGGTTATCTACTAAACCCGAAATATGCAATAGACAAACTATTACGTGCTGAAATCGCTTCAAAATCAGCCACATCGTTGCCGTTTTCAATTTCATCATAGCGGTGCTATGCTGAAATCTCCAAACAGCCTGATTTTCTTGCGATTGCAACACTTCCCGTAAACACGGGACAGGCTCCACCTCTGACCATTGTCAGGGCGGAGAAATCCTATTACATAATCCGGGCTTAATCTAGGAGTTTCTTGCCTTATTTTGGGCCATTTCAGCATCGTACCTGTGTTGATCATAGGTTTTTAGGTTATATTCTTTCAAAATATCTGCTATGGTGATGTCCGGGGAAAGACTTTCAATCACAGACCACTCTTCTTCGTGAAAATTGGTGATTCGGATTTTCCTTCCATATTTTTTTTTGATTTCATCAAAATACTTTACAAATGGCCATGTATGTAAAAAGACTTTTTCCAGGTTGACAGGGGCACAATAGTAATTTTTCTCCCAGAAACCTGTTTTTGCAATTTCTTTTCCGGTGATATCCCAAAGTTTAGCGCTTCCTTTTCTGGTGCTGGTAGCAACAACGTATCTATGTTGCAAAGATTTGGCCTGTAGGCTCTGACCACCTCCATAGGCGGACGGCCAAAAAACCAATTCTGCACCCTTGTCTTTTAGTTTTTTCCAACCATCTTCCCAAAGTACATCAAAACAGATTTGAATGCCTATTTTTCCAAAATCCGTTTCGAATACAGGTGGGTCCAAGGGTCCGGGACTAATTCCTAATCCCATTTCATTTTCGGTCGTATGAATCTTTCTATATTCACCAATCCTTTGTCCATTCCTATCCAACAATACTGCTGAATTAAATATCTTTTCTCTCTCTTCGGTATTTACGGCAACCACCAGATAACAATTGTGCTTTTTAGCAAAGGCAGCCATCCTATCTAATACTGTATTGGATATGGCAATTTTTTCAGATAGGCTGTATTTTTGTTTAATGTTGGCAGTATGGAACAACTCCGGTAGGCAAATAATGTCCGGTTGGTTGACCAATACTTTTTCCATTAGTATAAATATCTCATCTACCATTTGCTCAGCACTGTCTGCAAAAACAGCTTCCTGAGATATGCCGGCTACCCATACCTCTCGTGGCAATTTCCCTATAAGGCTTGCATCTGGTAATGGTGTACTGTTTACAGGAAGTACACCTATCGATGAGATACCTGAAGTCAAGGCCGCAGTTTTTAGAAATTTTCTTCGGGGATTGGTTTTTTTATCCATGGGGTGACCGATTATATTTTTTAACTGTCATGTTCTACGCTTGAATATTGAGAAGGGAATTTACCAAACCTTTTCAAACCTGTGAAGAAAAGTTAAAATTTTTCACTAAAAATAAGCCGATCCAATTGTCTGAAGATTTTATTAAACTTAGTTCATGTTAAACTTAACCATCAATGCATTATGTGAATTGATATTTAGTGGTTTTATTCTATCTTCCACATATAATGCATTAAGGTGTTACAAAAAAAATATTGGAAGTATGGGTAAATTACTTAAATATAGATTTTACAATAAATTTATGGGATCTAATTTTTTTGCTATTGCGACTATAAAGAAAAATAAGGCTAATAAAAAATACTTTTGGCTTGTTTTTGTTTTACTTCTAATAAGCAATGTATTTAATGTCAGAGCTAACTTAATTAAAAAAGACATAAGGGATAGGTCAACCATTTTATTAGGCGCAACATCATTGAATATTACCCCACCGGTTGGGAGTGTGATGGGCAATTCTTATGGAATCAATATTTCTGAAGGCATTCATGATGATCTTTTTGCAAAAGTATTGGTATTTGATGTGAGTGGAGTTAAAGGAGCATTTCTAGCATTGGACTTGATTAGTTTGCCGTATGGGATGGTTTTACAAGTCAGAGAATTGATAGCCCAAGAAACAGACATTCCTGTTGGCAATGTCATCCTTACAGCTACCCACTGTCATGCAGGACCACAGATGAATCCAAGGTTTCTGAAAGCCGTTGGTGGTGAAGCGGAAATTAAGAGTTTGGAGTATATCAAACAACTCCCCAAAAAATTGTTAAACGCTATAAAAATCGCAGAAGATTCGTTGCAACCTGTTCAAGTTTCTTTTGGGACATTTTATGAGGACAAAGTCAATTTCAACCGTCGTTTTTTAATGAAGGATGGAAGTTTTAGGACAAATCCAGGGCGTCTAAATCCAGGTATTGATAGGGCCATGGGTCCTGTAGACCCAATTGGGTCTGTGCTGCTTTTTGAGTCAATGGATAAGAAACCCTTGGCTGTTTTGGTAAATTTTGCCCTTCATCCTGCTATTGTTGGAGGAAATCAATTTTCTGCGGATTTTCCAGGCATTGTCTCTCAACAATTAGAAAAGGTTTATGGAAAGGAATTGGTAACGGTATACACCAATGGGAATTCCGGAAATATCAACCATATTGATGTGAAAAATGAATCTCAGTTAGGTCAATATGAAGAATCTGCACGCATTGGAAGGGTATTAGCAGAAGATGTACTTAAAGCCATAGGTTCCTTAAAACCTCTAGAAATCAATTCCCTTAAGGTTGGTAAAATGGAGGTAACTTTGCCAATACCTAATTTTACCCATGAAGAACTTGTTTGGGCAGAGGAGATAATCGGACAGTTTGGAAAAACAAATCCTCCCAAATTTTCTGATGTGGTAGAGGCCTGGAGAATTCTCGATTTAAAAGAAGGAAATTATAATGACAGTATCAGGTCACAATTTACTACGACGGTTCCATTGACAAAGGATAGAAAAGCCATTGTCAGTGAAGTCCAAGTCATGGGTTTCGGCTCTGAACTTGCTTTGGTAGGCTTTCCAGGGGATGCCTTTGTGGAACTTAGTATGGCTATAAAGCTCAAATCACCTTTTACGCATACCATCATCTGTGAACAATCCGGAAATGGTAACCTCAGTTACATTCCTGACAGAAAAGCTTTTTCTGAAGGGGGATATGAAGTTCAAAGTGCGCGTTTTATGCCTGGGGGAGGAGAGCTTTTGGTGGAAGGCGTGCAAAAACTAATGATTGAACTTTTCTATGATTAATGATGCATATGGGTTGTTTTTTTATGCGATGATTTTAAATAATACGCACTTCATATTGAATTAATATTATATCCTTAATTTTAATATTCGAAATGCTCAATAGGAGTTGAGGTTTCTGTTTTTGAAGTTATTCCATTACTTTGTGTAGGTTCTGTTTAGTAAGTCGATATTAAATACCTAAATTAATGAAATTACCTCTCATAAATTACAGCTATTTTGCTGATGAAATTTTGAATTTACCTTGTTAATATTTATGAAAAATCATTTGAAAAACTTTTGGTTCCTATTACCGCTTGTATTTGTGTTAGCATGCAGTCCAAAGGACCTATCAATACAAATTGTATCTTTTAATATTCGCTATGATAACCCTGATGATGGAATCAATAGGTGGGAGCATCGAGTTCCTATTGTGAAATCTTACCTGACTTCAGAAATGCCCGATATTATAGGGATGCAAGAAGTTCTTCACAATCAGATACTTGATCTCCAAGAAATGCTTGTTGAATATGACTATGTTGGTACAGGAAGGAATGATAATAAAACATCCGGAGAATATGCGCCTATATTTTACAATAAGAATAAGTTTAACCTAGTTGATCATTCCCAATTTTGGTTATCAGAAACGCCGGATATTCCAGGGAGTAAAAGTTGGGATGCATCCCTAACAAGAATAGTGACCTGGGCCCAACTTGAGGACAAATCATCGGGCAAAGATCTTTATGTTTTCAATACCCATTTTGACCATAGAGGAGTAGAAGCCCGCATGAATAGTGCGAAATTAATGGCAAAGAAAATTTCGGAAATTGCGGGAGATGCTCCAGTTCTTGCTACCGGAGATTTCAATATTAGAAAAGAACATCCGAATCTGGGCAATGCCTTGTACGAAAACTTAATAAAAAGCTTTAAAGAAATCAGTTCCTTAGAGAACTCGGCCTATATTTCTAAATCTCCTGTCGCGTCAAGTGGGTTAACCAGTACCGGTTTCAGGCCTGATTGGGAAAGTAAAGAAGGACATGCGATAGACTATGTTTTTGTAAACAATTATTTTGAGGTTGAGGAACACCGTGTTGATAAAATAGTAGAAGGGGAACTATTTATTTCTGACCATTGGCCAATAGTTGCTAAAGTTAAATTAATCAAATGACAAAAATTACCGGATATTAAATCTGAGATTGAATACTTTACGAAATAAGCGAATGTAGCTAGTGTTGGTTTTTTTATGTATATTCCAATTATTAATTGGAAAGGAATTGAAGGGTAAAGGCTACTCATATCTTTGAAATTGATTGAGAAATCTCTCCATTATAAAGAGAGGGGTAAATTGGTTCCTATTTCGCTAAATTGGCTAATAAAAAATTATTGGTATGAAGGTATTTTCAGGACACTTATTTGTTTCAATGGCAATTTTTCTATTTGCTTTAAGTGCTTGTACACAAGGCAAAAAAAAGGTGGAACTGTCATTATTTAATGGGGATGACCTTCAAAATTGGAATTCTTCTGACATGAGTTATTGGTCGGTTGCAGATGGATCAATAGTTGGAGGGGAAGGTAAAGATTCAATAGTCAATAACCAATTCCTTTGGCACGAAGAAAAAGTAAGGGATTTCTATTTGAAAGTGTTGGTAAAAGTGGTCCCTAATACTGCCAATGCTGGTATTCAGTTTCGCTCGCAAAAGAAGGGAGATGAGGCCTTGGGTTATCAGGCAGATATTGGACAAGGTGTATGGGGAAGGTTATACCATGAAAGTGGGAGAGAAAAGTTGCATTGGGAAGGAAAAGGAGAGGCTGCAGTTAAGAAGAACGATTGGAATACCTATGAAATTCTTGCTGTAGGCGATAATATCTGGACAGCCATTAATGGCACTTTATCTGTAGCGTATGAAGATCCCAATGGAGAATTAGAAGGTTTTATAGCTTTACAAGTACATGCCGGGCCAGCACAAATTGTTGCGTACAAACCTGTGAAATTAATCCATAATCCGGAACTGAAGTTAGGGAAATATAGTGAATCCGAATTGATGGAAGCCTTGGTTGAAGCAGATGGGAATCCGTATATGGGTGGAAAGAAATGAACTTTTTATTTATATGGTTAGCGATTTAAGCACAATAGCGTGCTCACTTTTTGCGTAATAATAACTTGAGTTCGATTTAAAATCGTCCTAAAAAAGAGGATATATCATCCCTGTGAACCCTTTTGGTGAGATTTATGAGTTTCAAAGGATGTGGCAGTTTCGTCTTGCTGGGGATTCCCACGGTTTTTTCCACTAAAAGCCCTCCCTAAGCCTCGGAATGACGAATTTTTCATGAAATCGGGTCGAACTCAGGTTAATGGTAAAACCAGTTGATTTCTGAATAGTATTCAATTTAATAATTATTTATTGCTTCAAAATTCAGGAATTTAAAGGTAGATGGGTTATGCTAATATGAAATTTACACGATGAAAATCACCAAAAGGCAGGCTATTCATTTTTAATTAATTGAATTATACCTAATTTGGGAAGTGTAAACCCAATATACCCAAAATGTACAAGGAGAAATCATATGACAATTCTGTTCAAACAGGTGATGATGCAGAATATTGGAAGCAGATAAAAAAAGGAGAAAGAGTGGGGTTGGAGGCTTTGTATATTAAGTATACGCAAGAACTTTTTAGATTGGGAATGTCGATTAAAGGAGATCGGAGTTTGATTAAAGATTGTATTCAAGAGGTATTTTTTAATATTTGGGAATACCGAAATACTGTCAAAACCACTGATAATGTTAAACTATATCTTTTTAAGTGCCTTAGTAATAAAATTCACAAAGAAGTAGGGAAAGAAAAAAAGCGGTATGGTTTTTTTAACCTTGAATTAGAAGATCAATTGAGCAGCGAAACTGAAGCTGACAAGGAAATTAATAATGTTAAAGAAAGTAAGAATTTAACCTTAATGAAGTCCATAAATTCTCTTTCATCCCGCCAACGTGAAGTAATTCACTTATTGTATTATGAGAACCATTCCTACGAAGATACCTCCATAATTATGGGTATTAATGTTCAGTCAGTTTATACATTAGCTTGGAAGGCCATTGCCAATTTAAAGAAAAGTTTGAACTTGGTCACAATGATTTTATTATTCTCCTTCGTATAATCTGTTGGTTTTTTTATACTATACAGATAAATAATTTATCGAATTCATATTTATAGGCTGGAATATTTTAATATAATGTAAATTTTAATTTTTTTCTCTTGAAGATGGATAGATTTTTTGAAGCCCGGACTTATGTGGGTGAATTTTATCATAAATGGAGATTTCTAATTACACCATAGAGGATTTTGTTTTGGACCCTTCTTTCAAGAAATGGGTGATGCATCCCAATGCTGAATCAAACTTGTTTTGGCAAAGTTTGCTGGAAAAGAATCCATTGAAATACAAAGAAGCAAAAAGGGCACGAGAGATAATTTTACAATTAAATACCAAAAAACAACCTAAACTTTCGGACACTGAGTTTTCAGGTATGTGGAAGGATTTGGATAATCGCTTGTCCAAGCAAAACCAACATCAACAATTCGGTGAGGATGAAAAAATAATTCCAATTCATTCAATTAGTACATTGGAAAAAGCAGTTAATCGCCCCTCGTCCCGACCAAACATCTATAACTATTTTAATTTAAGGGTTGCTTGTGTTTTGATTTTTGCCATAGCCTTTGGTGCTTTCTCCAGTTGGTTTTTTACAGATTTGCCAATTCCTGAAAATAAAGCCCCTTTGATAGTTTTCGAGGAACACACGACTGTTCCGGGAGTAAAATCTCATCTTACATTAAGTGATGGTTCTCAGGTAATTCTGAATTCAGGGAGTGAATTGAAATACCTCAAAAATTTTGAAAAGGACAAAAGAGCTATCTTTTTAAAAGGAGAAGCGTTTTTCAGTGTTACCAAAGATGCCTCAAGGCCATTTATTGTACATACCCTGGAAACCACTACCACCGCCTTAGGAACAAGTTTTAATGTGAGGGCTTACAAAGGAGAAACCATCGATGTTTCACTTCTGACTGGAAAAGTAGCTGTAAATAAAGAAGATTCAATGGAAAAACCAATCACTTTACTTCCTGGGGAAGCTTTGAAAATTGATAAGGGAAAAGATCAGTTAGTAAAAGCAAAATTTAATAAGGACCTAGTGATTGGATGGACAAAAAAACGTATTGTTTTTGAAAAAACCCCATTATTAGAAGCAATAAGAGTACTTGAAAACTGGTATGGGGTAAATATTACTTTAAAGAATCTACCTAGTCATCGAATATTATTGTCCGGAAAGTTCCAAGAAGAAACGTTAGAAAATGTATTGGAGGGATTGAGGTTTTCTACCAGGTTTGAATATAAAATAAATAAAGAAAATGTTACAATTATATTTTAAGGTAAAAAATAGTCTATGAAATAAACCCAAATAAAAAAAACCTAAGGATGCGTCAACATCCTCAGGCTGTATTTCTCCGGAAATTCTTACCAGGAATTTACCGGAATGTTCATCTAAAACCATTCTGTATAGTTTTAAAAACAAACAAAGTAAAGATATGAAAAATCTTGTACTCTCACATGTCATACGCATGACTAAATTATTTACTTACTCTTTTCTCATACAGTTTCTTTCCATGAGCTTTTTGTTTGCCTGGAACGGCAATGCTCAGGTAAAAGACATTGAAGAAGTAATGATCACACTATCCTTTGAGGATACAAAAATTGAAAAGGCTTTTTCCACTATTGAGAAAATGACCGGTTTCAATTTCGTTCACACGGATATGGAATTAAAAGATGTTCCGAGGGTTAATACTTTCGGTCAGAACACCCAAAGTGTCTATTCCCTGCTTTCAATTATTGGCCAGCAAACCGGCTTGTATTTTAAACAGGTGAATCAAAATATTCATGTTCGAAGGACTGATGCCCAGGGACGCTGGAATTATACTAAATTGATAGCGGACAAACAGTTAGAAATAAATATTTCAGGAAAAATAACCGATGAAAATGGGGAACCACTGCCTGGTGCTACTATTACTTTAGAAAATACTACTTCAGGTACGGTTTCGGATATCGATGGTAACTTCTCTATCGCCGTAGATGAAGGAGCTGTTTTGGTGGTTTCTTTCATAGGATACAAGACAAATAGAATCACTGTTACCAACCAATCACAAATCGATGTAAAAATGGTACTTGATGATACTTCACTGGAAGAAGTGGTGGTAGTTGGGTATGGTACACAAAAGAAGGTAAATTTAACTGGTGCTGTGGATGCCATTGCCTCTGATGATATAATTTCCAGGCCTGTTGGTCAAGCGTCAACTGCCTTACAGGGGTTGGCACCAGGAGTCACAGTAACCCAAAGATCCGGTAAACCGGGTGCAGATGGAGGTACAATTCGGATTCGAGGGATTGGCACTTTAGGAGATTCAAACCCACTGGTATTGATTGATGGAGTTCCGATGAGCTTAAATGATATTGATGTCAATGAAATAGAGTCAATCTCTATTTTAAAAGATGCAGCATCTGCCGCAATCTATGGTTCCCGTGCGGCAAATGGTGTTATTTTAGTAACAACCAAGCGGGGTAAAGATGGGAAATTTTCAATAAACTACAGAAACAGTATAGGATGGCAACAGCCTACTGCTTTAATGGAAAAAGTTAGTGGCTATGACCATATGGTTATGATTAACCAAGCATTTGAAAATGTAGGGAGGAATCCTGCTTTCCAACAAGAATACATTGACGCTTATAGACAAAACGCCCCTTCCGATGCCTATCCGGAAACAAATTGGCACGATGTAATGCTCAATGATAAAGCACTTCAGCAAAACCATTATGTAGGAATTAACGGTGGGGGTGAGAAAATTAATGTGTTAGGATCTGTTTCTTATATGAATCAAAATGGTTTGATGGATTCAAAGTTTGAAAGGATTAATATTCGGTTAAATACAGACATCAAAGTACGGGACAATTTAAAAATTGGAATTGATATCTTAGCAAGAAATGAGGATAGAAATGAGCCACCCCAAAATTGGCACTGGCTTGCACGCTATCCTCACAATATACCCGGTAAAAACGAAAATGGTTCTTGGGGCGTCGGTTGGGACGGATCAAATGGCTGGGCATCAATGGAAGAAGGAGGCTACAATTTAGACAAACGTCATGAGTTAATGGCCAATTTAAAATTGGATTGGCAGCCGATTGAAAACCTTAATATAAACCTGCAGGCTGCTCCCAATGTCAATTATCGACAAGTAAAAAATTTCCGTAAACAGGTAGATTTATTTTTTCCCGACGGTACTATAATTAATCCAAGCCCTTATAAAGCGTCATTGAACGAACAATTCTCGCGGTCTATTAATAATAATTACCGGGCTTTAATCAATTATAACAAAGATTTTGGCAACCATTTTTTAGAAATTTTAGCTGGAACGGAAGCAATTGATTACAGGAACGATTGGCTTGGTGGATTTAGAGATCAGTTTCCTTTAGAAAACTATGATGTTTTAAATGCCGGATCAATAGCAAACCAGCAAGCGACTGGATCTGCGCTAGAGTGGTCTTTACTTTCTTATTTTGGAAGAGCAAATTACAATTACAATGACAGGTATTTATTTGAAGCCAATCTTAGAGCCGACGGTTCATCCAGATTTTTAGGAACAAACAAATATGGGTATTTCCCCTCTTTTAGCTTTGGTTGGAGATTGTCAGAAGAAGAATTTCTATCCACTAATTCATGGATTAATGAATTAAAAATCCGAGGATCCTGGGGTTCACTAGGCAATCAACAAATCGGTACTTATCCCTTTGCTTCGACCGTTACGATGGGACAAAATTATGTCTTTGGAGACAATATCCCCGCTTTGGGAGCGGCACTGCTCTACTCCGGTAACCGGAACATTACTTGGGAAACTACACGGATGATAAATGTTGGCTTTGATGCCAGTATCGGAGACTTTGAATTTACAGGGGATTATTATGTGAGAAATACGGATGATATACTGCTTCAAATACCTGTTCCACGTATTGCCGGCTTAATTGAGCCTTACCAAAATGCAGGTAAAGTAAGGAACAAAGGCTGGGATTTAAGTGCAGGATACAGAAAAAAATTTGGTGAACTGAATTTAAGCATTTCGGCCAACCTATCCGACGTAAACAACCAAGTGGTGGATTTGATGGGCAGTGGACCTCATATTTATGCTAGAGAAATCAATCAAGAAGGGCAACCGTTCAGGTCTTTGTATGGGCTAAAGTCCTTAGGTTATTTTCAAAATCAGGAAGAAATTAACCAACATGCTACTCAATTTGGACAAGTAAGTCCAGGTGACATTAAATATGAAGACATAAACAATGATGGTGTTATTAATGCCGCAGACCGAACAATTTTTGGAAACACTATTCCCAAATATACTTATGGCTTCAATATTTCTTTGGACTACAAAGGGTTTGATTTTAGCTTGTTAGGACAAGGGGTAGGGAAGGTTGATGGCTACTTGGATAACTTTGCAACCATGGCCTTTTATCTAGGTGGAACGGCTCAGGAATGGCACAAAGATTATTGGACACCCGAAAACCCTACAGCGGCCTATCCCCGACTAACTTTTAACTTTCCAAACAATGAACAAGTTTCATCTCAGTGGGTAAGGAGTGCTTCTTACTTTAGGTTGAAGACCTTACAAGTTGGGTATACCATACCTTCTGTCCTTACCAATAAGTTAAGTATTTCAAAATGCAGGGTTTTTGGCAATGGCCAGAACCTATTGACCTTCCATAATTTTTATGACAGCTTTGACCCTGAAGCACCAATTGGGGAGGGTACTTTTTATCCCCAGGTTAAAGTTTTTGTTTTTGGATTGGAGATAACCATTTAATGATAAAATCATGAAAAAGTTAATAAAAATTCTATCGATAATAATGGTTGTTTTAAGTTCAACCCTATTGTATTCTTGCGAAGATTATCTAGTAAAATATCCTCTTGACCAGCCATCTGACGCCACATTTTGGAGTACCGAATCTGAGCTTCAAATGGCAATAAATTCAGTTTATCGTAGCCTTTATTTTACCGATAGAGCGGCTACACATATTCCCTTTCAGTTTCTTTTTGATTTTGCTACTGATATTAGTTGGGACAGAAATTTAAGTGTTTGGCAATTACTTGGCCAAGGCCAGGTTACATCTGTAGAGCCTACATTAATTTTTGGTGCCTGGAGTAATGCTTATGTTAATATTGGAAGCTGTAATAGGTTGTTGGCCAACATGGATAAAGCAGAAGAAGTAACCAACGCCGAAACTTTTAAGAACATTGAAGCGGAAGCGCGGTTTTTCCGAGCATACTGGTATGGGTGGCTGATAAATTTATATGGTGATGTGCCATTTACCACTGATCCTTTGGATGTATTTGATGCGCAACTTCCTCAAACAGATAAGGAAACCATTTACCAATTTATTTTGGAGGAGTTGGAAATAGTTGGTGAAATTTTACCTGTTGAGTACCCCTCAAATGATAGAGGTCGAATAACCAAAGGGGCAGCTTGGGGCCTAAAGGCCAGAATGGCAGCATTTCATAATGACTGGGCCGTAGCTGCGAGTGCCGCAGAAAAGGTTATGGCATTAGGAATATATGAATTGCACCCAAATTTTGAGGAATTGTTTACCTATGAAGGACAAAATAATTCTGAAGAACTATTCACGATTCAATTCAGTAGAGCAAACCAATTGACTCACGAATCTCCTGTACATACAAGAGGAAGACTTACAGGAGGTTTTGCTACCAAAATCCCTACCCAAGCTTTAATTGATTCCTATGCTTGTGTAGATGGTTTAAGGATAGATAAATCTCCATTGTATGATCCTGCGAATCCGTTTCAAAATAGAGATCCAAGACTTCATGCAACTTGCGTGGTGCCGGGATCAGAGTTTTTGGGTTACCAGTTTGAAACACATCCTGATAGTTTATTGGTATGGGATTTCAATCAAAACCCACCAAAACGTATTGACAACCAGGAAGTGATTAATCCCTATGCAACATTCTCGGGTTATCAGTATAGAAAATATGTGGCTGCAGATGAAAGAGAGTTTAGAAGAGAGTCGGAGCTAAATATCATGCTAATAAGGTATGCGGAAATTTTATTGATTTATGCTGAAGCTCAAATTGAATTAGGTCAGGTAAATAACACGGTATATGAATCGATAAATGCGGTAAGGGAAAGAGCAGGTATACCCGGAATAGAACAAGGGCAAACGATAGACAAATTGCGGGAGGTTGTTAGACAAGAAAGAAAAGTAGAATTTGCTTATGAAGGATTACGCTTTTTTGATATTAGAAGATGGAATATCGCTGAGGATGTCATTTCCGGGCCACTGTACGGTAGGCCATTAGGGATTTATAAATCCCAGTATGTTCCGGAATTTAATGAAAATGGCACCCCCAATTATGAAGCGTATGCTGAGGAATTAAGAATGTTTGATACAAGAAATTATAATCCTGAAAAGGATAAATTTCTTCCAATTCCTCAACGGGAACTAGATATCAATTCAAATTTGACTCAGAATCCAGGTTATTAAAATTAACCCTTTAGGTTAATATATAAAATTCGATAATGATGATAAATTATATGCGTTATTCGTTTGTTTTTGCCTTGGCATTAATGAGCTTTTATATAAATCCGTTTACCATTTTTTATGGTAGCGCAATGAATACTGAAATAAAGGAGAATACAAATGATTCTATTCCCATTGTTAAAGTTGGAAGCGATGGTCTGATTCATAGGTTTCATGATACCTCACCAATTAGTCCCTCTGGGAAGTATATTGCATTATTTCGGCTTCCTTTCGAAGATAGGTACCCAAAAGCGGGAGAGTTTGGTAAGGTGGTTTTAATCAATTTGGAGACAGGTGAAGAAAAAGTAATTGCCAATTCATTTGGATGGGAAATGCAGCTTGGAGCCAATGTGCAATGGGGAAAGAATGATGAGCAATTGTTCTACAATCAGGTAGATACTTCAAGTTGGGAGTCTTTTACTGTTCATTATAATATGGAAAATGAGGACTTTAAACGGATTAATGGAGAGCTGTTTATGGCTTCTATCAATGGTGAAAAATTGGTTTCTCATAATCTACGTAATTCTGAATATGCACAATCTGGCTACGGAGTAATTGTTCCAGACGATTATAGATCCAAAAATTTTGGCCTTACAGATAAGGATGGTATTTATGTTACGGATGTGAAAACAGGAAAAAGTACGTTGGTAGCCAGTATAGAAGACATCTATAAGCAAGCCAAACCAAGGATAGGGATTTCCAATCCGGAAGATTTTGAAATTTATTGCTTCAAAGCAATGTGGAACCCACAAGTGAGTCGCATTATGACCTGTCTGCTTTTGAAGCCTATTACAGGCGGTAAAAGAAAAGTTGCAGTTATTACCATGAATGGAGATGGTTCTGATATTCGCACTGCCATTACAACTACTCAATATGGGAAAGGAGGTCATCATATGGCATGGTTGCCAGACGGTGATTACTTGTCAATGAATCTAGAGGTAGATGATGGAAAAGAAGGATTGGAAGTAGTTACCGTTAAATATGATGGTACAGAATTAAAAGAAGTTTTTGCACCGGGTTCAGGCCATCCAAGTTATCATCCTGGCGGGCTTCCATTTATAATTACTGATGCTTATGCCAAGGAAACTAGGGTTACAGATGGGGATGGCTATGTACCCCTAAGGCTACTCAATGTTCGTACAGGAAAAGAAATTGTAATTACAAAAGTTAAAACTCCTGACGTAAGTGATAGTTCTTTTCGTTTAGATGCCCACCCAGCTTGGGATCGATCAGGAAGATTTGTTGTGTTCAACGGCTTTGATGGAGATGTTCGAAGTGTTTATATAGCAGATCTTAGTAGAATAATTAGTCATGAACAAAAATTTTTAAGCAAATGAACAGAAGGAAATTTCTAAATATTAGCTTACCGGCTACAGGAGCCATAATGATGGGTTCGGGAATGATGAGCCTAGAGGCTAAAGCCGAAATTTATAGACAATTCTCTAGCAGTAGCAATTTTGATACTTATGATTTAGTGGTCAATGGAGGAGGTTTAGCAGGTTATTTTGCTGCAAGTTACGCTGCAAAGTCAGGTAAAAAGGTTTTATTGATTGAAAAGAGGACAAGTCCAGGCTTCGAGCTTTTTGCAAAGCACAAACTATGGATGGAGGCAGATGGTTTTGAGGATTTCAGTCCTGAACTTTCTAATTTGTTTTTGCCCAAAGGAGAGGTAGCGGAAATGAACAATTCCCTCGGGAAAGGTCCCGGTAACAGTAAATTTGAGGATGAAATATTGCTGTTTTCCGGCAGTATCAGAAAGGGGATGTTGAGAAATCTCCTGGTCAGTAAGGTACATGTCCTATTGATGACAGATGTTTGCGGGATTTTTCAAGACAAAGGAAAAGTTAAAGGGGTTTTGATGGCGGGTAAGCAAGGTTTGCAACATGTGAAATGCAATAATTTTATCGATGCTTCCGATCAGGTCATGTTTAGTAGAAACTTTTTTAATCAAGCCTATGAGATAGATAGGGCCGGTTTCGTCTTGGAATTGAAAAATGTTGAAAACCCTCAGAAAAAAGTCTTGTCAGTTTCTAGGGATTATAAAGTACATCAAGACCAAATTGCTTTTCACAGAGGGAAGTTGTCTGAAGGCCAGGCTTTCTTGGATTTTGAATTTAAGGTGGAGGAGCAAAGTTTGGAATTGATAGAACATCAGGCAAGACATAAAGCAGCATTGCTAGGTCAAAATTTCAAAAATATTGATCCATCCCTTAAAAATGCTGAAATCTACCAGCATGGGCTAGAAACCTCAATAATTTTAAAAGATGATCGCCTTCCGGAGGTTGATCTTGAAGGATATTTTATGTTGAATGGCAAAGCCGTTACTAGTAAAAATATTCAGACCACTAATGAAGAAGCCCGTAAAATGGTTGAATCATTGGCAAAATCCTCGCGTAAAGCAAAAGCATCAACCTTAAGAATTCACAATGCTGAGATTCCCCTTGATCAGATTCGATTCACAGGATTGGATGAAGCCAGCTTTTCTATTCCAATGGAGCAAGTGACCTTTGATTACAATGCTTTAGTAAAAGACAAAGAATACTGTCAGGTTGCCGTAGCGGGAGGAGGCACGGGTGGTTCTTTTGTCGCTAAGGGTGCTGCAGGAAAAGGTGCCAATACCATTGTTGCTGATTATTTTAATGATTTGGGTGGCACAAAAACCATGGGTGGAGTCATGGGGTATTACCATGGGGTAACGAGCAATGGTTTCTTTAAAAAACAAAATGAAGAAGCAGAAAGGACAGCTTTTGAGAATAACATGTCCACAAAAGTAGGCCGGAAATATTACCACCTCAAGGAAATTTTGAATGCAGGAGGTCGGTTTATTCCAGGAGCGATTTTCTGTGGTGCCATCTTGGAAGATCAGAAAGTTTCTGGGTTCTTGGTTTGTAGAAATGGTAAACTTCAAACCATCAATGGGGATGTCACCGTTGATGCCACTGGAGATGGAGACATTGCTTCTTTTGCTGGCGCTAGCTTTTCACAAGGAAACTCCCGAACGGGCGAAACACAAAATTACAGTCAGTGGGATGTTAAAGGAGCAGTTTCGATTTCTTCTTCACCCACCAATAGAGATTATGATGTGCTGGACACTACCAAAATATCAGAATTGCAACGTGGACTCTTTCTTTCTCATTATGAAGCTCATTTTTACGATTTTCACCCTTTCCTTACTGTTAGAGAATCACGCCTTATAGAAGGGATGCATGTATTGAACCTCTATGATGTGGCTGAAAAAACTCACTTTAAGGATGTAATTGCTTTGGCAAGTAGTGATTTTGACCCACATAATGTAGGGAGTTCCGAATTTTCGAAATGTGGCTTTTTATTGCCCCATTCAAATGATCTAACTGTAGAAATTCCATACCGTTGTATTGTACCCAAATCACTGGATGGGCTTTTAATTGCCGGTAGGGGGATAAGCCAAACGCACAATGCCATGCAATTTACCCGCATGACTGCAGATATCCTTGTATTGGGATACCTGACAGGACAAATTGCCGCTGACCTGGCATGGACCAATACGAGACCTCGTGATTTTGATGTGAGTGATTTACAACGTGAGTGGGCCGATCTAGGGTATCTTCCTAAGGATTATGACCGACCTTCCAATGAAGATAAAAGGTTTCAAGAGGATGAAATCAATACCAGGATAGCAGAACTTTCAGAAGGAAAACGAGAGTTTTTATACGAATGCAGCAGGTTGCCGAAAGAGAAAGCTATTCCTGTATTGAAAACCTATTATGGTAAATCTGAAGATGAAAAAGCCAAACTTCTTCTGGCAAAAGCATTGGCCTGGTTTGGAGAAAGCGATGGAAACGCCCTCATAGTAGAAGAATTACAAGAAATGTTTGACCTGGAACAAAAAGAGGGCTACCCAGGTGGATATGTAGATGATTATGATTTTATAAGAGGGAGAGAAAAGAATGTTTTGGAAGGTTTGTTCTGGAGAATCAATCAAAACATTGCGCTGCTGGCAATGACTGGCAGCAAAAGTTCAATACCTGTCATTCGAAATATCATTGAAAATACCACTTCAGGGGGAGGGGTAGTCAACCGAACGAATGATTACTTCAATGGTAGAATTGATTTGAAAATTATTCCATTTTATAACCGGATTCATAACTTGTGTTTCTACGGAGACAGGATACCTGATGCGCAATTTATTCCGGGCTTTGAAAAGCTTTTAAAAGATGAAAATATTGGGGGATTCAAGACGGAAGATTATGATGAGGTAAGATGGCGGGTTTATGGTGGCTTGCTTGAAATTTCCATTGCAGCCACTCTGGCTCGTTGCGGTGCCAAGTCTGGTTATCAACTCCTGGTCAATTATCTACAAGATATTCATTCCAATTATAAAGCTTTTGCCAGAGCAGAACTCAGGGATATTACTCATCAGGATTTTGGTGTCAACCCTCTAAAATGGAGGAGGTTCCTTGCAGAAAAACAATATCCAAGACCCACTAGGAAGTTGGAAAAAACAATAGAAGTTTAATTGAGGTAATAGAATTAAAAGTTCATGTTTTGTATTCAAATACTGTTTGTTTTCCTGCTATTGTTGTTCAATAATAATGATGACGTTTACTTTCAAAGTGAAAAGTTACATGGCGTAAATTGGCAACCAGATGTCTCTGTTTATCATATTGAGGATGATAAGGGAGAGCAAGCAGAAATTTTCGCTAAAAAAGACAATAAAGGATTTCTATATTGGCATAGAAAACTCAAAACCCCCGTATGTCTCATTGGTGAGTGCAAATTGATAGATATTGGTATCTATTGGGATCTTGCTGGAGATTTTTTTGGTCTGGAAGTTTATGAGGAGGCCCTTACCAAAACAGACCATAGCGAATTTACTGAAAAGGACTATCTACGACTGATTGAAATTCTAGAAAACGATTGGTCACCCTTGAGAGAGTATGAACTTTCTGATCTTGTAGAAAAACCTGAAAATGGAGACCCAGAGGTAGATGGTACTTCTGGGGCTACCAAAAAAGAAATCGCTGCGGAAGCCGTGGTTGATGCTGTATATACGACCCATACCATCTGGCATTTGTCTCACGTTGGAGAAAAAGAACAACTGGTGAATTTGACCATAAATGAATTGAATAAGGATGAAGAGCTAATGACATTCCTTATGCAGGCTCCTCAAATAGAACACAACAGCTTATTTTTCCTTGAACTTTTCGCCAAAGGGGAGTTGGGGCAAAAAGACTACCTCAATTCCTTGGTGATCAATAGTTTGGGTAGAGATGATAAACCTAAAGTAAAAGAAGTGGCCCTAAAAACGCTTTCCAAGTGCAATTATTCTGATAATTATTTTCTTCAAAATATAATTGACATATACAGTGGTTTGCCTTTAACAGCAAAGCTACAGGTACTTAATGAATTCAAAAAAGTAGAAAATCTTCCTGAGCCCTTGTTCCTTGCAATTGTTCACCATTTAGAAACCCAACAGGAATGGTACATTATAAGAGTATTTGAAGTAATGAAAAATAGGGATCAATACAAGGATAGGTTGAAGGGTATAGCATCAAACCTTTCGCACATTGATAATCCCCAGCTTCAAAGTATTTTAAGTGAATATCAAAAAGAAATTTGATAACCTAGGCTAAAAAAAAAATTATTAATTGGATTTAAATCAGGTTTCAAAGACGCGTTTCCATCGGTAATTATTAATTCTCATGTGTTTTTTTGATTCATTAAATTGATCAATTTTTTTCATTAATTAACAACTGCTTGACTTACCCTTTATTTCAACCAAAATAAAGGATATTACCTGCTCTAATGGTTAAATATTGATTTTTTTAATATGATTTTTTATATAGAGATTAGTTTGAAATCCTTAATTATAATCCTATAACTTTTATAAAAATAAATATTTTAAATTAACGATGATTAATTTTTATATTTATTGATTAATAGCTAATTTAAATAAAATAAAACCATAATACCCAAAATGAAAAAGGAAAAATTATATTTGAATTTAGATCAATTTGGTGGTTATCCGAATTGTTGGCAGCAAATTTATAGGGATGAGAATTTCGGTCTTGAAGTTTTGTATGCAAAATTTAGTATTGAATTTTTAAAATTGAGCCAGACACTTATTGGGAGTTGGCTTTCGGGAATAAGTAAGTTCGAGGAATATTTTTTAAAATTTCAACCCATCGGTATTCCATGGAAACATGGCCCATGTCATTTTAATGCAAAACCATTCAAATTCTATAATAATCATGGAAAAATTGGCACAACCAGATGTCTATAGGCTAAGAATTTAAAATGAAGGAAATCCGTGTTTGATGACATATTTTCCAATGGTGAATGAATGAGAGAAGGAGTTAACGACCAACAAAATCGGGAAAGATTCATTGTAATAAATTCACTCGTTTACTCTTTAAAACAGTTATAACCATAGTCATGAGCCTGCATCGTGGATGAATTTAAGGCTGAAACCTTGGGTAAGTCAATTGGGTATTAGTGGTGAGTTTTATCCCTTCGTTGGCCTGGAATTATTTGTTTAAAAGCCTTTGTAAATAGTGATGATAAAATAAATCAAAAAAAGGATAGCTTGGCCGGTTTGACAATGGAATGTACTGAAAATCAATTGAATCAATCTGTAATAGCAATGAAGGTAATTACAGTTGTTTAATCCCAATTAAAGTAAATTTCAGAGGCCTATTTATCCAAAACCTAATCTTAAAATTTTAATAAACCCTTAATCTAACCGTATGAAAAATCTTGTACCAAGACATGTAATAAACATGGTCAGGCGATGTACTTATGCTCTGCTGATTCAATTGCTAACCATCGGTCTCCTTATAGCAGGAGAAACGAATGGTAAGTCAGCTAAAATTGACCAAAGGATGGACGCAGAATCTTTTGAAGATTCAAAATTTGAAAATGGATTATCTCTAAAGGAAATACCATCAGATTTACATTTTGATTTTTCCGATAGTGAAATGGCTGAATTACCGTTAAATCCAGAGAAATTAGAAAGCGCTTGGGCTGATATTGAGGTTTCCGGAACCGTCACTGATGCCAATGGTGCTCCAATACCCGGCGCAACCATTTCTGTGCCGGGATCGGCGAAAGGAACAGCAACAGACTTAGATGGTAAGTATGCTTTGTCTGTTCCTGAAGGGGTGACACTGATTTTTTCTTTTATTGGATTTGAATCACAAAGGGTGGTGGTGAGTAACCAAAGTGTGATTGATATTAGCTTAAAAGAAGATTTGGCCTCCTTGGAGGAAGTAGTGGTGGTAGGGTATGGAACACAGCAAAAAAGTCACCTGACAGGATCTGTGGGATCATTGGAAATGGACGAAGAACTCAGCAGCAGGCCCATGGTTGAATTTGGACAGGCCTTGTATGGGAAAATTGCCGGTGTGCAGGTAATCAATAGCAGCGGCCGACCAGGTGGTTCAAGTACTATTCAAATTAGGGGCATCAACTCGATTTCTGCAAATAGTTCACCTTTAATTGTTATAGATGGAATTCCACTTCCCAATTATGACCTGAATTTGATTAATCCTTCGGATATAGAATCTATTGAAATCCTAAAGGATGCGGCTTCAGCAGCAATTTACGGTTCTAGAGGTGCCAATGGAGTGGTTTTGGTATCCACAAAAAGTGGAAAATCCGGCAAAGGGAAGGTGACAATCAATTATTCTTATGGGTTACAAGAGAATATTGACAAGATCAAAATCATGAATTCTGCTGAATATGCGCAGGCTTCTATAGATGCCGCTCAGAATGGTTGGCTAGAATCTGGAGGGGATCCGAATGCTCCCAATACAGTGGCTGCAAGAGGACATTATAAATACACTTGGCCGGAAGCATTTGAAAATCCGCAAAATTTACCTAACACGGATTGGCAAGATTTGATTTTTCGTACTGCTCCCATGCAAAGGGTGGATGTCAATGTCTCCGGGGGAAATGAAAATACAACTTACCTAATATCCGGTGGCTATGTAAATCAAGAAGGGATTGTCATCAACTCTGATTATAAAAAATATTCCTTAAATCTAAAAGTGTCCTCAAAAGTAACAGATTGGGCTGAAATAGGAGGGATGTTGAATGTGGTTTATGATCATGAGAATGAGCCCTACAATAGGATAGTGGAATGGGCTGTTCAGTATCCTCAAGTTTTTCCAGTAAACGGAAATAATGGTTATTTGGGAGAACCTTCTACCACTTCCGGTTACGAAAATTATGGTGCTATACTTTTTAGGGCGGTAAATGGACATCCATTATATAGAATAAATGATGACATCCAGCACAAATACTTTAATAGTCTTGGAAACATTTATGCCAATTTTGACCTGCTACCTGGACTAAAATTCAGGTCTTCATTAAACTATTTATACAGAAGAGGAGATGACACCAACTATCAAGCTGTTGATCACAACATGGGCCCCAATTATATCACAGAGGGGGCAATGACCGTAAACCAAAACAATAGGATGAATTACAATTGGCAAAACCTATTGACCTATGATAAATCATTTGATGGACATGAATTCTCCTTCCTATTAGGGAATGAATACTTTAAGGATGATTATTATTCTTCCAGCGCACAAAGGAGAGGGTACAATAATGATCTGGTGCCCTACTTAAGTGGAGGACAAAATATCTTTCAAGCCAGTGACAATGCGACAGAGCGGGTACTTATCTCCTATTTTACTAGAATTACCTATAATTATAACGGAAAATACCTGGCATCTGCAAGTTATAGAAGAGATGGTTCCTCCCGCTTTGGTCCCAATAAAAAATGGGGTGCATTTCCTAGTTTGTCATTGGGCTGGATAATGTCCGATGAAGGCTTTATGAACAGCCTAGTGCCTATAAGTCATTTTAAATGGAGGGCGAGTTATGGTTTTACGGGGAACGATCAATTTGCAGATTACAGATGGATAGGTTCAATGGCCCAAGGAAGAATAGCCTTAGGCAACAGTCTTGGAGCCTCTTATTACCCTTCCGATTTCACCAATCCGAACCTTGAATGGGAAAGGACAAGACAGTTGAACTTGGGGATTGACTTAGGCCTTTTTGAAGGAAGATTTTCCTTAGAAGCAGATTATTACATTTCAAAATCTGATGGATTATTACTAGATGTACCTGTCCCATCGGTTACTGGATTTACCAATGTGTTTAGAAATATTGGGAAGCTTGAAAACAAAGGATTGGAATTGAACCTTAGCTCTCACAACCTTACTGGAGCTTTGTCTTGGACAACCCAATTGAATTTTTCGAGGAACAGAAATAAGGTGTTGGAATTAGGAGAAGAGGATGCCCCAATGATATACAATGCCGGTTTTGGTATGCAATCCATCAATAAGGTAGGCTATCCGGTTTATAACTTTTATGGCTACCAATATGATGGGGTTTACATGACCCAGGAAGAAGCAGATACAGACCCCGCAAGGTATGAATCTGCAGTGGCAGGAGATGGGAAATATGCCGATGTCAACGGAGATGACGTACTTACTTCCGATGACCGAACTATCATAGGCAACTATGCTCCTGATTTTACCTGGGGTATAACAAATAACTTTAGTTATAAAGGATTTGACCTTAGCTTTCTTTTCCAAGGGGTCCAAGGAAGCGAGGTTTTTGACAACAATATCCATCGCTCGATGCAATACCATGAAGGGCGAAATTATTACCATGAAATGGTTGACAGGTGGAGGTCTGAAGAAGATCCGGGCGATGGTTACCATTATAAATTAACAGTTGATCTTGACGGTTTGGAAAGAACCGCTTCCAGTTATTGGATTGTAGATGGATCCTATTTAAGGTTAAAGAGTTTGACCTTTGGTTATACCTTCCAGCCTACATTATTGGAAAGAATGAAATTGGGTTCTTTAAGGGTTTATTTCAATGGTATGAACATGCTTACCGTTAAACAAAGTCCAATATTTGATCCGGAGAACTTCAATGGTGGAGCTGCTGAGGCACAAAGAAGAGGGGTTGCTCATTCTCCGTATCCAACAGCCAAAATATATACTTTGGGAGTAAATGTTGGCTTTTAATTCACTTTCATCAAATCAATAGAAATCATGAAAAACAATAGTATATATATTCTTATAGTTGTGATTTTAGGTGCCTTTTCTTGTAACGAAGATGAATTGGATCTTTACCCTAAAACCCAAATTACCGAAGGTAATTTTTATGAAGATGAGGAACAGTTAATCTTGTCTGTAAATGATATTTACAGACAGTTGGCTAGAATTTACAATGCTCAAGGTATTGCAGACCTGTACGGAGAACTTCGTTCAGACAACACCTATATAGAATTTACAGGAGGTTCAACCACCTTTTCGGAAGAAATAGCAGATTACTATATAAGAACAAATAACGGTCTTATTGAAAATGCTTGGGAAACCAGTTACAATGCCATTTTTATTTGCAACAATGCCCTATTTCATTTAGAGAATTCTGAGGTCCAGTTTACCGACCCAACTTTAAGAGAAAGGCTTAAAGCAGAAGCTACCTTGGTGCGATCCTTGATTTTCTTCAATATGGTTAGGGTTTGGGGAGGAATACCTTTGCCTTTAAAACCATTGAAACCCGAAGAAGGCTATGACTACCTTCGGGAAAGCAAAGAGATGGTTTACCAACAAATAGTCAATGATTTGCAATATGCCAAAACCAACCTGCCAGAAAGCTACACCGGGAATGATGTAGGCAGGGTTACCAAATATGGAGCTGCTGCAATTCTGGCCAAAGTATACCTTACCATGGGGGATACGCAAAATGCAGGGAATGAACTTAAAGAAATTATTGATAGCAATAGGTTTTCACTAGACGCCAATGGAGATGGGAATATTAATTCGGACGATTATGAGTTTTTATTCATGCCTAACACGAAAAATTCAAAAGCATCCCTTTTGGAAGTTCAGTACCTGGGAGGTGAAAATGCGGTAAATAGCAACCACCAATCTCAATATACTCCTTTTCATTGGGCTTTTCACTTGCCGGGAATGAATGAAACTTTCCGAGGAAACGGAATGAATACCCCAACACAGGATTTGGTAGATGAATTCGAAGCTGAAGATACCGTTCGAAAGAGGGTCTCTGTATATCCCGGCTACCTAAATTTGGATACTGATCAGTTCATTGATTACCCATTTACCATGAAATTTTATGATCCTAACTGGAGATATCCAGGTCAAAATTTCGAGGTAATCAGGTTTGCGGATATCTTATTGATGTACGCGGAGGTAACCAGTGACCCAACCTATCTAAATATGGTTCGAGCTAGGGTTGGCTTACCTGGATTTGGGGAACCTGGATACCCTGAGGAATACAATGACTTATCTTTAGCATTAGAACATGAAAGACGCGTAGAATTGTGTTTTGAATTTCATCGGTTTTTTGACCTTGCCAGAACAGGAAGGGCTGTAGAACTAATGCAAGCGAAAGGTTTTGATATTGACCAAGAAAAGTTGGTGTTCCCTATTCCATTGCGGGCAATTGATGTCAATAACAAAATAAACCAAAACCCTGGGTATTGATGGGGTTCATATTCAAATAATTCTTGATTGTAAATGTAACCCTCCTAAAGGGAAGGTTACTTTACTTTCCAAAATTAGATGGCTGGATGTGAGTTAATAGTAGAATAGTAAATTCAACTCTGGTCAAAGCGATAACCTGATTCTGAACATTGAGAGAGCTAGAAATTCTAGTAGCAGAATAAAAGATTTTTTTCAAATGTTACAAGGTTTTTTTCGGAATACCATTAATGAATTATCAACCTTAATAATCGATGTATAAATGTCAAACCCAATCATTTTATCGACCCATATTTAAGTTTTATGTGCATAATTGTTACTTTTAGAGAGATAAATGGATTCTTCTAATTGTTGCAAAGCCAATTCTTATGAAAGCACTTCTTCTTAGCTTTTTAGGCCTTCTTGTTTTATTCGGCTGCAAGCCTAAACAATCTTTCGATGTGCTAATTAAAAATGGACAGATAGTGGATGGTTCGGGGAATGCTGCCTATACTGGTGATGTTGGAATTGTTGCTGATTCCATTGCCGCCATAGGCGATTTATCCGAAGCTCATGGGGACATTGAGATAGATGCATCAGGCTTAGTTGTTGCTCCGGGTTTTATTAATATGCTCAGCTGGGCTGTAGATGCACTTATAGAAGATGGTAAATCACAAAGTGATATCAGACAGGGGGTGACCTTGGAGGTTTTCGGAGAAGGGAGTTCGATGGGCCCCTTAAATGAGGAAATGAAAAAGGAAGAGCAGGAAAGTCAGGGTGATATCAAATATCCGATCAACTGGACTTCTTTAAGTGAATACCTTGATTTTCTTGTTAAGAAAGGGGTTGCTACCAATGTAGCTTCCTTTGTCGGTGCTACTACCCTTAGGGTTCACACGGTCGGATACGAAAACCGTGCTCCCACTAATGATGAAATGGAAACCATGAAGAACTTGGTAAGGGAAGCCATGGAAGAAGGAGCATTGGGCCTTGGCTCTTCATTGATTTATGCCCCGGCATTTTATTCTAGTACTGAGGAATTAATAGCGCTTTGTAAAGTTGCTTCCGAATACGATGGAATGTACATTTCTCATTTGCGAAGTGAGGGAAATCAACTTTTGGAAAGTTTAGATGAGTTGATTCGTATCGCTGATGAGGCAAATATCAGAGCTGAGGTGTATCACCTGAAAATGGCTGGGAAAAACAACTGGGACAAATTTGATGCGGTGGTTTCAAAGATAAACTCCGCTAGAAATGCCGGCCTTTCTATAACCACAAATATGTATACTTATACTGCCGGAGCTACCGGCTTAGATGCTTCCATGCCTCCCTGGGTTCAAGAAGGTGGCTATGATAAATGGGCCGAACGATTACAAGATCCAATAATTAGAGCCCAATTAAAGGAAGAAATGGTGACACCGACGAATGATTGGGAGAGTTTGATGATGGGGGTAGCATCATATGACGACATGCTCCTGATAGGTTTTAAAAACGATTCCTTAAAATACCTGACAGGTAAATCGCTTGCTGAGGTGGCAGCTATGAGGAATACCTCTCCTGTAGAAACGGCCATGGACTTGGTTGTTCAGGATGGGAGCAGAGTGGGAACAGTTTATTTTATGATGTCTGAAGAAAATGTAAGAAAGAAAATTTCCCTTCCATACATGAGTTTTGGCTCAGATGCGGCTTCTTATGCTCCTGAAGGAGTTTTCCTCAAATCAAGAAGCCACCCTAGGGCTTTTGGAAATTTTGCAAGACTCCTTGGCAAGTATGTCCGTGAAGAAAAAATTATTTCTCTGGAAGAAGCCATTTATAAACTTACTACGCTACCGGCGACGAATTTGAGGATCAAAAAAAGGGGCGCGCTAAAAGAAGGATATTTCGCTGACCTTGCCATTTTTGATCCGGATAAAATACAAGACCATGCCACCTATGATAAGCCCATGCAATATGCGACGGGGATGGTGCATGTATTGGTCAATGGAATACTTGTTCTAAAAGATGGTCAGCATACCGGGGCCTTGCCCGGACAGGTAGTCAAAGGTCCCGGATTTAAGTCCTTAGATTAATTAAAACATTAATACAATGAAGCTCAGCCAATCCTTTATATTAATCTTAATTTCAATCATTTCTATTTTTGGGTGTAAATCCAAGGAAACAGAAGAAAAGCCATGGACCAAATCCGAGTTATTATTTGAAGATTCAGGTACAGATAATTGGGAGAAAAAATGGATGTTAGATGGACAAAAAGCAAAGGTGGTCAACAGCAATGAAGGAATGGAACTTATAGCAGGACCTGAACATGGCAATGATTCCCACCATACTGTTTTGTGGGCCAAACCATCCTTCGAAGGAAATATCTGTATTGAGTACGATTACACCAGAACAGATACGACCACTCGATGTGTCAATATTCTTTACTTTCATGCTTCGGGAAAAGGAGATGAGGACTATCCTAAGGATATTTCATTATGGAATGACAAAAGAAAGGTGCCATCCATGCGGACTTATTTTAATAATATGAACACTTACCACATTAGTTATGCTGCATTTGGAGCGAAGGAATACTCAGGAGAAAATGATTATATACGTTTGCGAAGATACAACCCCAGCATGGAGGGCCTTACCGGGACCGATGTACCGGAAGATCATTTCAAAACAGGCCTTTTTAAATCTGATGTAACCTATCACATACAAGTATTCAAGTATGCCAATACTATTGAAATGCATATACAAAACAAAAGTGATTCTTCAGACACATTGATTTGCAGATGGGATGCTTCTATTTTTCCTTCCATTGAATCCGGAAGAATTGGTTTAAGGCATATGTTTACCCGCAGTGCAAGGTATAAGGATTTTAAGGTTTGGAGGCTATTATAAATTAACTTAGCAGCTAAGTCTTGTTTGTAAGGCAATATAACGAAACCCAAGAAATAATATGATTCATAGCATAGTTTTGGCTTCCCTAAAAAGCATTAGAGGCTTAATTTTTAAAATTTCACTCTTACTTATCTTATTGATTACTTCCTTTAGTTTAAAGGCCCAAAAACCCAATATATTGTTGATTATCTCAGATGATCTAAATACGAATATAGGGCCTTATATGAATACCTATGAGCATACCCCTTATCTTGACCGACTTGCAGCAGAGGGAGTAAGTTTTTCTAATATTTATAGTCAATTTCCATTGTGTGGTCCTTCTAGAGCCTCCTTTATGAGCGGTTTGTATCCTGAAACCAATGGTGTATTGGGTAATAATGATCAATTGGGTAGTTATAGGAAAGAAACTCCTGCATTGGCAAATCATCCTTCTATGGCAGGTTTCTTTAGAGAAAGGGGCTATTATACGGCTAGGATATCTAAAATATTTCATATGGGGGTGCCCGGAGGAATTGAAAGAGGAGCCGTGGGTGGAGATGATCCGGATTCTTGGGATTATGCCTACAATGTGCTTGGTCCGGAAACATTAAGTCAAGGAAACTTGGAATTACTTTCTCCCAAAAACCTTCACTATGGTTCAAACTTTGCTCAAATGGTTATTCCTGATAGTTTAGAAGGAACACAGACCGATTATATGGCTGCCAGTCAGGCCATCGCCGTGTTGGAAAATCGCGCCGGTAAAATCCCTTCAGGCGGAACCAATAAGCAAAGAGTTAAAAAGGATGCACCATTTTTTTTGGCAGTGGGCTTTGTTAGGCCACATGTGCCCTTAATTGCCCCTGAAAAGAGCTTTGCCCCTTATCCGGTAGAAGAGGTGCTGTTGCCTACGGTAAAAGTAGGTGAAAATGTACCATCCCAAGCTTTAAAACGACAAAATGAGAAGATATGGGGAATGGATGAACTTCAGCAGCGCAAAACCATTCGTGCATATATGGCAAGTGTCAGGTTTATGGATGAACAAGTTGGTAGGCTATTGAATGCATTAGATAGGCTGGATCTTAGGAAAGAAACGATTGTGATCTTTATGTCAGACCATGGTTATAACCTAGGGGAACATGATTGCTGGTCGAAATCCAGCCTATGGGAAGGTAGTGTTCGGGTTCCGGTAATTTTTTCTGTGCCCGGGAAAGATTTTGAAGGGGCCTATGGAAGCCAAACGAAAAGTATTTCAGAACTACTGGATATTTACCCTACTCTTGCGGATCTTACAGGATTTTCCTCTGAGAAACCTGCGATCCTTCAAGGAAAGAGTTTGCTTAATGAGTTAAAAGGTGAAAAAAAAGGTGGGGAAGATAATTTTGCCTATACCATTTACAATGATGGAGCAAGTGTGCGGACGGATAGATGGAGATATAATCGCTGGGGAGAAAGTGCCAAGGGTACCAATGAGGAACTATACGATCATGATAATGATCCGGAAGAGAATACCAATTTGGTGGGAGAAAAGGGTTATAAGACTGTTTTAGGAACCATACGAGAAAAACTGA
Source organism: Cyclobacterium sediminis (assembly GCF_054781075.1). Lineage (NCBI taxonomy): Bacteria > Pseudomonadati > Bacteroidota > Cytophagia > Cytophagales > Cyclobacteriaceae > Cyclobacterium > Cyclobacterium sediminis. Next base: position 239,220 of record NZ_BAAGVC010000010.1, on the reverse strand, counting down.
ATGAGATCAAAAGCAATGCCCAGACCGGATTAAAGAATTTGCAATAACAATCTTGGATTGGTAAAGGTAACTTTCTTTTTCTGAACTTGATCATTTGGTTTTACTCTTGTTTATTAATCAATAATGTCTACAAAAGTGCTTAAAACTTAAATAGGAAATTACAATAATGACCCCTTTTCACCTTTTGTTGTTTACGTAGATCGGTAAAAATACGCTTCCTTCGGCTCAGTAAGTAGGGGAGATTTACGCTTATAATTTCCTGATCGGTTGGATAAAAGTTGCTATACAGACAATATAAATTAATGCTTTTATCTACAAGATCTTTACCAAAATGCAAGATGAAAAAATTTAAATCTCGGACTAAGATTTTGTTTCAAATCAATTTTAATAATTATAATTAATACATTTATTTTTGTTATTTATTTAATAATAATTTATTTAATTAAGGATTTTATCAATTTTAATTATCTTTTAAATTTACCATACGTCGGCATAATTATTGAGCTATTTGAATACAATAAATTGTAAATTTAAAATCAATGTTATGTATTTAGCTAAAAAATTTAATTTCTTACAAAGAACAAGCATTCGGATTCCAACGCTGGTTTTACTTGGATTGATTGTAAGTATAATTTCCGGCTGTGACATGGATGATAATGAAGATTTACAACCTCTTCCTGATATATCCTATGTAGGCCTATACCATGCATCTCCGGATACTCCTCCGCTCGATGTTAACATGGAAAATGGAAGAATCAACTATTATCCGCTAAGGTATTCTGAATATACCGATTACCTTAATTTCTATGCTGGAGAAAGAACCATGCGGGTGAATCCTTTCAATGCGTCAAATGTAGTTTTAGATACTACATTTAATTTTGAACCTAACTTGGCCTATTCTTTATTTTATGTAGATGAATATGCTGATATAAAAGCACTATTGATAGAGGACAACCCGGAATCTCTAGCTGATGGAGAATCCGCTGTAAGGTTTATTCACCTTTCACCGGATTCTCCTCAAGTAGATTTGGTTAGGATGGAGGATGAAGAAAATACCATTTTAGTTGAGGACAGTGAGTATTTAAATACTACTCCTTTTACAGTGGTGGACAGTGGTGTTCAGTCATTCACAGTAAATTCCAGTGACTCCGATGAAGAGTTGCTCTCTCTACCGGATTTAAATTTACGATCCGGAGGAGTCTATACCTTCGTAGTAAGAGGATATAGTAATCCACCGTCTGGCAACCAACATAACCTAAGTGCTGATGTGTTGATCAATAATTAATTCCTATTTACCATAAGGATGATAATAAGAGATTCCTGATAACAAATAGGAAAGGATTTTAATAAATACTTATTATTTGATAAAAAGCCCCAATACCTGCTATCAGCCGGAGTTGGGGCTTTTTTACTACTTATGGTTGTTGTTCACATAAGGTAAATTTCACTTCCACTTCGAAAATCTAAAAGAATTTTATTCAATATATGAGGTGTTTCTATATTGAAAATTAATATCTTAAAAGATCTAGAGACGTGTAATTTTTCGCACTTTATTTGCTATTGAAGGCGTTACAATATATACACTCGCTACTTTCCTTAAATGGCTCGTACTATTCACTAAATATATCATGGCAAAAGATGATTTTGATCATGTTTTTCAACTCGGTTGAACCATACCTTTGACCTGTCAAAACGAACAAGTGGTCATGTTTTGGCGATGAATTTTCTGTAAAGCTAAATTAAACAGTAATGTACAATCACTTAAAATTAGCCTCGTTTTTTATATTTATACTTTTCCTCTCCCAAGGTGTACAGGGAATTGCTCAACAGACTTACTCGGTAGCTCCCAATCCTGAAATGAAGGTGTCTGGTACGTCAACACTTCATGACTGGGACATGATTTCTGAGGAGGCGACAGGAACAGCTTCAATAAGAGTTTCTGCTGGAAAAGTGACAGCAATTCAAGCTGTTAAAGTATCGATGAAGGTGAAATCACTCAAAAGTGGAAAAAGCCAAATGGATAAAAATGCTTACAATGCGCTAAAAGAAATGGAGTTTCCTGAAATTACTTTTTCCATGCTTGAAGCCCATCAAGATGGAGGTAATGATTGGAAGGTATCTGGCAGGCTTCAAATTGCCGGAGAAACGAAAACGGTTCCCTTTATGATAAAAATCGCCCCGGAAGGTGAAAGTATTGTATTGACAGGGCTTGCAGACATTAAATTAACCGATTTTAATGTAGTGCCTCCAACTGCTGTTTTTGGTACCATAAAGACGGGTGACGATATGGCAATTCAAATAAAAATTAAATTTAATCCAAGTAAATAACACATTAATTTTTCAATCATGAATAAGAGCATTTTATTTCTGACAGCATTATTATTCTCTTTCAGCAGCCTTGCACAACAAAGAGACATGCAGTTTTGGAGACCCTATGATCAGAGAGGAATCAATGTATTTGAAACCGGAAAGGCAGATACTGTTGCTTTTGATGGGGTAAAAGTAAGAATTGGAGGAGCCTTTGCCCAACAATTTCAATCCATTAGCCATGAAAACACAGCTTCGGCGGTTATTAATGACAATGGAGTCAACACCAATCAATTGATGGATATAGGTTCAGGATTTAATCTTGCTACAGCGAATTTAAATATTGATGTGGCCTTGGCTGATGGAGTCCGATTGAATCTGATAACCTATTTATCGTCAAGGCACCATCCGGAAACTTGGGTCAAAGGAGGGTATTTGCAATTGGATAAGCTTTCATTTCTCAATAGTAAAGCCTTTGATAAAATCATGGAGAATGTGACCATTAAGGTGGGTCATATGGAAGTCAACTATGGTGATTCCCATTTTAGAAGATCTGACAATGGCAATGCATTTTATAATCCATTTGTTGGAAACTATATAATGGATGCCTTCGCTACGGAAATTGGTGCTGAAGTTATTTACCAAAACAACGGTTTTATTGCTGTAGCATCCATGACTGGGGGGGAAATTCAAGGTGGAGTTACCAATCCGGACAAAAGAAAGCCATCTTTTATCGGAAAACTAGGCTATGATAAAACCTTAGACAATGAACTACGCCTAAGGTTGACAGGATCAGTTTATACAACTTCAGGTTCTGTAAATAACACCCTGTGGGCAGGAGATAGATCAGGTTCACGTTATTACCTTGTCATGTCCAATACATTGGCTTCTACTTCTTCCGATTTTAGAACAGGCCGCTTTAATCCCGGTATGCGAGACAATGTAACCGCAATTGTGTTGAACCCATTTATTTCGTATCGTGGTTTGGAGCTTTTTGGAAACTTTGAGCAATCAAAAGGTAAAGCGTCCAATGAAAGCGAAGACAGAACCTGGAATCAAGTAGGTGTTGACGCAGTTTACCGTTTTGGCGCCAGTGACAATTACTATTTGGCGGGCCGTTACAATAAGGTTGGTGGTGAAATGGTAAGTGGAATAGAACCAAACATTTCTCGTGTTCAAGTTGGTGGTGGTTGGTATATTACCAAAAATATTCTGGCAAAATTAGAATATGTTAGCCAAAACTATCAGGATTTTGCTCCAACTGATATCCGTAATGGAGGTTCTTTCAATGGATTAATGATCGAAGGAGTAATAGGTTTTTAAAGTTTAATTTATTAAATCATGCGTATCGCGTTACTACTTGGCTGTTGTTTATTCCTAACCGGCTCATTTCAAAATGAAGCATTGGTTATTGATCAAACAGAAATCATTGTAAAAGGCAAAACTACAATCGGGAGTTTTGAATGCAGCTATGAGAGTCAAGACAAACGCGATACGCTACTTTTTGATTCAAAGTCCAGTGCAGTAGCTTCCCTGGATTTTGAAATCCCTGTAAGTGCTTTTGGTTGTGGTAATTTTTTATTGAACAGTGATTTTAGAAAAACGCTTAAAGCTGAAGAACATCCAATATGTTTGGTTTCTGTAAGTAATTTGCAACGTGGTTCTCAAATGATTTTTGGCGATATATTTTTACAAATGGCGGGTAAAGATCATGTTTTAGAAAAAGTGGCATTTTACCAATTGGATGGTAAATACCAAGGTTCCCTAAACCTCTCCATGGAAGAGCTTGGGCTTAATGCTTCAAGCCGTTTAGGAGGCTTAGTTAAGATTGAAGAGTCCATTGATTTAGAAATAAAACTTTTTATGGAGGATGTTTGAATGCTTAAGGGCTAAGATTTAGATATACTGAATCAAAACCATTTAAAGCTTGAATGTGCAAAAGAACTATTCTTCCATGATGGAATCACTTTTCGAAGGTATTGATACGGACATTAACCCTGCCTTCTTAAACTGAGTAGGCTTCATAACCTTACTTTTTTCCGATATATTTGAGTTAGGATATAAATCAAAAACTGTTTTCATGGCCTGAGAACTTAAAATTTAAGCGAATAATAATGGAGGAATTATCTTGGGATAACTTTTTAAAAGTAGAAATGAGAGTAGGAACAATACTTTCGGCTGAAGTATTTACTAAAGCAAAAAATCCTGCTTATCGATTAATGATTGATTTTGGGGCTTTTGGCAAAAAGAAAACTTCAGCTCAAATAACAAAAAAATATAAACCTGAAGAATTAATAGGCCGACAAGTAATTGCTGTAATTAATTTTCCACCCAAACAAATTGCCAACATGATGAGTGAGTGCCTGGTGTTGGGAGGTTTAGGAGACAATAAAGAGGTGACATTAATTCAACCTGATAGTGCGGTGCCAAATGGAATGCGAATAGGGTAATATCATAGGTGCAAATTGAGTACAAAGATATTTTACTTTATATTCAGCATTCAAATTAATTTTAAGCCCATTTTACACAGGGCTTTTTCTATTCTTAATAATTTTTAATAAAGTTATTGTATCCAATGAAATCTTCATTCTTATCCATAGTCCTAACATTCATATCCTTAGCATTGAGCTGTTGTAACCAAAAGGAATCAAATCCAAAGACCGCAGTTTCTAAAGAGATGATGGATCAAGTATTTGAAGAAGTTAAAACCCCTTTCAAATATGGAGTGGTTTTTCAGCATCCGGATACTACTAAGATGATTGATTCACCAACCATTTTCCAAAAAGATGAGATTTGGTACATGACATATATTGTTTTTGATGGGCAAGGCTATGAAACATGGTTGGCAGAAAGTGAAAATTTGTTAGACTGGGAATCCAAAGGTAAAATTTTGTCTTTCACCAAAGACACTTGGGATGCCAACCAAAAGGCAGGATATGTCTCCCTAGTCAATACAGAATGGGGTGGAGATTATAGTGTGGAAAAATTTAAGGATCAATATTGGATGAGTTATTTGGGAGGGAGCTCTGAAGGTTATGAAGCAGGAACACTTAAAATAGGCATGGCCAACACCACTACCTTGACCGATGCTAAAGAATGGAAAACAAACCATAAACCATTATTGTCTCCTGAGGATGAGGATATTCGTTGGTTTGAAAATAAAACCATTTACAAAAGCTTGGTCATCCGAGACAATGATGAAAACACCGGACATCCTTTTATCATGTACTACAATGCGAAAGGAGATTCAGCAAATTATGAAAGTATTGGAATGGCTGTTTCAGATGATATGTTGACTTGGAAACGCTTTGGAAATGATCCCGTCATAAGCAGAGGAAAAGGAATTTGTGGAGATGCCCAAATTGCTAAAATATATGATCTATATGTTATGTTTTATTTTGGAGCCTTCTGGAAGCCTGGAGCTTTTGAAAGGTTTGCTTGTTCCTATGATTTAATTAACTGGACAGATTGGGAGGGGGAAGATCTGGTTGCACCTTCAGAAGATTTTGACGAAAAGTATGCCCATAAGCCATGGGTAATAAAGTGGAAGGGTGTGGTTTATCACTTCTACAATGCAGTAGGCAGCGAAGGAAGAGTAATCGCTTTGGCTACATCCGAAGATTTGAAAAAGAACTAAACAGGCTAAACTACCTTTTCTTAGCCTTTAATTTTAATGAGTAAAAGTAAACATGAGTTATTAAATGTTTTTAGCCAGGTTATTATCGTTTCTTTAAACTCAGGATTTTTAATAAGGAGCACACGCTAATTAGAACCAATCCACCCATTTAAAATATATTTTTTTAATATTATCGACCAAAAATAAGGCCATCACCCTTTCGATAGGTTTGATTCAGTTTCCCCCAAACTAGGGGGAAATGCAACTTCTGTTGTCATTAGGTAAACACTAAAAATTTATCTTATGAAACCTAACGTAATTGGCCTATTTATTTTTGCCACTTTTTTATTTGTGAATGCAGTTAATGCACAAAGTCCCCATCAAACGATTAGAGGGAGAATTGTAGATACCGATAGTAAAAGTGCCATTCCCTTTGCAAATGTCACAATAGACAATTCAAACCCATTAATTGGTGTGACCTCAGATATTGATGGCAATTTTAAAATTGAGAATGTTACCGTAGGTCGGGTTACTTTGTCGGTTTCAAGCTTAGGTTATGAAAGGGTTACCGTTCCAAATATTTTGTTGATTTCAGGTAAGGAGACTGTTTTAAACATTGAGATGAAAGAATCATTTCAGCAATTGGATCAGGTGGAAATAAGGGCCTATAAAAAGGGAGAATCCACCAATGAAATGGCCATTAGTTCCGCCAAACAACTCTCCATTGAAGAATCCAAAAGACATGCAGGAGCCATAAGTGATCCCGCACGTCTGGTGTCTTCCTTTGCCGGAATTATCAATGAGGGATCCGGTAACAATGACATTATTGTTCGAGGGAATAACCCTCGTTTTATTCAATGGAGGTTGGAAGACATTGAAATTCCAAATCCAAATCATTTTGCCATTGAAGGGCTTACAGGTGGCCCCATCAATGCCCTGAATAGCCAAATGTTGGCCAATTCAGCATTCTATTCAGGAGCCTTTGCTCGCAATATGGGAACGCTTTATCGGGTATTTTTGACATGAAACTCAGGAAAGGCAATGATGAAAGGCAGGAATATAGTTTCTCATTAGGCGTTTTGGGCCTAGATTTTACCGCTGAAGGCCCCATCAGTAAAAAGAACAATAGTAGTTACTTGGTAAACTACCGTTACTCTACCCTTTCCTTATTGGATGATATAGGCTTGGTTGATTTTGGTGGCGTTCCCAGGTATCAGGATTTAAGTTTTAAATTTTATTTCCCCACAGAAAAAGCGGGAATTTTTACCTTATTTGGATTAGGGGGAGCTAGTAAAATAGGCTTTGTTACCAAAGATGAGGAAGACGAAGAAATCATATTGGAAGATGGTTCCCAATACAGTAACTTGGCAGTAACAGGACTTAAACATTTTATCCCCTTGGGAAACAATACCTACTTAAAATCCATAGTCTCATATGGCTTCAATGGGAGTAAATTGATAGAAAAAAGACCTTATGAAGAAGAAATATTGAAAGAATTTTATAACGCAAGCTTAAATAATCAAACCTCACGTCTATTGTCCACCTTACATCATAAAATTAATTCCAAGCACAATTTTCAGGCAGGACTGATGTATGCTCATAGTAACTTTGATTTTGAGAATCGCTATTTCAGTATTCCTCAAAATCAATATTTGAAAGGGCAGGAGAATGAAGGAGTAGCCAATTTTACTGAGGGTTATTTCAATTGGAAATGGAGGGTTTCAGCACTTCTTACTGCTATAAACGGGGTGCATGTTTCCAAAAGCAATTTGAATGGCAAGGTATATATTGAACCCAGATTGGCTTTGAAATACGAACTGGATGAATCGCAAAATATAAATGCAGCTTTTGGCCTACATAGTAAAATGGCCTCTCTGCCTAATCATTATGCCCTGGTTTACCAGCCCAATGGCAATTATTCCATGCCCAACAAAAATTTAGAGCTTATGCAGGCTTCCCATTATGTAATTGGCTATGAAAATTTATTGAACAGCAATTTGTTTTTAAAGCTGGAAGCCTATTATCAGCATTTGTATAATATCCCTGTCGAGGACAAATTAGGGAGTCTCTATTCTTTAATCAATCAAGATGATTATTTTGTGGACAAGGCTTTAGTAAATGAAGGTGAAGGAAAAAATATTGGTTTGGAACTTACCTTGGAGCGGTATTTTAGCAATCAATATTATTTCTTGCTAACGACTTCCCTCTATGATTCTAAATACAAGGCCAAAAATAGAGCTTGGAAAAACTCCAGATACAATGGGAATTATGTAGGGAACTTTCTATTTGGAAAAGAATTTACAGTGGGACGAAAAAATTCTAATGATAAAACCATAGGAGTTAATTCAAGAATTACCTTTTTGGGAGGCAGAAGGTATACTTCAATTGACCTGGAAGAATCCATCAAACAGGAAAAGCAAGTGGAAAATGAAGGTCAATACCTGGGGGATAAGGCAGATGATGTGTTCTACCTTAATATAGCCATAAGTTATCGAGTGAATAAACAAAAGCTAAGCCATGAGGTCAAACTGGATATTCAAAATCTGACAAATAATAATACAGCGATTGATTATTACTACAATAACGTTAAAAAAGAAATCGATGAAATACCGCAGCTATCCATGTTCCCGGTAATGAGTTACACGGTTCATTTTTAGGCGAAAGAATCACCGTTGGGTAGAATAATGATGTATTCCTAAGTGGGCCTTATTTTGTCACCTTTGTTGCCATATTGTGTGACAAAGGTGACAAAATATCACTAGACCTCTTTTAATCCAATAGTGTAGCCATTACCGGAGACTTCAAGCTCTGATCGATATTCCTAATTATTTCCGGGTTGGATGCTCCATTGGGCACATAATACCTGAATTTACTCTTATAACCGGCTCCGGGAGCAATATAAAACTCCCCGTCAACCATTGGTGCATAGACCCAATATGGCATGGAAGGGTGCACCCTGATGGCTTGTGGATACCTGTAATTTTCAGGAAATCCAAATACTGTAACCGATGTTTTTTGGCCGTCAACCTTTCCTGAGGCTGAAACCCAAGAGGCATGGGTATGGTTGGCGTTTTCATTTGTATAGCCCTCCGATGTCAGGATTTCCCAGGTATTGGTAAAGTGGGTACTGTCTACTTTATTCCATTCTTTGCTTCCTCTGAAACCCATTCCACCGTAATGATATTCTAAAATAAAAAGAGTGTCATTACTTGTATTGGTTTGTTCCGATATCAAATCAAAAAGGAAATAATCATCGGTTGGGTAAACCATGATGGTCCATTTTTCTCCTAAGACTTCCCCATATTTTAGGCTGATGTGGCGCAATTGACTTTCGATAATTGCCCCACTGTTTCCTGCCTCCGCTGTATTCAAACTTACATGTTCTACTGTACCTGTTTCTGAATGCTGATTCCAGAAATCAACTTTTTCTCCTTTATATTGGGTATTTACCCACGCATTGAAAATAGCGTGTTGGTGGGTATGACCTGACGGAAAAGCATCTGTAATAATTTGTCCACTCGGACTGTAAAGTGGGTGGATCATGCCGCTTCTCTCATAATAATCAGGCAAATCACCGGGAGGGCTTGCCACTGCGGTTTGATATTTTAGTACAGGCTGTGATTCGGATAATACTTCCACCCCCTCTTCTGTTTGTGAGATAGTCACTTTTTGCTTTTTAGATTCGGTAGCTTTTATTAAGCTAAATTCAGCCTTGGTAGCTGCATCCATATGATCTATAAAGACCAACAGTTCTCCGGAGGGCAAAACTTGTGCGGGATAACTTTCACCATTATTTTCATTGATTAGCTGATATTTCCCCTCCTTGTTGAGTGGTATATTTATCTGGATAGTCAGAGGGTAATTTTCCCGTGCTATCCCCCCGGCATCTAACTCTATTTTCAAAAGAGGTGATGAAGTACAGGAAGCAAACCATACAAAAATTAAAGGCAAAAGAATTAATCGCGAATTCATGTCTATCTTTAAGTGAAAGTAAATGTTAGGAAAATAAATATCGTCAGGAATAGTCATTTATCCTAAAAATAAGATCTTGGCATGTTGGTATCATAATTATGATTCTCTACAGCTATGGAAATTCAGTGGTTTTTTACGTTATTTAGTAGTTTATAAATCCAACCTTACTGATAGAACTACATCCGGATGAAAATTTTCAAACCATTATTTTTCTTGTTCCTATTAGGGACACTTCAATCTTTGTCTTATGCTCAAGTAAACCTTGATGCTTTGGTTCCCCTAGATGAACATGTGAAAATTGGGCGGTTGGAGAATGGTTTAACTTATTATATTCAACACAATCCGAAACCGGAAAACAAACTGGAATTACGATTGGCGCTCAAAGCCGGTGCCATGCAAGAAGATGAAAGACAGCTAGGTCTGGCTCATTTTGTGGAGCACATGGCTTTCAATGGATCTGAGCATTTTGAAAAAAATGAGTTAATCAGCTATTTACAATCCATAGGGGTGGCATTTGGAAGTGATTTAAATGCCTACACAAGCTTTGATGAGACAGTCTACATGTTGCCAATACCTACTGATGAACAAGAAAAACTGACCAATGGCTTTCAAGTGATGAGGGATTGGGCAGGAGGTCTTTTATTGAATACTGAAGATATCGATGCCGAACGAGGTATCGTAGTAGAAGAGTGGAGAACAGGACAAGGGGTAGGGCAGCGATTAAGGGATGCATACCTGCCGGTATTGTTGCATGAAAGCCGCTATGCACAAAGGATGCCTATTGGCAAAATGGAGATCATTAGAAATGCAGCAGACGCTTTGGTGAGAAAATTTTACAAAGACTGGTACCGTCCGGAGCTGATGGCAGTTGTGGCCGTAGGAGATGTGCCTACGGAAAAAGTTGAGGGACTTATCAAAGAATATTTTTCTGATCTAGAAAACCCGGAAAATGCTCCGGCTCGTGAATATTATGACGTGCCTGGCCATAAAGAGAATTTTGTTAAAATTATTACAGATGAAGAGGCACCCGGTATACAGGTACAACTTTATTATAAACACAAAGCCAAACCTTCCATAAATTATGGTGATTACAAAGGCAGGATCCTGAGAACAATGTTTGGCGGGATGATTACCCAACGCTTAGATGAGATCAGGCAGCAAGCGGACGCTCCTTTTATTTTTGCTGGTGCCAGGTATGGTAACCTGGTTAAACCATTGGACTTTTTCACCATCTCAGGCGTGGTAGGGCCAGGTAAACTTAAGGAGGGTTTATTGTCCTTTATTACTGAAAACCAGAGGGTAGTTGACCATGGCTTTACTCAAAGTGAATTGGACAGGGTTAAAAGGTCATTATTGAATAGTGCGGAAAAATCTTTCATGGAAAAGGACAAAGTTGAGTCAAGAACCTTGGTAGGCAGGTATGTATCTCATTTCCTTAATCAAAGTTTTGCCGATGGGCCTGAAAACAGGTATCGGTTTTACCAGGAAATCATTCCTGAAATAACACTTGATGATGTCAACAGATTGGCAGATGAATTGATCCGAAATGACAATATTGTATTGATTGTTTCTGCACCGGAAAAAGACAAAGAGAGCTTACCTAAAAAGGCTGAGCTTATAGAGGTTTTGGAAAGCGCAGCAAGCATTCAAACAAAGCCTTATAAAGAGGAATTGCTGAGAGATGAATTATTGCTTTCCAAACCCAAGAAAGGCGAGGTGATTGATCAGGCTTACAATAAAGAGGTCAATGTTACCACGGTGACCTTAGGCAATGGAATGAAGGTTTATTTTAAGCCAACCGATTTTAAAAACAATGAAATAATTTTTACTGCCAGTAGTAAAGGAGGAACTTCTTTGTATCCCCTAGAGGATCATTATAGCGCTAATTATTCCGGGACAGCCATCAATGTAATGGGAATTGGTGATTTTTCTCCTTCTCAACTAAAAAAGGTTTTGGCAGGAAGAAATGTTCAGGTTACACCCAATATCAGTACCTATTCTGAGCGCATTACCGGTGCCACTACTCCCGGAGATTTTGAAATGACCCTTCAACTTATTCATTTATATTTTACTTCTCCAAGGATGGATCAGTCATTATGGGATGTGTTTATTGGCAATCAAAAAAACCAACTTGAAAGTGCCAGTGTAAATCCTGATTTTCAATTCAATAAACGGGTGAATGAAATAATTAGCAATGGGAACCCAAGAGGAAGGGGGATATATACAGCCGGACAATTGGATTCCATAAGCTTAAATAAAAGTGTCCAGATTTATAAGGAAAGGTTTGCCAATGCTGCCGACTTTAATGTGTTGTTTACCGGTAATATTGATATAGAAGAAATGCTTCCTTTAGTTACTCAATATTTGGGAAGTTTACCGGGAGACTCTTCTAAAAGAGAAAATTTCGTTGATTTGGGTTTGACTCCTCCCCAAGACCGCAAGGAAACCATAAAAGTGGGTATGGACGAAAAAAGCCAGGTGATCTTATACTTTAGTGGTGAAACTGCTTACGACTTGGCCAAGTCTCAGCAACTTTCATATTTGGGTGAAATCCTAACGATCAAACTTATTGAGACCTTAAGGGAAGAAATTGGTGGCGTATATGGAGTAGGAGCCAGAGGAAGTTTAAGTCGGATTCCTGAAGAACGATTTAACTTTTCCATTTCATTTCCTTGTGGGCCTGAGGCAGTAGAAAAATTAACGGCTGCTGTTTGGGAGCAAATTAGGAAAATCCAAGAAGAGGGGCCGGATGAAGCCGATTTAGCAAAAGTTCGCGAAACCAAACGCTTGGACTTGGAAGAAAACCTGAAGAGAAATGGCTTTTGGCATGGACAGTTGAATGCAGCCATTAATGGTGGCCTTCCTTTAGATACTGTTTTAGGAGCTGAAGGAAGGGTGCTAGGTGTTACTGCCTTGGAAGTCAAACAAGCAGCCAATGAATATCTACAAAAGCCCTATTTATTGCAAATCACAAAGTACCCCGCCAATTTCAAAGAATAATTAATGAAACCCCAATTAACAATTTATAATTTATAATTTATAATTAACAATTAACAATTAACCATTTATAATTAACCATTACCTTTTATCGCCCATGATCAACTTTCTTATTTATCTACTTTCTTTTTATTTCGCTGATACTACTCAATTGGAAGGGGATATTCAGTCGGATACACCGATTGAACAAGACCTCTTCGTTGCCGGTGAAGGAGGTTACCATACCTACCGTATCCCTTCACTACTTGTAGCAGCAGACGGTTCTGTTTTGGCATTTGTTGAAGGTAGAAAATCAGGCAGTGGAGATACCGGAGATATTGACCTCTTAATGAAAAAATCAACTGATGGAGGACGTACATGGTCTGAACAGAAAGTACTATGGGATGATGGTAATTCTGTATGTGGCAACCCAAACCCGGTCTTGGATGAAGTGACCGGTGATATCCATTTATTGCTTACTTGGAATAGAGGAGAGGACCATGAAGGTGATATAATTACCAAAAAAAGTAAAGGTACTCGTAGGGTATTTGTAATGAAATCAACCGATAATGGTGAAAGTTGGTCCCTGCCTTCTGACATTACAGAAACCACCAAAGAACCTTCATGGGGCTGGTATGCTACGGGGCCCGGTATGGGGATACAAATAAAGAATGGTCCCGATAAAGGGCGTTTGGTGATACCGGCCAATCACAGTTATGATGAGCCTAATGGAAATGTTAGGGGAGGGCCTTTTGAATATGGAGCCCATGTTATTTACAGTGATGATCATGGAGCTACCTGGAAACTAGGTGGAGCTATCCAACCTAAAATGAATGAAAGCCAATTGATAGAAATGGCAGACGGTAATGGAACCCTCTTAATGAATATGAGGTCCTATTACGGAAAAAATAAAAGGGCATTGTCCGTTAGTAGGGATGGGGGAGTTACTTGGTCTGATCCTGTTGAGGCAACCACATTAATTGAGCCGGTATGTCAGGCAGCATTTATAAGGTATTCTTGGCCGGAGGATAAATCTGGGGATTTGGTTTTGTTTTCCAACCCTGCGAGTACGAAAAGAGAAAACATGACCATCAAGCTGAGCAAAGACAGTGGAAGGACATGGGTCGCTTCTAAAGTGCTTTATACGGGGCCTTCCGCTTATTCTGCATTGGCAGCTTTACCCAATGGAGCGTTTCTTTGCTTGTATGAAAAAGGAGTAGAGAATGCCTATGAAAAAGTAGTATTGGCACGGTTGTCTTTAGATAACTTGAAATAAATAGAGTATAAAAAAACAAGGTGCTGCTTTTAGGCAGAACCTTGTTTTAATTTTTTTTAAGGTCAATTACTTTATAAATAATTGATCGATAAATACAGGTCTGGGAATTCCAATGTGTTTACCGGTGGCTTTAAGCATTCCGGTACTTTTGTCCATGCTAAAGATGGCGATATTGTCTGTTCCCATATTGGCCACAAATACAAAATCTCCCTTTTGGTCAACTTTTAAATTTCGAGGATGTTGGCCTTCTGAAGGGACATGTCCCTGTAATTCAAGTAATCCGCTTGTAGGGTCTACTTTGTAAACGACCAAATTGTCCTGTCCACGATTGCTTGCATACAACCACTTGGCATCCGTTGAGAAATGAATATCAGCACCGGCATTGTAATCACTATGTAGCTTATCATTGAGCATGTTAATTCTACCAATAGGACTAAGATCTCCATTTGTTTGATCAACAGAATAGATACTTACAGTATTGCTCAACTCCTCAAGTGAGTAGGCATATGACAAGTTTGGGTGGAATACAAAATGCCTAGGCCCGGCACCTGGAGAAGCTTGAAAAATAACAGGGTTTTCAGCAACGGTTCCATTGGCAGGGTTCACTTTATATTTTAAAATTTGGTCAATGCCTAAATCTGATGCATAAACCCATTGACCATCCGCTGAGGGAATCATGGCATGCATATGTGCGGTCGTTTGATTGGGGTGCACACCCTTACCTGTATGCTGAATAAAAGTTGCTGCTTCACTTATACCTCCATTGTCCAATATTTTAAATGTAGACAAATTGCCTCCCTTATAATGGGAGAGGAAAACCACATTTCCTGTAGGATCCACACTAATATGGCAGGGACTGGCACCTACAGATGAGACAGCATTAATTTTTGTGAGTTTTCCGGTCTCCTGGTTGATAGAATAAGCAATTACAGTACCTGCTTCATCCTGTTTGCTCATTCCTTCCCTATAGGCAGCATATAAGAATTTCTTATTGGGGTGCAAGGCTAAGAAAGTAGGGCTTTCTTTGTCATGAATGGTTTGGATGATTTGGCTTGTTAAATTTTCTCTGTCAAATTCAAGTACATAAATGCCTTTACTATTGTTTTGGCTATAGGTACCGACGTAGATAATTTCTTTGGATTGGGCCATAAGGAATTGCGGAAAACTCAACAATAGAAACAACACTATAAAACTCACTTGCTTTACCCACTGGTTAAAAGTCAAGTTCTTAATTTTGTACTTCATCCTCCAATATAATACTAAACTTGGAGTTTTCAATAAGAATTGTTCTCCTGTAATCACTGCTATATTTAAACTCTGAATATGCAATAAATAATCTACTACCTGTTGAAATCTCGAAACAGCAAGAGATCTTTCGGTTACAACTCTCTCTGAGAAAGCTCAGTAAATTTTAATAAATAATCCGAGTAAAAATTTCTATGGGAAAAAACCTCTTCATAGAAGGATTAGACCAGCTTTAAACGATAAGTAATTCTTTATAGAAAGGCATTCCATAGGTTGTTTCTATTTTACGCCAAGCACTTGGTTGATTTTATTGAAGACCTCTGTGTTTTCATAAACCCCTCTAAATAGGTCTGATCGGGGGCCATATGCAAAAATAGGTACCATAATGGCTGTATGGTCTTCAGAAGTAAACTCTAGCTCAACCTTGTGGTCTTTGATATTGCCTTGGGGAAGGGTGACGCCACCCGTCTCATGATCTGCAGTAATAATTACCAAAGTTCTTCCGTTCTGATCTGCAAATTTTAGTGCTTCCTCAATGGCTTGATCAAAATCTATACCTTCTTCTATTACAGTCTGACTGTCATTGATATGTCCACCTGAATCAATAAAGGCACCTTCTACCATAAGGAAAAAAGGCTTGTTTTTGCTAGCTAAAAATTGTAGGCTGGCTTTGGTGGCTGTGCTCAGGTAACCTGCTCTACCATTCATGACTTTAGGCAACTCATTTTGAGCGGCAAAAAAGCCAACTTTTTCTGACTTGCTTTTCGCCAAATCATCCAATGAACCGCTAAGTTCGAAGCCTGCATTTTTAAGATTTATTGTTTCGTCGGCTTCGAATTTCTTGAAGTCATTTTTTCCTCCTCCAATAAACAAGTTCAAAGGGCTTTTGGCCAAGTCACTTGCGATCTCTCTGGTTAGGTCTCTTTCTGTCCTATGGGCATAAAATGCAGCAGGTGTAGCTCCTGTTAAATTGTCTGTGGTCACTATACCGGTGACAAACCCGTGGTTTTTCAATATTTCTGGAAGATTTGTGGCAGGGCTACCATTCGGAAGGGCTCCCACACTTCTATTTTTCACCTTATTTCCGGTAGCTAAGGCTGTTCCGGCAGCCGCTGAGTCCGTTGTAAAATCATCTTTGGATTGGGTTTTGAGTAAACCTATATTTTTAAGCTGGGTAAGGGTAAGGTCATTACCGTTTCCATACATGGCTGCAGAAATTTGAGCAAGCCCATTTCCATCGCCTATGAGTAGGATAACATTGTCCACCGGGCCCCTTATCCCGTCTTTTTCAAAGGTAGGTTTGTAGATTTCACTAAGATTGGTGGTTTGATAAAACCGTTCATCCAGACTGCTTAAATAAGCCTTGGCTGCATAGGGATTATCTGTATTGATAAAGTCAATACCCAATTCACTCAGGGACTTCCAAGAAGTTTTGCTGTCCGGTGTAGCCCAAAATCGAAAAGGTTTGCCTAAAGCATGCACCTTGTTTACTATTTTTTTTATCTTATCAATATCTTGGTCAACCAGTCTTCCTTTGCCATTCCACCGGGAGTAATTTTTGAAACTTAGGCTGAAGAGTTCAATTTTTTCCAAAGGCAGGTCAGCTAATTCGGTTAAGCTTTGGTAATCAAAAAAAACAGGAAAGGGATAGTTGGTATAATCAGCTACCTTGGGTCGGTTTCCAGATATGACGATTTTCACAAAGGGGTTTTCATGGTCTTCCCATAATTCTTCATAGGGTTGGATGACTTCCAAAACCTTCTCTAAGGTACTATAGGCCTCTGTTTTAATGTCAACCAATAATTGCAACGGTTTTTGTGAACCCAAGCCTAGTTTTTTGGCTTTGAGTAGTGGGTCCAAATAAAGCGAAGTGAGTGTTTGACCTTCTTTGATGCTTTCTTTTTCATGAGCCACGTAAAGGATGTTGCCTACTAAAATTACATCTGCTTCTATTGATGCGGCTCCATTGGCATAAGCCTCCCAAAAAGGTGCGTCATGGAGATAGTCATTGTGGCTGTGAATTCCTGTTTTCTGGCCAAAACTCGGGGCCGATAGGAATAGTATTGTTAAAAAAACCACTAGAGTCTTTGAAGCAGTAAGTAGGATGGTTTGCATGCTTGGCTTGGATTAAAAATAGTATGCAATAATAAAATTATTGATTCGGATTTGAATTAGAAATCTGCTTTATTTTTAGAATTTAGGCTTTTTTCATCTTCTTTACATGGGGAAAATGATTTTTAATTTAAATATGAATCTTTTTTAGGTAAATCCTCACTTTGGTATAAAACTTGTGAACTGTAGGTCATAACATCGTAAATAATGATGTTGAGTTTTTAAATTTTAAACCATTATAAAAGACATTATGAAATCAGCGAAAATAATTTTAGGAACATTGGCAGGAGTTGCAATAGGAGTTCAAATTGGATTGTTGATTGCACCGGAGAAAGGAAAGACCACAAGAAAAAAACTTTCAAAAAAAGGTGAAGGTTACCTGAAAGAAGTCAACAGTCAATTCGACCATTTAGTTAAGGGAGTAAATGAAAGGCTGGATAATATGAACAAAAACATTTCGGCTGTTGCAGAAGAAACCAAAGCCAAAGGAAAAAATTTAATTGCGGAAGCTAAAGATAAAACCAAGTAATACTATTTTTTGTTACAAGGCCAATGAAGTTCATTGGCCTTTTTTTTTTATCAAAATTAATATATTATGAGTTTAGAAAATAAAACCGCTTTTATAACAGGAGGAAATACAGGAATAGGATTTGGTATCGCCCAAGCTTTGATTGCTGAAGGTGTGAATGTTGCCATCACCAGCAGGTCTTTATCAAGAGCAGAAGAAGCAGCAAAAAAAATCAAAGATTCTGTCTCATCTAAAGGAGAGATAATGGCCTTGGAGCTGGATGTAAAAGACTTTGAAGCACAGAAAGAGGCCGTTGACCAAGTGGTTAATCAATGGGGGAAATTAGATTATTTTATTGCCAATGCAGGGGTAGGGCACTTTGCACCAATCCAAGATCTGAGTGTAGAACACTGGAAGGACACCATTGACACCAACTTAACAGGTGTTTTTTATGGAATCAAAGCTTCTGTAGAAGCCTTGAAAGCAACAGAAGGATTTTTCCTAACCATTTCAAGTCTTGCCGGTACTAACTTTTTTGCCGGTGGAGCTGCATACAATGCCAGTAAATTTGGTTTAACTGGTTTCACTCAGGCGGTTATGTTGGATTTACGAAATGAGGGTATCAGGGTTAGTACCATCATGCCGGGCTCTGTAGCCACCGGTTTTAATGACCATCAGGTGGATGAAAAAGATGCTTGGAAAATTCAGAAAGAAGACATTGGAGAAATTGTGGTGGGCTTATTTAAATTGGATGCCAGGACTTTACCTAGTAAAATAGAAGTTAGACCCTCCAAAACAGCAAAGAGCTAATATTATAATCACCATATAAAAATGAAGTGAATTGAAAATATTAATCAATTACACACTTATAGAACACCGGCTAATTTACTTAAATGGCCGGTTTTTTTATGAGTTTTAGGTTTTCTCAGGTTCCGTTCATGAAATTCTTCTGTTTATAGAAAGGTAATTGTTTGTGTTTTAAGTGGTTGTAAATAAGTTTTTTAGATGAGACTGTCCCTTTAATACCTATTCGGGTTATCAGCCTATTTGACCACTAATATGCAATTCATGTAAATTCCCCCTTACCTTTTTAAAAATTTTAGTAAATTGTTTGATTGGATTTTAATAATTGAATTTAAAATCTTAAAAAAAGTCAATATATTAATTAAGTATTATAATACAATTTATGGACACATCGATTAAAAGAAGAGAATTTATGGGAAAAGCTGCACTCGCTGGAATTGGTCTGGGTTTGGCAACATCCACCCTTTCCTTTGGCAATACATCTGTTAAACGGAATAAAAAGGTAGGTATAATAGGACTAGATACTTCACATAGTGTTGCCTTTGCTAAGGCTTTTAACGCTTCTGATGCAGCTCCTGATTTGGGAGGCTATAAAGTAGTGGCAGCTTATCCACATGGTAGCAAAGATATCAAAACTTCTGTGGAAAGAATACCGGGTTATATAGAAGATGTTAAGAAGCTTGGTGTAGAGATCGTGGATTCTATAGCCTCACTTTTAGACATAGTAGATGTTGTTTTGTTGGAAACGAATGATGGAAGACTTCATTTAGAACAAGCTTTAGAAGTTTTTAAATCAGGAAAAACTGTATTTATTGACAAACCAATAGCAGCTTCTTTGCCAGATGCCATAGCCATATTTGATGCGGCTAAAAAATACAATGTTCCTGTTTTTTCCAGTAGTTCATTAAGGTACATGGAGAATGTTATTGCTGTAAGAAATGGAGAGATTGGTGAGGTATATGGCGCTGATGCATTTAGTCCGGCTAAATATGAAGCTACGCATCCGGATTTGTTCTGGTATGGAATACATGGTGTAGAGACGCTTTATGGATTGATGGGAGCCGGCTGTAAAACCGTTCAAAGAACCTATACTGAAGGAGCTGACGTGGTAGTAGGCACTTGGGAAGGTGGAAAAATAGGAACCTTTAGAGGCACCAGGTCCGGTAAAGGTGGCTATGGAGGAAGAGCCTTTGGAGAAAAAGGCATTTTAGATATGGGAGGCTATGGAGGTTACCGCCCATTATTGGTAGAAATAGCTAAATTCTTTGATAGCGGGAAGTCGCCCATAAGTGATGAAGAAACGATTGAAATTTTTGCATTTATGCAAGCAGCAGATGAAAGCAAGAAAATGAACGGTCAAGCTGTTTCTTTGGAAGCTGTTTTGGCAAAAGGTAAAAGAGAGGCATTAAAAATAAAAATTTAAATAAGTTATAATATGAAAAATAGTAGAAGAACCTTTGTGAAGAAGGCAATCGCTGGCGCAACCTTGGCTACGGTAGGAGGAATGTTACCCGGGATGTCAGCAAAGAGTTATGGTAAAATTATTGGTGCAAATGATCGAATCAATGCAGCAAGTATGGGCGTTGTCAGCAGGGGACATGCTGTTGGGACAAACTTTGCTAGCCAGAAGCAGTGTGATGTAATCTATAGCTGCGATGTAGATATTAGAGCTGCAGAAAAATTCGCCGGATCTATAAACGAGATTCAAGGCAGAAGACCAAAAATTGAGAAAGACGTAAGAAAAGTGCTTGAAGACAAAGATGTTGATGCTTTGATCGTTACAGCTCCGGATCACTGGCATGCGCCAGCAGCAATTTTGGGGTTAAAAGCAGGCAAACATGTTTATGTTGAAAAACCTTGTGCTCACAACCCTCACGAAGGTGAATTGCTGATGCAGGCACAAAAGAAATACAATAAAGTTGTTCAGGTGGGTAACCAGAGACGTTCTTGGCCTAATGTTATCAAAGGTATTGAGGAGCTTCACAACGGGGTTATCGGAAGACCTTATATGGCAAAAACTTGGTACGCAAACAACAGGTCGCCCATCGGTAACGGTAAGCAAGTTCCTGTTCCGGAATGGTTGGACTACGAATTATGGCAAGGACCGGCTCCAAGAGAAGCTTACAGAGACAATTTAATTCACTATAACTGGCACTGGTTTTGGAACTGGGGAACTGGCGAAGCACTAAACAATGGCACCCATATGGTGGATTTGGCTCGCTGGGGTTTACAGGTGGATTATCCAAATAAAGTGAACTCTTCTGGTGGTAGATATAGGTATGATGACGACTGGCAAACGCCGGATACGCAAATTATCAATATGGAATTTGACAATAAATCCATGATCACATGGGAAGGTAGGAGTTGTAATGGAAAGCAAATCGAAAAAGGTAGCGTAGGTACATTGTTTTATGGTGAAGATGGAAGTCTTTTGATTGAAGGGGGCAATTCCTATAAAATTTTCAACCTTAAAAATGAATTGGTAAAAGAAGTGACTAACGACATGGTCATAGATCCTACCAACAGGTCTAATCCTGCACAAGCTTTGGATGCTTTGCATATCCAAAACTTCTTTGATGGCATTACCAATGGTATTGAAGTTAGGTCTGAAATTGTAGGTGCTCACCAGAGTACATTATTGTTACAATTAGGTAATATCTCTCAAAGGATTGGAAGGACCTTGCACGTGGATTCTTCTAATGGAAATATTAAATACGATCCTAAAGCGATGGAACTTTGGAAGAGAGAGTACGAACCGGGTTGGGAGCCAACTGTTTAAAACTTTCACTTTATATAAATAATAAGGCCAAACCCATATGGTTTGGCCTTATTCCAATCAATCACCAAAATTTTCTTACATGGAATTAAGTACCATTGACCTGATCGTAATCGGGCTATTCTTTTTATTGATGTTGCTCATTGGCGTATGGTCCTATTTTAGGAACAACGATGCTGAGGATTATTTCGTTGCCGGTGGGAAACTCCCATGGTGGCTTTCGGGGATATCTCACCACGTATCAGGTTACAGTGGAGCTGTTTTTGTGGCCTATGCCGGCTTGGCTTATACTCACGGATTTTCTTTATATATATGGTGGGCATTAGGCATTGGTTTGTCTGTTGTTATTTCCGCTAAAATATTTCCGGTATTCTGGGTACGCCTAAGAAAACGATTCAAAATTCAGTCTCCCTTAGAATTTCTTGCTACACGTTATAACCTCGCTACCCAGCAATTAATGGCATGGAGTGGGGTCATCCTCAAATTATTTGATATAGGTGCCAAATGGGCAGCAATAGCTATTTTATTGAATGTATTTACCGGGATATCACTTACCTATGGAATTTTGATCTCCGGAGGTATATCTTTGCTTTACATTACCTTTGGAGGTTTGTGGGCAGTAATTATTACCGATTTTGCTCAGTTTATTGTGCAGATCATCGCAGGTCTAGTCATGTTTTATGTGGTGATTGAGAAATTAGGAGGCATTGAAAGTGTGTTTACCGTATGGGACCAGTTACCGGAAGGTAATGGAGATCCTTTCAATGAACCATATACCGTTGGTTTTGCACTATTGTTCCTGTTTATCAATTTCCTCTCTTACAATGGTGGGCAGTGGAATTTGGCTACCAGATACATCTCTTCCCCTTCGGAACAAGAAGCTACTAAAGCGGCAAGATTATCCGGTATCCTATATATTATTTGGCCATTGATATTGTTCTTTCCAATGTGGGCGGCACCTGTGATTCTACCCGACTTGGAAGATCCTACTCAGTCTTATGGGATTTTGACCATGGAGTTACTGCCTGTAGGCTTAATAGGGCTAGTGATCGCCTCCCTTTTTGCCAATACCATGTCCATGACTTCCTCTGATATAAACACCATTTCCGCAGTAATCACCCGAGACATTTTACCTGCCGTGAATAAAAAATTCAGAGATGGCAAAACCTCATTATTGACGGCAAGGATTACTACCTTCCTATTTACCCTTGGAACCATCCTCGTCGCCCTACAATTTGAGAAATTTGGTGGCGTTTTGGGGCTAATCATTAGCTGGTTTGGTGCTTTGGTAGGACCTATTGCAGTACCAATGTTGTTTGGCTTGATCCCTTGGTTCAAATCTTGTGGTCCAAAAGCCGCTATTGGATCAATTCTGGTTGGACTTGTAGCTTTTGTTATTACCAAAAATGTAGAGGTAGGAAGCCTGGCCCTGGAAATAGGTTTGCCGGTAATCTGCTCTACAATCACTTACATTCTGGTAGGTTTTATTGAACGAGACAATGTGCCTGAAAAGGTAAAGCAAATGCTTGAAGATGTTTCTCACGAGTAACAAATAAGAATTTAGGTTAATAATTAAAAAAGGGGCCACTTACGTAAAGTGGCCCCTTTTTTTACAATTGATTTTGTTTTATTAAAATGACCTGACAAAAGGTGAATTTCCATCAGGACAAATCCTTCAATGCCTACAACTGGGCAGCTACTCTTTTAAAATAAGCAATGCTCTCTTCTACATCTGGAAGGTTATTCTCCCAGTTGTGCTCGTATTCTGCAGAAAACGCGCCTTCAAATCCTTGTCTATGCAATTCATGAAGTACACCGGCAACATTAGAGGTGCCTGTTCCCCAAGGCAAATCATGCGCATCTCTTACGCCAAATTTGTTTAAATCCTTTATATGAAGGCTGATTACTCTACCTTCCAATTGTTTTAGGCAATCTACAGGATTGAGGCCTGACCTTACCCAGTGGCCAATGTCCGCACAAACACCCATCAAATCTGATCTTCCATTTAACATACGTTTAGCTACTTCCGGATGCCAATAGTAGGAGGGTACAGGGTGGTTATGTAAGGCAAGTTTGATCTGGTATTCCTCGCAAAGCTTTTCAATTTGGTCAAATTGATTGGGCTTTGCCTCCGAGGTGAGTATTCCTATTCCCAGTTCTTTGGCAAAATCAAATAATTTGGGTAAATCCTCATCGCTGGCATTGACAACACCATAACCAACTGCTTCTATGTCATATTTTTTCAATAGGGCTTTGATTTTTGCTTTTCCATCAGCAGTTATGCTATTAAAATCAGTGGTTTCATTGCCCGATTTACTGATTTTTTGACCGGGATACATTTCTACATATTTTACCCCTATACTGTTGAGCTTTTCCAAGGTTTCTTCAAGAGAAAAAAGTCTGAAAGTGTAGGCTTGACTGCCCACTTTCCAGCCTTTTGGCATCCCTTCCTGAGCCTGAATATGGAAGGATAGCATAAGAAATAGGGAAAATAAGCCTAATTTGAACGATTTATTATTCATAAGAGATAGGTTTGGTTAGTTTTTGAATATTATTTATCAAAACTACTTGTTTTTAGTGAGAGAATGAAATAAATATTTAGTGCCTAATAATACCTTCCCTCGTGATAAGAATTAATGAATTATTAATTGAAAGTGAATCAGGGGGTAAGAACTTGCTTTGTATATTTGATCATAAAAGAGATTTTATTTAAATAATTCAATTGCCCGATGAGGAAGAGTCTGATATTCCTGTTTGTATTAATGAATTTACTCTGTTATCAATTGTCCGCTGTGAGCCAAACACTGAAAAACGACAATGATTTGGAGTTGATAGCCCATAGAGGTGGAGTAGTAAACAGCCAAAGCCCGGAAAACAGTTTGAAAGCTTTAGAGGAGGCAATCAATAAAGGCTATTATATGGTTGAAGTGGATGTGCGATTAACCAAAGATGGAACATTGATCACACACCATGATAAAAACTTTACCCGATATTATGGGGAGGATAAGTCCGTAACAGCAATGACCTGGGAGGAAATTCAGGGACTAACGGGTGATTTGGGACAAAAGGTCTTAAAGTTAGAAACTGTCTTGGCTCATTGTGAAGGAAAAATTCATGTGATGATAGACAACAAAATCAAAGGTTTTGAAAAAGAGGCTTTCGATGAAATTATCAACTTGCTTGATCGGTATGGGTTACGGGGAGAAGCTTTAATGATCGGTACTGAGGCTTCAACGGAATATTTTACCGGAAAGATCAAATTAAGCTGCTCTATAGATCAATTGAAGGAGAATGTCAATAGAAATGACTTTAACCCTGACAATTATTATCTTTTTTCCGGCACAATTCCAGCTGAGGATTTTATTTGGGCCAAGGAGCACTCAGTTATGGTGGTGGGTGCTGTCAATACATGGGCCTATGCGCAAAAGAACAAAAAGGAAACACCGGAAGAAACCATAGACAAGCTAAAACAAGTGGGAGTTACCTATTTTCAAATTGATTCAATATATGAGCCCTTTTTTTAATTGGATCTCTTCTTGGCTATAAAATCAGGATTTAAGGTTTTTGGTAGGGGGGCATTTGTTTTTTCGCGCCAATTTTCGAGTAGGAATAACAGTTCTTCGGTTTTGTCCGGCCTTTCATTCACGAGGTTATTGCTTTCGGAAATGTCTTCCTTAAGATTATATAGTTCTAAATCACCGTTTTCAAAATATTGGATGAGTTTCCAATCTCCATACCGAATGGCAGAACCGGGCCGAGTTCTGAATACAGGATCTTGACTCTCCCCATTGCCTCCCTCCAAGTAAATAGGGAAATGCCAGAAGAGAGGCCGTTTTGGAAGGTTTTTGTCTTCCGTTAATAAAGGGAGCAAGCTAATTCCGTCCAAATTTTTATTTTCCGGTTTTTCAATGCCCGTCAATTCCAGAAGGGTTGGAAAAATATCAAGATTGGTAATAGGTATTTCTGAAACTTGACCCGGACGTATCCTGCCAGGCCAAACCACAAATGCAGGTATTCTGATTCCCCCTTCATAATAAGAACCTTTGCCTGCCCTCAACGGCCTTTGTTTGGTAACTTTAAATAGGCCACCATTATCGGTAACGAAAAAGATAAAGGTGTTGTCAAACAATTGCTTTTCATGCAACAATTCAATTAGGCGCCCAATATTGCGGTCCAAATTTTCCACCATGGTCGCATATTTGGCGTCATTTTGGCCATTGGATGGTGATTTTCCAAGGTATTTGTCCAGCAAGCTCCTCACCGGTTGGATGGGGGTATGTACGGCGTAAGGTGAATAATTGAGGAAAAAAGGTTGCCTTTGGTTATTGGCTATAAAACCAAGTGTTTTGTCCATCACCAAGTCCGTCAGGTAGGCATTGTTTTCTGCTTGAATACTAGGTACATTTCTGTAGGGAGGGTAATAGCTTCCGGGATTTCCTGCATGGGAGCCTCCGATATTTACATCAAAACCTTTGGTCAAAGGGTCTTTGCTGATGTGCCATTTGCCTGAGTGGCAAGTGATGTAACCATTTTGTTGCAGTAACTCTGAGAACAATACGTGATGGTCAGCAATGGTTGGATTATTGACGGTGGGAACAAGCTTGCGGTTTTCAGATTTCCCTCTATCGGAATTGGCTACTGTAAATACGCCATGGCGGGGAGTGTTTTCTCCACTCATCATACAAGCCCTGCTAGGAGCACAATTGGCTGCTGCAGCATAGGCTTGATTGAATACCATCCCTTTCGAAGCCAACATGTCTAAGTTTGGAGTTTCATAGAATTGACTGCCCATAAAACCCGTATCTCTCCATCCCATATCATCTACGTTGATCAAGATTATATTTGGAAGGGTATTTTTAGATGCTGCTTCTCTTTGATAGCCAAAAATATTTAGTGAAATGAATAGCAAAAAGCAGGATAGGGTTAATTCCTTTGTCATTTGGATTTTATTAATGGATTGATTCAAATTTAAAAATAAAAAAATTGTTTTTCATGCAGTTTCCTTTTATTTGTGCCCAAGACCTAAGCAATGTGAGTAGTTGATTTTTTATATGTCAAACTTGTGGCTTTCTAAATTTTATTGGTAAATTAAGGAGTTAGTTAAAATATCTAAAGATTGTCATTAATTTTATTTCAGGCTTTCTTGAATCTTTAATACCCCTAATTGCCATGAAAAATCTGAGAACCTTCCTTCTTTTATTGCTCTGTATGTATTCCTGCGGAAAAAAGGAGGTTCAGGACAGTGGCGAAACCAGCCTTAAATCGATCACTTTTGAAAAACTTGACAGTATTAAAATTGACTATTTGGGAAACCCCACTGTACATGATATAGATCCAGTAACCGAAACAGTTCTTTTTATGGAGCATCGGGAATTTTCGGAGGAGATCTTTCTAGCCAATTTTGAGGGGCAACTCCGTACTTCGTTTTCCAAGATGAGAGATGTACCGGATAGTTATGGAGGCCTTATGTCTACTTTAAGGATTGACAGAGACAGTTCATTTATTGCATACGGCTATAATGGTTTTTTGAGGTATGATTTTAGAGGAAAACTTCAATCACGGATCAAACTCAAAGAATTTCAAGCTCCAAACTTTACTAGAAAAGCTATGGGTTTTGGGATGGAAAAATTGGGGGATAAGTATCTATATGTAGATCAGGGATCCCAACACTTGGATTACAGTAGTATAAATGTGTACGAGAAAATGAATCTCATGAATTTGCTAGATCCAGACACAGGGGTAAAGAAACCTTTAATTCAATTTCCAGAGAACAGCATATTCAGAAGTGGAAAGTACTTTTTTAGAGATTCCTGGACACCGGCATTTTCTGTATCAGATGATCTGATATATGTAGCCTTTGGTGTAGAGCCGGTCATATACTTATATCAGAGCTACCATCCATATTCGTTGGTTTCAAGTATTCCGCTCGATTTACCTTGCTACCAAAATTATAAAGGGACGGATCGTTATGTAATTGATCTTAGTTTATGGGAAACTTCGGGGAAAATAGATAATATTAAGAGAATAGATGGACCTTTTGTTGTGGCATATTCTCAAGGTTATAATGAAATGGACTTAATGGAATTATCTACTAATAAATTACCTGAGGAATCAAGGGATTTTCGGCAAAAGATGCGTGAAAAATATCCATCCCGGATTGCTATCCTGGACTCACTAGGACATTTGGTCAGTGATTTCGACACAAAAGGAATGTTGGCCCAAAGCATGTTGGTCCGGAGCGGTGAACTCTGGATGATGGAAAAGCCTGATGAAGAAGTGGAAAAGGATTATTTCCGGGTGTTTCGGGTGGGTTTGAAGGTTGTTGAGTAGATTGGATCAATTAGAAAATTTAAACAGATCTCGCAAAGCCGCAAAGTCGCAAAGAAATGCCCCCTTTGCGTCTTGGCGCCTTAGCGAGCAAATCAATAGGACGCATTCGTTTTCAGGAAAGAGTTTCACGCAGAGCCGCAAAGTCGCAAAGAATTTTTTATTACTCTTTAAATAAATTAAAACCCTAAAATAACTGATCAAAGGCACAAGTATTCAAAATATGATAAATTCTTTCCTTTGCGTCTTGGCGCCTTAGCGAGAATTCTTTTTTCTTAGCGTCTCAGCGCCTTAGCGAGCAAATCAATAGGACGCATTCGTTTTCCGGAAAGAGTTTCACGCAGAGCCGCAAAGTCGCAAAGAATTATTTTAACTCTTTAAATAAATTAAAACCCTAAAATAACTGATCAAAGGCACAAGTATTCAAAATATGATAAATTCTTTCCTTTGCGTCTTGGCGCCTTAGCGAGAATTCTTTTTTCTTAGCGTCTCAGCGCCTTAGCGAGCAAATAAACAGGGACGCATTCGTTTTCCGGAAAGAGTGTCACGCAGAGCCGCAAAGTCGCAAAGAATTTTTTATTACTCTTTAATTAAAATAAAACCTTAAAATAACTGATCAAAGGCACAAGTACACAAAATAAGGTACATTTCAACCTTTGCGCCTTGGCGTCTTAGCGAGAATACTTTTTTCTTAACGACTCAGCGCTTGAGCGAGCAAATAAATAGGACGCATCCGTTTTCAGGAATGAATTGCACGCAGAGCCGCAAAGTCGCAGAGATTTTTTTTACTTTTTAAATGAAATATAACCTTAAAATAACTGATCAAAGGCAAAATATTCAAAATATGATAAATTCTGTCCTTAGCGTCTCAGCGCCTTAGCGAGAGTTCATTTTTCTTAACGTCTCAGCGTCTTAGCGAGAAAATAAAAATGAACGCATTCGTTTTCCGGAAAGAGTTTCACGCAGAGTCGCAAAGTCTCAAAGAAATGTTTTTTACCCTTTAATAAAAATATTATCCTAAAAGTATCCTTATCAGCTTTGCGTCTCAGCGTCTTAGCGAGAATTATTTTTTCCTTAGCGCCACTGTACCTTTGCGAGAAAATATATACATAATTCAGGTACTCTCCCTAATAATAATCTGTGGCTTAATAATTTCAGACCGGATTGGGTGGGGCTCTCCCAAAAGTTGGATCTCCTCCAAAATGATTTGAGCAGCCAATTCTCCCATTTCAAAAGAAGGTTGGGACATAGTTGTGATGGCAGGCCGTATAAAGCGACTGGTTTCATCGTCTCCAAAACCTGCAATAGATAGCTGATCAGGTATTTTTATCCCTAGATTTTCCGCAGCATGAATAGTGCCAATGGCCAGAATATCGGCAAAACAAAGGATACCGTCTGGTTTTATTTGCAAACCCCATAGTTTTTCCAATGCCCTGCCGGCTTGGTCAAATCTAAAATCTTCTACTTCCACAACATATTCTTCCTTATATGGAAGTGCGGCTTCTTTCAAGGCATCTTGAAAACCTTTTTGCCTATCCCGACATACATCCAAGGACAATGGACCACAGATATACGCAATATTTTTTCTTCCTTTACTAATCAAATGTTTTGTGATGGTATAGGCACCGTTTTTATCGTCAGTCCGTACTTTGGATGCGGTTAAATTTTTGCAAGTTCTTTCCAACATTACCACCGGAATTCCTCTATTAATTACATCCTGAACATGAATAAAATTCTTTGTTTCTTTAGAGAAAGCTATGATAATGCCATCCACCTTGCTATTGGCTAGTGTTTCTACAATTTCGGCTTCCTTGGTAAAGGATTCTCCAGATTGAAAAATCATCACTTTATATCCTTTACTATAAGCAATGTTTTAAATTCCTGAAATCGAATTGGACCAGAAGTAACGGTTGATTGTTGGGACCACTACACCTATAATCTTGGATTTTTTGCTGCTAAGGCTACTTGCAAGGAGGTTAGGATGATAGTCCATTTCTTTGGCCATCTCAAGAACAGCCATTTTTGTTTCTTTCTTTATTTCAGTGGAACCTCTTAAAGCTCTTGACACCGTGGCAACGGATACATTTAATTTTTTGGCAATATCTTTTATGGTAATGGGTTTGGACATAAAATTTTGGGCTTGATTATAAACTGTAAAAATAAACTAACTAATAATACTAATTCTGGATAAAAGCCAATTTACTATTTTTTAATAAAAGTAAGCTTTTATTGCTCATTTCCTAAATGATAACGTTATCGAAAACGTTTGCAGTATAAAAAATTAATTTACGTTAAAAAATCTATTATAATGATTGGTAAATTTGCGTAGTTTAGAATTTAATTTTGACCCCTATGGGTCGTATAACTTTGGTATTTTAACTTAAAATAAACCCAAAATGAAAAGAAAACTACTTTTATTCCTATGCCTTGCTTTATTGTTAGGTTTCGGGGAATCTTATGCACAATCCGTGCAAGTAAAAGGTACGGTCACAGATGATTCGGATTTGCCCGTACCCGGAGTAAGTATCCTGGTGAAAGGAACCAGTCAAGGAACTGTGACAGATATTGATGGCAACTACAAATTGAGTGTGCCAAACGCGCAATCTGTACTGGTTTTCTCCTTTCTAGGCTTTAAAAATCAGGAAGTGACTGTAGGAAACCAAGACAATATTGATGTCAAGCTTGAATCTGAGATCTCTGATCTTGGAGAAGTGGTGGTAGTGGGCTATGGTACACAGAAAAAATCTGACTTAACCGGTGCTGTCGCTACTGTAGGTGGTCGAGACCTGGCCAATAGAAGAACAGCCACTGTATCTCAAGCTTTACAGGGTCAGGTTTCCGGCGTAATGGTAACCCGTAGTAACAGTGCACCCGGCTCTTCCGCCAATATCCGAATTCGTGGAATTACAACCATTGGGGATAGTAACCCACTGATCATTATGGATGGAGTTCCTGTAAACAGTATAGACCATATCAATCCCAATGATATTGAAAATATTTCAGTGCTAAAAGATGCAGCTTCAGCGTCTATTTATGGATCAAGGGCCGCTGCCGGTGTGATTTTGGTAACGACAAAGAGGGCCAAAAAGGGTGAGTTGAGCCTGAATTATAATTTTGAATATGGTACAGAAGTACCTACTAGAATACCGGAATATGTGAATGTAACCCGGTATATGGAGATGGTAAATGAATTGAGATGGAATGACAACGGGAATGATGGCAACGAGTATCCCTTATACCCCAAGGATATGGTTGACAACTATATGGAGTTGAATGCCTCCAATCCGGATTTGTACCCCAATACAGATTGGGTAGGTTTGATTCTGAAGAAAAGTGCGCCCAGACAACGACATTCATTGGATATTTCGGGAGGAACAGATGCTATCCGTACCAAAGCCTCTTTTGTTTATGACAAATTTGATGCTTTGTATGAAGGAAGGACCTTTGAAAGATTTACTGCCAGGGTAAATACGGATGGAAATATCACGAAGAAACTTGGCTTTACAGCAGATATTTTTCTTAGGAGAGAGATTTTGAATCAGCCAAGTATGGATCCCATCTATATGATGAATATTTCAGCACCGGTTTATGCTGCAGAATGGCAGGATGGCAGGGTTGCTGAAGGAAAAACCGGAGCAAACATTTACGGCCAGTTAAAGTATGGCGGTTCTCGGCAAAATTGGGAAAACCAAGTGGGTGGTCGATTAGGGTTAAATTATGAAATTGCCAAAGGTTTAAAAATATCTGCCATCGCTTCCCCTAATTTTGGTTTTAACAAGGGGAAAAATTTCCAGAAAAAAGTAAGTTATACTGCATGGGATGATCCTACAGTTACTTTAGGAAATCTTCAGTGGGCCAATTCTACTTATTTAGGTGAGAGTAGGAATGACAATTACCAGTTGACTACCCAGTTGCTGTTAAATTATGACAAAGTTTTTGGCAAACATACCTTGAATGTCTTGGCAGGAAACGAAAGTTTTCAAGCTTTTTATGAAAACCTTTCTGCCTCTAGAGATCAGTTTTTATTGGACAACTACCCTTACCTGAACTTGGGGCCATTGGAATATAGAAACAATGGAGGAAATGCTTATGAAAATGCTTACAATTCTTGGTTTGGAAGGTTTTCCTACAACTATGACAGTAAATATTTTATCCAAGGAAACTTACGTTACGATGCCTCCTCTCGCTTTGCCAGAGATTATCGCTGGGGTTCCTTCCCTTCCTTCTCAGCAGGTTGGGTACTGTCTGAGGAAGACTTTTTGAAAAGCAATGAGGCCATTTCCTTTCTTAAGTTGAGAGGTTCTTATGGTACTTTAGGTAACGAACGAATTGGTAATTACCCTTATCAGTCAACCATAGGGTTTAGCAACGTTTTGTTTCATCAAGGTTCCAATGTGGTTTCATCTCAGTCTTCTGCACAGTGGCAATATGCCATTCCTAATATTTCTTGGGAAAAGACTTCATCCTATAATATAGGTTTTGATGCAAACTTTTTGAATTATCGATTGAGACTTTCAGCTGAGTATTTTGAAAAGACTACCAGTGATATGCTCTTGCCATTAGAGATTCCTGATTATATCGGTTTTGATAACCCTGACCAAAACACAGGTAAAATGAACACCAAAGGCTGGGAATTTGACCTTGGCTGGGCGGATGATATCAATGAGTTGGGATACAGTGTGAGCTTTAACCTTTCGGATTTCAAATCAGTGATGGGAGATCTTGGTGGGATCCAATTCTTAGGAAGTCAAGTTAGGAAACAAGGATCAGAATTCGATGAATGGTATGGTTATGTTTCCCAGGGTTTGTACCAAACCCAAGAAGAGGTGGACAATTCTCCGGTAATGAATGCCAATGTAGGGCCGGGAGATGTAAAATACCTAGACATCAGCGGTCCGAATGGAGAACCTGATGGAAAAATTAGTCCTGAATATGACAGGACTTTGTTGGGAGGTAGCATGCCAAGGTTATTGTATGGAGGTAATATACAGTTGGATTTTAGAAACTTTGATTTCGGTCTTGTGATTCAAGGAGTGGGAAAACAAAATAGTCGCTTGTCAGGATTGATGGTGGAACCGATCTATGAAAACTGGGGATCTGTGCCTCAAATTCTAGATGGTAATTACTGGAGTACTTACAATACTTTGGCAGAAAATGAGACTGTGAGTTATCCTAGACTTACCCGAAATAGCCGTTCAAATAACTATACCATGTCTGATTTTTGGCTGATCAATGGTGCCTATTTCAGGTTGAAAAACATTTCCTTGGGATACACCCTTCCTACTACCATAGCAGAAAAGTTGGGCATGCAAAATATTAGGGTTTATGGCAATGCAACAGATTTGTTAACGCTTGATAATTATCCCAAAGGATGGGATCCGGAAGTTTCTACCACAGGTTATCCGATTACCTCTTCTTTTCTAATGGGTGTTTCTGTTCAATTTTAAACCAACTTTACCATGAAATTAAAATCAATATTATATTCCACGCTTTTGGTAGGAATGGTGGGCTGTGCTGATCTAGACTTGAATCCATTATCAGAAGGTTCGAGTGAAGCCTGGTATTCCAATGCCACAGAAGTTGAAATGTCAGTTAACGATATATTTAGAAGTGTATTTTGGCAAGGCTATGAAGATAGCTGGACGGATGACTTTACCAATAGGGAAGCCTTGACCCCTGTGACCAATGCCACAATAAATGGAGAGTGGGGGACCTTAAATACACTTTGGGCCAATACCTATAAAGTTATAGCCCGGTCTAACACTTTATTGTTAAACATGGACAAAATCCAAGGAACAGTTCCTCAAGCCACCATTGACAAGTTCAAGGGAAATGCGCATTTTGTTAGGGCTGCTAAGTATGGAGAGCTAGTTTTTTACTTTGGGGATGTCATTTACTCTACAGATATCTTAAGTTTGGAAGAGGCTTTCACCATGGGAAGGACCGACAAAAATACAGTAAAGGAAGCGGTCTATCAGGATTTTGACATTGCAGCTAGTATGCTTCCCGAATCTTATGGTTCTTCAGAAAATAAATTGGCCACTAAAGGTGCAGCTTATGCCATGAAGGCGAGATTTGCCTTGCAGATGGGCGATTTTGCCATAGCTAGGGATGCAGCAAAAGCCTGTATGGACCTGGGTGTTCATGAATTGTATCCCGATTATGAGGAATTGTTTCTTACTAGTACAAGAAATCCGAGTGAAGTAATTTTTGCCATGCCAAGGTCTCGATCGCTGAATGTAACCTGGAGTGTAAGAAATTACCTGCCCAGAAATGTTGGAGGCTGGGGTGGCGCTTTTGCCCCTTCTTGGGACCTGTTTCATGCTTACTTATGTACAGATGGCTTGCCTATAGATGAATCCCCTTTATATGACCCTAGAAACCCTTTTGAAAATAGGGATCCAAGGTGTGCTGCTACAATTGTACCTTTTCAATCTCGGCATTTGAATTTCACGTATCAGCCGCATCCGGATACCATTCAGGTGATGAATTTCAATACCGGAAGCTACCAAACCAATAATGACACACGATCTGTAGCAGCTTTTGCTTCATTCAATGGTTTGCTCAGGAAGAAAGGAGTGGATGAAGATTGGTTATTGAATTATCAAGCAGAGAATGATGAAATATTAATGCGCTATGCAGATGTATTGTTAATGTATGCTGAGGCAAAAATTGAATTGGGAGAGATAGATGCAAGTGTGCATGATGCCATGAACGCAGTCCGTGCTAGGGCTTATGGTGTGGACAAGGGAGAGGTAACCCAATACCCGGAGATTACCACCACCGATCAAGCAGCTTTAAGAACAATACTTAGAACTGAAAGAAGAATGGAATTTGGTTTTGAAGGTGTCAGGTACAGTGACATCATTCGATGGAAAATTGCTGAAAAAGTGCTCAATAGAGATGTTTATGGTATGCTGGACGTGGCAGAATTAAAGGATAAAGTGATCGATCAAGACCTATGGTTTTTCCCGATGACACCTGAGATTGATGAAGATGGCGTGGCAGACTTGTCTCCAATGTATGAAGCAGGCTTGGTAAAACGACTTGCCATCAGACAATTTGAGGCACCCAAACAATACCTTTGGCCTATCCCTTCAAAAGAGATCTTGATTAATAGTAACTTGGAACAAAACCCAGGGTATTAATTAAAATATATTGAATTCCGGTCGGGTGAATTAAGGTTTCCCGACCGGATCATTTACAAATGCTAAATTCATTCTTGGAAAGATTTTTGGCGGATCAATTAATACCTGTGGAATGAAAAAGTATATACATCCTTTAGTGGTAGTTGCCTGGGTATTGCTACCTTATCTTGGTATTGGCCAATCTGAGACTAATGGGAAAAAACCAAATATCATCTTTATATATACAGATGATTTGAGATTTGATGGGCTCGGGGCTAATGGAAACCGATATATCATCACCCCAATGTTAAACCAAATGGCAGAAAAGGCTGTACGATTCAATCAGGCCAATGTGGTGTTTTCCTTGTGTAGCCCCAGTAGAGCAGCCCTATTAACGGGAAGATATGGCAGTGCCAACGGAGTGCTAGAGCTAGGAAGTGATTTAAATGAGGGTGAATTAACGGTCGCCGAATATTTGAGAGAAGCAGGGTACCATACAGGAATGTCGGGTAAATGGCATCTTGGAAAAGAGCCTAAAACCTTGGGGTTTGATTTTTCTGTTTTCTTTAAAGGCAATGGCACCTATTATGGCAGAACCATAAATGATGAGGGTGACATAAAGAAGGTAGAGAGACACTGCGACCTTTATTGTGCTGAACGGGCAGTGGATTTTATTAAGCATGCAGCTAAAAAAGAAACGCCATTTTTCCTTTTCCACAATACCCAATTGCCACATATGAATGGAGATTTAATTTGGGATGCCCGAAAGGAGACCAAAAGAAAATACCGGGTTTCGGAAATGCCTGTTGCCAAAAGCCGCCTAGATGATCTTTCAGGAAAGCCGGAATACCTTAAATCTGTAAGAAACCGTAGCCAAGCAAAAGCATATGGGTATCCGGATAGCCTGGCTATTCAAAAACATACCTTGGATTATTATTCAGTAATTACTGAAATGGATGATTATCTCAGCTTGCTGTTTGAAACAATAGAAGAGCTTGGTTTGAATGAAAATACTTATGTGTTTTTTATGAGTGACAATGGTTGGATGTTAGGTGAACATGGCTTTACAAGTAAAGTATTGCCCTATCAACCATCCACCCAAGTACCCCTTTTTGTAATTGGCCCTGATTTAAAACCAACGGATTTAGATCATTTGGTAGTCAATATTGATATTGCTCCAACTATATTGGAATTGGCAGGCATTCAGTTACCGGAAAACTTACACGGTGAAAGCCTATTCCCACTTTTAAAGAAAGAACCTGTAGATTGGAGGGAATCTTTTGTATACGAGGGGTTAGGTACTTATGGCGGAGCTTTGCCGAATTTAACAGTAATCAACAAAGATTTTCGTTATATTGAAACCTTTGAAAACAGTAGCTTGGAAACAGTTATTTTTCAAGAGTTTTATGATCAAATAAAGGACCCATTGGAAGAAAACAATCTGATCGGTTCATCGAAAATTCAAGCAAAAGTTATTGCTGCCAAAGAACTTATCGAGGCACATAAAAGTAAGGTGTTAAAAAAGTAATTTAACTTCAGAATCAAAATAGTTGAAATGAAAAAAAATAGATTTCTGTATTTGTTATCGCTAATGATTTTGGCGACTTCAGCCTGTCAACAAGAAGAGGCCGAAAGCGCTGATAAACATCGATCCATTAGTGGTATTTACCCACATTTAGCTTATTATAATAATGAAGGGGAATGTGGGACAGGCGCCGTGGTTCCTTGGGCGGACAAGCTTTGGGTAATCACATATGGGCCTCATTTGCCATTTGGCTCCTCTGATAAACTTTATGAGATAGATCAAGACTTGAATATGAACATCCGGCCTGAGAGTATAGGGGGCACTCCGGCCAATCGTATGATTCACAAAGAAACGGAGCAATTGTTTATAGGCCCGTATGCAATAGGGAAAAATGGAGAAGTAAGGACCATACCCTATACAGCTATGCCGGGTAGGCATACTGGGAATGCCAGACACCTGACAGACCCGGCCAATAAAATCTACTATGCCAGTATGGAAGAAGGCTTTTATGAGGTGGATGTGCATGACCTTTCTGTTAAACAGTTCTATGAAGATGGAAATGTAACCAACAAAAAAAAGAATGACACTGATGCCAACCCTGCAGGAAGCCTCCTTAAAGGAGCCCATGGCAAGGGGTATTATTCAGGTCAAGGGGTAACGGTTTATTCCAACAATGGAGAGTCCGGAGGTTTGGCTCAAAAGCAATTTGACATAGAAGCAGGTTCGCTTTCTGAATGGGATGGAGAGGATTGGAAACTTGTTCGTAGAAATCAATTTGTAGAAGTTACCGGTCCCGGAGGCATTTATGGCAATGAAAACCCGGCCACAGATCCAATTTGGGCTACAGGTTGGGATCACAAGTCAGTAATTCTTGCTGCTAGGGATGCTGAAAAAGGTTGGTCTTTTTATCGCTTGCCAAAAGCCAGTCACAGTTATGATGGAGCCCATGGATGGAATACCGAGTGGCCAAGAATTCGAAATGTTGGAAAAGAAGGTGAACCGGATTACCTTATGACCATGCATGGTATGTTTTGGAGATTTCCCGAAAGTTTTCAAGAGGGTAATACTGCGGGAATTAGGCCGAGATCGGCTTACCTGAAAGTGATTGGAGATTTTACCCGTTGGAAAGATGGGTTGGTATTTGGAACCGATGATTCTGCCAATAAGGAGTTTTTAAATAAAAGAAGCGCCAAAGGGAATATACAGGGCCCCGGACAATCCAATTCTAACCTTTGGTTTGGTGACATGGATTTGCCTGATGCACTAGGCCCAAATACAGCCAATGGTGCCCTGTGGCTGAATGAAGAGGTGAAGGCAAATACTCCCTCTGATCCCATGTTATTTGCCGGTTGGGAAAACAGAAATCTTTGGATTAACAATGAGGGAAAAACCAAAGTGAGTTTTGTCATTGAAATGGATGCTAAAGGAGATGGCAACTGGAGAATGCTTAAGGAGGAAGAGATTGAAGCCGGAGAAAGTGCCAGGCTTTATTTTGACAAGACCACCAAAGGAGAATGGATACGTTTGACAGCCAAGCAAAATACTACAGTTACTGCCCATATGGCCTTTTCCAATCCTGATGATAGAAAAGCAATGCAAACAGGGATTTTCGAAGGGGTCAATACGATAGAAAAGAATGATTTTACCGGAGGATTTTTGTATGGGCTAGGAGATGATCGCAGAAAGTTAGGTCTGGTTGCCAAATCCTATCAAGATGGTCAGCCCACCGATATTGGCTATTATGAAATGGACGATAAATTTCAATTGGTAAAAGTGGATGATCCCACTACCCAGCAGTTTATCAATGACAATTTTCAGATTCCTAAAAATGTGTTTGAAGTAGACGAAGCTTCAGTTTTGATCATTGATGACAAGGGTAGAAGGTGGCGTTTACCTAAGGGAGATGACAGGTACACAGAACCTTCCTTAGCCGGTAACCTTAGAATTGACAGAGAAGTGGCTACCGAAAGAGATTTGTTCAATTGCCATGGTACTTTCTATGAATTGCCTGCTGAAAATGCAGATGGATACGCAAAAATCAGACCTGTGGCTTCCCATCAATTGAAAATCAATGATTATGCTTCTTTTAGAGGGATGCTGCTGCTAACCGGTGTTAATCCGGAAGCTGCTAGTTCTAATGAACATATAGTGGTGTCTGACGATGGCGAAGTAGCTGTTTGGACCGGAGCAATTGATGATCTTTGGCAATTGGGAAAACCTGTAGGAAAAGGCGGACCGTGGGCAAATTCTGATATTAAAACCGGTGAACCATCCGACCCCTATTTGTTTGCATTTTATGACAAGCGTACACTAGAGCTGCGTCATGATGCCAAAGAGGCCGTAACATTTACAATTCAAATGGAACCAATAGGTCATGGACCTTGGATGGATTATAAAGAGGTAACCGTACCTGCAGGCGAAACACATGTGGAACAATTTCCTGAAGGAATTGAAGCCAGGTGGGTAAGATTGGTTGGTGACCAAGATTGTAAAGCAAGTGCACAATTTACTTACAAATAACAAATAAAAGGAAAACACCTAAACTTGAATAATATTTAATGAATTTGACCAGAGGTTTAATCCTGTTGATTGTTACGATAAGTCTTGTAGGCTTACATGAGCGTGAAAAGCCCGTTAAGAAGACTTTGATTGAAAGTTTGCAAACAGATTCTTTGCGCTATGACATGTATTTGCTTGAAAATGAGCTTGGACAGGCAGAAGGGTATATGGCAGAAATTTTCACACCTGTTTGTCACACCAATGAATGTTATCCGGTTTATATCGACTTCTATTGGGACCTCTTGGGAAATTATCAAAAATATGAAGTTCCGGAAGGGGAGTTGTTAACCAAATTGGACCATATACCCTTTGATGATGACGACCATGATAAGTTGCAGGAGATTCTTAGCAATGAAAGGTCGCTTCTTAAGGATTATAAAATAGAAGAGTTGGTGGGAAGCACACAAACTATAGCTGCAAATGGGGTGGATGCTGTGACTGGAGCTACTCTCAAAACGATAAAAAATGAAGTGATTGACGGGGCTGTTTATTCTTGTTATACATTATGGCATTTGGCCCATGGGGAAATGGTAGATAAGATTAAGGCCCATACAGAGGAGCTTTATTCAAAAGTCTTATTGGTCCAATTTCTTGAAAGTGGCCATTATCCGTATCAATATTGGGCCATTGAAAAGGTAATTGAGAAGAATCTCTACAAGGACAATACACTATCCACAGCTATGCTTGATGTATTGCTTGGAGACAATATTTTTCTGGGATCTTATTTAATTAAGGTACTGCCTATGGAAATTTTTTCCACTTTAGATCGCCAAATTTGGCTTTGGGAAACCCTGGAGAAAAGCCCCTATAGGTTACAAATGAAGATACTTGACAAATTCAATACTTTAAAATTGTATCCGGAAATCCAAAGCAAATTGTTATTAGGGATGAAAGAAGGCAATCCGGCTCAGCAAAAAATGATTTATTCGGTATTAAAAAACCAGTTAAATCTTAGTAAATCACAACAGTATCAGCTTTTAGACTATATAAAGGATGGAATATGGGAGGAAGGTTTGAAAGAACTGTTGCTCAACCAAGAAAAATTGGATAAAAGAATAAAAAAACAACTGAACACTAAATAAATAAACCTAAAATGAAACGTATTCTATGGATGTTTGGCCTTCTGCTGGCCTTTACCCAAATCAATCTACAAGCCCAGGACAGACTACTTGTAGAAGCAGAATCATTTGAAAATACTGGGGGCTGGGTAATTGATCAGCAGTCCTTTGATGTTTTATACAGTTCTTACCTTATGGCACATGGAATGGGGCGTGTGGTAGAAGATGCAAGCACAAAGGTGAATTTTGAAAAGGGAGGGACTTACCATATGTGGGTTAGGACCAAAGACTGGGCCCCATATCCTACAGGTCCCGGCGCCTTTAAGTTGGCTATTAATGAAAAAGAGATCGATCAGGTATTTGGTCAAAGTGGGATTGTTGATTGGGACTGGTATTATGCAGGGGAAGTAGAAATGAAGCAAGGAGAGAATTCCTTAACAGCCAAGGATCTTTCCGGCTTTAATGGAAGGTTTGACGCCATTTATTTCTCTACCTCCGAGGCAGACAAGCCTACCAATGACAACGAAAAGCTCTTGACCCTTCGTAAGGAATTGTTGGGATTGACCGATGGACCTGAGGAAATAGGGAAATTTGATTTGGTAGTTGTAGGTGGAGGAATGGCAGGTACAACAGCAGCAATTTCTGCCGCCAGAATGGGCTTAAAAGTAGCTTTGGTGCAAAATAGACCTGTATTAGGAGGAAATAACAGTTCTGAAATCAGGGTACACCTTATGGGTAGAGTGGATGTCAACCATTACCCTAAATTAGGGAGAATTGTCAGGGAATTAGACAACGGGGATCCGGGCAATGGAAATCCTGATGAAAAAAGATATGGAGACGATAGGAAGGAGCAAATTGTAAAGGCAGAGCCCAATATCTCACTCCATCTCAATACCCATGTCTATGAAGTGGAAATGGATGGAAATAGCATCAAAGCGGTGATCGGTCGTGATATTGCTACCAATCAAGAATACCGATTTGAAGGCACCTATTTCTCAGACTGTACCGGAGATGGTACGCTGGGGTTCCTTGCAGGAGCAGAATATAGAATGGGACGTGAAAGTAAAGAAGAAACCGGAGAATCACTGGCAGCTGAAACCGCTGATGATTTCACCTTGGGAACCTCTAATTTATGGGCCTCTGTGGAAAAAGATTATTCTTCTGACTTTCCTGAAACCCCTTGGGCTCTTCCGTTTTCTGATGAATATCACATCGATGAACATCAATCAGATTGGCAATGGGAGACAGGATTTGGCAATTTTAATACCATTTATGAAGCCGAACAAATCAGGGATCACAACCTAAGAGCGATTTATGGCAATTGGTCTTACCTTAAAAATCAGAAAGGGGACAAGTACAAAAATCATGAACTGGCTTGGGTTTCCTATATTGGAGGTAAAAGAGAATCAAGACGATTAATGGGAGACCATGTATTGACCCAGATGGACATCCAAGATGGAGTGATGTATCCGGATGGAAGTGTAACAGCTACATGGACCATTGACCTACATTTTCCCGATGCGAAAAATAGCAAATACTTTGAAGGGGAAGAGTTTTTTGCTGCGACCAAACATATAAGGGTTAAACCTTACACCATTCCTTACCGCTGCTTGTACTCAAGAAACATTGATAATTTGTACATGGCCGGAAGAAATATCAGTACCACACATGTAGCATTTGGTAGTACTCGAGTAATGCGTACCTGTGGAATGATGGGCGAAGCAGTAGGCTATGCAGCTTATGTAGCCAAAAGAAACAACGCCAGTCCAAGGGAAGTGTATAACAGGCACTTGGAAGAATTCATGGGTATTATCGAATCTCCTTTAAATATTTATACTTATCCGACATTGCCCA
Organism: Cyclobacterium sediminis; assembly: GCF_054781075.1. Lineage (NCBI taxonomy): Bacteria > Pseudomonadati > Bacteroidota > Cytophagia > Cytophagales > Cyclobacteriaceae > Cyclobacterium > Cyclobacterium sediminis. The sequence goes on along the minus strand of NZ_BAAGVC010000010.1, from coordinate 197,178 downwards.
ATAAATAAGTCTAGTTTCAAAAATGAATTATTGTAAAATACCAATTCTTTTATCCTTGATTTTGTTTGGGGCATATACTGCTTCAGCTAATAATAGGCCTCCGAATTTTGTTTTTATCATCACTGATGATATTTCAGCCGAAGACCTAAGCATTTATGGCAATCAATCGATTGATACCCCAAATCTGGAAAAGCTTGCGATGAGAGGGTTGGTATTTGACAATGCTTATTTGACGACAAGTTCTTGTTCTCCCAGTAGGATATCCATGATTACCGGTAGGTACCCACACAATACCGGAGCTCCTGAAATTCATGTACCTCTTCCTTCCGGTCAAAATACCTTTGTGCAGGAATTAAAACAATCAGGTTATCATACAGTTTTATCGGGTAAAAACCACATGGCAGCTCCCGATCAATTGGGATTTGTAACGCATTCAGATGGCCTACCTGCAGGTAGTGAAAAATGGTTGCCTCACCTAAAAAACCGTCCCAAAGACCAGCCTTTCTTTTTTTGGTTTGCCTCCCATGATGCCCACAGAGACTGGCAAGTCAATGATAAAGCCCGCACTTACCTTCCTTCGCAAGTAGAGGTACAACCCTATATGTATGACGGACCGCTTACAAGAGAGGACCTCACCGGATATTACCATGAAATCAGTAGGCTGGACCATTATGTAGGATTGGTTCTGAATGAACTGGAAGCTCAAGGGATAATGGAAAATACCTATGTAATTTTTGTCTCTGACAATGGCAGGCCTTTTCCCAGAAGCAAAACCTACTTGTATAAAAACGGTATTCAAACACCTTTGCTCATTGCGGGGCCGAAAGTCAAACAAGGCAGGACCAATGCTCTTGTCAGCGCAATTGATTTATCTACAACAATCTTGGAACTTGCCGGTTTAGAAGCTCCTGAAAGCGTTCAAGGTATTAGCTTTACTGAAGTTTTTAAAGACCACACTGCCGTTGTTCGGGATGTGGCTTTTGCTGAACGAAACTGGCACCGGTACAGCATGCATGAAAGGATGGTCCGTATGGGGGATTGGATTTACATTAGAAACAACTGGCCCAATAAGCGGAACCTTTCGGGTGAGTCAGACCCTCACGCTTTTCCTGCAGCAAAAGAGTTGTGGAACATGCACGAAAAAGGCCAACTAACGGCTGCTCAGTATTTAATCACCTTATTGCCCCAGCCGGCTGAGGAGCTTTACCATACCAAAGATGATCCGCATAATCTTAAGAATGTCATTTATGTCCCTGAAAACAGGGCACTTGTCCACCAAATGAGGGTTTTATTAACAAGGTGGACCAATCAAACAGGGGATAATATCCCCAATAAGCCCACCCCCAATAAAGCTACTTTAGATGGTACACTTTTAAATTGGAAGCGAGGGGAAATGCCGGGAGAGGCCACTTCAGCCTATTTAATCAACCAGTCAGGCCCCATTTTAGTAAAAGAATTCCCATAAAGGCTGTGGGAAAATCATTACCGTTAAACAAGAGATATGCAATAGACAATCAATTACTCCAAAATCCGCCACCTCACTGCTGTTTTCAATTTTGCCATAGCGATGCTATGCTTGATTCCTATTACTTAATCAGGGTAAAAGTTTAAATTTTACTTTTACCTTTAAATTATAGAATAGGTTTTTTGTAAATGCCCTAATAGCCTTTAATCAATAAGTATTCGCCCATTATTCATTCTTGTATGCATCAATTAGATTACCTAACCATTTTTATTTTTACCCTGATTATTCTCGGAGCAGGCTTGTCTTTTGGAAGGCAAGGTGGAGATATGAAATCCTTTTTCGCTGCTGGAGGAGCAGTACCCTGGTCCATTAGCGGCTTGTCTTTATTCATGAGTTTTTTTTCCGCAGGAACTTTTGTGGTGTGGGGTTCTATAGCCTATGAATGGGGTTGGGTGGCCATCACTATTCAAATGGCCATGTGTATTAGTGGTTTCTTGATTGGAAAATACCTGGCACCAAAATGGAAAGAAACACAATCCATTACCGTTGCTGAATACCTTACCAATAGATTTGGCAAAAAGGTACAGCAATATTACACTTTCATCTTCCTAGTTCTTTCTTTAGGTTATACCGGTGCGTTTCTTTATCCGGTTGCAAAAATATTAAATGTGGTGACAGGTTTTGATATCTATTATGCCATCTTGCTGTTGGGAGGAATGATTATGCTATATACAGCAGTGGGAGGCCTATGGGCGGTTATCGTCACTGATGTCCTACAGTTTGTCATTCTTACTGCAGCAGTTTTGATTGTTTTACCACTTTCTTTGGAAAAAGTAGGAGGTATGAATCAATTTATTGCTGAAGCGCCTGACACGTTTTTTAATCTATTCAATGGAGAGTACACCTTTTGGTTCATTTTGGCATTTGTTGGGTACAATACCATTTTTATCGGTGGCAATTGGGCTTATGTGCAAAGATATACTTCCGTGAAAGATAAAAGCTCAGCGAGTAAGGTGGGCTATCTTTTTGGGGTCTTGTATTTAATTAGTCCATTGATTTGGATGTTGCCCCCTATGATTTATCGGGTTTTGGACCCCAGTCTGACTGGCTTAGAAACTGAGGGAGCCTACCTGAGAATGTGCATGAGTGTGTTACCGGTGGGAATGCTGGGTTTAATGCTTGGAGGAATGATCTTTGCCACAGCCAGCTCAGTAAACACTTCTCTGAACCTTGCTGCTGCAGTTTTGACCAATGATGTTTACCAGCCTCTATACCCAAAGGCCGGACCTAAGACCCTGATGAAAGTAGCCAGAATAGCAACACTACTCTTTGGCTTGGGCACCATAGCTGTAGCATTTATGGTACCGCTCGCAGGAGGTATAGTGGAAGTGGTATTAAGTATTGGGGCTGTTACGGGCGGGGCATTATATGCTCCCGCTATCTGGGGACTTTTTTCTAAAAGGCAAACAGGAACTTCCATTTTAGTAGTTACCGGACTGAGTCTTTTAATCAACCTCTTTTTCAAATTTATTTCCCCGGCTTTATTCTCCTTTTCCTTGGGGCGAAGCAGTGAAATGATCGTAGGGGTGTTTTTACCTATTGCACTATTGGCCTTGTATGAAATTTATGGTAAAGTTGAAAATCCGCAATTCAAGCAATATGAAAACTATTTAGAGAGGAACAAAAGGAGTGGTTTGACTGAGAGTTTAAATGATGGTCAAATTCAAAATACCTATGGTTATAAAGTAATGGGCTGGGCATTTATTGGCATTGGCTTGTTGTTTTTTGGACTTGGGATATGGGGAGGAGGAGGAAGCATTTATCTTTTTATCATGGGGACGCTAATTTTTCTCCTGGGATATTATGCTGTCCATTATTCAAGTAAACAAGCGAAAGCTCAAAATATAAAGTAAAAACCTGAATTCAGTAAAATTAATGATCAAAGAAAATTATACGCAAGAGAAGCGAGCGCTTAAAACTGAATACATTGATTCAGACCTTGTAATTGTAGGAGGAGGGCTTGCAGGAACCTGCTGTGCGATCACAGCAGCAAGGCAAGGTGTCAATGTAGTGTTGGTGCAAGATAGGCCCGTATTGGGTGGCAATGGCTCATCTGAGATTCGCTTATGGATTCTCGGTGCAACATCCCATATGGGTAATAATAATCGTTGGGCGAGGGAAGGAGGAGTTATCGATGAAATTCTTCTGGAGAACTTATACCGTAACCCTGAAGGAAATCCTTTGATATTGGATACCATCCTTATTGAAAAGGTGACAGCACTGCCAAACATCAGGCTTCTTTTGAATACGGCCATGTATGATTTAGAAAAGAAAGGAAATGACTCTATCGACCATGTCATGGCCTTTTGTAGTCAGAATTCCATCCAATATAAACTCAAAGCACCATTATTTGTGGATGGGTCAGGAGACGGCATCATGAGTTTTATGGCAGGGGCAGCTTTCCGAATGGGAGCAGAATCTGCTGATGAATTCGACGAGGCATTTGCTCCCGATCACCAATACGGCGAGCTATTGGGACACAGCCTTTACTTCTATAGCAAGGACACAGGCAAGCCGGTTCGTTTTGTTGCCCCCCAATATGCCAATACAGAAATAGATGAATTGCCAAGATTCAAATCCTTCAATTTGAAGGATCATGGTTGTAGACTTTGGTGGGTGGAATACGGTGGGAGGAAAGACACCATCCACGAATCAGAAACAATAAAATGGGAACTTTGGCGGGTAATATATGGCATCTGGAATCACCTGAAAAATTCCGGGGAATATCCCGAAGTGGATACCCATACTTTAGAATGGGTAGGTACGATTCCCGGTAAAAGGGAGAGCCGAAGATTTGAAGGAGATTATATTTTGTCTCAAAAAGATTTGGTAGAACAACGTGTTTTTGAGGATGCCATTTCCTTTGGTGGATGGGCTTTGGATTTGCATCCTGCGGATAGCGTTTATGGAGAAATACCGGGCTGTACCCAATGGCAAACCAAAGGCGTTTATCAGATCCCTTACCGTACCATGTACAGCAAAAATATTAGCAATCTTTTTCTCACCGGCAGGATCATTAGTGCCAGTCATGTGGCCTTCGGATCGAGTCGAGTAATGGCCACTTGTGCCCACAATGCACAGGCCGTAGCCATGGCTGCAGTGCTTTGCAAAGAGGAGGAAATTAGCCCTTCAGAAATCCTTAAGAAGGGTAGGATAGAAGCCTTAAAAGATCGCTTGGTTTTGCAGGGTCAATACATCCCAAATCATGCGTTGAGATTGAAAGAAGACTTGGCCCCATTGGCTAAGATTTCTGCTTCATCCACCATGCAATTGTCGGGGCTGGCTTTCGATGGACCTTGGAAATCTTTGACCTTTGCAGCCGCACAAATGTTACCGCTTTCACCCGGAAAATTTCCGGCTATGAAATTTCAATTTAAAGCGAATGAAAATACCAAAATAGTGGTGTCATTGTTAAAAAGTGAAAAGAAAGGTAACTTTAGCCCGGAGACTATTTTGGCTAAAAAAGAGTTTGAATTAACTTTAGGTGAACAGTATTTAACCATTGATTTACAGGTTAATATAGAAAATTCAGAATATTATTTTGTGGCCTTTGAAGCCAATGATAAGGTGTCGATAAGGTGTTCTGAAACAAGAGCCACAGGACTGCTCACAGTCTTCCAAAAATTCAATAAAGCGGTAGCTACCTCTAGCAGGCAAGATCCTCCAAAAGGTATTGGTATTGAGGCGTTTGACTTCTGGTTGCCGGAAAGAAGACCTGAAGGACATAACCTTGGATTTGAGTTTTCTAAGACTATTGACCTTTATTCAACAAAATATTTAGTGAATGGTGTGTTTCGACCAACAACGGCTACCAATGCCTGGGCAGCCTGCTTAAATGATTCTCACCCTTCCATTGAATTGGTTTGGGATAAGCATCAGATTATTAGTTGTTTAAATCTGTATTTTGATACTGATTTTGATCATGCGCTAGAGTCCACCCTAATGGGCCATCCTGAGTATGAAATACCTTTCTGCGTAAGAGAGATTGAAATCAGTGATGGACATGGAAAAGTATTAGCAATTATTGAAGATAATCATCAAACTGTTGTGTCGGTTAAATTCAATGATCCAATTGAAACGGATCAATTGAAGTTATCTTTTAAACAGAAACACGAACATGTTCCGGTGGCTTTATTTGGTATAGTATGTTTATGAAAATGAAGGAATATAAAAAGTTGAAATCAGTACAAAATTGGATTTTTGCCTTGCTGTTTTGGCTTTGCTGTTTTGCTGCAAATGCACAGAACAATTTGTCTTTTTCTGCTCAGGCAAGCAGTAGTTCCACTGAAGAAAATCATGAGCCCAAACTTGCTGTTGATGGGGATTCAGAGACCCATTGGAGCAGTCGGGTTGATGATGAAAATGCCTGGATAGTTTTCAAGTTTCCGGGTGCCACAGAAGTGTTGAACGTAGTTGTAAATTTTGCTCCATCGGCAGTGCCCAATGAAGCTTTTAATTTGCAGTATTTACTCAATGGAGAGTGGAGAACATTTGATAAGGTGAGCAATAATTCTGCACATAAAGTGGAGGTGAAATTAAAGAAGCCTCAACTGATAGATAGGGTAAGGTTGTTAGCAATGGATGGGCGAATGATGCAGCTGAATGAGGTGCAATTGTTGGGGCAAAAATATGCTGATACCAGTGGCATGGAGAACAAGCCGATACTCGTAAATCAAAGTGGATATAACCTTTACAGAAGCAAACGGTTTACTGCACCTGAAGTCAAAGACAATACCTCATTTACTATTGTTAATACTAAGAATGGAAAGGTAGAATTTACAGGAAAGGTATTCGGCGAAAAAGGGGATTTCTCAAATTTCAATCCATTAAGTGAAGATGAGTTTTTGGTGAAAATAAATGGACTTGAATCCTTTCCTTTTCGGATTGGTGCCAACTGGATTGAAAGAGTAACCTATAGAAATATGATTGATTTTATGTTGGGAGCTCGTCATTATGTGGGGACAGTAGATGATATTCGGCAGATAAGTTTTGCATGGAGAGATGGTGATTTTTTCAACTGGTCCATGCAAAGTCTGGTAGCCATGTACCTAAGTAATCCCGAGGCTTACGAGCGGATGGAAAGAAAAGGCCACTATATTTCCAATGATGATTTTCCTGAAAAGTACAGGGGACTATGGGGAAAGTTGGAACCCTTTGCCGAGGATACTCCGGACATCGTTCAGTTGATGCACTGGGATGCTGATGTGAAAATTAGTCAAAAGTTGGATCATGAAATGCAAAAGGCAGAGTTGGCACATTTTCTATATGCTTGGCCGTATATTGAAAAATGGCTTCCTCAGCAAAACTTTGACATGGTTTATCAATATGTCAAGGACAACTGGGAAAAAGAAGCGGTTTCTAAGCATTCCCTTTCTCAATACAATAAGAGTATAGGGCATAATCTGCTATCCTTGAAAACGCAACTGGGAACAACCAAAGGGGAAATGCCTCCGGGTTTTTCTGTGATACCAAACCTTATGATGTATGAGGTGGCCACACGTGAAGGTGATGTTGGTGCCGATAAGTACTTTGAAGCTGCCTTTAATCAAATGGAGTGGATGATAAAGCATTTGGATTGGGAAGATCCAATGACCACCAAGGGGCAAAGAATGTCTGAGCATATGACCATGCGAGCCTTTGCTTACTTCTACCATCAGTTTCCGGAGCGATCACCTAAAGGCATACCTGAAAAAGTAACAGAATGGGCGCAATTGATGTTGGATAGATCCGACAACCTTTGGGATTTTAGAAAGTACAGTCAGGAAGAATGGACTCCACCCGGATGGAATGAAACCGGAAATATATTGGGTTTTCCGGCTGCTGTTTTTGCCGCTTGCGAGATTCTATCAGATGAGGATTTAATTAGGGATATGGAAATGCTTGCATGGTCTCATATTGAGAATGCCTTTGGAAGAAACCCTACCGGTCGTCAATTTTCCTATAAGGGGCCTGAAGAGGTGGAAGGAGTCGACCTTGGTTGGTACAGCAGGCATAGAGGAGGGATAGGTTTATTGGATGAGGTACAGTTTGTATTTGACGGATCGCCGAAATCCTTTCATTACCCTAATTTCCCTGAGGTAGGAGACCTCGGTTGGACGGAAGGCTGGGTTCAGTTTAATACTGCATTCAATATGAGCATGGCCTATATGGCCAATTATTATACGGATATAGTTTTGGAGAGAGCAGGAAATGGCAATATTACAGTAGCACTTACTGCCCCACTTAATTTTGATTATAGTCAAACAGATAGGGTCAAATTAAAGGTGGCCAATCAGGCCGGAGATAGTTTGTGGATGAGTTTGGAAGATGCTTCACCGCTGTCTACACAATTAATAGGATCACTAAAATTCAAGGGAAATAAATTGCACGTAGGTGAAGAGGAACTATCGCTTAGTAAAGAAGACAGTATCATCCTGAAATATGGTTACGGTTTTTTTGAGCGACGTTTTATATTGCCGGTTTCAGCTTTAAAGTGATGCCAAAAAAAGTCATGAGACTTCTATACTTCATGACTATTTTTCTCGAATAAGAGGAGGCAGTTCTTGCTCATTGAGCCTCATAATATCCTCAAAAGCATGAATATTTACCCAAATTTAATTATCACATATAAATTTATAAAAGAAAGGATTTCCAAAGCTTTATAAGCTTACAACAATAGGTATGGCTCTCGGTAAGTTCTTTCTTTTATATTATTCTTTTTCTGGTTAGTTTTAAAGACAATAATTAAACCCGAAATTTCCAAAATGAGCATTACCCAAAAAAATCAAATTGCCCTTATTTTTATCTTTGCTTTGGTCTTGGTTTCTTCTGATTTGCTCTGGGCACAGAAGGAATTTATCCTTTGGGAGAGAGCTGTTTTAGAAAAAGCAAAGCAAAACTCCGACACTTCCTTGGATTTGCCTGAAATGGTAAAGTTGAAAAAGGAGGCTGATGAGGCTTTGCAAACAGGTCCCTTTTCAGTAGTACATAAAAAGCAATTACCTTCAAGTGGAGACATTCATGATTACACCAGCATGGGACCTTATTGGTGGCCTGACCCGGAAAAAGAGGACGGGCTTCCTTATATTAGAAGAGATGGGGAAGTCAATCCGGAATTTTATGACTACAAAGACCACAATGAAATTGGAGCTTTAATGAAGTCTTTGTATACCTTAAGTCAGGCTTATTACTTTTTCGAAAATGAGCAATATGCCCAATATGCAATACAATTAATCAACACATGGTTTCTCGACTCAGCAACACTAATGAACCCCAATTTAAATTATGCTCAAAGAATTCCGGGTAGGACTGAGGGGAGAGGTATAGGCATTATAGACACCAGGAGAATGGCTGTATTGCCCGATATATTAAAGGTGCTTTCTGCGTCTGAACATTGGGATAAAGGAATAGACAAAGGAATGACGGATTGGTTGGCTGCATATGTTTCATGGTTAGTCAATAGCAAGCATGGGAAGGATGAAGCGGTTCATGGAAATAACCATACTACCTGGTATTTTGCCCAGACTATTCCTCTCACGCTTTATTTGGGTCAGACAGAAAGGGCTGATAGTTTGGCGAAAGCAGGGCTACCTTTAATTTTGGAAGAAATGATTGAACAGGATGGTAGTCAACCTGCAGAGCTTGCGAGGACCATTTCATGGAATTATAGTAGCATGAATTTGCTTGCGATTATGTATTATGCCCAGGCATGTGAAAAAGTGGGGATCAATATTTGGGATACTGTTAATGAAAAAGGCGGAAGTATACAGAAGGGCATGGACTTTTTGTTCAATTATACCAAAGCCAAAAATGAATGGCCTTATAAACAAATTAAACCACTTAAGCCGGAACTTATAAAGGATCAATTGAATACCGCAGCCTATGAATTTGGTAACAAAAAGTACAAAAAAGCCGCAGACCAAATGATAAGTGAAGATACTGAATTTAGTTATTGGGATTTGGTAAATTTTAAGCAAATGAGGAAGTAGCACAAGTGATTTTCATAAAGCCTAACTTATGATAAGTTTCATGTAGGTTATGCTTTAAGCTTTGTGTATTAAAATCATTATTGAATGATGGTTTAAAGGCCTAGTATACCTCACAGAAATTTTAATGAATTTTGCTTTTGAAGGCAAAACCCTTGAAGGTACAAACAATTAATTTTCACCTTAGCAAATAATCATTAAGTCACTTTTATTGTTTATAGAAATAAGAAAAAATGAACTGTAAGGCCATGTAATGTAGGTTGATAGTACATTTTCTATTATATTTCTAGAAATTTATATAGATACTTTTATGGAAAGTCCAAACAACCCCAATGAATTTGAAAGATTATTGGCTTTGGCTGATTATGATTTGGATACGATTGAACTAGAAGGTCAATTAAAGGATCTTACCAAATTGGCAGCTAAAGTGGCCGGGACTAATATCTCCCTCGTAAACCTTATTGATGCAGTAACACAGTGGAGTGTGGCAGGGGTAGGAATGCCTGTTATGCAACTGCCAAAAGAGGACTCAGTCTGTCAGTACACCATTCAAGGTGATCAATCTCTTGAAATAAAAGACCTTTCAAAAGATGAAAGATTCAAACATAAGTTTTATGTAGAAGACGATCCGAATTTAAGGTATTATTTCGGCGTTCCTTTGAGAACAAGTTCAGGGCATAACCTTGGTGCTTTATGTGTGTTAGATACCAAGGATATAACGATTACTCCCGAAAAAGCAGATCTTTTGAAAATTATTGCGGAGGAAATCATAAACCGCTTGGACATTATCAAATCTGTAAATGAATTGAAATCTAAAGTAAAGGAATCAATTGAAAAACAAGAGCAGGTGGCTCATGACATTAGGGGGCCAATTGGTGGTATAATTGGCTTGGCCCAAATAATCAAAGATCAAGGGACCAATAATCAATTGGAAGATGTCTTGGAATTTATTAAGGTAATCCAAAGCAGTAGTCAATCACTGTTAGAGCTTGCTGATCAGATACTTTCAACAAAAGCCAAAGAAAAAGCACCAAAACAATTGAACCTTCAAAATGAGTATAACCTTCAAGTATTGCAAGAGAAATTAAAAAATTTGTATGGTGTTCAGGCCGAACAGAAAAAGGTTAAGTTTTCAGTTGAATTAGTAAGTAAAAATTTAGAAACAAGATTTTCCAAAATAAAATTGTTACAAATTTTGGGAAATCTTATTTCCAATGCCATCAAATTTACACCTGAAGGAGGAAGTGTAAGCATCTCACTTAGTCTTGAAGAAAAAAATTATAGTAATCGATTAAAAGCAAAAATTAATGATACCGGCAGAGGTATGACTGCTGATCAAATCGAGGAAATAATGAATGGCGAAAGTAAAACTACTAAAGGTACCTCAGGTGAGCAAGGCTATGGTTTTGGGTTGCCATTGGTAAAACACCTTATTGATGGAATGGGAGGTGTATTAAAAATAGATTCAGAAGTAGGGAAATATTCAGCTTTTGAAGTTATAATTCCGGTTTAATTTTCAACTCATAAAGATTGACTATCTATTTATAAACTTGTTTTCAATGCTAAATTTTGCTTAAACTGAGGCATTCAGTAAGGTTTTTGATATGGCGGTTCCAATGATAAGAATATCAGCCTTCTTAGAGATTTTAATTCAGCATCAGATGATCAGACTGAAAACAACAACGAAGTGGTTGATGTTGAAGCGATTTTAGCATTTAACAGCAGGATTTTGCCTATTGCAGGTTAAAGCTTGGACAAGAAAAAGGTCCTCTTGAAAGAGGACCTTTTTTCTAAAGAGGTTCTGTTTTAGTTACGATTTATTTTTAGTTAAATACAGCATTGAAATCCTCCAATTTCTGATCCACTTGAGTATCTATATCAAAGGTAAGTTTAACATTTTCCCATGCAAAGGTGACTTTCGCCACTTTATTGTCCCCTGCGGATATTGAATACGAAAGTCTTTCCTGAGTTTCCATTAATTTTATCGGACTCGTACTTAGAGATATAGCATCATCTTTTGTAAGGGCTGTGGTATTTACTTTACCGTCTTGCATATAAGCGTATATAGCATTGCCTTTGTTGTTGAAATGTATGGTCCAGTTCCCAGATTGGTTAGGAGTAATAAAAACTGAATACTTTCCTGCATTAAGTGTTTTATCACCTATGTTCACAGAAGTGCTAAATTCAATAGTGGTTGGTGCATTTGCACCTGCTCTCCACGGGCTACCATAGGGCACTAGGTCACCGAAAATCGTTCTTCCTTTTACTCCGGGAGACGAGTAGGAAATACTTATTTGGGTAAAGCCTACGTTTTGAGAAACAAAACTAGCAGGACTCGGAGCCGGTGCTTGCATTTGGGCCTGAGATTGGAAAATAATGGTGAATGCCATTAATATTGAAAGGCTTAAGACTAGGTATTGGAATTTAAAATTTTTCATGGTAATTGTTTTATTTGGGTTTAAAAAGGAAAGATACTAAAGGAGAGCTAAAAAAAAATATTTTTTATCTGAATAGATTTAAGCCACTCAATTTTATGTTATATCGTAAGTATAACTAGAATAAATTTATTTAATTAACATAGACTTAGTTATAGTCCTTATTTTTAGTATATTTAACTTAGAAAATTTGTTATTATTAAAAATTTAAAAATGTTTGTATTAACCGATTTGGAAATGATCCTTCTTTTGAAAAAGTTTGTTTATTATTCATTCTTCTTCCATAAAGGAAGGAGAAATTGTTGAGAAATTTGGATTGAATCTCATGAATTTAGGAGTTTAAATTTTATTTACCGGTCAATTTACCTCATTTTTTGTACCCCTTTCTTAAAGCTGAAGATAAAAAGGTTAACCGCTATACCCTAATGGTTGAAATTATGTATGGTTACTATTTTTATGTAATTTTTAGATTGATTTTAAAGTAAATTATGTTTACTTTAATTTTTAATTGGTTTTTTCTGGTTTTGAGGAAGATAGGATCTAATTAATTTAGAAGTTCTTACTTTCGAGAGGTAATATTTGTATAAAACTTATTTTCCTACGGGGAATTTTTATGAAATGAAAAAGGTCAAACCTCTTTGGTACATTACTTTAAATGAAGCTTTCATTTATTCAGAACTTAATCTATGAAGGAAAAACCCACACGTCAAGAATTAGAAATTCAGCTAAGTGAATTAAAAAAGCAAAACGAGAAGCTGAAATTACTTTCCAATGGATTTCATGATGGGGAAAATGAGCAATCTGAATTGTTTGATACTACAAATCTCCAGGATGAAATTGTAGTCCCTAACGCTTCTATTTTTAATAATATGGGCGATTCCGTTTTCGTGAAGGATGACCAAAGCAGATTACTATTGGTTAATGATGCCTTTTGCAAGCTATTTCAACTTTCCAGAAATGAAATTATTGGTAAAACCCTTGCTGAAAATGTTCCTATTGAAGAAAGGGAAAGCTTTTTAAAAATTGATAAGGCAGTAATTAACGAAGGCGTTGAAAATATAAATGAAGAAACGTTAACCATTAATAATACAACAAAAATCATTTCAACCAGAAAATCACGATTTATTGATTCAAATGGTAAAATCTATTTGGTAGGGGCTATCCGTGATATTACTGACAAGAAAAACGCAGAAAATGCATTGGTTGAAAATGAAAAGAAGTATAGAAAACTTAATGCTACCAAAGATAAATTATTATCGATCATTGCGCACGATTTAAGGAGTCCATTCAACAATATCATTGGTCTTTCAAGTTTGCTTCAAAAAAAATCAGATAGTTTTGAAGACAAGCAATCAGAAAAATACATCGACATTATTAATGCTACTGCAAGGGAGACCCTTGTTTTGTTGGACAATTTGCTCAATTGGGCAAAATCTCAAACCGGAGAACTCAATATCAAGTCGGAAAAGGTCACTTTATCTTCAACCATTGAACAAGTGATCTTACTTGAGAACAAACTAGCTGCCTCTAAAGAAATTAAATTGAATTTTAAATGTAAACACGACAGTGAAATATACACAGATCAAAATATTTTAAAAATTATACTTAGAAATTTGATATCAAACGCCATAAAGTTTACAAATACGGGTGGCAAAATTAATTTAGTGGCTGATCAAAAAGGGAACTTTGCAAAGGTTTCTATTGAAGATAATGGAGTTGGGATGAGTCAGAAAACAGTAGATAACCTATTTGATATTTATACTACCAAAACACTGCTAGGTACAGCTAACGAGGTAGGAACAGGCTTAGGTTTATCACTTAGTTATGAGTTTGTTAACAAATTGAGAGGGGAAATAAAGGTTTCAAGTGAAGTGGGAAAAGGAAGTATATTTACAGTTCTATTACCTCTTAAATTGGTAAGTGAAGAGAAAAAAGCCCATTAGTGGTTCGGTAAATTTTAGATCCAAAAGGCAAATGATTTTTGACAATGATAAAGAAAATAAAATAAAATGTCCATAACCAAGGAAGCCGAATTAATCGGTATGAAAAAAATCAGTGAGGTTGTAGGAACTACCCTCAAACTAATGAGAGCCTATGCCAAGGTGGGGATGTCTACCAAGGAGTTGGATCAATATGGAGGAGAAATCTTAGAAAGTTTTGGGGCCAAATCTGCTCCTTATGAAACCTACAATTTTCCCGGGTATACCTGTATCAGTATCAACCATGAAATGGCACATGGACTTCCTTCAATAGATAAAATTTTAGTGGAAGGGGATTTAATTAATGTTGATGTATCTGCAGAATTAAATGGTTTTTGGGCAGATAATGGCGGCTCCTTTATTATCGGAGAAGATATTTACAATCACCAACCCTTGGTGAATGCTTCCAGCACAATTTTAAAAAAGGCCATCAATAGTATCAAGGGTGGAGTAAAAATTGCTGATTTAGGCCATTTAATTAAAAGTGAAGCTAAAAAAAGAGGTTTTAAGGTGATTAAAAACCTCGCAGGTCATGGTGTAGGAGCTAGTTTACACGAAGAACCGGAAGATATACTTAATTATAGGGTAAAAAGTAACCGAAATCGATTCAAGAAAAATACTACAGTTGCCATTGAAACATTTATTTCTACCAAATCTACCTATGCCGTAGAATTAATGGATGGTTGGACATTGGTAGGTAACAAGGGAGGCTATGTAACCCAACACGAACATACAATCCTTATAACAGATGACCAACCTTTGGTGCTTACTGCGGAAAATAGCTTTTGGGAGTAATGTAGGTTTTAATTCTCAAAAAAAATAGTTGTCGGTTGAGATTGAGTCTTTATCGCCTTATAAGGCAATACCAATTTAATTTTCCCTGTATTATATAGATGATGATTTATAAAATTAGGTTAACACTTCCTTTAATTTTCTTTTTATTGCTTTTTGCTCAGCGATCAGAAGGTCAGGAAAACGTATTAAAAGGACTTCAATCCCCCATTGTATTTAAAGGTAACGATTCGGTAGCTTATAGAGATCCTGCCATTTTGTTTCATGAGAATGTTTTTTATTTGTTTTATACGCTGGTTAAAACAGAAGGGGGTTTAATCTATTCCTATACAGCGATGAGCAAATCAAAAGATTTGAATCACTGGAGCCCGGGTGAAATTATTACGCCAAAAGGACAGCATTTAAATTATTGCAGTCCGGGAAATGTGATACGTTTCAATGACGAATGGATTCTTAGCCTTCAAACCTATCCTAGACCGGGGCTAGGGGTAAAGGACCCTATCATGTATGGAACAGCTGAGGCTCGGGTTTATACTATGCGAAGCAAGGATTTGAAAAATTGGAGTGAACCTGAGCTGTTAAAAGTAAAAGGGCCTGATGTTGGTCAAGCAGATATGGGAAGGATGATCGATCCCTACCTGGTGGAAGATAAGAATGAAAAAGGAAAATGGTGGTGCTTTTATAAGCAAAATGGTGTGAGCATGTCTTATTCTTATGATTTAGAAAACTGGACTTACTGCTGTCATACAGCCTCCGGTGAAAATGTAACCGTACTCACTGAAGACAATGAATACCTGTTATTTCATTCTCCTGAAAACGGAATAGGGATCAAACGTTCTTCCAATTTAAAAGAATGGGAAGATTGGGGGGATTTGATTGTGTTGGGGCAAGACCAATGGCAATGGGCCAAAGGAAGAATTACTGCCGGAACGGTGGTTGACTTAAGGGATGATCCAATGTATGGAAAGTATTTGATGTTTTTCCATGGTTCTGGACCAAACACAGAGGAAGAAGGGGATTTTGATAAAAATGCCTCTATAGGAGTTGCTTGGAGTGATGATTTGAAAAACTGGGAATGGCCCGGAAAAGACCCAAAATAATTTCTAGCTCAAAATATATGGGTTAAGGATAGATTAACTGATTGAATAAATAAATGCAGGGATCAAGAAGGAAATTTTTCTCAAAAATGAGTTTAATGGGCATTGCAGGCCTAACATTACCCACTGTCCTTTCGGCAAGAAACAGCAAAAAAATGACTCAAAAAATAGTTAATGAGAAAGGTTTAACCATCCTTTTCCAAGGTGACTCTATCACTGATGGTGCCCGCACAAGAAACGAAGACTGGAACCATATTATGGGACATGGTTATGCATACCTGATCTCCAGCCGCCTGTGGTTTGACTACCCCAAAGAGAATTTAATGTTTTATAACAGAGGGATTAGTGGAAATAAAGTGAAAGACCTACTAGGTCGCTGGCAAAAAGATACCATTGACCTAAAACCTGATGTACTGAGCATTTTGATTGGCGTGAATGATGTGTCAAGAATTATTGCAAATGAATATACTATAGAAGAATGGCAGGAGAATTATAAAAACTTACTCAATAAAACAAATGAGCAACTTCCCAACACTGTTGTATTTTTGTGTGAACCTTTCTTATTAGTAGATGATTGGCCAAAAGAGAAAAAAAAGCAGTGGGAAGAGGTAATGAAAGTAATGCAAAAAATGGTTGGGCAGCTTGCCATAGATTATAATTGTGTTCACATAGGGTTACAGGAACCTTTTAATACTTCTCTCCAAAAAGCCCCTGCAAAATATTGGGTGTGGGATGGTGTACACCCCATGCCGGCCGGCCATGAATTAATTGCGCGAATTTGGATAAATGAAGCGAGTAAGCATTTGGATTTTATAAAGAAGTAGCATTAGGAAATGTGGTTGTGGGACTTGGAGTGAATAGTAGGTAAAATAGATTTGGATTTTGGAGTACCTATGCTGTAGATGCCTATAGTTTGGGTTTAAGCTCAAATTTATTCATTTATTCAATGAAGGGAAGAGTTTATTTTGGCTATTTATTGTCGAATTTTCCCTTATGGAGTAATACTTTTATACCCAGGCAAACTAACCGGAAAACCAATGGAAACCTTTCAAAACTTAATCAAAACCAACTTATCTGAGAGAAGGGTTTTAGGCCTATTTATATTGACAAATGCTGTCTATATTTTCATGCTTACCATTACAATTCCGCAAACCATGGCATTTTCCGGAGGTATGGATTTGTTAGACATGATGCTTTTAATTGCTTATGTAACAAAAGTCCCTGAAAAAGGAGTCAAGATTTTGCACCTTTACAATATCAAACAGAGACAGGATTTTGTTTTGATAGGATAGGTATTAAAATTAATATATTCTGACCTATTTTATTCATTAGTATAAATTCAAGTGAGGTTATGCCTTTGGGCGCAATTTTTCGCAAGTCTAGGTTGTTATTAATTATAGGTATTTAAACTTGAGTTAAAATGGATTTTAAAAAGTTAATTAAAGAAAATAGAGGAACAATAGTAGACGTTAGAACCCCAGTTGAATTTAGTGGTGGCAATGCAGAGGGTTCAATTAACATCCCCTTACAAGAGCTTGAAAGCAGAAAAGAGGAACTTAAATCAATGAAACAACCCTTAATATTATGTTGTGCAAGTGGGGGAAGAAGTGGACAAGCCACCCAATACTTAACAAATCAGGGAGTAGATTGTTACAATGGTGGGTCCTGGTTAGATGTTAATTATTATCAAACTCAAACGGCTTAAAATAATGTTAAATACCATCAAACAAATATTTGGTTTAGGACCTAAAGCTAATTTTTCCGATTTAATGAAAAACGGTGCTATAATCATAGACGTTCGGACTAAAAATGAATTTCAAGGTGGACACATTAAAAAATCTACCAATATTCCTTTGGATACATTAGTGAGTAATCTGAGTAAGTTAAAAGATACAAACCAGCCCATAATTACTTGTTGTGCAAGTGGTATGAGAAGTGCTTCAGCCAAAAGAATACTGAAAGGAAAGGGATTCAAAGAAGTGTATAATGGAGGGGCATGGAACAGTTTACAAAGTAAAATTTAGTATTAATTTTTAAATAATAAACCAAAATGAAAAACACGAATCAAATTGGACTTGATGTTGCTAAGAGTAAATCCCTTGCTGAAGGGCTTAACAATTTACTTGCGGATTATATGATATTTTATCAAAACACCAGAGGGCTACATTGGAACATTAAAGGTGAGAAGTTTTTTGAACTGCATATGAAGTATGAAGAATTGTACAATGATCTATTGGTTAAGGTAGATGAAGTAGCAGAGAGAATACTTACACTGGGTGCAACTCCGCTTCATACTTTTGATGATTATAAAAAGGTAGCTAAAATCAAAAGTGTTAGCAATGTTTCTGATGGTAATGAAGGTGTGCAAAGCATATTGGGAGCATTTGAAACCATCATATTAAGACAGCGTGAATTACTGGCTATTTCTGCCGATGCAGAAGATGAAGGTACCAATGCCTTGATGAGTGATTATATTAGCGAGCAAGAAAAATTGGTTTGGATGTACTCATCCTTCTTAAATAAATAAACCATTCATAAGTAAGAGCGTTGATTTTCCTATCGAAAGGAAAATCAGGATTACTATAAATTAAATAAAAGCTTCCCTACTTTTGCTTTTAAGCAAAATCGGGAAGCTTTTTGATTGATATCAGTTCCTATTTTAAACCTTATAACGTTGATTAATAATAAAACCCTATCCCTGTTTAGGTTAAATTTCAATCAAAATAGTTAACTTTTTTGCATAAATATTTTGTCCACCATATTGGGTACAGTGAAAATGGACTTGATTTGGTTTTTTAATGTTGCTTATGAATAATATTGTGAAGCAAATAAGAAAGGATTTATCCTTATTAGGAATAAAAAAAGGAGATCATGTACTGGTACATGCTTCCCTTAATTCCATTGGTAAGTTTCCGGATAGGGCCAATATTTTTGTTCAGACTTTCATCGAGCATATAGGAGAGGAGGGAACCCTTCTAATGCCTAGTTTATCCTACAAAACCGTGAATAAAGCACAGCCTGTTTTTAATGAACTGAACACAGTGTCCTGTGTCGGGGCACTGACAGAGTTCTTTAGAACATATCCGGGTGTAAAAAGAAGTATTCATCCAACCCATTCGGTTTGTGGAATCGGAGCTAAAGCAACTTTTCTTTTAAAAGATCATTTTATGGATGAAACACCCTGCGGCCCCTATTCACCTTTTGCCAGACTACCTCTTATTGGAGGGAAAGTCTTGTTCTTGGGTTGTGGTACGAGACCCAATACTTCCATGCATGCAGTAGAAGAGAAAATCATTCCACCCTATTTATTTGGAGAAAAAGTAAACCATATTTTGCAATTTGCTGACGGGAAATCGATCCAGAAAACTTATCAAAGACATGGGTTTAAAGGCTACGAGCAGCGTTATGATCGACTGTTGAATGTGCTTGAGCCTGCAGAGTATAGAACAGGCAAGATCTTGGAAGCCAAAAGCATTGTAATGTTGGCCTCGGCCATATGGGAAAAAGGGGTCAAATATTTGAAACAAGACCCCTTTTATTTTATAGATAAAGCCAATTAATTATTGGCTCGTGTGTGCATGGCAACCACAACCACTCTGCATATATGTTCGTATGCTTTCATGCCAGGGGAAAGCTTCATGAAAAAGGCTGTTTTCCCAATAGAAAGGCTTACGCTTTTTTGCTTTATGGCCTATTTCATCCATGGTGTCTGCCTTATAAAGCCTTCCATTAATCATGGTATGTGAAATAGAATTGGAGTTTTGGATGTCCTCCAGTGGGTTTTTGTCCATAATAATAAGGTCGGCTAATTTCCCGGCTTTGATGGAGCCAATGTCTTTATCCATTCCGATATAAGCTGCTCCATTTATGGTGGCCGCTTTTAAAGCTTCATGATTTGACATTCCTCCTTGTACCAGACTCCAAAGCTCCCAATGTGCGCCCAACCCTTGCAATTGGCCATGGGCTCCTAAGTTTACTTTGACGCCATTTTTTGCAAGTGAATGGACCTGCTTGGAAGTTAGTATATGGCCATTTTCATATTCGGCATCCGGAGCCATGGTTCGATGGCGCGAGCGAGCGTCAACTAGTCCTCTTGGAGTAAAGCGCAGAAGTTTTTCATCTTCCCAAACATTCGACTATTGGTACCAATAATTTTCCCCATTGAGACCTCCATAATTTACAATTAGAGTAGGTGTATATGCCACCTTAGTTCTTTTCCAAAATTCTATTACATCCTTGTAGACCGGAGCAATTGGAATATTGTGTTCTATACCCGTGTGCCCATCTTGCACCATTGATAAGTTGTGGAATAAGGTAGAGCCTCCTTCAGGGACCACGTTGACCCCCAATTCTCTGGCAGCTTGCAGCACCTGCTGTCGTTGGTCTCTTCTTGGCTGATTATAGGATTTGACAGAGGTAGCGCCAAATGCCCTTGTGCGCCGAATGGAAGATTTAGCATCCGCTAACTTATTGATAACAGCCTTAAAATCACCGTCTGCACCATATAAAATAAATCCTGTACTGAATACTCTTGGCCCTACTAATTGGCCACTTTTGATCATTTCAGCCAATGTAAATACCGTTTCACTATTGGCAGAGGGATCATGAGAAGTAGTGACACCATAGGCAAGGTTGGCGTACAATTGCCAGTTTTGTTGGACCGTAAGCCCATCTCTGAAAGCACCAATATGGGCATGTGCATCCACCATGCCGGGCATAATGGTTTTGCCATTCATATCATAGACAAGTGCATTTTTAGGGATTTGGACTTCTCCATGTTTACCTACCGATAGGATTTCAGCTCCTTCAACTACCAAGGTTCCATCTGTAATTACTTCTTCTCCCTCCATGGTAATGATAGTAGCCCCAGTAAAAGCAATGCTCCCTTTGGGTTGATCTACTTTGGTGATAAGCCCTATTTCAAGACCTTCTTTTTCCATGTCAGTAGCTATTTCACCTTCTGCCAAGAAAGAAAATTTGTCGCTTAGATTTGAGCTGTAATACTTGTCTCCTAAAACCCAATGTACTGTTTCGCTATTCTCTGACCAATGCAGATACAATCCTGCATCTTTATCCAGTGTTTCCACCGGAACGAATTTACTATTGTTGTCAAGATTAACTGTTTGGCCATTAAGGACTAAAGGAGATACATAAGCTTTGTGCAGGTGTATAAAAGCTACCCATTTATTATCAGGGCTAGGAACCAATCGGTTACCATATTTAGAGGCAACGTGCGTTTGCTCATCTTGTCCGTTTAGGTCAATTGATTTTAAACTTTTTGTCAGGTTTCCAAAAAACTTACCTCCGGTTTGGAAGAAAATTCTTTTACCATCTTTAGTGAAGCTAGGGAAATCTCCCGAAACATTTAAAAATTTAGCTTTACTTGTATTTAGGTTTAAAAGGTACAGTCCGGGATTTTTAGTAAAGGTTCTTCCCTGATCCAGGTTTCCACCCTCTTTTCTGTAAACCAATGTTTTACCATCCGGTGAATAGCTTGGGTGTCTGTAAATTCCTTTTTCTGTTGTAAGAGGGGAAGTTTTCTTACTATTTAGGTCAATTTCCAAGATGGTACCTTTATTTATATCATTCCAGGTAACAAAAGCTATTTTTTTACCATCCGGAGAAAAAGAGGGTTCAGCTTCAAAATCTTCACCGCTGGTCAGCCTTTTAGGTTTTCCATTGGGTAATTTTTTTGTCCATATATAACCCAGTGCCCTAAAAACAATACTTTGACCATCAGGGGAGGTGCTCACATCCCTTATCATTTTAACGGAAAATTCTTCCCGCTCGATACGGTGATCAAAATGAACCCATTTGGCCAAGGGCATATTCACATCTACAGAAAAAGGAACAATGCTTTGGTATCGGGTAGAAGTGTTAATCCGATGGAGTTTACCTTTCGCCCAAATAACCAATTCTTCCCCCTCAGGCATCCAAGCAAATCCCGGATAAACGCCAAAGATGGCCCATGCGGTTTGCTGGTCTTTGTTCAGTTGGTCATAAACAGGCCATTCTTCACCTGTTTTCAAGTCATGAATATATAACACGGTCTTCGTTCTTACCCGCTTGATAAAGGCCAGCTTGCTTCCATCAGGCGAGATTTGTGGTCTAGCAGCCCCACCCGGGCCCCCGGTGATTGTTTTTATTTCCCCGGTTTGGAAATCATACCTTTTGATAACATATATTTGTCCATTGGGATCTCTGTTGTATTGAAAGCTTCCTCCCGGAGACATGTCTTCACTATAATACAAATACCTGCCATCGGAAGATATTGAGGGCTCGTTGACATCCTGCTGGTCATTTTTTCTTTTGGTTAGCTGCAAACCTGAACCTCCTGAAATGTGGTATTGCCACATTTCGCCGGCGCCTAAAGATCTTCCTGAGGTAAAATGTTTTCGAGCAACTAAAAAGTTTCCATCAGGCATCCAATCTGCATTGTTTAACAAACGAAAAGACTCCTTGGTTATTTGTTTGGCTTCAGATCCATCAGCTTTCATTATCCAAATATTGTCTCCCCCTCCGGCATCTGAGGTAAATGATATCCATTTGCCGTCCGGACTGAACCTAGGCTGCACTTCAAATGGCATTCCGGTTCTAAGGGCTTTTGCTTTACCGCCTTTGATTGGAATGGAATAAATATCCCCAAGTAGATCAAAAACTACCGTGCTACCATCCGGGCTAATATCTAGATTCATCCAGGTTCCCTCATCAATGGTGAAATTAATCCAGTCAAAATCCCAATCTCCATTTGGACGAGAAACATCCCAATCTGCCTCCTCTTGGGCCATTGCAGCCATTGGTAGGGTCAATGCCACCGCCAAGAATAGAAAAAACTTATGCATAACTATTGTTTTTTTTTATACTTAAAATAAGATAAAGGCAAAAATAGGAATAACTTAGAGAAGCACTAACAATTTAAGCTGGGACTAGTTGATATAAGTATGACTTTAGAAAGAAAGAAAGTTGTAGCCATAGCTGGAGCTACAGGATATATAGGCAGGTGGTTTATGGAAAGGTTCAAGGACCGTTACCATATTGTTGGCTTAAGTAGGAAAGAGGTAGTAGATAATCCTCAGCAAGAAATTGAATGGAGGCAAGTGGAATTGTACTCGATCTCCTCCACTACAGAGGCGCTAAAAGGTGTGGATTATGCCATTTATTTGGTACACTCTATGAACGCTACCACCAGGCTTAATCAAGGGAGTTTTGAGGATACGGACCTCCTTCTGGCAGATAATTTTGCTAGAGCTGCTTCGGCCAATTCGGTGGAGCAGATCATTTATTTGGGAGGCATATTGCCTAAAGGAGAACCTGAAGAAGAATGGTCTCAACATTTGAAAAGCCGTTTGGAGGTAGAACGAACATTATCTACTGGGTCAGCAGCGCTTACTGCCTTAAGGGCAAGTATAATTGTGGGTCCCGGAGGTTCCTCCTTTGATATGATCAAAAACCTGGTAAAAAAACTCCCAGTTATGATTTGCCCAAAATGGACCGAATCAAAGACTCAACCCATCTCACTTAGAGACACCCTTACCATTATTGATTCTTGTCTGGGAAATGAAGCGGTGTATGACAAAGCCATAGAAATAGGGAATCCTGAAGTGATGAGTTATAAGGAAATGCTGATCCGCACCTCAGTGGTAATGGGGAAAAAACGGATGATTTTTTCCGTTCCTTTCTTCTCCCCGGGGCTATCCAAACTTTGGGTAGGGTATTTTGGGGAAAGCCCTTCTCAATTGGTGTCTCCATTGGTGGAAAGCCTAAAGCATACCATGACAGTGTCGGATGAATTGTCTTTTAAGGCAGCTGATATTTCCTACCAAAGCTATGATGAAGCGGTAAAAATAGCCTTGGAAGCTAAGAAAGAGCCTGTTTTGCCACAGTTTAAATTGCTAAAAACGCAGAAAAACACAGTGCGAAGCATACAAAGGATGCCCAACCTACGTGGTAAAAGTGCTTTTTGGGCTGCAAATAGATATAAGGTTTGGTTGCCAACTTTTTTTAAATCAATAATTAAAGCCAAGGAAGATGAAAAAAAAGTGATAAGCTTTTATCTGTTTTCTATCAAAAAACCAATGCTTCAATTGTCATGGGTTAAGGACAGAAGTGATAAAAAGAGACAACTTTTTTACATTACCGGAGGCTACTTGGTGAGTAGGGCAAATTATGGTTGGCTGGAATTTAGAGAGGTTTTGGGAGGGAAATACATTATTTCGGCCATACATGAATTTGTTCCCAAGATCCCTTGGTTGATATATGTCAATACACAAGCAAGGTTGCACCTTTGGGTAATGAATAGGTATGCCAAATACCTTAATGCGGTGGGAAGTAGAAAAAAGGCCTCCAAATAATTAAGACAAGGAAGGATCTCAGTATTAATTAGGTTCAGATTCAAATCGAATTAGAGAATGACAGTATAATCCATTTCTTCGGAAGCAATTCTATAAAAAAAAAGCATAAAAAAATCCCTGAAATTTTTCAGGGATTTTAAATAATTATCAATTAAAATCAATGGGTTAGGCCTTAAGCTTTGGCTCCCAACCTTTTTCATATTCTCTTTTCCAAAGTGCTTTACCTTTTTTGCTGTTGGTGATGTGACCATTGGAAGAATCACAGGTAAGTACTTCTCCGGTTCTTGACGCGATATTGGCCAAGTGGCAAAGCAATACACTTTTTGCACCTTCATCAATAGGGCTATTTTGTGCGGCTTTTCCTCTGATCGCATCAAAGAAGTTAACCATATGCAAAGTGGACATGCTACCACCTCCACCTAGGGCAGTTCCGGCTTCCTTGCTTTCAGATGCACTGCTTTTGATTTCCTTTCCTCTTCGATCAAACATCTTGTATCCGCCTCTGTCCACATAAACAGATCCGTCTGTACCATAGATAATGGTTCCTCTTCCCGGTCCGTAGGTATTGTGCCCATTTCTACTTTTGCCATCCCACTGGATGGTTCTGTTATTGGAGAATTTGAAGACAGCATCCATAGTATCATACATGGTCCATCCATCATTAGGCCAATGGTATTTTCCTGAGTCCACAATTACTTTCTCAGGGAAGTCTACCCCCAATGCCCATCTGGCCACATCCAGCTCGTGAGTACCATTGTTTCCGGCTTCTGCTGTGCCATAATCCCAGCCATACCAGTGCCAATTATAATCCCAAGTTTCAGTAGTATATTCTCTTCTTGGTGCAGGCCCTTGGAACAATTCCCAATCTAATCCATTTGGAGGGCTGGCTTTCTTTTGTACAGGAACTTCACCTCTACCTGAATTATAAAAGGCAGTGGCTTTATAAACATTTCCTATTTCACCTGCATGAATAGCTTTGATTACTTCGATGCTTTCAGGAGAAGAACGTTGTTGGTTACCCATCTGAACCACCTTGTTGTAGTGTTTTTGGTAAGCTACCAATAACTCTCCTTCATAAGGGTTGTGACTACACGGTTTTTCAACATAAACGTGTTTTCCGGCCTCTAAAGCCAACCAGGTACCCGGCGCATGCCAGTGATCCGGAGTGGCATTGATCAATACGTCTACTTCTTTATCTTCCAATACTTTGAAAATACTATTTTCCAGTATTGGTTTATAATCAATGTGCTTTTCAAAGTTTTTAGCTGCCTTAACTCTTTGTGAAGGCATTACATCACAAAGATATTTAAGGTTTACATTGTTTGATTTTTGTCCAATAGGCTCGTAATAAGCACCTAACCTTCTACCTAATCCGGCAATAGCGATATTTAGCTTGTCATTTGCACCGATGATATTTCCATAGCTTTTTGCAGAAAAGCCTACAGCCCCTAAAGCGGAAATTCCCATAGTAGCCATAGCAGATTTTTTAATAAAATCTCTTCTGGAATCATTTGAATTATTCATAATTATTTTCAGGTTTGTTAAATTTTAAAGTTTACTATACTTGCAATTTACCGGTTTAATATACTTCTGGCAATGCCAATTTCTAAACCGCGAAGTTCTGCAAGTCCTTTTAACCTTCCTATGGCAGAATACCCAGGATTGGTTACCTTTCCAAGATCATCCAACATTTGATGGCCATGGTCCGGCCGCATAGGAAGTGATTTTCCTATTCTTTGCTGTAATTTTACGATTTCTTCAACCACATCGGCCATTGGGACATCTCCTTCCATATGGTTGGCTTCATAGAAGTTGCCTTCTTCATCACGTTGCGTACTTCTCAAATGGATAAAATGTATGTGCTCACCATATTTAGCCACCATTGCAGGCAAATCATTGTCAGCCCTTACTCCTAATGAACCGGTGCAAAATGTAAAGCCATTTAACGGGCTATTATTATTCGCCAAAATTCTATCGTAATCACTTGCTGTACTTACCACTCTTGGTAAGCCAAAAATAGGGAAGGGTGGATCATCAGGGTGAATACAAATTAGTACCTTATTCTCTTCTGCCACCGGAATAATTGCATCCAGAAACAAGTTGAGATTTTCCCCTAATTTATTAGCATCAATATCTTTATAGGTGTCCAATGCTTTTTGGAAGTCCTCAACTGAGTAACCCTCCTCAGCACCAGGTAAGCCCGCAATGATATTGTTTATCAGCTGTTGTTTATCATCCCCCGTCAAGGCATCAAAATAGGCTTTGGCTTTTTGTTGCATGCTCTCACTGTATTCTGCTTCGGCACCGGGTCGCTGGAGAATATGTAAGTCAAATGCAGCAATTGCTTTCATTTCAAAACGAAGGGCTTTGGCACCATTCTCCACCTCATAGGCAAGGTTGGTTCTTGTCCAATCCAAAATGGGCATAAAGTTATAACAGATGGTACCAATGCCTTCTGCAGCCAAATTTCGTATGCTTTCTTGATAGTTTTTGATATAGGTTTCAAAATTTCCTGATCGAGTTTTGATGTTCTCGTGTACAGGTACACTTTCCACCACTGACCAAGTCAATCCTGCCGCTTCAATGATATCTTTTCTTTCTTTGATGGCTTCCCTGGACCAGACTTCCCCATTTGGAATTTGATGCAAGGCGGTTACAATGCCTGTGGCACCTGACTGCCTGATGTCTGACAATTGTACCGGATCATTTGGACCATACCAGCGCATGGTCTGCTCCATATATATTGGTTGTTTCTTATCACTCATACTCCTGAATACGCGCTAAATCCCCCATCTATTTCTGTGATTGTTCCTGTCACAAATTTAGAGCCCTCGCTGCAAAGCCATTGCACCGCTCCAAAAAGTTCGTCAGGACTTCCAAATCGCCCCATAGGTGTATGGTCTATGATTTGATTACCACGTTGGGTGAGGCTTCCATCTTTATTGGTTAGCAAAGCTTCATTCTGGGCAGTCAAAAAGAAACCCGGAGCTACTGCATTCACACGTAACCCGGCGCCATATTTCCTGGCAAATTCTACTGACATCCATTTCGTCATATTATCTATGGCTGCTTTTGCTGAAGCATAGCCCATCACACGGGTCATAGGTCGGCTGGCGGCCATGGATGAGATGTTTATTATGGATGCTTTCTTGTTTTTTGTTAGTAAAGGCAAAAAGTTTTTGATCGGTAAAAATGTACCCATATAATTAAGGTCCATGATGGTTTTTACAGCATCAGAAGATAGATCTGTAAGCATTTGATCAGGCATTACCGTAGCTCCTGGCATGTTTCCTCCTGCCGCATTGATCAAAACATCTATTTGGTCAAACTCTTTCTCAAGCGCTTCTTTGACTTGGGACAAAGCTTTTTCGTCGGTTACATCTGCTATGGCCGGATAAGCATATCCTCCATCATCTTTAATTTCATTAACTAGCGCACTGACCTTTTCCTGATTTCTTCCGAGGATTACCATCTGTGCACCTTCTTGTGCCAGATGCTTGGCAATTGCTTTGCCTAAAACCCCGGTTCCACCGCTAATGATGATGACTTTGTTTTTTACTGAAAATAATTGGGACATTTTATATTTTGGTTATACTATTTAATTTAAAGAGATACGCCTCGTTTCCAAGGGATAAAATCATCCTGATTCAACAAAACGGCTTTAGCTTTAATGGTACCACTGGCCACTTTAATGATGTACTCCAATAGCTCATCTCCCATTTCAGGAATGGTTTTCTCTCCTGAAATAATTCCTCCGGTATTGACATCAATGATGTCTGACATTTTTTCAGAAAGCTTATGGTTGGAAGATACTTTAATCACCGGAGTAATGGGGTTTCCTGTAGGAGTGCCCAAGCCGGTTGTAAATAAAATGATATTGGCGCCGGAACCGGCCATGGCAGTGGTGCTTTCTACATCATTCCCCGGGGAGCATAGCAAACTGAGTCCGGGTTTAGTGACGATTTCGGTATAGTCAAGGATGTCAACGATGGGGGAGGTGCCTCCTTTTTTGGCAGCTCCGGCAGATTTTATCGCATCTGTAATCAAGCCATCTTTAATATTTCCCGGGCTGGGATTCATGTCAAAGCCTGAACCCACCGCTTCAGCTGAGGCAGCATAGGCACGCATCAAACGAACAAACTTCTCAGCATTCTCATCAGTCGTACACCTATTGATCAATTCTTGCTCTACACCACAAAGTTCGGGAAACTCTGAAAGGATGGTTTTACCTCCCAAGGCAGCCATTATATCAGATACCTGACCTAAGGATGGGTTGGCAGATATGCCTGAAAATCCGTCCGATCCTCCGCATTCTAACCCTATAGTCAATTGACTCAAAGGGGCAGGCTTTCTTTCCAGTTGGTCTGCTTCCGTCATGGCCAAGAAGGTGGACTGGATGGCTTTGGTAAGTAATTGAGGTTCCGTACCTTCTTCCTGTTGTTCTAAAATGATCACAGGTTTTTTGTAATCCGGATCGATATCGGCTAGTTTCTCTTTTAGTATTGCCGGTTGAGCATTTTGGCATCCCAAGCTTAGAATGGTAGCCCCTGCCACATTCGGATTGTTGATATAGCCGGCAATCAAAGCACAAAGCGCCTCGGAGTCTTGCCTTGTACCTCCACAACCACCGTTGTGGGTGAGAAATTTTATTCCATCAATATTTTTAAATAGCTTGTCTTCACCTGCTTGTTCCAGGGTTTCTACACCCACTTGTTCCAAACCTTCCTTGTCCCCTTTCAGGTAAAGCTGCTTCATTTGCTTAACAAAGGATTTGTAGGGATTAGGTTTAGCGAAACCTAATTCTTCTACAAAAGCTTGCTTCATGATTTCCACATTCCGGTTTTCACAGAACACCAAAGGTACTACCAGCCAATAATTGGCAGTCCCTACCTGTCCGTCAGGTCTATGGTAACCATCAAAAGTTCTGTCTTTCCATTTGCTTACATCTGGTGCATCCCACTTAAAATCTTTGCGTTTTCCTGTATAGGTAGCCGTTTGATGGGCCAAGTTAGCGGTAGTAATGACTTCTCCCGACGCTATCGGAGATAAGGCCTTTCCTACAATAATCCCGTACATATACACCTGCTCACCCTGATCCAGGTCGGAAATGGTGAATTTGTGTTTGGCAGAAACACTATTTTTTAATTTAATTTCATTGTTTTCAAATTGGATAATTTCTCCTTTTTTAAGGTCGGTTAAAGCAACCAAAACGTTGTCGTCAGGATGAATTCGTAAAACTTTATGCACCATTTCAATTATTTGATTATCTTGAGCAATCGATTGCACAATTTATAAATAAATTAAAAGAAAAGAGGCTCAGGGCTTCTTTTTTTTTAATTCCCCATTAATTTTGACAGTTAATTATTGGATTTTCAATTTTAATCCAGTTTGAAAAGTGTAGGGCACGGAAAGGTTGGTAATGACATGCATCGTAAACTTAGAAAAGTGCTTTTTGATAAAAAGGCTCGCTAAAACATTATTAGTCAGTGAATAGATAAATAGGTTGAAACGATTAACATTACCGTCTATATTATTAATAGGGAGATAATGTGCTTGAATTATTGTAATAAAAGTTAATTCACATAATTTTAAGAAGTAAAATAATAAAAACCCAAATAAGATTGCTATTCATATGCTGAAATCTAAAATGACAAATTTCCCAATCTACCTCAGTATGCTGTTCTTGGCGGCCCTACTGGTGAGCTGCTCAAAACCCGGAGGGGTTAGGGTATTAAAGCTCGGTCATGGATTGGATACCAGCCACCCTGTTCATGCGGCCATGCTCTATTTAGCAGAAAAAGCCGAAGAAAAATCCAATGGAAAAATGATTGTACAAGTTTATCCCAACCAACAATTAGGTACGGAAAGGGAACTTGTGGAGTTACTTCAAATAGGTAGCTTGGCCATGACAAAGGTATCTACTGCCGCTATGGAGGGATTTGCTCCTGAAATCAAAATATTGGGACAACCTTATTTATTCAAGGATGATGCCCAACAAGCTAGGGTATTGGAGGGTCCCATTGGGAAGCAGCTTTTGGCTGCCGGAGAGAAATACTGGTTGAAAGGCTTGTGTTTTTATGATGGTGGTAAACGAAGCTTTTATACCAAAGACAAACCGGTAATGGTTCCTCAAGACATAGAAGGATTGAAGATTAGGGTTATGGAAAGCCCCACTGCTGTAAATATGGTACAGAGTTTTGGTGGTTCTCCCACTCCCGTTTCCTTCGGTGAGCTTTATACGGCATTACAGCAAGGAATTGTGGATGGGGCAGAAAATAACCCGCCTAGCTTTGTAACTTCACGCCATTATGAAGTATGTAAGTACTATTCTTTGAATGAACATACGGCTATTCCAGATATGATGATCGTAAGTACCAAAGTTTGGGACCTGTTATCCGATGAGGAAAAAACATGGTTGCAAGAGGCTGCGGATGAATCGGCGGTTTACCAATACAAATTATGGGAGGAATCTGTTGCTGAGTCAATGAAGATTCTAGAGGAAGCCGGTGTGGAGGTTTTGTACCCAGACAAAGAGCCTTTTAGAAAAGAGGCAGAGAAGGTCTATGAATTGATGAAAGAATCGGATCCGGAAATGTATAAATTGGTACAAGAAATCAGAAAATATTAAGCGATGGTCAGTTTTAAATCAAAATTAGATAAAATTGTAGGGGTCATGCTTATGGTCATCATGGCTGTAATGGTGCTGAACGTAACCTGGCAGGTTTTTTCCAGGTATGTAATCCAATCTCCAAGTTCGTTTACAGATGAACTTTCAAGGTATTTATTGGTGTGGCTAGGCATGCTTGGTGCTGCTTACGTGGCAGGACAAGGCAATCACCTGGCGATCGATATACTGCCAACCAAACTTACAGGCGAAGCCAAAAGAAAATTATTGATGGTCATCAATGTGGTAATTATATTATTTGTAATTCCTGTGATGATCATGGGAGGGACCAACCTGGTTTATATAACTTTTATTTTGGAACAAAAATCCGCTACCCTTCAATTGCCATTGGCCTATGTATATATGATGATCCCTTTTTCAGGGTTATTGGTGCTTTTTTACCAACTGGTAGACCTTAAAATATTAATGAACCAAAAAGATTCCCAAAATAGCTAAACCATGGAAGAATATTTAAGCATACTTATACTGATTGTTAGTTTTATTATTCTGATGGGCATTGGGGTGCCCGTTGCTTGGGCCCTAGGCTTTTCAAGTTTTCTTACCCTTACGGTAACCATTGCCTCAGTTCCTTCTGCCACCACCATTGCCCAAAGAATGGGAGTGGGCTTGGATAGCTTTGCCCTACTTGCCATTCCGTTTTTTATTCTAGCAGGCGAAATAATGAACAAAGGAGGAATAGCCAATCGGCTCATTGATTTGGCCAAGGCCATGACAGGAAGACTTCCGGGTGGCTTATTGTACGTGAATGTAATCGCAGCCATGTTGTTTGGTGCCATTGCAGGATCTGCTGCTGCAGCTGCTTCTGCCATAGGTGGAATATTGGGCCCAAGAATGGAAAAAGAAGGTTATCCTAGAGAACTTGGTGCCTCAGTAAATATTACTGCCTCTACCACCGGTTTGATCATTCCTCCTTCCAATGTCCTAATCGTTTATTCTTTGGCTAGTGGAGGCGTTTCTATCGCCGCTTTATTTATCGCAGGTTATATCCCCGGCTTGTTAATAGGCATGTTTCTGATGATTACGGCAGCGATTTTTATCAAAAAGCACAAGCTTAAACCAGGTGAGCCCACTAGTATAAAAGAATTGGCTTCTAAGTTTTTAGCAGCGTTTCCAAGCTTAATGCTATTGGTAGTGGTGATTGGAGGGATCGTTATTGGTGTATTTACAGCTACAGAAGCCTCCGCAATTGCCGTTGTTTACACCTTGGTCTTGTCTTTTATTTATGGTGAAATAAAGTTAAAAAATCTTCCGGCCATCTTATTGAAAAGCTCAGAAACCACGGCCATAGTGATGTTACTTATCGCTACTTCAATGAGTATGTCTTGGGCAATGTCTAGCGAAAATATCCCTCAGTCAATAAGCTCAGCTTTATTGGCCTTAAGTGATAATAAGTTTGTAATATTAATAATGATTAATTTAATCTTACTCTTTGTTGGAACCTTTATGGACATGACTCCGGCAGTTTTGATCTTTACACCAATCTTTTTGCCTGCAGTGGTAACTTTGGGAATAGACCCTGTTCACTTTGGTATCATGATGGTGTTGAATTTATGTATTGGGGTTTGTACACCTCCAGTTGGTTCAGTATTATTTATAGGGGTAGGAGTGGCCAAAACAACCATCGCCAAAGTTTTCTTCCCCTTACTCCCCTTCTTTTTGGCCATGTTATTAGGGCTACTAATAATCACATTGGTGCCGGAGCTTACCCTTTGGTTGCCATCTGTGTTTGGTTTGTAAACATTTATTTCCATTAATATTTGGCTCCTCATCCATTTAGGTTGAGGAGTTTTTTTTGCCCCTACCAAGGAATATTTCTTTTCTATATTTATAATCTGAGTAAATACTTCCTAGATATGCCTACCTGATAAATTACAGTTTTTATTAAGTTTATTTCCAATCTTTTAGTTCTAAATTGGCAATAATAAAATCATTTCGGTATTTTAACTAACAATATTGAATAGTACTACGATAAGGTGCTAATTCGAATTTTATTCAGGTGCTTTAACGCTGATTTCAACCTGCATTAGGCAAGCCGGTTTAATCATAGTAATGCTGTGTATCAACTATTAATATGCTGATATTTTTGCGATTGCACTCATCTCAAACCCTAACTAATTGGGTTTTATATCTGGTCTCAAATAAGAAAAATGGAAAGAAGAAATGCTTTAAAAAATATTGGTGTCTTGTCCTCAGGGATGTTGATTACCGGAATCATCAATGCCCTAGGAAAAAGCAGCTCCGTGAATTCTACCAAAACGATCCTATTGGTTTCTGGTTGGCAGGATGTAAATATAGGAGACATCGCCCATACTCCGGGATTGATTCATGTTTTGAAAACATTTCTTCCTGACTATAAAATCATCTTGTGGAAAAAATCCCGCGGGGAAAAAGTAAAGGCGCTCCTCAAAAAAAACTTTCCGGATGTGAAAATTATCTACGGATCAGTTGCTAAAGATGGGACTGTGGAGGAAAAAGAGGTATTGAATGCTATAAATACCGCAGATATTATGATTCATGGTTCAGGTCCCTCTGTGGTAGGACAGGATTGCCTGGAAGTATGGATGAAGTATACTTCTAAGCCCTTTGGTATTTTTGGAACGACGATTCAGTCCATTTCTCTCTCTCTTAAAAGGGTGCTGAATGCCTCTCATTTTATATTCACCAGAGAAACAGCCTCCTTACAAGTTTTGGAGCAACACGGTCTTTCAGGGAACCTTATTTCTTTTGCTCCTGATGCTACCTTTTTCTTTAATCTCAGGGATGAGAAAAAAGGGCTTTCATTTTTAGAGGAACATCATTTGAAGGAAAAGGAATTTATATGTGTTATCCCCAGGTTAAGGTACACTCCTTATCACAAGATCAAGAAAGTCGATTGGTCTGCGGAGAAAATCAGAGAAGTGGAAACGACGAATGAGAAGTACAAAGAAGTGGACCATGGCAAATTGAGAATGGCCATGATTGAATGGGTTAGACAAACAGGAAAAAAGGTATTGGTTTGTCCTGAGATGACCTACCAGGTTGATATAATGGATGAGCTGTTGATTGATCCACTACCTGGGGATGTCAAAGCAAAGGTTATCAAACGGGAATATTGGTTGCCGGATGAGGCGGCATCCATTTATGCCAGAGCACATTCAGTGCTTAGTTTTGAATGCCATTCTCCTATTATTGCAGCAGCCAATGGTACGCCGATGTTCTATTTAAGACAGCCTGAAGATACAATTAAGGGACAGATGTATTATGACCTTGGCTTGGCAGATTGGGTGTTTGAAATAGAAGAATCGGAAGGGGAACAAATAGCTTCCAAACTGATGGAAATTTGGAAGGATTACAAGGGTGCAGAGTGCAAATTGGCTGAGGCCATGGATAAAGTAGACACCATTTATAAAGTTGCTTCCAAGCAAATCGAAACAGTAACTATTTAATCGAGTAATCGGCGCTATTCCAAAGGCCAAAGAAGTCGTTTAAATCAGCTGGGAAGGGATTCTTTCACCAGCTGATTCAACTTGAAAAATGAAATAGGTCTTCTGCTATTTTCTGAAATCGATTCAAAATCAGCCACTTCCTTGCTTTTTTTAACATGGATACTATGGTAAAATCTCAAAACAGCAGATTTTATTCTGGTAGTAACCCTTTCTAAGCTAGCTCTTGAAATCCTATTGCATTATTCGTTTTCAATCTTCTCTTTCATCATCAAATATTTCTTCGATTGTGCAATCAAAAAGTTTGGCAATGCGGAAGGCAAGTGGGAGGCTAGGATCAAATTTCCCCTTTTCTATGGCATTGATGGTTTGACGGGATACAGCCAAGCTGTCTGCTAGATCTGCTTGTGTCCAATTTTTTTGAGCACGTAGGACTTTCAGGTTATTTTTCATTGGTATCTCTTTTTACCTATTGCAATGGCAACCATATAAGTGAGACTAATGGCAATGACCAAAAATGAAATTTCAGCATCGAAAGGAATTAAATTGGTATTGTCCATAAGGTTAAATGAAATTCCTCCAAATACCCCTACTCCTAATGCAATGCCCATGGCTTCCAGTTGGATTTGTTTTTGCAATTCATCAAGAGATTTAAGAAATCGAATGTTTGCCATTAACACGCCTCCGGCGAAAAACAGATTGACCAAAAAGCCTATCCAAGTAAATAGGGGATTTTCATCCCACAAAAATGGGTGTCCAAAGGTTACCAAAGCGAGGGTAATTAACCAAAAACTTGTCCAAACTGCTAAATTTTTGGTGATCTGTTTGCGATTATTATTCCAATTTTGAGTTTCCATATTTTAATTATTGTGTAAAACAAACTTTACACAAAGGTAAGTGTAATTTTCATAATGTCAAGGTTATTTTACATTTAGTTTTTATATTATAAAAAAGCCGAAAATAAAAGAGGGTATTTAATAACCTGAGATTGACTTATAATTATGAAAAAAATGTCATCAGTAGTTTGAGAGAGTAGAGGAAGCATTGGGAATTCCTATAAAAACGAGACTGCTTCACCATTACCTACTAATAAGGCTTCTCAGTGACCATGTAGCCGTTTTCGAAGGCAATTTAAATCGACTGGGGTTAGTTGTAATTTTGGGAAAGCATTCATTTTATTTGGTAGGGAAATTAAAATAGGAGCCTGCATTTAATAAAAAAGCCCGGCTAACTTAGAAGTAACCGGGCTTTTATCTTATAGGTATCTCAAATTTTACTCACTTGAGCTTTCTTCGATAGTAGTCAGTGGTGGTACATTGTTCTCATAACCTGCATACCCTTTGTTTTGGTTAATTATTCCTTGCGTATTACTATTTATAGCAGGAGCAGGAATAGGCCAAAGTACATGGTAAGGGCTATAAGTATAGGTGTCCCCGTGTCTGGTAAAGACCCCTTTATTGTAATAATCTGTAACAGACATAATTCTATCATATAAAAAGTTGTCTTCAGAAAAATTATCCAAGGAATAGGTTTTTCCGTTATAAGCTTCTTTACCCGTACTAGCAAAAATAAATGCCATTCTTGTGAGTTCCGTTTTTCTAGGCTCTTCATAATACAATTCCCTGGCTCTTTCATCTAGGATTGTTCCTATATTCATTTTTTCAGGCCCATAAGGAGCTGCACCTGCACGAGTTCTTACGGCGTTCAGGTCATTGGCAGCATTAGCTAAATCTCCTTTCCAAACATAAGCTTCGGCTCTTAGAAGGTAAGTTTCGGCCAACCTAAAAATATACCAATCACTATGTCCACCTGCTGGTCGGATATTTTGAGGTTCTGGGATAAATAGTTTATAGTGTGGCCAAGAAAACCAACTTCTAATGGTATCCACCACCAGTACTGTCCCTTCCTCATTTCTAAATTGTAGAGGTTCCCCATAGTAATCATCAACTCCTTTTAAATCCGGGTTGTTGTACACCATATCTGTCATGTCCATCCAATTTCCAGGGGCATGCCTCAGGTCATTTTCATCATCCCAGATCATGCTTTGATGATACCAAGTCCCTCTTAATCTTCCTATACCCCTTCCATATTTACTGACTTGGTCTATTTCGATTCCGGGTTGGTCAATTGTTCCTCGGTTACCATTAGGGGTGTTTATATTGGTTATCCAAAACGGAACACCTTGACGCATCGAAGACATGCCTCCCGAATTTCCTTCAGTATCGATCCTATCCATCACCATTAAAATGGCTTCAGTATTTACGTTGGCTGATTTGTTCTCAGGACGATGCAGGTCCCAAATTAAATTTTTGTCAGGATCATTTCCTGTAGAACCAAATCTATCCGTCATTAAAGCATGGGTACCTCCATCAATTAATCTGGAAGCCGAGGCAATTGCGTCATCAAACTCACCTAAGGCAAGGTTTACTTTAGTAAGAAGGTGCTGAATGGCTCCTTTGGGAACTTGACCTTTATCCATTATTGCGGGTACCCAAGGTTCCGCCCACTCTAAATCTTCCTTGATTTTGCGAAGGATTACTTCTCTTTTGGTAGAATAAAAATCCAACCTTGGTTCAAGTATTTCTTCAAGAATTAATGGCACATCTCCAAATTGATTGGTAAGCCTATAGTATCTTAAGGCCCTATGAAAATAGGCAGTACCTAAAATATGATTTCTTTCATCTTCTGATTCATAATCTGTGGGATCATCAATTCTAGAAATGACGGTATTGGCATATTTGATACCTTTAAATCCTTCATACCAATACCAGCCAATTCTATTGTAATTCGCTGAATTAAGGTTAGCATCAGGGGTTATCAGAAGATTCATGTCCTGGGCAGGCCCGGATTTATCTGTAGTACCTTCCACAGCCACCTCGGTAAAGATATGCTCGGTCAGGATCGGAGGACCATCCCCTGTATATTCATGTCTCATGTTTCGTTCACATGCCACCAAGGCACTCCAAAGCCCACTGGAAGAATTGAATGTATTTTCAGGTGCGTAAAAAGATAGGGGTTTTGGTTCGAGCCAACCCTCATCACAGGAACTTGTGCCAAGCATTAAACCAGTGGCCATAAGCCCTAGGTAAAATTTCAGTTTTTTTATTTTTAGATTCATAATTTCAGTCGTTAATAGTAGGTTTTACAAAGTTAAATCAATTCCAAGGGTAAAAATTCTTGGTGTGGGTCCGGCTGATTCAGGATCCCAAAAATTAAACTCTGTAGCATAAAAACCTACATTTCTCACATTCATATAAAATCGTAGGTTTTCTATTTTAGCCCTCTCCACAATCTCACGAGGGACTGTATAAGCTAAGGAAATATTCTCTAGACGAACAAAAGACCTACTTTGATACACATTAAAGCCACCTGCTCCTCCTTCACTTGAATAAAGTCTCGCCCATTCATTATTTGGGTTTTCCTCTGTCCAATAGGGCAGAATATAAGAGTTAGATCGGTCAAGAAATCCCTGCCTATTCTTTCTTTGGTTGAAAGTACCCATATGCCCTAAATAGGCATACATCATAAAGGAAACATCAAAGTTTTTCCAAACTTTAAATTCATTTCTTAAACTCCATCTGGAGCGGGGTTCAGTAAAGCCTAAAAATTGTCTATCTGCATTGGTATAAAGACCATCTTCATTTACATCTTCAATCTTAAAATCTCCGGGTTTCACGCCATAATCTGCCGCTTGGTCAGCTTCAGGGGTTTGCCAAATTCCATCTGTTTTATAATCCCATATTGCATCTATTGGATGATCAATAAACCAACGGTTTCCAATATCATCTAACTCTTCTCCATTTTCGTCTAAATCTCCATAAAGACTAACGATCTTGTTGCGGTTCATCTGGAAATTGAGGTTTGCTCTCCAGGTAAGGTTTGATCTTTGTAATAACTGGCTATTTAAACTTACTTCAAAACCACGGTTTCTTACTTCCCCTAAATTGTCATATACAAAATTAAAACCAAGTATATCTGGGAGAGACCTTTGAACCAATAGGTCTGTCGTAGACATGTCATAGACTTCTATAGTACCGTCTAAAATGCTATTGAACAAAGAAAAGTCAAGCCCAAGATTTGTGGAGGTGGTTTTCTCCCATTTTAAATTGGAGTTCTGCATCGTGTTTACATACAATTGACTCACAAAATACAATTCTCCACTAGGTCTTTGGTAAAAATACTTTCCGGTTTGTAAATCTGAAAGAGCGGCATACCTACCGATATCTCTGTTACCATTGACACCCCAGGAAGCCCTTAATTTACCGTAGTCTAGCCATGGGATATTAACAAAGTCTTCATCCGTAAATACCCAGCCAAAAGCCGCCGAGGTGAAAGTAGCCCTAGGGTTACTTTGACCAAAGGCAGAATATCCATCTCTCCTTACTGAAAGCGTAGTGATATATTTATCAGATAAAGTATAAATTAACCTGCCCATAAGCGCATCTGCTGTATGGTATTGGTCATTACTGGAAATAATAGCATTGATACCAGCACCAATGTTATGATAACCTAGTCGGTCATGAGGTTCAAAACCCACATTGGTCATAGTATTGTCCCAACTTTGAAATTTTTCTGCGTTGGCAAGAAGGGTAACATCAAAATTGTGCTTGTTGTTAAAGTTTTTATTCCAGCTTAAGATGTTATCTACTTGCC
Source organism: Cyclobacterium sediminis (assembly GCF_054781075.1). Taxonomy (NCBI): domain Bacteria; kingdom Pseudomonadati; phylum Bacteroidota; class Cytophagia; order Cytophagales; family Cyclobacteriaceae; genus Cyclobacterium; species Cyclobacterium sediminis. The sequence continues at coordinate 158,275 of NZ_BAAGVC010000010.1, read as the reverse complement.
AGAAATAAACTTTTCTTTGTTGCCTGCTTGCTCTGCCACCCATGTTTTCAAAGCTCTGATGGGCTGCCATCTCATGGTTGTATCGTTCGTAAAATTCATACCGAGGAGTGAAATTCGTTCTGAACTTTATTCCGAAGGGCAATTCTATTGCGGCAAACAAAGTAGCATTGATTGTGGTTTCTTTTTGTAACCTGTCTGTATATTGGGGTGTATAATAGGGGTGTCTCCCACCACTTCCTTCTTCATTTGGCATAAACCTGAGACTCTCTCCATCTTCTAAAAATGGCTCGGCCCAAGGAGATAAGTTTGTCATGTCTCCCCAGTTGACAGGTATTTGACTCTCATCTCTATCCGCAAACTGAGTGTTCATCCCCACTGTTAGCCAGTCATTCACATTCCCTTCGATATTGAATCTACTCCGGATAGTGGTAAACTTGTCACCTACTATAATTCCTTCATTATCAAGGTATCCCATGGACCAGTAATATTTGAAATTTTCGTTTCTAGCGGAAAGACTAACCGTATGATCTTGCCTCAATCCATTTTGAAACATCATATTGTACCAATTGACACTTTCTCCTAATTTATAATTGGCAATTTCAAGAGGTTGCATGTTCAATCGTTGTAACCAAACAGTTTCCGGATCTCCTTCCGAACCATCATAGGCCAGCCATGTGTCCAAAGAAATGTTATCCGGTAGCGTGTTGGGGTTGGAAAATCTATAAGGCTCAAAACCTCCTGCATTAATACTTTCCATTACATCCTGTCTCCAATCCAAGAATCCTTGAGGGCCATAAACAGGTTCATTTTTAGCCATGGTAGCCAACCCCCAGTTGGAATTAATTTTTATTTGGGTTTTACCTAAAGCCCCCTTTTTTGTATTAATTAAAACGACGCCATTAGCTGCTTTTGCGCCAAATACAGCTGCTGAACTTGCATCTTTTAAAACATCTATGCTTTCAATGTCATTGGGATTGATGTCCGATAGCTGTCCATAATAAATGGCTCCGTCCAATACTAAAAGAGGACTTGATCCTGCATTTAAAGAGGTTCTTCCACGAACCTCTAGACTTCCGCCTCCTTTTGCTGAAGTACTTAAACCTACATTTAGTCCGGCAATATTTCCTCTGAGCACATCCTGAATAGAATTCGGATTTTCATTTTCAAGTTTAGAGGCTGTTACGGAGGATACTGCACCGGTGAGGTCTCTCTTTCTAGCTGTACCATATCCGATAACTACTACTTCATCCAAAGATGCAGTGTCCATTACCAAGGTAATATTGATCTCAGATTGGTTGCCAACGGCAACAGTTTGAGACTCAAAGCCAACATAAGAAAAAGTCAATTGACCATCTTCCGGGGCATTGATGGTATAAGTTCCATCTATATCCGTTACAGTACCGGAACCTTGCCCTTCAATTAAAACAGTCACACCGGGGATTCCCTCACCAGTCTCGTCCGTAACACGTCCTGTGATCGTGACATCCGCCTCTATTTCACTTTTGGTTAGCGCTGCAGTATGCCCTACGGCAGTGTACAGTAATAAAAAACAGAGTAACAGAATTTTTAATTCTGATATTCTGAAAAATTGATTTTGTAATAAGTTTTTCATCTTTTTTGGGTTAGAGTTAAAAGAAAATTTTTCTTAGAGATATAGAATTTCATGTATTAATTCTATATATTATTCAATTATAATAAAACTAAATTGATTATGCAATCGGTTTCATTTCTTATTAAAATGATATACGTAACCAATTGATAAAAATAAATTCTGAGATTTAATAATATTTAAGAATATTACCTATTTTTTCACTAATTATATAGTTTTGTATGCATTAATAAATAAAGATATTTAATCATAAAAAAATACTAAATTATTATTTCATGAATATTAAAAATAAATTTAAATCACTAATAAGTTTAAAAATTTAAAATGAAATTATTATATAATAATAATATAGTTTAATAATTTAAATATTATGATTTTTTTTATTGTGATTTAAAAATCAAATTAGTGGCTTATTCTTTGAATGAGGCGGTGCTTTTTTGATTTTGTATCAAAGTTCGAACCTCCTAATAGGCATTGATTTGTAGCCAAGTTAAAGGGTGATTTTAATTGCAGTTCCAAGCCTACAAAAGGTTGCCCCTGAACAAAAACCTTTATTTTTTAATGGAAAATGTTAATAAATTTCCAAACAATAGGTGATTTCCTTCAATTGCCATTGATGTATTTGTAAAAAAAAGTAAATTGAAGGTTATTGACCTAAAATAATTTAAAAGTTTAAATAATATTCGGAATGTTAATGCTCAATTGGCGGGGTTATTTCTTGTTGTTACCTGTATTTTTTGCAATGCTTGTCTTTTTCTGTTTACCGTCCTGTAAACAAGAAAGTATGCAAGCTTTACCTGCCCAAGTAGATTTTAATTTTCATATTAAACCGATCCTTGTGCAGAAATGCTACCTCTGCCATGGACCTGACCCCAGTAGTCGAGAGGCAGGTCTACGTTTAGATCTTAAGGAGGGGGCGACCATGCTTTTGGAAAGTGGCAAAACAGCCATCGTTCCTTCTGCGGTTCACAAAAGTGCCTTGATGGATCGGATTACAAGCAATGATCCGGAAGTGGTCATGCCACCGCCCTCTTTAAAACAAGAATTATCAGATTATGAGGTGGCCCTTATAAAAAAATGGATAGAAGAAGGAGCTGAATATGAACCTCACTGGGCTTTTATGCCTGCGGAAACCAAAAAGAAAGTGGTAAAGGGTGACTTTTCAGCGCAAATTGATGCTTTGATCCAAGAAAAAATTACCGAGAAGGGCTTGGAGTCAAGTGAGAAAGCAGATAAATACCAGTTGATACGAAGGTTGTCATTTGTACTAACAGGCCTTCCTCCGGATGTGGAAAGGATAAAGCAGTTTGTAGCCGATGAGCGTCCGGAAGCTTATATTGAATTAGTTGATGAATACCTTAATCATCCTGCTTTTGGAGAAAAATGGGCCAGCCATTGGATGGATGTGGTGAGGTATGCAGAGACCAAAGGTCATGAGTTTGATTATCAAATTCAAGGAGCTTGGAGATTTAGAGATTATTTGATCCGAGCTTTTAATCAAGATATCCCCTATGATCAATTGTTAAAAGAGCAACTTATGGGAGATATGCTATCTAAGCCCCGAGAAAACCCCTTATCAGGGGAGAATGAATCTGCCATAGGTACCCTTTTTCTTACAATGAGTGAGGGCACTCATAGTCCGGTAGATATTAAAAAGGATGAGGCAGACAGGATAGATAATATGATAGATGTGGTGGGGAAAAGCTTTCAAGGGTTGACGGTGGCTTGTGCCAAATGTCATGACCATAAATTTGACCCCATTCCTACAGCAGATTATTATGGCCTTTATGGAATGTTAGGAAGCACCAGGTTCAGTACTTTGCCGGTCGGAAATGACAAAATAAAATTCAATACTGTTTCTAAGGCCACTGAATTAAAGCAAAAAATTAAATCCTTAGTGGCTAAAGAATGGGCAGGGCCTTTGGAGAAGGACAGCATACCCGTCCGGCTTGTTAATTTTAATTCAGTAGAGAATTCAGCTAAAGAAATAAATGTAATCGCTGATTTTAGAGGCCAGGATTTACAAGGTTGGAAAGCAGACGGTTTGGCTTTCGGAGCAAGTACTGCTTTAGGGGAGCCAATATTTTCTTCATCCACAAAGACTTTACAAGCTTTATCCCCGGGATTTGCCTCCAGTCAATTATTTGGTAGAGGGATTTGGGGAGCTTTGAGATCCCCGGATTTTACAGTTGACAAGAATTTTATTGGTGTTAGGGCAAGAGGTAAAGGAGCCAGTATACGCATTGTCATGGAAAATTTTCAATTGATACGGTATCCTATTTATGGTGGATTGGAACAAAACGTGAATGATGAAGCTTGGAAAAATTATACTTTTGACCTAAGTGCCTGGAAGGGACGGAAGGTGTATATTGAAATTTTGCCCGGATCCTTTGCCAGACATCAATATATCCAGGAAGAGGATGCTTATATAGAAGCTGAATATGCAATGTCTTTTGACGAGGCTTGGGAAACTCCTGACCTAAAAGATTCTGAAACCAATCCATCTATTTCCAAGGCGGTAAAGCACTGGGTGACCGGGAAAAGTTCAGCTAAAGAAATTGCCTTTCTCAACCAAGAATTAACAGAAGGGAAGTTGAAAAAGGATTTTCCATCTGCTCTTGCCTTAAAAATGAAGTGTGATTCCCTCGGAAGATTGGTGAAAGACAGTGTTTTTATTCAAGGCGTGACAGAGGGTTTTGGTGAAGAAAGCTCCATTTTTATACGTGGCAATCATTCGGATCTCAGTAAAGAAAAAGTCCCTAGAATTTTTCTCTCAGGAATATTTGAAGAGCAGAAGCCTTACCGAGGGGATGGCAGTGGGAGACAGCAGATGGTTGAAATGATGCTGGCAGCAGACAATCCGCTTACATCTAGGGTGATGGTGAATAGAATTTGGCACCATGTTTTTGGAAAAGGTCTGGTAGAAACAGTGGATAATTTTGGTCTTCAAGGAAAGTTACCTACTCATCCTGAATTATTGGATTATTTGGCTTTAGCCTTTGTAAAAAATTCATGGTCCATTAAGTCGATGATAAAAAATATGGTACTTACAGAAGCCTTTCAAAGGAGTACTTCCGGAGGAAGCATGTCATCTTCTGATCCCGACAATTTATTCCTGAGCCGTTATTCTGTCAGGAGACTTGAGGCAGAGGGAATCAGGGATGCGGTTTTAAAAGCAGCAGGTACATTGGATAGTACCATGTTTGGGAAGCCGGTACCTGTTCATTTGACTGACTTTATGCAGGGAAGAGGGAGGCCTGGTGATTCCGGACCTTTGGATGGAAACGGGAGAAGATCCGTTTACCTGGAAGTAAGAAGAAATTTTCTCGACCGAATGATGTCAGTCTTTGACCGACCAACCCCCTTTACCACTTTTGGCAAGCGAGATGTTACCAATGTCCCAGCTCAATCTTTATTTTTAATGAATGATCCATTTATTGCTGAGCAAGCGGATCAAATGGCGAATCAACTATTGAATAATGAGAATTTGATGGATGATGAAGAAAGGATCAAGGATGCTTATTTGAGGGCATTTGCAAGACTTCCTTCAGCCGAAGAAATGAATAAGGGACTGGCTTTTGTCAGTAAAACCAAAATCCAACTGGCTGAAAAGGCGGAAACGGATAATGGACTGGATATTTTGGCATGGAAGGAATATTGCCATGCTTTATTTAATATGAAATCATTTATTTATTTAATGTAAACCCATGAGTAATCACAAGCCTTTTCTAAATAAGTCCTTAAGCAGGAGAGAGATGTTGAAAATGAGTAGCTGTGGATTTGGATCCTTGGCACTCATGGGCATGATGGGTAGCTTGGGTAGTGCTTGTAAGTCCGCAGACCGAGAGTCACAAGCCTTGCTGAGTCAGTTGGCCAAAGCACCAAATTTCCTTCCAAAGGCAAAGAATGTGATTTTTTTGTACATGGATGGGGGAGTTTCACAAGTAGATTCTTTTGACCCAAAACCCCGACTTGCCAAGGAAAATGGCATGGACCCTAAATTCAAGATAGACGCCACCCAGTTTAATAACAATGGGAAGATTCTTAAAAGCCCCTGGGAGTTTAAGCAGTATGGCGAATCCGGTTTGGCGGTAAGCGAATTATTTCCGCATATAGCCAGTTGTGCGGATGATTTGGCTTTGATCCGGTCCATGGTTTCAGATTTTCCGGAACATACCAATGCCAATTATTTTCTTCATACAGGAAGTGGTTTGCAGGGAAGACCGAGTATGGGTGCTTGGGTAAACTACGGCTTGGGGACAGAAAATAGCAACTTGCCCGGATATGTGGTGCTGGATGGAGGCTTGATACCACCGGGAGGAGTTGATAATTTTAAAAATGGTTTTCTACCTGCAGACTATCAGGCCTCCATTATGAAAACAGGTAATACGCCAGTGGCGAATATCAAGCCCGACAGTGTCTCAGCAAAATACCAAAAACAAAAGTTGGACTTTATCCATGAAATGGATGCCCGGGAGGAGGGGAGCTCAAGTGAAATTGAGGCGGCAATAAAAAATTATGAATTGGCCTACCATATGCAGTCTTCTGTACCGGAATTGACAGAATTTTCTGCAGAAAGTAAAGCCACACAAAAGCTATATGGACTATTCGATGAAGATTTGAATACCAGGAATTACGGCGCTCAATGTTTGATGGCCAGAAGGCTGGTAGAAAGAGGGGTTCGTTTTGTGGAACTTACCTGTCCATATATGAGTGGTATTGATCGGTGGGATCAGCACCATAGCCTAAAAGACGGGCACGAACGAAATGCTCATGCTGTAGATCAACCCATTGCAGGCTTATTGAAAGATTTAAAATCCAGAGGACTATTGGAAGAAACCTTGGTGGTTTGGACAGGAGAGTTTGGCAGGACTCCCTTTGCCCAAGGTGCTGATGGAAGGGATCATAACCCCTCTGCTTTTAGCATGTGGATGGCTGGCGCCGGAATAAAGAAAGGTACAATTTATGGTCAAACAGATGAATATGGATATCGAGTGGTAGAAAACCCTGTTACCATTCACGATCTTCATGCCACTATACTATCCTTATTGGGAGTAGATCATAAACAATTGACCTATCATTTTGGAGGAAGAGATTTTAGATTAACCGATGTACATGGAAATGTGGTAAAAGATATTCTGGCCTAAGTAGAGCAATATCTCATGGGTTTCAATATCCATGCATCTCAAAATACAATGAAAATCTAATTTCATAATAATCGCCTTAGCCTTTCCTTTTATGTTATTGAAGAAATTGATTCCTTTTATTTTTTTTGCCATCATCCTATTTATCACCCACGAGCTTCGTAGCCAAGAAGTGTTAATGAATCCTTTAAGGATAGGGACCGCAAACAAGCTGAATTTTGCCAATAGAACGGCTCATACCCCAATAATAGAAAGTGATTTCCCGGGAGGGAATGTGATAATTGAAAAGATTTTAGGCGATACTATTTTTTTTAGGCCTGATCTCAGAGATACCCCAAGAGAATGGTTTTACTGGTGTTTTACCGTAAAAAACACCTCCAATAAAAAATGGTTTTTTAAAGCCACCAAACCCAATGTCTTGACCAATATGGGGGCGGCTTACAGTACTGATGGTGGATATAAATGGCATTGGATTGATCAGGAGAACCAACTTGGTCCCAATCTTTTTAGTTTTAATTTTTCGGGTGATGGAAAGCCTGTTAGGTTAAGTATGGGAATGGCCTATACACAGAAAAATTTCGACAAGTTTATGTTGAAATACCATTCTTCTCCTTATATAAAAAAGTCCGTGCTAAGCATCACTCGAGCAGGACGAGAAGTTGAGCAGTTACTGATAAGTGATTTTAAGACCAAACCCAATTTCAAGGTATTGTTTACAGCCAGAGCACATGCCGGAGAAATGATGAGTAATTATATTATTGAGGGGATGATTGATGCCTTACATTCTAAAGATCCTTTGATGAAAAAACTTTTAGAAGAGGCTGAAATAATGATTGTTCCATTTTTGGATAAGGATGGGGTTGAGCAGGGAGATCAGGGCAAGTACCGTAGTCCCAGGGATCATAATCGGGACTATTCCGGAGAGAGTATATATACGAGTACAAGGGCTATTAGAGAGGATATTCCAAAATGGTTAGCGGGTTTACCTTGGATAGGGATCGATCTTCACAATCCTTGGATCAAAGGAGAAAACAATGAATGGGTTTATTTTGTAGGAAATGAAAACGAGCGGATTTCGGCGGCCCAAGAGAGGTTTGTTAATACCTTGATTAAAAGCCAAAAAGGACCTTTAAAGATGGATAGCAAAACAGGTTTTCTTGCATTTGGGACTGCTTGGAATAAAGGTAGCAATTATGAACAAGGTTATTCTTTTAGTAAGTGGGCCTCCGCATTTTTAGATGAGGGCCTGATAATGACCGGCACTTTAGAGTTTCCTTTTGGAATCAATAATGGTCAGGTGGTGACCCAAGAAAAAGCCCGTCTATTTGGGAAAGATTTGATATTTGCTCTTTCGGAGTATGTGGATTTTTAACATTTCTAATAGCTACACTGCTTGGAGTGTTTAAGGAAATTTAAGGCCCTTTTATTCCGTTTTGTAGTAATATTTATTCATCGATTTTTGAGAATGCTTTATTGATAGGTATTTGATCTGCTTTTCTACCAAGATTAATTAACGATAATAATAGGATTCAGCCTATTATTATTGAAGCATCTTAGCCTTCAAGTATGTTTAATCTCCTAAAAGACTGTGATAAATGTTGAGCAATTGTTTAATATTTTATTTTTACCTACTACTCAATAACCTCATTAGGGGGTTGATTTTTTGATTTACTTGTGCTTAAGGGGATCCTTATTTTTTTAAACTCCAAATTTTCATGCCTGAGATAATTAAAGCTTTAAGTTGTTTCTTGTTTATAGGCTACTGAGTACCAGTGTGATTCAATTTTTTGAGACAATTCTATTTGTATTAGCTGATCTAAAAATTTTAGTTATATGCCATTAAATGGCAAAACCAGTTAAAAATTATATTTATGAATAGCAAATATTTAGCGAGTATTATTTTATTCATAAAAATTATAACTAGATTTTGTAGAGAATAAATTATAACTATATTTAACTTTCTTTTTTAAAATAATGAAATAAATATGGCGAGTTTAAGTAAAAAATTGAAATTAAATCAAGAAAGGAGGTAAAATATGAGGTGATTTATTCTGTAATGATATAAATAATTTTATGATTCAGTCAAGAATTATTTAGCTAAGAAATTTTTAAAAGTTTATTTTTAATAAAAATTCAATTATTTGTTAAATATTTTACAATTATTAAAATTTTAAATATGTTTAAAAGTAGAATTATCCTACTGATCTTATTGATGATGCCATTTTTTACGATTTTGGCTCAACAGCGTAGTATCACAGGAACAGTTACTGATGAAATGGGAGAGCCTATACCCTCAGTATTGGTGTTAATTAAAGGGTCTACTGCAGGAACTACTACTGATTTGGATGGTACATATAGTATTTCAGTTTCCGGTGAGGTTACCTTAATCTTTAATATGATTGGGTTTAATGGTCAGGAAATTAGTACTGAAGGAAAAAATACCATTGATGTAACCCTTCAAGAATCAAGTGTGGACTTAAATGAGGTGGTGGTAGTTGGTTTTAGCGAGGTTGAAAGACAGCATTTGGCTTCTTCTGTAGAGCAGCTTGACATGGATTTAGTTAAAAGTCGTCCTATTTTTAAATTGGAAGAAGCTTTTAGTGGAACCATTCCAGGTGTTACTTTGATGCAAGGTAACAACCTTCCCGGTAGTGTGCCTGGGTCTATATCAATCAGGGGTATTAGTACTTTACAAAATGCCGGTCCTTTGGTTATCATTGATGGAATGGAGCAATCTCTTACTGATATTGATCCTAATCAAGTAAAAAATATTACGGTATTAAAGGATGCCGCATCCGCTGCGCTTTATGGTTCAAGAGGAGCGAATGGGGTGATTATTATCGAAACAGATCGGGGTACAACCGGCCAGTTTAAGGTCAACTTACATTCTTGGGGCGCCTTGCATAATCCTATTGATCAACCTGATTTCGTGGGAGCTTCTGATTATATGAAACTCAACAATGAAGCAAGAGGTTACCAAGGACAGTCACTATTATTTTCTGATGCGGACATAGCAGCTGCAGAAAGTGGAAGTTTTACAAATGTCAACTGGCTTGAAGAGATCATGCAACGTCAATCCTATTCCCACAATACTTCGGCCAGTATTTCAGGAGGAGGAGGAGTTGGTACCTTCAATTTAATGTTGGGTTATATAGATGAAAACGGAATGAATGAATTGGAAGGATCCAATAAGTTTTCCGCTCGATTCAATACCAATATTAATATAGCAGATAAATTTGTATTGCTTGCTGATTTTTATGCACATAGATTACAAGTAGACAGACTTCAAGCCAATAATAATGGGCATGGTCTTTATCAGCTTGCCTGGAGGATGAATCCTACCCAACCCATATTCTATGAATCAGAATTAGAGAACAATTACATTCTTCATAATAATATCAATCCGCTAGCTTCAATTGAGCATGGTGGATCCTGGAATGCTTTGCATGATAGAAGTACTATTAACCTTAGACCTAAGTATTTTATTAATAAAAACCTAAGCGTAGAAGGTAATGTGTCTTATATGATCAATAAATCCGCTAGTAAATACAAGAGGTTGACCTATAAGTTTTTTGATGGCGATGGCAAGCCTGTGAATATTTGGAGTAATTCGGTTGGTGCTAGTCAAGGAGTAAGCCAAAGCCAAGTTACAGCAAGGGCATTGATAAATTATGAAAAGGAACTTAGACAAGGCCAAGATAAGATTTACTTATTGGGTGGTGCGGAGATAATGAACAATACTTACACAGATTATCGTGAGTTTTCTAAATCTTCCTTTTTTACAAAATTAAATTATTCCTATGATAGTCGGTACTTAATAGAAGTAACAGCCAGAGGTGATGGGTCAAGTAAATTTGCACCTAACAATAGATGGGGATTCTTTCCCTCCGGTGCTTTTGCATGGAATGTTCACAATGAGTCATTTATGAATGGATTGATAAGCTCCGGGCTTGTAAATAATTTAAAATTTAGGGCATCTTATGGGTTAATCGGTAATGAAAACGTCAACCCATATTTGTGGCAGGAAGTAGTCAATACTTGGGGTTGGACCATGCGCGTACCAAACCCTGATTTTAGTTGGGAAAAACAAAGACAATCAAATTTTGGCTTGGACCTGACCACATTTAATAATAAGCTAAATTTGACGGCTGAATATTACCATAAATTCTCTTATGACTTAATATACTCTGACTTTCCGGTACCACCATTGACAGGTTCTTATTATTTAACTTCTTCAGTGAATATTGGTGAGGTAGAGAACAAAGGTTGGGAGTTTTCTGCTAATTATGCCGATAAGGTCGGAGAAGTAGATTATAGTATTGGTGGAATCTTCTTTGATAACCAAAACCGTGTGCTTAAAGCAGGTTATAATCGTTCTGATACCTTAATTTTTAAAAGTAATCAAGATAAAATCTGGTATGAAGGAATAGCAATAGACAACTATTTTGGTTACGAAAGTGACGGATATTTCCAGACTTGGGAGGATGTAGACGGTACAGAAGCAAAATTACCCAATACTTATCCAGGTGATATCAAATACAAGGATAAAAATGGTGACGGTGTAATTAATGATGAAGATAAAATTAATCTCGGAGATCCTTTTCCTCACCTAAACTATTCTATTAATTTCAACTTAAGATTCCGCCGATGGGATTTTAATTTTCTAGGGCAGGGAGTAGGTAAAAGGCTAGGTAGATTAAATGGAATGGAAGGCTATCCGGTTTTAATGGATGGTGTTAATAATAACCTTGGTGCTCCTAGAGAATATTACATGAATAACAGATGGACACCGGAAACACCGAATAGCCGTTTCCCTAGGGTTTGGACAGGTTCTAGTCCTAATGCTGTATTAAGTGATGTTTGGCTTAGCAATGCGGCTTTCTTTAGGGTGAAAATGTTACAATTAGGTTATACTGTTCCTAAAATTGGACGCAATATTAACAGCGTAAGAATATATTTTAATGCTCAGGATGCAATTACCTTCACTAAATGGGAAGGTTTAGAACCGGAAAGAGATGGAGGAAATGGTAATTATCCGAGGATGGCAACTTTTAGTTTGGGAGTTAAAGCCACTATAAATTAAGAAGGAAACCATGAAAAAAATACTAATAATATTCGCAATAATTGGACTTAGCCTTACAGGTTGTGTTGAATTTCTTGATAAAACGGATCCAACAGCAACCTCATTTGTAGAATTCTTTAACGATGAAGAGGATTTACGTAGGGTAGTTTATAGTAGTTATTTGGATGTTTTTACTCATCCAAGTTCTCATCAGACTTTATTTTACATGGAGGAAGGTAAATCTGATAATGCATACAGTAGGGTAGATGGGCATCATCACCAAAGGATAGCTAATGGAAATATCAATAGTACTACATCAGCATTTCTTTTTTACTACGAGTTACAAATGAAGCATTTAGGTAGGTTAAATACTTTTGTGGATAATGCCGATATCCCCTATGTAGAAGATGAGGCAGTAAGGACGAAATATAAAGCCATTTTAGAAGCACTTCGCGTTTGGCATTATTTTAAGCTTACTTTCAGATGGGGAGATGTTCCTTTTCATTTACAGCCTGCTGATTTAGTAGATGCACTTCAGCCTACTACGCCTAAAGAAGAAATTTTGGACCAGCTATTTCCTTTAGCTGATGACATTGCCTCACGTTTACCGGAAGATGAGTATACCTCAGACAAGTATATGTTCAATAAATATTCATTCAAGGCACTGACCATGAGGTATGGATTGTACAATGGTCGCTATGAATTAGCTGCCCAATTAGCTAAAGAGATAATGGACAGTGAAAAGTATGAATTGTATTCAAATTATGAGGAACTTTTTCAATATGAAGGAGCCTCAACAAACAATGAATTTATAATGCACTTCGATATGCAAAGCCATAACAACAGTGCGACCAATTCATTTCGAGATTTAGGCCCACATTATCGTACAGGAAATGGTCAATCGTATGTAGTACCACTAAAGTCCTTGGTAGATTCATATTGGACCCTCCAAGGTAGGCCTATCTCAAATTGCCCGCTACATACCGAAGAAGAGTATTTACTAGATCCAAACTTAAATAGAGATCCAAGGTATGAATCTAGTATAATGGGACATGGCGATACATTTTACGGTGAGCCAATAGATATCTACAATACCAATAATCCAATGTTTTTCGAAAATCAGAGAGCAAGTAAATCGGGGTTCTGGTTTAAGAAATTTGTCTCCGAAGCTGACGCATTTAGGTCTGGAGGAAATTTTGATTTTGGATTGCTACGTTATGCTGAGGTGTTGCTAACTTATGCTGAAGCTAAAATCATGTTGAATGACATTGATGATTTGGCATTGGAAAGCATCAATATGATTAGACAAAGGGCTGGATTAGACATGAGCATAGCTGATGTTACCGGAGCAGAATACAGTGATTTTAGTCAAGAAGATTGGATCAACCTGATCAGAAATGAAAGAAGAATTGAATTTGCAGGAGAAGGACTCAGGTATGAAGATATAATTCGATGGGAAATAGCGGAAGAGGTATTAAATCAACCTGCCTTGGGACATACGCGTATGGAAAATGGAGAAATGGTTTCTTTAAAGATTGAGGACCGTTCTTTCCAACCGCATAATTACCGCTGGCCTTTTCATGAAAACAGTTTAAGAGTGGAACCGGGATTAACTCAAAATCCGGGATATTAATAATTGACAAATTTCTTTACTATTAAAGGGCCTACTTATTAAGTGGGCCTTTTTATTTTTAGTGGTTTTAATTTGTAAATTATCGAATGATCTTTACGAAAGTACATTGGCAAACAAGATTCCCAACACTTTAGCCCTCAATAAAAGTAAATTATGGAAATTACTTATTCGGAAACCCGTGAAATTGACGAAAAACAGATCGTAGCACTTTACCTGGCAAATAAGTGGACTGCCGCAGATAAACCCAAACAATTGAGAAAGGCACTTCTAAATTCTCATGCATTGGTTTCTGCTTGGGAGGGTGAAAAATTGGTGGGCATTGGAAATGCAATATCTGATGGATACCTGGTCGTTTATTATCCTCACTTATTGGTTCATCCGGACTATCAAAAGAGAGGAATAGGGCGAAATATTATAGCAAAACTCAAAAAGAATTATGAACACTTCCATATGCATATGTTAACAGCAGATGGTAAGTCTGTTGGGTTTTATGAAAAATCCGGATTTATGGTGGCAGGTGACACCCGGGCAATGTGGATTTACCAAGGAGATGAACATTAAGAGATCTACTTATTATTGAATTTAAGCTGTAGACTCCTTTTTTAATCATGGCCGGGCAAAAAAAATGATTTGTCATGATGAATGTCCCCAACCCAAATGCTTACTTTTAGCCCATATCGGTACCTTCGCAGGCTGTATATTAGATTAATATTATTTAAAATTTAATTTTTAATGTTGATTTTCTTTTATTTTTTTAAATTCTTAACTATAATTAGGTCAACTTAAGCCATTATAACCATCTTTTACCTTCTTTTTTATTAAAAGGTGAGATTTATTTGATGAATTATTCTTTTGTATTGCTTATAACTGGAATTTTATCTAATTTAATACAGCTATTGTGAATTATCCTAAATGCGCCAATAAGTTATAGCAATTAGGTATCTTATTTAAAAAGTTATATGATATCCATTTTAAATTTAAAATAAATACATGTGACACATGTTGTTTATTTTTTAGAAGGGGATAATTAAAGTATGTAACGTAATAGATTGGTTTAAATCCGCATTTCTAGCCGGATTTTATGATTCTATATTCAATTGACCCATAACCCAACTTATTTATTGTGGTACCTCAAAACTACAATGAGGGACTCTCGATTTATCATATACCATAAAATAGATTTATATGTAATAAAACCTCCCAAAAAAAAGCCATCTATTAATAGATGGCTTTCAGTAAAAGTATTAGATCAATGGGTAAGTTTCTCAGGTTCATCCATTTGATCTGATTTAATGCAGTTTTTAAAACAACACTAAAGATTACAAAGTTATGAAAAAACGACTACTCAAGGGGTATTTGTCGATTAAAATATTGATATTCCTTATGGCTATTCAGCTATTTTACCCCTCCATCCATAAAGGCCATAGCCATGTCCTTTATGAAGAAATCCCTGCCTCAAATAACTCTTTAAAAGGAGAAGCTACGCTAGCAATCTTTAGGGCAGATGTAACCATTACCGGAACAGTTACTGATCAGAACGGCGAGCCTATCCCGGGGGCGACGGTTTCTTTACCGGGAACCACCATCGGTACAGCTACGGATTTAGATGGTAAATATTCTCTAACCGTTCCGGAAGCATCTGAATTGGTTTTTTCATTTATTGGTTTTGAAAGCCAGCGAATTATGATAGGAGACCGTTCTATTATTGATGTTACTTTAGTAGAAGCTACCTCTTCCTTAGATGAGGTGGTGGTGGTAGGCTTTGGTACCCAAAAAAGGGCCAATGTGACAGGGGCCGTTAGTACGGTTTCCGGTGAAGACTTAGCCAGACGGCCGGTGGTCAATACTGCCTCGGCTCTTCAAGGTACCACACCGGGCTTGACGATACAAAACAATGGAGGTGCACCTGGTAATGAAAGTACTAGCATTAGAATTAGAGGAGTAGGGACTTTGAATAATTCAAACCCATTGATTCTAGTAGATGGTGTAGAACAATCTCTAAGTACTGTAGAACCCAATAATATTGCTTCCATTACTGTGTTGAAGGATGCAGCATCCTCAGCCATTTATGGTTCCAGAGCTGCGAATGGAGTGATTTTGGTAACCACCAAAAGAGGCGAAGAAGGAGAAGTAAAAATCAGTTACAATAACTTCGTAGGATGGCAAAATCCAAACTTTTTCCCGGAACCTACAGATCCTGTTACTTGGATGCGATTGGAAAATGAGGCTCAGGCAAATGTAGGGGCCAGCCCTACCTACAGTGAAACCTATATAGAAAATGTGGCCGCGGGTACTAATCCTTTAGAATATCCATTTGCAGATTATGAAGGAGGTATTTTTAATCCAAATGCATTTCAGCAAAGACACTCTGTTTCACTTTCCAGTGGGGGGAAATCAGGTAGAATTTTCGCTTCTGTCAATTATGCTGATACAGACGGGATCTTGCAGAACTTTAATAACAAACAAGTTACCATGCGGATAAATTCTGACATGTATGCCAGCGATAAACTGACCATTAAAACCAACCTGATGTATAGAAATAGGGCTTTTAATGGACCGGGTTTTACAGGGCAACGCATCACTCAGGCTTTATTGCATATCAATAGAAACATCGTAATGGAATATCCTGATGGAACCTATGACTTAGTTTCCGGGCAATGGAACGCTCGCGCAATGGTTCAGGAAGGTGAAACAAGTCGGATAAGTGATGATGTTTTTGGTCAACTAGGTTTTGCCTATACTATCAATGAGGCACTTTCCTTAGAAGGTAACGTAACTTTAAATACTGAATCAACAGATGGTTTTATTTTCCAGAACAGTTTGGCAGGAATGAGGAATTACGTAACCGGTGAACTGGTTAATGTTGGGGGGTGGTTTGCAACATCTCAACTCACTGAAAGCCAAGATAATCAGCGAGAAATAAGTCAACGGCTGTATTTGAATTATGACCAAAGCTTTGATAGGCACAGTATCCAGGCTACAGCGGGTTATGAGGAAATATACAATCGATTCAAGCAAATAACGGCCTATAGAGATAATTTTTTCAGCAATGACCTGAGAGATATAAATGCTGGTGATGTGCAAAACCAAAGAACGGGTGGTTACTCACAGGAGTGGAGACTCAGATCATTTTTTGGAAGAGCCAATTACAGTTTTGATGACAGGTACATGTTTCAAGCGAATGTTAGATATGATGGATCCTCAAGGTTCGGCGAAGGCAAACGTTGGGGTATATTTCCTTCTTTTTCTGCAGGATGGAGAATTTCAGAAGAAGACTTCCTAAAAGATGGAAGCCTATTCAGTGACCTAAGGCTTAGAGGGTCTTGGGGACAATTGGGTAATCAAAGAATAGGTTTGTACAGATATCTAAATACTTACAATTTGGGAACCGGCTATCAGTTCAACAATAATCTGGTTCCCGGAACTGCCATTACCAGTGCAGGAAACCCAGACATTACCTGGGAAACCACCACCATGTCTAATATAGGTTTGGATATGGGGTTTATGGATGACAGAATTGAGGTAATTGCTGAGTATTTTTACAAGTATACCGATGATATTTTGATAGAACTGCCTATCCCAAGAACCATAGGTTATAATCCTCCGGTACAGAATGCAGCTGCAGTGTCTAATAAAGGTTGGGAGTTGGCCGTTAATTACCACGGTTCACCGGCCTCTGAGAGCGGTTTTCAGTATTCTGTTGGTATAAATTTTTCAGATGTAGTCAATAGAATTGAAGACTTAAAAGGTACAGGGCCTTTTTTCCCGGATAAGTTTACCGTTTGGACTGACGGTGAATCCATCAATTCTTTAAGAGGCTTAAAATCCCCGGGGATTTATAAAACTCAAGAAGACCTGGACAATTATCCGGCCACTATTTTCCCTACTGTAAGTATTGGAGACATCATTTATGAAGATTTAAATGGAGACGGAGTGATTTCTCAATCCCTTTATCCTGCAGGTGACCAATACATTATGGGCAATGAAGACCCACGGTATGAATTTGGTGTTCGTTTCAATGCCTCCTATAAAGGTTTTGATTTTTCCATGTTTTGGCAAGGAGTATTGCGCCAACAGCATTCATTGGATGGCGCATTGATGGAAGGACCAAATTACACCAATTTTATTCCCGTTACCATGGCGAGAGAAGCCTATCACCCTGAACGAAACCCCAATGGGACTTGGCCAATGGTAAGGTCAGGAAACTCTGCCAACCTAATGGAATCGGATTTTTGGTTGCAAAATACGAGTTATTTGAGGTTAAAAAATTTCCAATTGGGCTATACTATTCCTCAGAATGTAGTTGCCAATTTGAGGGTATATGTGTCAGGTGAAAATATGTTGACATTTACAGAGACTGAGCTCTTTGATCCGGAAACACCTAGAGGAAGAAGCCAGTTCTTCCCGCACAGCAAACTTTTCAGTGGTGGAGTAAACGTCACCTTTTAATTTAAAATAGAAAAGCGATGAAAATATTAAATAATACTATAAAATACATAGGGTTGTGCTATTTGGCTTTAGGCTTATACTCTTGCGATGATGGGCTCGACCTAATCCCACCCGGCCAAGTTTCTGAACTGATCTATTGGCAGCAGGAAAAAGATGCAAACCTGGCAGTGAATGGAATTTATGCAGAATTGGATGGTCAGGCAATGGTGAAAGAACTGGATGCGGTCACTGATATTGGCTTTAGAGCCCCATCAGGTCCTGGCTCATTTCATGATGTGTGTATGGGAACATTTGACCCGGTGAATGCAGCCATTGGCTCCCAGTGGGACAGGTATTACCGAGGTGTTCAGCGTGCCAATAATGTGTTGGCAAACATCGGCAGGATAGAGCAAGGAGATGAGGACTTACTCGCTCGTTACGAAGCAGAAGCTAGGTTTTTACGGGCTTTCTTCTATACCCAATTAAGTAGCCTATGGGGTGATGTTCCCCTAATTTTAGACCCTTTAGAAATAACTGACCATATCGGGAGAACCGCTAAATCTGAAGTTGTTGATTTTGTAATTGCTGAATTGGATCAAATTATTCAAGGAAATCAATTGCCAATTAGTTATTCTCAGGAGGTAGGAAGAGCCACTTTGGGTGCGGCCATAGCATTAAAGGCACGGATTGCCTATAGAAACGAAAGGTATACAGTGGCCAGAGATGCTGCCAAAGCAGTGATGGACCTAGGGATTTACGAATTATACCCTGATTATGAAGCCCTGTTTCAATATGCAGGTCAGAATTCTTCGGAAATAATTTTTGACCGACAATATGCCGTGGGAGGGGATACTTACAATGCCTTTTCTTATGCTGCAGCATCTATTGGAGGAGGGTCTGTAGTAGAGCCTGTGCACAACTTGTTTTTAAAATATGGATATAAAGGGCCTATGAATCCCGATGATCCTTTTGAAAACATCGACCCCCGCTGGAATTATACGACCTATTATACGGGACAGCCCATAGGTACAAGTACTTTTAATTCCCTTCCGGATAGTCCAACGGCTGATAGGGTGAGATCTTCTGAGTTTTCTACCGTAAATGGATACAATTTGAAGAAATGGGTAGATTATGCAGCTGATGGTGGAAATCCTAATACGGGGTCTATCAATATGATTTTAATACGATATGCAGATGTATTGCTAATGTATGCAGAATCAAAAATTGAGCTGGGTGAAATTGATGATTCAGTATATGATGCGATCAATGAGGTGAGGCAAAGACCAACAGTGGAAATGCCTGCCATCACTACTGGTAAATCTCAGGAAGAATTGAGGGCCATAATCAGGGATGAAAGAGCAGTAGAATTGGCTTTTGAGGGTTTAAGACTGTATGACATGAACCGATGGAAAATTGGTGAGGAAAAAGTAGGTACGGTTGAAGGGCTGTATTACTTCAATACAGCAAGTGGAGAATGGGAAACCATTACCAGTGGATTGACCAGAACTTTCAGAGCTGATCGAGATTATTTATGGCCTATCCCTCAAGTTGAAATGGAGATCAATGATAATATCACACAAAATCCTAACTATTAGAGGATATCTGAATAAAACAAGTTGAATAACAGTGTTGTAAAAAACCGCAAACGACTCGTTTGTGGTTTTTTATTTTCTACTATTAAGGGAATCCTTATGATTGAACTAAACAATGAACAAATTCTTGGAAAAGTAAACGGAATCTTTTGCGTTTTTACCCAAAGGAATCATGCTTATTATCTAAAATACACGGAAAGGAATGGAACAGAAATTTTGTTTTGCCATTTCCTTCGGATTATGTAATAGAAGTTCTATTGAAAATATTGGGTTTAATGGACTACCTTAAGGTAATTGGGTTGCTTTTGTTTAATTTGCTTTCAAATTAACGATTATGAAAATTAATAGTGAAGCCTCAATAATACTATTTAGGTTTTTTAAGGCGAAATCATTTATAAGCATTTTTTATTTTTCTTGTATAATTTTTTCGATTCTTGGCTGTAAGCAGCAAAACGCCGAAGTGGAGGTTAGCGGTAGTGGAAAACGTGTCAATACTGCGATAATACCGGTTCCAAAGCTTGAAGACGATAGTTACGATTGGTGGGAGCGCCATAAAGATGTGCTTAGCATAAAGGATACGCTTGATCCCGAAATTGTACTAATTGGAAACTCCATAACCCATTTTTGGGGAGGTGATTTTCCCCCCTTAAATAATGCTGACGGTACATCAAGAGTGGCAAATGGTCCACATTCATGGGAGGCAACTTTTCAAAACCGCCGTGTCCTCAATTTAGGTTTTGGATGGGACAGAACTCAAAATGTACTTTGGCGCTTAAATAACGGGGAGCTGGATGGGCTAAGCCCAAAGTTGGTAATTATTCATATCGGCACCAACAATACCAGTGAAACAGAAAATGCCAGAAAAAATACGGCTTCCGAAATTCTTGAGGGGATTGCTGCTATTTACTATAGTGTTCGATTTAAAACACCAAATGCAAAAATTGTATTGATGGAAATTATGCCCCGTGAAGAAATGCCGAATAATTCGCGGAGGTTATTAATCAATGAAACAAACCAATTACTGAAGCAATTTGCGAAAGACAATGGGATAACATTGCTAGATATTTCATCTAAAATGCTAAACTCGGATGGGATCCTTACCAAAGCGTTTACCCTTGATTTTTGTCATCCAAATGAGGCCGGTTATCAAATTTGGGGTGAAGCACTTCAACCATATATTGATGGTATTGATGAGTAAAATAGGGAAACAATTTTAGAAAAGAAGTTGGCAAATATTATTGGACTTGCAATAGAAATAGCTTAAAACAAGCGTATGAAATTTGAATAATTATTACCGCATACTGTTCTTAATCATTGAAATTGAATAAGAAAAAATTAAAATTCCGGCCCTCTACAAATAGACAACTTAACTACATTAAAGTAAAAAGTAGCCCCTATGAAAATTAAGATTTCCGTAATATTATTTTTGTTAAGTTTAGTTTCCTGTTCAAAAAAGGATGATTTTCAGTTGTTTTCACCTAATGAGGAGTTGAAGGTATATATTTCAAATCTTAATAATTCCAGCGCTTTTACTGTAATGAATGGTGCTGATACATTGTTTACATCTTCCAATTTAGGTTTACAAATTAACGGATTAAGCTTTGCAGAACATGTGTCATTTAGGGACTTTGAACAGATTGAGGTTGACGAGACCTGGGAAACAATAATAGGGAAACAAAGGACTGTAAATAATCATTATAATGAATACAAATGGGAAGTAGCTACCACCGGGCCATCACCTCAGTTTTATGAAATTGTATTCAGGCTTTATAACAAAGGCTTTGCCTATCGGTATAAATTTCCATCTGAAGCCATTCAAGACAGTATAAAAATTGATCAGGAATTAACCAGTTTAAATTTTGAGGAAGACTATACCTATTGGGCATACAATGGTGAAAAGCACAATGTAGGACCTGTTATCAGCACTGAAGAAAGTATTGAAGAAGTTAGAACCCCTTTTGTTATGCAATTTCATGACAACAGTTTCATGGCCATACATGAAGCTGAAATCACTGAATTTGCTCCTTTTTCTTTAGCTACTTCCACCAAGGAACAATCACTTGGGTTCAATATTTCCTATTCTAAACGCGACAAACCTTTTAAGACCTCATGGAGGGCTTTTATGTTGGGTGAAAAGGTAGGAGATTTAGTTGAATCAGACCTATTAGTGAATTTAAATGAACCTATTAAAATTCCGGACCCTTCTTGGATAAAGGGGGGCAAATCTTTGTGGGATTGGCGTGTTTTGGGATTTAGGACGGACGATGGTTTTGAATACCAGCTCAATACCGAATCACATAAGAGAATGATTGATTTCGCTAGTGCAAATAATATTCAGTACTTATTAATTGATGCTGATTGGTACGGTGATGAATTTAATGAAAATTCTGATCCGACGACCACCAGAGATGGGGTTGATATCGAAGAATGTATGCGATATGCTTCCGAAAATAATATAGGGATAATTCTTTACTTAAATGATGTAGGAGCTAAAAAGTTCGGTTTAGAGAGGGTCTTGAAACAATTTTCCGCATGGGGAGCCATTGGGGTTAAATATGGCTTTATGCAAGGGACATTAGAAGAGAAGGTAAAGCACACCAGAGCCATTGTTGAGCTCTGTGCCAAGTATAAATTGATGGTAAATTTTCATGACAATCCAGTTCCCCCAAGTGGAGATAGAAGAACGTGGCCCAACCTAATTACCAAAGAATTTGGCCATGCACAGGGAGATGCCAAATATTCGCATTATCCCGAAACATCAGTTAATCAGGTTTTAATAAATCAGATTGCCGGTCCTTTGGATTTTACAAATGGATGGTTTGCCCTCCACAGTGCACATATAGGAAGGCCAAAGGTCTTTGAGGAAATCCCCGGTACTGTGGTAGCGGAAGTAGCCAAGCTTATTACCATTTATTCTGGATGGATGGTATTGCCTGATAGCCCTGAAGCCTATTTGGAAAAAGAAGATTTGTTTGATTGTATTCGGAAAATGCCGGCACAATTTGATAGTTTTGAAGTGCTAGATGCAGCATTGGACAAATATGTTAGCATTGCAAGAAAAGCAGGAGAAGACTGGTTTGTAGGCGCTTTGACCAATAGAGAAGCACGCTCCATAATATTGGATTTAAGTTTTTTGTCGGAGAAAGAAAAATACGAAGCAATACTTTATGAGGATGCAGAGAATTCTGATTATCTGTCCAATAAGGAATCCTATACAGTCCGTAGCATGGCTGTTGATGCCAATACAAAACTTGTTGTCCGAATGAGCAATGGTGGTGGGCATGTAATGCATATAAAAAAAATTTCGAATAAAGAAGAATAACGAATTGAGGAAATATCGATTTCGGTGGACACAAATACTTCCAAATCCATTAAATTAGTATTTTAGCAGCAATGAAAAGGAGCTTCGGAGAAAATTCTTTTTATGCGGTTCATTTCCTTCAGCAACGCCCGATCTATAGTGAAAATCGAAAAACTACACCATATCGCAATAATTTGTTCGGATTACGATAAGTCTAAAAAGTTTTACACAGATATTTTAGGCTTTACGATAGACAAAGAGATTTACAGAGAAGAACGACAATCCTATAAACTTGACCTTTCTTTAAACGGGCAATATTTAATCGAGCTTTTCTCTTTTCCAAACCCACCTTTAAGACCCTCAAGGCCAGAAGCAAGAGGATTGAGACATATTGCTTTTGGGGTAAGGGATCTTACAGCAACTATTGCCTATTTGGAATTCAATAAAATACCTGTAGAAGGAGTACGAGTAGATGAATTTACCAACAAACGATTTACATTTATCGCAGATCCTGATGATTTACCCATTGAGTTTTACGAATTATGATACCAATAAAGGATTATATCAAAGGTTTTGATTCGCTTTTCCATCAATGTCTAGACAAGGCGCCGTGGGAAATAATTAATGAGCTTGATAATTTGATTCAGGACCGATTTTCTAATTTATCAGCTGAATATAAAATAGTAGAAAATATTGCCATCCATAAGACAGTTAAAGTAGAAAAAGGAGTCACAATAAAAGGACCTGTAATCATTTCTGAAAATTGCTTTATAGGGGCCAATGCTTATTTAAGAGGACCAATCTTTTTGGGAAAATCAGTAAAGGTGGGACCGGGGGTAGAAGTTAAGCAATCCATGATTTTTGAGAATTCTACATTGGCTCACTTTAACTATGTAGGAAACAGTATCATAGGTAAAAACATTAACTTTGAAGCAGGTTCCATTTGTGCCAATCACTATAACGAAAGGGTGGACAAGACCATATCTGTTAAACATAACGGGGAGTTGATGAATACAGGAACAAAGAAATTTGGATCCTTGATTGGGGATGATACAAAGATTGGCGCCAATGCAGTTTTGTCTCCGGGTACTATTTTGGCAAGAAAAAGTACAGTTAAAATGCTTGAATTGGTTGAGCAAATAAAATAAATGAATTAAAAAAGGGACACGGCTTCTTATTTTCTTCTATAAATAGTGAATTCTTGAATGAATAGCCTATGATAATAATCTCCACGAATATTGGAACACCAAAGACATTCCTTTGGAAAGGCAAGGAGGAAACAATCGAAATCTATAAAAAGCCTACGAATGAACCGCTTTATTTAACGGAAAAAGATGTTTCAGGCGATGAGGTTTCCAATCGATTGAATCATGGAGGTTATTATAAAGCCTGTTATTGGTTTTCTGCTGAACAATAACCTTATTGGAAGGATTTGTACCCAGATCTTGACTGGTAATATCGGAAGCAGTCTATTTACTTATTTAATATTTTTAAGTTGATGCAGTATCGAATTTTGAATTTTCGAAAATACATCGTTCTACTAAAATTAATTTTCCTATATTTGTTCTATAAATAATTGAACAGAAAAATTTAGTATTAAGCCAAATGAAACTTCATAAAACTCAAGAAAAAATATTGTCGATGTTAACTTCTAACCTAGAAGGGGCGTTAACAATAAGGAGATTAAAAGAAGTTTTAGAGTTATCATCTACAAGTTTAGTTCATCATCATATTGCTCAACTTGAAAAAAAGGGGTATCTAAAGCGAAACCCAAATAATAGGGCAGATTTTCAAGTACTATTCAATCCAGAAGCCCCAGTTACATTCATTAATCTCTATGGCCTCGCCAAATGTGGACCTAATGGGATATTGTTATCTGGTGATCCTATAGATCGTATTCCATTGCCCTCTAGCCTTATTAAATTTCCAATAGAGGATGCCTTTCTTGTAAAAGCTATTGGTGATTCTATGGAACCAGAGATCAAAAGTAATGACTTAATAATTGCAAAAAAACAAAGAGTTTTTAATAATGGTGATATTGTGATTTGTACGTATAATGAACAAACAATTATAAAAAAGATCAGATGTCTTGAATCTGAGAGAATCATGCTAGAGTCGCTTAATAGTGAGTATGATCCTATTATTCTAAACAATGAAGAAGATATTAATGTACAAGGTGTTTTCAAAGGGCTGATTAGAAACTAATTATGAAAAAAAGAAAATATTTATCCCTATTTTCAGGTGCTCTAGGTCTTGATTTGGGGTTGGAAAAAGCAGGGTTTGCACCCACTTTATGTGTCGAGAACAATAAAGCAGCTGTAAAAACTATAAAAAAAAACAGACCAAATATTCCAATTTTTGATGATAGTATTGAAAAATTTAATTTAGGAATTTTAAAGGATAATAACATAGATCCTGATGAAATAGAACTTGTAGCGGGGGGGCCTCCATGTCAGGCCTTTAGTGTTTTTGGGAAAAGAAATGGTCTTAATGATATTAGAGGGCAAATGACCTTTGAATTTGTTAGAGTTGTAAAAGATATAATGCCGAAAACTTTTTTAATGGAAAATGTTAGGGGTATTTTATCTATGCCTTTAATTCCTAAAAAATTCTCAACAAATGAAACGGATGTAAGTCTTTCTCAAAAAGGTTCGTTACTTAAAACATTGATAGATGATTTCAATAATCTTGGCTACACTGTAGATGTTCATGTTGTAAATTCGGTCAACTATGGAGCCCCACAAATACGTGAAAGAGTATTAATAATAGGTAATAAATTTGGGTATAGTCCTGATTTTCCAGAACCTCAGTTTAGCAATAGGATAAAGGATAATTTGCCTCCTTATAAAACTTTAGGTGAAGCAATAGGCCCAAACAGCAATTTCATTGATCCATATCCAGAATTATTAAACTTCAGTGAGAGAAAACTAAAGTATCTATCCTTAATCCCTGAAGGTGGAAATTGGAGAAGCTTACCAATAGATGTTCAAAAGGAATCCATGGGGAAGAGTTGGTATTTAAAAGGAGGAAGAAGTGCTTACTGGAGAAAACTTTCTTTCGATTTTCCATCTCCAACAGTTGTGACAATGCCCAACCATGCAGGAACCAGCATGTGCCACCCTAAAGAGTTACGAGCTATTTCTGTTGGCGAGGCGGCAGCAATTCAGGAGTTCCCTAAAGAGTGGAAATTTGAAGGAAGTACTTCCGAAAAGTTTAAGCAAATTGGTAATGCAGTACCAATAGTATTGGGTACTATAGCTGGACAAGTTTTAGATAGGCTTTTAAATAAGATTTCATCGGGTGAAAAAATGAAGGTTAGAAAAGGTTTATTCTTACATAAAATTAGACCTCACGTTAGAACTAGAACATTTTGGAAGGGAGGGGAGGTATTTAGTGGGTCGACTTCATACTACGGAGATCAAAACAACACCCAGTTGGATCTTAAACTATGAATTTATTTTTCTTAATAAATCTTGCCACTTTGACGGATCTTCTTTATCTAATATGTTTTTAAATTTTGACAAAACATGTTCTTTATATTTATTTAAAAGATTTTGATTCTTTTTTCTAATATTTAATTCTTGAAGAGATGTTGTTATACCTTCCAATACATATGATTGAGTATTTTCATCTTTACCTAACCAAGACCAGAAATCATTGCCAGTCAAAACATTTACATTTTTCTTTAGATCCTCAACATGATGCTTCGCACCTCGGTTAATGCCTCTAAGAATTTCATATTTATCTGTTAAACCAGCTTTGTCTCCGTAATAGACTCCAACAACAATATTGTTATATGTAGCCCCATAAAATTTCAGGATATCGGCAAATGAACGATTCAATTGAATTGCCATTGATAATTGTATTGTCCATCTACCTGCCTTTAATGATAGTAAATCAAATTTCCCATCATCACGAGGTACAAGATGATCGATCTCATTGAATGAACTATTCTCTAGTGGGGGATTTTCTAATCTAAATTTTCGATCTAATTTAGTCGTACCAAATACTTGAGGTAGAATTTTTTCATCGACTAATTTCCCAAATCCTGTATTATGTCCGATCATTAAATGACTTGAAAGAATTAAGTCAACAAATTCACCTAAGTTTTTAAGATTGTGGTACTCATATAAAAATGGGACTAAAAATGGATTCATTGACATTGTATCTGAAAGTGTATTTTCTAATTTTTTCTTTCTTTGAACAATCCACCAATCCGTTAATTCCTTTACTCCAGTAATGATTTCATTTTTTGATGCCATTTATGTAATTTTTTTTTAAAGATTAATAATAATTGAAAGCAATAAATATAAAATAAATTGTAAGGTATTTACGCCTCGCTAGGAACCCATTTGAAGATTGTCTCTTAACTTTCTAAAATGACTTAAATTTAATTATTTTCTTAGGCTTTTTAATTCCCCACCAATGCGGGTTCTTCTTTGTTGCCAAGAAACACTACAATTAATATTGAGGCTATAAACATGATCAAACTGTAAATCACCACAGGAATAACCATGGCCGAATTTTGTAAAAGTGTAGCAGCTATCATGATTCCCAAAGTGCCATTTTGAATGCCGGACTCGATGCTTATGGAAACCTGCTGCTTCAGTGGTAATCCAAACCCTTTGGCAATTAGCCAGGCAAAACCAAAAGTAAGTATGTTGAGGATAACTGTTACCGGACCTGCCTCTGCAAAAAAGCCTAAAATATTGTCCTTTTCTTTAAAAATTGCCCCACCAACAATCACCACAAAGAATACAATAGAAGCGATGCGAACTGTTTTATCCGCTTTCTGTGAAAGTGCAGGAAATTTGTATTTCAAAAACATGCCAATGACTACAGGGATAAGGGTTACTCCGGTGATCTGAATTATGGTCTGCAAAACCGGTAAAGCAACAGTTCCTTCCTCACCAAAATAAACGATAGCGTAGTTGATGTACAAAGGAATGGTGACAATGGTAATTACAGAACTTAAGGCAGTGAGACTAATCGAAAGTGCAGTGTCTCCCTTACATAGATGAGTGATCATATTGGAAGTGGGCCCTCCCGGGCAACTTGCAATAATCATTATGCCTACAGCCATCGAGCCTTCCAAGCCAAAGGCCAGAATAAGCAAAAATCCCAATATCGGTAACATTAGCAGTTGGCAAAAAAGCCCTATACTGATGGCTTTGGGGGAAATGAAGATGTTTTTAAAATCCTTTATACTGAGAGTAAGTCCCATGCCGAGCATGATAAAGGCAAGTGCAAGGGGTAAAAATACTGCAGTAAATACATTACTTTCCATAATTGTTATTTTGGGTTATAGATGTAATAATACTAAAAAATAATTAATTAGGTCATTTATGCATAGATTGTATGGTTTTATAGTGTTTTTCCGATATTTTTTTAATATCAATACCTAAATGACTTTTATTCACTTTAAGTACTTTTTCACTCATGGTTTTAGGGAGTTTTTCATAGCCGTGGTAAGCGCCTAAAATTGCCCCTGCTATTGCAGCGGTAGTATCGTTGTCCCTGCCATAATTGGTTAGAAAAATAAGGGTTTCTGCAAATTTAAAATCATTGAAGAGCATGGCTGTCAATACTTGTAAGTGAATCTCTGCAGCATGGAAAGGCATGTCCTGTTGGTTTTGATCCAGTAATTCATAAGCCCGTTGGATGGAAGCTTTGGGGATTTTGCTCTCTTTTGGTAATTTTTTTTCTACCAGTG
Organism: Cyclobacterium sediminis; assembly: GCF_054781075.1. NCBI lineage: Bacteria > Pseudomonadati > Bacteroidota > Cytophagia > Cytophagales > Cyclobacteriaceae > Cyclobacterium > Cyclobacterium sediminis. The sequence goes on along the minus strand of NZ_BAAGVC010000010.1, from coordinate 129,793 downwards.
TACTGTCTTTGGCTTCTGCTACAATAGCCCTGGCCAATTCCAAAACCCGGTAGCTACTTCGGCCTACCAATCTACTGGAAAAATAACCTTCAGGATCTACTTCCCTTAAAACATCCAAAACCTTGTTTTGGTCCCCATTTGCTGTCATTGCTGCAGCTGTCATCGCTGCGGAAAGGGAGCCAATGTCCTTGGCAAGACCTAAATCAAAGATGCTCAGTTCAAATGCCTTTTTGTATGCCTCCTCCGCTCTTCCGGGATACATTATTCCAATGGCTTGTGAATATAGCAATCCGGCACAAACCATCTCTCCACCATAAAATTTTCCCAGAGCCTTGTGGTAGTCCTCTAGGCTATTTTGTCGGTAAGCCAAGGAAACTTTATACCATTCCTGCAACCATAAGACTTTCAGATTTACCTTTTCCAATGCCGAAGTCTGTTCGGGTTTCAAGGCTTTCAAACCACTAAAATAGGCTTCATAAACCTGAATGATATGTTCTGCAAAAGAAGCTGCATCAAGTTTGTTTCCATCAATTTTTGCCAAATAATCTACCATCAGGGATTTCCACCTGGTGTCGTCGGTGGTGCCTCCTCCGGGAAGATTGGCCAGCCAGATTCCTTCGGGTGAAACTTCCCGAACCATGGAATCCAGTCCATTGACCCAACCATAAGTGTGTTGAATATCTCTCCTCGACCACATTTCTGTAGGGGCACCCATGGCATCTCCTATGGCACTGCCCACCAATAGACCTTTTATTTTATCAGATAGCTCAGCTTGGTTAATCGGGGATACCGGTGATAATGCTTCTTCTACCGGCTTTTTACTTTGCTCACAGGAGAGCAATATAAGGCCTAAGAAAACAAAAAAAATCAAATTAAATTTCTTCATTCATGATCAAATTTATGGCCTCAATGGTTAATTCTTCTTTCTCTGCCAAAGATAAAGACAGGGGAAGTTGGGCCAACCCATATAGGCGCCGTAAAATTTCCACTCCCGTGTAAGCAGCCAATAATTTATTGTCCACGGGATAGTCTTTAATTACCCTTTGAATTGATTCATCAGGTACCCTTGCCATTTTGAGATGGGCCAACATTACGCTTAAATCAAATTCCGGATCTCCCAAAAATGCAAATTCAGTATCTATGACTTTCAAACCGCTGTCCGTTGAAAACCAACTTCCCGGGTAGAAATCTCCATGGATAAGCGTTTTCCCTTTGCTCAAATACCTGTCACCTAATTGAGTTATTTTGGCTTTTAGTGTAGAATGACTCTTCACCTTTGTAGACAAGCCTTGTAAGCCATCTTGAACATCGTCTAAATTAAAACCATTATCCGGCTGGAAAGGTAGAACAAAAATGTGCTGGTGATTTAATTTTCTCATTTCCATGTTGTCAGGAAATTCAAGAACGGGAAGTTGATGCAGTTTCTTTAAGTAACTGAGCAATAAATCGATTACATTTTCTCCAAGGATTGAATGGGATTGATACACACCTAAGTAATCTCCGCCATTGTTCAGATGCTCCAATACCAAAAGCCAGCTTTCCTTATCGAAGCCCAATACTTTGGGTGAAAAACAAGCCAAAAAATTATCAGGACCAATGATTTTATAGTAATTGTACTCGATTTCTATTCTGTACAGTGGAGCAGGTACTTGCGGAAATTTGGCCACAAAAGGCCTGGATTGTTTCAAGACAATTGACCTTTTATTTGTTTTTATGGTCAGGGTGACATTCATATTTCCTTCGCCGGCCTTGAATGAATCGGCCACTTCCTCATTGGAGGCGAGAATTCCAATATTTTTCAAATAGTCAATATGGGTGGAATCAAGAGGCGCTTTGATTAACATTTCATTTATTTTTTCAGAAAATTACCTTGTATTTTCTGAAATAGAAACCAAAATGGGAATAAAGGTTATTTTCCTTAAATAAAAACCATCCCCTGAGTTCTTTTCTAGCGTTAACTGTTTTATTTTTGGGCCATGAGTAAAACAACCATAGACAATCCGCTTTTGAGCCAATTAGCGCTTGAATTGGATGGTGAATTGCATTACGATAGTTTGATGAAGACATTGTATGCCACTGATGCCTCAGTGTATCGGGCCCTGCCAACGGCCGTGGCCTTACCGAAAAGCAATGCTGATATAAAAAAATTGATTGATTTCGCCAATTCCAATAACCTCTCATTGATTCCAAGGACAGCAGGAACCTCCTTGGCCGGGCAATGTGTAGGGGATGGAATAGTGGTGGATGTTTCGAAGTACCTCAACAAAATTATTGAGTTTAATAAGGAAGAAGGATGGGTAAGGGTGCAACCTGGTGTTGTTAGAAATGAATTAAACAATTACCTCAAGGAATATGGCTATTTCTTTAGCCCAATTACCAGTACAGCCACTCGTGCAATGGTGGGTGGAATGGTGGGAAACAATAGCTGTGGTACCACCTCAATTGTTTATGGAAGTACAAGAGAACATGTGCTTGAACTCAAGGTTTTATTGAGTGATGGAAGTGAAGCTGTTTTCAAATCCATGACACCAGATGAATTTGAACTTAAGTGTAAGGAAGAGAGCCTTGAAGGAGAATTATACCGACATGTTCGAGAAGAATTAAGCCAACCGGAAATACAAGAAAATATAAGAAAAAATTTCCCTAAATCAACTATCCATAGAAGGAATACCGGTTATGCCTTGGACTACTTATTGGAGTCGCAGATTTTTTCTGAAAAAGATGCTCCGTTTGACTTCTGTAAATTATTGTGTGGCTCTGAAGGTACCTTGGCAATAACTGCTGAGATTAAAATTCACCTTGATCCATTGCCGGATCCCTTTGATATTGTGGTTGCTGCCCATTTCACGAGCATCCATGACAGCATGAAAGCTGCCCAGGTGGCCATGAATGAAAAGCCCACAGCTGTAGAGTTGATGGATAAAAAAATCCTGGATTGCACCAAAGAGAACGTAGAGCAAAGTAGGAATAGGGATTTTGTAGAAGGGGACCCCATGGCCATTTTAATGGTAGAGTTTAGGGGGAAATCCCTTGAAGAGGCAAATGCCCAAGGTGCCGCATTTATAGAAGCTTTAAAAAAGGTAGGACTGGGATATGCTTATCCGGTTATTGGCCCTGATAGAACCAGCAGTGCTTGGAACTTAAGAAGTGCCGGTTTGGGCTTATTGGCAAATATTCCGGGGGATGAAAAAGCAGTAGCTTGTATTGAAGACACCGCAGTGGATATTGATGACCTGGCAGATTATATTGATGAATTTGCAGAGTTGATTGCTGCATTTGGTCAACAGTCTGTTTATTACGCCCATGCAGGTGCAGGGGAAATACACTTAAGACCCATTCTTGACCTTAAAAAGTCCAAAGATGTCGATGAGTTTTATAAAATAAGTGAAGCCAGTGCCAAACTGGTAAAAAAATACAATGGTTCTCTTAGTGGAGAACATGGAGACGGAAGGTTAAGGGCTGCTTTTATCCCATTAATGGTTGGTCAAGAAAACTATGACCTTTTTAAACGAGTGAAAGCCAAATGGGACCCCAAAGGAATTTTCAACCCTGGGAAAATTGTGGATGCGCCGCCGATGAACTCTTCTCTTAGGTATGAGCCGGATTTGCCAAAGCGAGAACACCAAACCAAATTTGATTTTAGTCAGGTAGGAGGAATTCTTCCGATGGCTGAGAAATGCAATGGCTCCGGAGATTGTAGAAAACTCCCTAATTCCGGTGGAGGAACCATGTGTCCAAGTTATCAGGCCACACGTTATGAAAAAGATACTACCAGGGGAAGGGCCAATACTTTACGCGAGTTTTTGACTAAAAGTGAAAAGGAAAATCCTTTTGATCATCCGGAAATAAAGGAAGTCATGGATCTTTGCCTTTCCTGTAAAGGATGTACTTCTGAATGCCCTTCCAATGTGGACATGGCCACTTTGAAAGCAGAATTTCAATACCAATATTTTAAATCTAACCCTGTCCCTTTGCGTTCCAAAGCCTTTACGCATATCAATTCATTGAATGAATTGGGGAGTAAGGTACCGGGAATAGCCAATTTCTTTTTAAGCAACGGGCTTACCGGCGGCTTGATGAAGAACGTTCTAGGCGTGGCTCCGGAAAGGAATCTACCGGCCTTGAGTAGTCAATCACTGCGCAAGTGGTATAAGAAGAACTATGCTAAGCTAAGTGGTAAACCCATAATAAAATCCGTTTACTTCTTTTGTGACGAGTTTACCAACCACAATGATACTGATACCGGTATTAAAGCCATAAAACTGCTAAGGCATTTAGGTTATGATGTGAAGATGGTAGACCATGTGGAGAGTGGGAGAGGAGCCATGTCCAAGGGCTTGCTTGACCATGCACAAAAAATGGCGAACAAAAATGTTGAAATTTTTTCTACAATTGTAAAGGCAGAAAGTCCTTTGTTAGGAGTGGAGCCATCAGCCATTCTTAGCTTTAGGGATGAATATCCCAGACTGGTAAGTCCTGAATTCAAAGAGAGGGCCAAATCTTTAAAATTCCATTGTGAACTAGTGGATGAGTTTTTGGCCAAGGAAGTTTTGGCCGGAAATATAGATTCAGGGAGCTTTACCAAAGCACCTAGGAAAATAAAATTACATGGTCACTGTCACCAAAAGGCTTTGTCTTCGGTCAATTATTCTAAGAAAATATTAGAATTGCCGGAAAATTACCAAGTAACGGTTATCCCTTCAGGTTGCTGCGGTATGGCAGGTTCTTTTGGCTATGAAAAGGAGCATTATAAGCTAAGTATGGAAATTGGGGAAATGGTGCTATTTCCGGCGGTAAGAGAGGCAGGCAGTGAAGATTTGATTGCTGCACCCGGTACAAGCTGCAGGCATCAGATAGCCGATGGAACAGGCAAAAAAGCAAATCACCCGATTGAAATTTTATTTGATGCCGCGGGACTGAAAGATTGATACTAAACTATTTATAGCCGAACAGCTTTATGTTCGGCTATTTTTTTGTGAATTTACAGGCCTATCAAATTAAGAGGATGGGATGGAGGCTTTTATTTTTTTGGTTAATACAGCTTATACTTTTAGAGGTGCTTTTTCAATTATTTAAGGAGAGTAACAATTCTGTTTTTAAATTCGCTTAAGTCAAAGTTGCTGCTGTATAAATACGCTATTGCTGCTTAGCGCTTTACGAGGAATTATGCCTATTTAATTAAGGTTTAAGCCCAAAAGCAATATTCATTAATTTCTATAGGCAGTACTGTATTTTTTATGGACAGATCCCTAATTAAATACGGATAGTAACTTGTATTATTAATAGATTATATTGACTGATACCAAATAGCCTTCACTAATACCATTGTCATAATACCCCTTGTATGAAAATTATATTTTAGCTATTATTGAAAACTTTATTATCAAAAACCCAAAATGAACCCTTTAAGTAACAATAATCCTTCCATGGATTCCAATTATTATTGGGATTTATTAATGCAAGGCAACCGTAAAGGATTAGAGGGTCTTTACAAAGAATTTATTTCTACACTTTTTAATTATGGGTTAGCCCTTACAAATGATCAAAGCTTTGTACAGGATTGTATTCAGGAGGTTTTTATAGATTTATGGAAATACCATAAAACCTTAGGAAAGGCAGATCATGTGAAAGCCTATCTTTTACGTGCTCTTTCTCACAAAATTTATAAAGAGAACCGGCAAAAAACTAAAAGGAAAACGGTAGAATGGGATAATTCTTTCATAGAATCCTGTTATGTGGAATCTGTAGAAAGTAAAGTGATTAGTGTTCAAAGAGAAAGAAGGTTGCAGAATGAATTGGCTAAAGGGTTAGACAAATTACCTATTCGGCAAAAACAAGTGATTCATTTGCTATTTTTCGAACAACTTTCCTACGAAAAAACTTCAAAATTGATGGGTATCAACCTGCGTTCCGTATATACACTTGCATGGAAAGCCATTACCAACCTTAAGAAATACATTGTTTTGTTATTATTTATAATCCGGATTATTTGAACTTTTTCAAATTTTTTTCTCATCCGAGGATAACTTTCACCTATTGCTGACTCCTTTAATTGAAACCATTTGGTATGTGTAAGCGAGATTATAAAATAGCCGACTTTGTTCTTGATCCGGAATTCCAGAAATGGGTATTATTCCCAGATGCTCAAACGAAGAGTTATTGGGAAAAATATATTCAAGAAAACCCTAAAAAGGAGGAAGATATTGCTTTAGCGATGAAGCTTGTTATAAACATGTCTAGAAAGGCTTATAAAGTAACTCCTCAAAGAATTGAAGATACTTGGATTAATATTGCAAATGAAATAGACAACATCACTGTCAATGAAAAAGACAATAAAATTGTTTCCTTAAATTCTGATAGCACCATCCTTCATTTCCGGAAATTAGGGAAGAAAGGCAAAACGAAAGTTTCTCAATTTTATAGAATAGCGGCGATTTTAGCCATAGTTTTTTCTTTGTCTTTTTTGGTAACCCTTTATTTTCCTAAAGAAGAAATCCATGTTTTGGTTGATAAGGTAGAAATGGAAAACCATTATGCTCCCCCAGGTGTAAAGGCAAACCTTACTCTTCAAGATGGTTCAAAAGTCATCCTTAACTCCGGAAGTACATTAAAATATGTCAAAAATTTCGAAAGCAATCGACGTGTTATAGAATTATCAGGAGAAGCCTATTTTGAAGTTGCCGAGGACCAATCAAGGCCCTTTAGTGTAAAAACCGGTTCAGTAACCACCACCGCTTTAGGAACAACTTTTCTTATTTCTTCTTATGAAAATAAACCATTAGATATTGCTTTATTAACTGGGAAGGTTGCGGTAAACCTTGATTTTGGTCATGAGCAAGAGATTAAGCTTACAAAAGGTGAGGGGCTTAAAGTAGACTTAAAAAGTGAAAAAGTACAAAATGAATTTTTTGATCCGGAAATAATATTGGCGTGGACCAGAAAGACAATCATTTTTGAAAAAGTGTCCATGTTTGAGGTCAAAAGGGTACTGGAAAATTGGTATGGGGTGAAAATTGAATTTACAAACAGCCCGCCAACTGATTTGGAAATCTCAGGAAAGTTTACCGACCAGAGTTTAGAAAATGTTCTTGAAGGACTTAGTCATTCTGCGAGGTTTGAATACAAATTGGAAAAAGATAAAACTACTTTAAAATTTAACTAGAAGAGAATGCCTATGTAACATAAGGGATATAAAAAAATGAGGTCATAAATGCGCTAACATTTTTGACCTCTAAAGAAATCGAAAAAGGACTGCCATCCTTTTTTCGAAAATGTTCATTTAACAATATACCTAAACAAACAATGTAAAGATATGAATAAATGCCTACTTAAGCATGTTATCTACATGACCAAATTATTTACAATAGCCTTCACTCTTCAGTGTTTGAGCATGAGTTTCCTAATGGCCTTTAATGGCAATGCCCAAGTTAAAAGCATAGAGGAAGTATCCGTATACCTTTCCTTAAAAGATGTAAAGGTAAAGGAAGCCTTTAAGAGGTTAGAAAAGCTTACAGCCTACAATTTCGTTTTCGCCTCCAGAGAAATCGAAGATATTCCCTTTGTCAACGTTGAAAGTAAAGGGGAAAGCCTTTACCATCTATTGTCTTCCATTGCCGCCCAAACGGATCTAAGTTTTAAGCAGGTAAATGACAATATTCATGTAAAAAAAGCTGACAATAAAAAGATCCCTGTACAATCTTCCAATGAGCAGGTGGACGTTAGTGGGACTGTTAAAGATGAAAATGGGGATCCGCTTCCCGGTGCCACGGTTACCATTGCAAATACTACCAGAGGAACAGTAACAGATTTGGATGGAAATTTCTCTTTGGATGTCCCTGAAGGAGCAACGCTTGTTGTTTCTTTCATAGGCTACACTAGCAAGAGGATAGAAATTGGAAATCAAACCCAATTTAATATTTCAATGGAGCTGGACGATACATCCCTAGAGGAAGTTGTTGTGGTGGGATATGGAACCCAAAAGAAGCGTGATGTTACAGGGTCTGTAGTAAGGGCCGATATAGAGGCTTTTAGAGAATCTCCAAATGTTAATATTGCCCAGTCCCTTCAAGGGTCAGTTCCGGGATTAAATGTTGGACAAGTAAATAGAGCAGGCCAAAATCCCTCCATTTCGGTACGTGGCAGGACTACATTAAGTGGCAATCAAAATGTGCTGATCGTGGTGGATGGAATAATATTTACCGGCAATTTGGCAGACCTAAATCCTGCAGACATAGAATCTATTGATGTTCTTAAGGATGCCAGCAGTATGGCCATCTTTGGTGCTCAAGCAGCAAATGGTGTGATCATGATTACTACCAAAGGTGGTAAAATGGAGCAGAAGCCTATATTTAACTATACAGGTACAGTGACGACTCAGTCACCCACAAACAGGCCTGAATTAATGGATAGGGAAGGCTTCTTACAAAAAGTTAGGGACCAAGATTGGCCTCAGGCATATTTGGCACCTGATTATACCCAGCCTAACCCTGACTATGATGTAGCAGCCTTGTTTGAACCTACGGTATATGCAGGCTATGAGAATGGAACAGATTTCAATTGGTGGGATGCCGCTACCCAGACAGGGTTTATTAACAATCATAATTTAAGTGTAAGAGGTGCATCAGAGGCCACTTCCTATTTTATTTCTACAGGATATACTCAGCAAGAGGGTTTTATCATGAATGACCAATATGAAAGAGTAACAGCTAGAATTAACCTTGACCACCAAATATTGGATTGGTTTAGATTTGGGGTGCAAACTTTCGGCTCCTTTGCTGATAATTCGGGTGAAATTCCTGCCTTAAGTCAGATTACTACCATGCCTCCTCTGGTTACCCCCTATGATGAAGATGGCAATGTGATTCTTAATCCTGACGGTGCCATTCGTGCCAACCCGTTTTTGAGTCCTTTGTCCAATGATTTTGATAAGAATAATAATTTATTTGCCAATGTTTATATGGATTTAGAAATCCCATTTATCGAGGGTTTAAAATACCGTGTGAATTTTGGAAATAACTATAGCTGGAGAAGGCATTACAGAAGTAATGTTTATGGAGCCGGTGCTGCCGGTGAGGCATTCAAAAGAAATTATAATGCTTATGACTGGACGCTTGATAATATTTTAACCTATCGAAAAAGCTTTAATAATAATCACAACCTTGATTTGACCATGGTGGTAGGCCGTAGGGAATTGAAATATGAAAGCACCCAAGCCAATGGCACCAATTATTCTAATTTAAGTTTAGGCTACAATGATTTAAGTTTGGGCCAACTTCAGTTGATAAATTCTACAGCATGGGATGAAAGCTATGTTTACCAAACGGTGAGAGCGAATTACGATTTTAGTGACAAATATATGATTACAGCAACTGTTCGTAGGGATGGCTTCTCAGGATTTTCAAAAAACAATAAGTTTGGAATTTTCCCCTCTTTAGGTTTAGGATGGGTAATTAGTGAAGAGGAATTTATGAAGGAATCGGTTTTGAATTACCTTAAATTCAGAGGCTCTTATGGGGCCAATGGAAACCTAACCAGCCGTTATTCTTCCTTGGCAAGAGTGTCTATCTATCCCGCCTATGTATTTGGAAATGGCGGAAGCACAGTTTTTGGTCAGACCGTAAACACCTTAGCAAATTCAAATCTGGCATGGGAAACCACCACAGGATTTAACTTTGGTTTTGACTTTTCATTCTTGCAGGATCGATTTACAGGAACTTTGGACTACTACCAGAATACCACCAATGACTTACTTTATAACATAAACATTCCTGAAGTAACTGGTTTTTCAAGCATTTCAACGAATGTTGGAGAAATTGCCAATAGGGGGATAGAGTTTGTCTTAAGAGGAGAAGTTATAGAAAAAGGAGATTTCAAATGGAATGCGAGTTTTAATATCGCCTCCAACAGAAACAGAATTGTTTCATTATTGGGTCAGGATGCTGATGGTGACGGGAGAGAAGATGACCTGATTGGTAGTGGCCTTTTTATTGGCGAGTCTATCAATTCTATTTATGATTATGAGTCTGCAGGAATTATTCAGTTGGGAGAGGAGGCTCCTTCAGGGTTTTTTGTCGGTACCCATCGCATAGTAGATCAAAATGATGATGGTTCATTTGATGCGCTAGACCGAGTTATTAGAGGGAGAGAAGAACCTGCTTATAATTTTGGGTTGATGAATGAGTTCAACTATAAGGATTTTACCTTTAGGTTTTTTATCAACTCCATTCAAGGTGGAAAAAATGGCTACTTGGGACTAAACAATCCCAATTTTGGACAGTCTGATAATGCCAGAAGAAATAATATGTTTGTAGATTATGATTACTGGACTCCGGCGAATCCCGACGCTCGATACAGAGGTCAGGATCAGGTAGCAGGCATTGAGTACAGGTATTATGGAGATAGGAGTTTTGTTCGTCTTCAGGATGTGACTCTTGCCTATAAGCTGAATAACACTCTGGTTGTTGATAAACTTGGACTTCAGGGAGTGAAGTTTTTTGTCAGTGGAAAAAATTTAGCCACATGGACAAGTTGGGAAGGATGGGATCCTGAGACAGGAAGTGGACTTCAGCCATCCGGTTTGCCGGTTATGAAGGGATATTCTATAGGTCTGGATGTTAGTTTTTAATTTGAATTTAGCCATGAAAAATATAAAATACAATTTCGTTTTTTTAAGCTTGCTACTGCTAGGTATCCAAGCTTGTGATGAATCAGCAATACTTGAAGAAGTGCCTTTAGCTTTTGCTAGTCCAGAAAATTCATACATTACCTTTTCTGATTTTAATGCAGCGGTTTATTCCTTGTATGACCAATCCAGAGAGATTCTTTCGAATGGTGAACACCGTCCATTGGATTATATTTATGGTACAGATTTGGGTTACAATGGAGCCAATCAACTAAACGTAAGATTTGGTTCTTATAAGGCTACCCTATTACCTACCAGTGTAGTAGCTGAGTTCCATTGGCAGCAATACTATAAGGTGATTTCCGGAGCCAATATTATATTGAGTCGACTCGAAGGGGCGACAATGACCTCGGAAGAAAAAACGAGCATTGAGGCAAAAGCCAAAATGTTTCGCGGCTTGTCCTACAGAAATTTGGCTCATTTATACGGTGGAGTTCCTTTAGAATTGGAGGAGGTAAGTACTCCTAAAACTGATTATATAAGGGCCAGCAGGGTTGAGGTATATGAGCAGGCTGCAAGTGATTTGGCTTTTGCAGCCAACAATTTACCTGGTATTGCAGAAGTTCAAGATGGTCAGGTGAGTAACTTGGCCGCTTATCATATTTTGGCAGAAGTTTATGTGTCTTTAGAAAACTGGTCGGAGGCCATTGATGCCGCTTCCATGGTAATAGATGATCCCAATACAGCATTAATGACGGAGAGATTTGGTTCCTTGTCTAGTGAGCCAGGGGATGTCTATTGGGATTTATTTAGAAGGTACAATCAAAATAGAAGTGTTGGCAATACGGAGGGGATCTGGGTTTGGCAATATGAGGTGGACATACCCGGAGGAGTCATTTCTTCTTCAGCCAAGAGAGGCCCTCAATTGGAGCGTGATCACTCACCAAGGCCATGGAGCTTTATCGTGAGGGATCCTTCAGGTGTTGCACCTTTTCTACCCCTTGGTGTATCGGACTATACAGGTGGTCGAGGTATAGGTAGGTTTAGAGGAACCGATCATTTTAATTATGGGGTTTGGGAATACGATTGGAATGACATGCGTAACTCTGAATACAATTTCGTTAGGGATGTTTTGTTTAATAATCCGGAATCTGAATGGTACGGGCAGAAAATTTCCGAACACATGGAATTATTCCGACAAAGTCTGGATGATACCATAAGGTATTTTTATCCTTATCAATCCAAAGTTACCACCCCAGGGCAGCATCCTGCCGAATTGTATGCAGATCCTGAGCTTAAAACCTTAAATTCATCTACAGCAGGGACTACCTATAGTGATCAGTATCATATTCGATTGGCGGAGACTTATTTATTGCGTGCAGAAGCTTATCTTGGAAATAATCAATTAACTGAGGCTGCCAATGACATCAATATTGTTCGATCGCGTGCCAAAGCCAAGTTGGTTCTACCATCTGAAGTAAATATTGATTATATTTTGGATGAAAGAATGCGTGAGCTTGGGGTGGAAGAAAAAAGAAGGCTAACCCTAAGCCGTTTGGGTCTACTCTATGAGCGTACCAATAAGTATTGTAATGGAAGACCAGATGTAACTAATTTTGGAGTGGACGTTCAACCTTACCATAATTTGTTTCCTATTCCTTATTCGGAAATAGAAAGGAATATTGGGGCTGAGCTAAGTCAAAACCCTGGATATGAAGCAGATTAAAAAGATATATATGAAAAAGGAAAAATATTTGGTAGCCCTAATTAGGGGCTGCCAAACAAATGTTTTAAACAATCAGCTAATGATATTAGGTGGTTTTTTTGTCTTCCTATTGTCAGGCTGTGGTTCAGACAACCAAGAAACGAATGCTAAGCCTCCTAATATATTATTTGTGATAAGTGACGACCAGTCATTTTACCATACCAGTTTTGAAGGAAGTAAATTTGTGAATACCCCTGCTTTTGATAGAATTGCAAAAGAGGGCGTGTACTTCACCAATGCAATGGCTGGTTCTCCCGGATGTGCTCCTTCGAGAAGCAGTATCATTACAGGTAGGCACCATTGGCAAAATGAGTCCTCTGGCCAGCATGCTGCTCCCTGGCTTAAAAAGCATGTCCCCTTTGTAGACGTATTGGAGGCGAATGGCTATAAAACGGGTAGAACTGGAAAAGGTGTTTCTCCTTTTCGCTATGCTCGAAATGAAAATGACAGTCTTTGGAGAAAAACAGATGCAGCAGGGATAGAGCACAGCAAAATAAGATATGAAGATGGGCCAGGAGATATAAGGCCTGCAAACAAAATAAGCACCACAAATTATTTTGAAAATTTTAAATTTTTCATGGAAAAGGAAAGAGCCGACAAGCCCTTTTTCTTTTGGTTTGGGGCGACAGAACCACACCGTGCCTATGAAAAAGATTCGTGGAAAAGGACGGATAAAAAATTATCAGATGTGGAGGTGCCGGCATTTTTTCCAGACAATGACATCGTTCGTGGAGACATGTTGGATTATGCAGTAGAAATAGAATGGTATGACAGCCACCTGGATTCCATGATCAATTATTTGGAAGAAATAGGAGAGCTTGAAAACACGATCATTATCGTCACGGCAGACAATGGTATGCCATTTCCACGGGCTAAAGCAAACAGCTATGATTATGGTATCCATGTGCCTTTTGCCGTGAGGTATCCCAAACAGTTTCCCGGTGGGAGGAAAGTAGATGATCCTATAGGATTTATAGACCTCGCCCCAACCATTTTAGATTTGACCAATACCAAGCAAGACGGAATGCTACCAATTACCGGAAAGAGTATTCGCCCCCTGTTGGAATCTAAAGAGCAAGGAACGATTGATCCTTCGAAGAAATATGCTTTTTCAGGTAGAGAAAGGCATTCATCATCAAGGTACCTCAATTGGGGTTACCCACAAAGATCGATTAGAAGTGAAGACTATTTATTGGTATGGAACATGAAGCCGGATCGCTGGCCTGCAGGTGCCCCTCAAAGAGTAAATCCTGAGGATGAAAATGAATTGCTACCCATGTATGGGATAGACGAAGACGGCATCAGTCATTCTGAATGGGCGTTTACAGATGTGGATGCATCCCCTACCAAATCATTTATTATAGAAAATTATAAGGATCCAGCCATCAAGCCATTTTTCGATGCAGCATTTGCCAAAAACCCTGAAGTACAGTTATTTGATATAAGAAATGATCCTTATTGTTTAAACAATATAGTAAATGACCCGGATTATGCTTCAGATAAAGAAGAATTGCAAGCGGCTTTATTAAAGGAATTAGAGACTACCAAAGACCCAAGAGTGGTAGGCCCTGATAAAGAAATTTTTGATTCCTATATCAGATACAGCCCTATGAGAGCCTTTCCTGAACCAATTCCCGGAAGCCAGTTAAAATAGGCCATCTGACTTGATTCAGCTAGTTTCATTCTATAAAAAAATACCGGGCAACTGTCCGGTATTTTTTATATTCGGTTTTTATGTGATAGACATGAAATCTCTATTTTGCCACTGGTTCAAAAAAACAATAAAAAGAGCATGTTGTGGACCAGTTATTCCCCTATTAATCGCACTTTTATCTCTCCTTTATTTCCCTCAAAAATCCATGCAGGAATCCTTAGTTCTATCCTTTTAAGGTTTTCAATTTGCCGATCCAATTCAAGTGGAGCCGGATCCAGAGAGATGACAGACAAGGAAATCTCCGGATGAGTTAAGTTTTCTAACCTTAGGGTTTTGCCCTCTTGAGTCAATACAGCTCCACCATCTACAAGTTTAATATCTGCCTGCGTCATAAGTTGCCAGGTGATCAATTTTGTAGCATCGTTGGTTTCAATTTGGTCTTCGATGATAATTGATCTTGGGCTGTCTTTTGTAAATTTTCTTGTTGCACTTTTCAGCTGGCCTTCAAATGTCGGTGTAAGGTCAAAAGTGGCTTCAGGCTTTTCTCCATCTTTAAAGTCTACTATCGTAGCCAAACCATCGACCACATGCCGCTTATTATCCACTGAGATGGTACTATGTCCAAAATTATTCTTCGTAAGTAATTTCCACCGATCACATTCCTGACATCTGCTCCAAAGATCGAAACCGGCTCTTGACAGTAAGCCATAGCTCTGATTGCCCGGATCGATTACCCATCGAACGCCATTTAATTCAAAAATGAAAGAACCTGCATCCATATTCCCATGGCTTATCGATCCTCGACCTCCTTTTCCTCCAAAATAATAACCTTCTTTATTCTCTCCCTGACCGGTAAATATTACCAATGGGTTGGCTCCTTCACCTTTCCAAGCATTAGGAATAAATCCTGATCCCTTTTCTTCGAATTGTGCTGTCCAAACTAATCCTGCTCCTGCCAGCCGTGAAAGCTTTCCTATCTCCTCAGGCGTTTGCATAAATCTTTCATGATTCAAATAATTCTTATCTCCTGTTTTGGAGGCAAACCAACTCAAGGTAAAATCAGTATACAGCTCCGGTACGTCCGGGCTATCGGCATAATTGTATAATAGTTTGGAAGGAGCCAAGGTTAAAAGGCCGAAATTTGCACTCTCTTTAAAGCCCGGATATTCACTTATTCCAAAGTCTGTCCCAAAAGCGCTTTCCAGCATTGCCGCAGTTACTACTGAAAACATTGTCCCATATCCCCAATAGGTTGCCCCCTCTGGATAAGCTCCATCCGGAGCATATGCTGCAAGCGCATGATTCAGGCCTTCAATTGATCTATTCATGGTTTTTGCTGCCAATTCCGGGTTTTCCTCAGCAATGGCAATGGAGGCTGCAATCATACCGGCATTGCAAACTTGATTCCAGTTGTTAGTTCCATTAACCCATCGAGGAGTTTCCCC
The DNA here is from genome assembly GCF_054781075.1 of Cyclobacterium sediminis. NCBI lineage: Bacteria > Pseudomonadati > Bacteroidota > Cytophagia > Cytophagales > Cyclobacteriaceae > Cyclobacterium > Cyclobacterium sediminis. The sequence continues at coordinate 114,308 of NZ_BAAGVC010000010.1, read as the reverse complement.
ATTTTCGGGCCAACTGGGCATAATCCCCTTTTCTATTAATGATTGTTTCGCCAAAGTGATGGTAGATTTCGGTAATTCCCCTGCGGTCCAATCTAGCGCCAAGGCAATAGCCAATGACATTTCTCCTACATCGAGAAAATGCTTTGGGTTCCAAGTAGGGAAATTGCAAGCAGCAAGCACTTCTTCATTTAACCTTTGCAAAATTTCCGGATCCTTTTCAACGAAATAAACCATTCCCAACTTATTAACACGATATAGGAAATTTCTAGAAATACCGAGCTGGTTTTTTTGAGACCGTGGATTATCTGGGATGTCAACTGTAATTAAATTCATTGCTAATACTGATTCAGTATTGTACTTGATTGCCTGAAAAATATGCTGAGTAAGTGGATCGGTTTGAAGCTTTTCTCTAAGCTTCTTTTCAATGGCTTGATTTAGTACCAATCTAGGTTGAGATTTTCGAAGATTCTTTTTCAGGTACTGTACTGATATCGGGTTTTCGAGTTGATACGTATGAGAATCTTGATTTCTTGGCAACTGAGCATAAGCCCACTCGCTTATAAAAGTTAAAGTGAGTAGGCTGGTTAGCAATATTAATTGATTTATTTTTTTCAAGACAGTTGTACTTTTATAGTGATGTATAATTGAAAAAATACCTTCAAAGTGCGGAATCACTTTACTAGAAATAGAATTTACCGGGGAATTTTCATCTTAGTATCGATTATAAATACTATTCGATATCCCTAAAAAACTCTTCCAAATTCAGTTTAAACCCTTGGATCACTTTTGACTCCGCCACATCTCCGGAGGTAAGCAAAAGGGATGGAACGTATTTTCCATTCGTAAGTCTATAGATTAACAAATCCTTGGTTTCAGCATGAATGATCCAGTATTCCCGGACTCCATTGGACTCATAGAGCTCGAACTTATGCTTCAATTCGGTATTACTCTTGCTTGGAGATAGTATTTCCACAATTAAGTCTGGCGCTCCTATGCAGCCTCTATCATCCAATTTTTTCCGATCACAAATTACACAGATATCCGGCTGAACCACATCATGGATTTGATGATCTGCTTTGGACGCTTTTGGGAAACGCACATCGAAGGGTGCATCGTAAACTTGACATGATTTGTCTTCCAAAAAGTAATAGAGTTTAGCAGCCAACTTTATTGAAATTCGCTGATGGATACGTTTTGTGGTGGCAGCTGCTTTTTTTAAGGCTTTACCTTTGATCAGTTCGACCACTTCCTCCATCTGCCATTTTAGGTAATCGGCATAAGAATAATTCCCATATTCCAAATCCGGTTCATTGACATTATCCGGTTTTTTGACTTCCATACTATAAATATACTGATTTTAGGACTATTTTAGAGATAGTGTATTCTATATTATGGGGAAAAGTATGCTTCTACATTGAGTCGAAAAGAAAATCAAAAAAAAGATATCGGAAGAAAAGAATGGATTTTAGAGAGACTGGAAATATTTGTGCTTATTGTCTTTGAAGGTAGTGTTGATCTTTCAGTTGAATACCTTCGGTTAAATAATCGTTAGAATTTTGGTGATTCAGGATGCGTTCATTGGTTTACATCTTCCTCAAACATCAATGCTAAATTATTCATCCATGAGAATTAAAATTAAATTCTAATTCGGACAAGAATCTAATTATATACTATTACCTTTTATTTTGAAAAAAATTGATCATGATTAGCAGAAGAAAAGTAATAAGTATTTTATCAAGCCTACCATTTGGCGGTCTGCTTTTAGGAGCGCTTGCAGGCACAAATGGTGCTAAGTCAATGCCTACCACTAATCTGTCCCCAAGTAAAAAGGTTCTTGGCAAAAGTATCTATGACTCGATAGGAGTACGCCCACTGATTAATGCCCGAGGTACTGTTACGGTCGTAGGTGCAACCAGGGTCTTGCCGGAAGTACAAGTAGCGATGGACGAGGCGGTAAAGGACTTTGTTCAAATTGATGAATTGATGAATGGAGTAGGACTACGCTTAGCAGAAATTACAGGGGCGGAATGGGGCGTGGTGACTTCCGGTGCATCTGCTGCAATAACTGTTGCGACAGCTGGATGCGTGACTGGAGGCGACCCTGATAAGATTTGGCAAATCCCCAATCTGGAAGGAATGAAGGATGAAGTAATTATTCCTTATTATTCTCGCTCAGCCTACGATGCTGCAGCAAAGGCGGTGGGAGTGAGAATGATAGAGGTAAATACCCCTGAGGAATTGAAAGCTGCCTTGGGTCCCCGAACAGCTATGATTTTGGTTTTGGCCGGTGGCGCCTCTGAGGAGGGGCCCCTTTCACTAGAAATTATCGCTGCACTTGCCAAAACTCTTAAGGTACCAATCCTTGTAGATGCGGCGGCTGAGGGCCTAGAAGTTCCCAATCCACATATTGCTCAAGGGGCAGATATGGTTGCCTACAGTGGAGGAAAATATTTGCGAGGTCCACAATGTGCCGGCCTATTGATTGGCCGCAAAGATTTAGTCCAAGCTTCTTGGATCAATAGTGCACCCCACCATGGTTTTGGACGAGGGTTTAAGGTGGGACGTGAAGAGATAATGGGGATGCTGACAGCAGTAGAAATGTGGGAAAAGCGGGATCATGCCGCAGAGTGGAGAATGTGGATTTCTTGGGCCGATTATATTTCTAATCGTCTGGAGCAGGTTCCAGGGGTGAAGACAGCGCTTATTCTCCCAAAAGGAAGGTCAAACCGATCACCTTCTCTTCATGTGGAATGGGATATTTCTTTAATTCCACTCACAGGCCAAGATGTTGAAGAGCTTTTGTGGGACAACAATCCCCGAATTGCTGTTAGTGGTGCCGGGAGTTACCTTCCTTTCCCCCCAAATATGGAGCCTAACATACGGATCAACACTTCCCAACTAGTAGCAGGCGAGGAGAAGGTAATCGCAAATTGCGTTTATGAGTTGCTTTCCAATCCACCTCAGATGCAAAAGCCCACTTTCCCTGCCGCCTTTAACCTAAGTGGTCTTTGGGACCTGGAGATTCAATTCGTAGCAAGCATTGTAAACCAAACGCTCATGTTTGAACAAAAAGGAAATGAAATTTTTGGTACCCACCATGCTAGTTTCGGACCACGTGAGCTAACCGGTACGCTTCATGGCAATGATATTTTATTTCGAAGTTCTTATACTCGCCAAGGAGTACGCCTAAATTTCGAATTTACAGGAGTAGTGAGTAAGGATTCTATGGACGGTAAATTAAGTTTGGGTGAATACGGCAAGGCAGAATGGAAAGCAAAACGGCGACAATATTAGAACCAGCTGTTTAATAAAAAGTAGAGGAATAAATTATGGAGTGCGTTATAGTGAAATATTCCCCGATATAGTACCATTAAAAATATTACACTTTTTTTTATTCTTTGTATCCCATACTATTATTATACATGGGAAGACTTATCCAATTGTAATTAAAGGGGGCTTTTTATTCAATCTCAATTTTGCCGGAATAAGTTTCTGGAAGGGTTTTTAATTAAGGCTTTCTGATCGAACGAAAGTTTTGGTTTTCTCCTGTCCCCTCGGTTCCTTATATCATATTGGTGTTTCATCTTCCCGCTATGAATTAGTATAAAATATTCAATTAAATTTCTTTTGCCTCAATTCAAATTAGTAAATTAGTGGTTCATCATTTACCCTATAGAAAAATGAAAATAGCCGTAGTTGCACTACTATTTTTCTCACTTTTTGCATGCTCAGAGCCTAGAAACGAAAATTTTCTATTCAAGTCAATTCCACCCGAAATTTCTCATCTTAATTTCACTAATGAATTAAGGGAGTCCAATAATTTAAGTATTCTATATTACCTCTATTTTTACAATGGTGGTGGTGTGGCCATAGGGGATATCAATAATGATGGTCTGCAGGATTTGTATTTTTCCGGAAATCAAGTTCCAAATAAGCTGTTTTTAAACAAAGGGAATATGGAATTTGAAGACATCACAGAAATAGCAGGTGTTGCAGGCGCTTCCGACTGGAATACAGGAGTAACCATGGCTGATGTAAATGGTGATGGACTTCTTGATATTTATGTATGTGCAGTAGTAGGAATCCACGGGTTGAAGGGGGGAAATGAACTTTTTATAAACAATGGAGACCTTAGCTTTACTGAAGAAAGTAAATCCTATGGATTGGATTTTCAAAATTATGGCACCATGGCCTCTTTTTTTGATTATGACAATGATGGCGATTTGGACATGTATTTATTGAATCATTCCGTACATACAAATAACTCCTATGGACCAGCGACCATAAGGCATGACCGCATCGAGGAAAGTGGTGATAAGTTGCTTAGAAACGAGGGAGGTAAATTCATTGATATAAGTCAGGAAGCAGGAATTTTTGGTGGGGCCAATGGGTATGGACTTGGGTTGGCAACCGCAGATTTCAACAATGATGGATTCACAGATTTATATATCAGTAATGATTTTCATGAAGATGATTATTACTATATCAACAATGGAGACGGAACATTTACAGAACAACTGAAAGAAAGATTCAGTCAGGTGAGCAGGTTTTCTATGGGCAATGATGTTGGTGACATCAATAAAGATGGATTTATGGATATTATTTCCCTTGATATGCTTCCTGAAGATGAGAAGGTACTTAAATCCTCCATGAGTGATGATCCTATATATACCCATGATTTAAAAATTGAACGCTTAAAATACCATCCTCAGTATGCCAGGAATATGCTGCAATTAAATCGGGCAGGGGAGTATTTTCAGGAAATTGCACTTTATAGTAGTATTTCAGCAACTGATTGGAGCTGGAGTCCTCTTTTTGCAGATTATGATATGGATGGAAAACAGGATTTATTTATATCCACCGGTATTTCCCGACGACCCAATGACCATGATTATATCAACTATATTTCAAGTGATGAGGTAGAACGCCAATTTAATGCTTCCAATAAATTGGATCAAAAGGCAATCAATAAGATGCCTTCAGGGAAAGTGAAAAATTATATTTTTAGAGGTGGCGACCATCTGAAATTTATCGACCAAACCGGTAAGTGGATGGCTGATCAACCGAACTTATCTACCGGTGCTGCTTGGGCTGATTTAGATAATGACGGTGATTTGGATTTGGTAACGAATAACCTCAATGAGCCTGCAACTGTGTACAGAAATAACCTGGAAGAAAAGGCAGGCTATTTAAAAGTTAAAATTCAATTTACCGCACCCAATACATTTGGCATTGGCACCAAGGTATTCTCTTGGCATCAAGGAGAGATGCAAGTAAAGCAGTTGTTCACAGCCAAGGGCTTCCAATCATCTTCTGAACCATTGATACACTTTGGATATGGAGAAGTAAACAAAATTGATTCATTACTTATCATTTGGCCGGACAATACCTATGAAAAAATGTATGAGTTGGCGGCCAACCAAAGTTTGGAACTCAAACCCGGTGAAAATCGCCAAAATATAGATTATTCACAACTCTTTCCCAAAGTTCAACCATGGTTTGAAAAACTTAGCACTTTAAAAGGATTGGAATACCAACACCAAGAAAACAGGTTTATTGATTTTAATCAGCAAAAGTTGATTCCTTATAAAATTTCTGACCGGGGTCCAGCTGTGGCAGTGAATGATCTGGATGGCAATGGTAGTGATGATGTGTTTTTTGGAGGAGCCAAATCTCAGGCTGCAAAGGTTTTTCTCCAGGCTGAAGGAGGTTTTATCGATAAACATTCAGAGGCCATTGATTTTGATTCATTGCGGGAAGATGTCTCTGCAATAATAGAAGATCTTAACAAGGATGGGAGAAATGATTTATTTGTGGTATCTGCAGGAGGGGAGTTTTCTGAAGAAAATGAAGCTTTAAGGGATAGGCTTTATATTAATGATGGGAAAGATTTCACTAAAAAAGATTTTCCATCACAGCTTGCAAATGGAGCTGTAGTAAAAGCTTATGATTATAATAAAGATGGCCATTTAGATCTTTTTGTAGGCGGGGGTGCTGTATCGAAGGATTTTGGGATAATACCGAAGTCCTATCTGTTGAATAATAAGGGCAATTCATTTGAAATGGTTGAAAACAAGTCACTTGAAAATATTGGTAGGGTCACGGATGCCATATGGACAGATTTCGATGGAGATAGTTGGGTAGATTTGATTGTGGTGGGAGAGTGGATGACGCCTAAGTTTATTAGAAATAACGAAGGAGATTTATCCGATTATACCGATGAAGTCTTCGACCAGGATTTGACCGGATTATATCGGGCAATTGTTCCATATGATATCAATGCAGATGGTGAAATGGATTATCTACTTGGTAATTGGGGATTAAACAGCAAATTCATTGCTAGTGAAGAACATCCTTTGAAAATGTACCATGCAGATTTTGATGGAAATGGAAGAGCTGAAACAATAGTAGCCTACTGGAAAGATGGTGAATATTATCCTGTTGCCGGACTTGATGAATTGGCCGGGCAAATGAGTTTTCTTAAAAGAAAATTCACATCCTACAAAGATTTTGCAGGTCAACCAATAGAGCAAATATTTGACAAAGAGCAGTTAGCCAAGGCAAGTCTTTTTACTGTAAACAACTTGGCATCAGGATACCTTTTTAATTCTGGAGGTAAATTTACCTTCAAGGCTTTTGATGCCCCTTTACAAGTTGCGCCTTTAACTACTTTTCTAAAGTTTGACTTTAATGGAGACGGTATGAAGGAAGTTTTGGCAGCTGGGAATTATTTCGGGCTTTCTCCTTATCATGGCCGTTTGGGTAGTTTAGCCGGGAATATAATTACTGTCGGAGGTGCAATCTTTGAAGGAGAACAGTTAGGGTTGGATTTTACTCAAAAAGCAGTAAGTAGTTTAGATATCCTTACCATAGATGGAGTCCGGCACCTTTTAGTAACCTATAACAACGAAAATCCAGAAATTTACAACCTTAATCTAATCAACAATTAACAATTAACAATTAACAATTAACATTTGATAATTATTGAATTAGCCATTTATAATTATCATTTTTCATAAAAAAACCGACAACTAAAATTTAGCTGCCGGTTTTGATTGTATGAAACCCCATTTTTAGGGGAACTGTTTAAGATTAATAACCAGGGTTTTGTTCAAGTACATTACTTGCCGAAAGCGCGGCAGTTGGTACAGGGAAACGTTTCAGATGGTCAGCATTAGAAGGAGTGTGATCCCACCATTCTTCCGTGGTAAAGAAACCTAACCGGATTAAATCGGTTCTTCTCCTACCTTCACCTAAAAATTCAATTCCCCATTCATCGGACATTCTGTATAAATCTAAATTTCCTGCACTAGCCGGGTTAGGGTCATTGCCCCCTTCAAAAGCCCTTTGGCGTACCGTGTTTATCAATTCAGCAGCTTCAGCTGCTTCTCCTAACCTTAACTGACACTCAGCCAGCATTAAATAAACTTCTGCCAATCTGAAAACCGGGTGATCTGCCGCCCATCTTAAGTTAAGGTCTTGGCTTGAAGCAACGGGGATTTTAACTAAGCGGATTCCTGTATTTTCTTCACCTGCGCCTATATTAGAGGGGAGTTCCTCGATAGTAGAATAGGTGGAGCCTAATTCGGAGAATCTTGCTACCTGATCTACAAATTCAAGCGGTTGGTCATTGTATTCCTCATTACCTATCACTTGGTCTCCAGTAATAGGGGAGATTTGTGGTCCTACCAAGAACATGCCCTCATAACTTCCTGAGCCTAGGTATTGGAAAGGTTTCTTTCTCAAGTCTGTGTCTTCAAATTTTTCGTAAGGTGAACCCAGTTTAAAATCTTCTGAATACAAAGAGCCATCAGGTTTTCTGGAGGGTTGCAAATGAGTACCGTTGTTTGAACCAAGGTCCACATCAAAGTAAACGCGGGAATTGTAATGATACATATGACCGTAATGAGTGTATTCTAATCGATTAAATTCCGACGGAATGGACCATATGATTTCAGGAGATTCATGATTTTCAAAGTCGTGTGGGCCACTCCATTCTGTATCCAAGCTATAATTTCCATATTCATTGGCAATGATTGCTTTGGATATTTCAGCTGCTTCTGCATACATAGGAATTCCTATATAAGCTTCAGCATTAAAGTATAACCTCGATAACATCACAGCTGCAGCTCCTTTGGTAATGGCTCCTTCTTGAGGTGTACCGTCCTCTTTTACAGACAAGTCGATAAGTGCCTGCTTTAATAAACCTTCAATGTGATCAAAAGTCTCTTTATCAGTACTTCTTGGTACATCTTCCTGATCCAAACTAGTAAATATGGGAAGTCCGCCATAGAAATCCAGTCCCCTTAAGTAGAAAAAGGCAATCAGTGCATCCAACTGACCAAGATGGGCTGCTTTATCTTCCTCTGTTAGGGCTAGTTCTTGGTAGTTTAATTTACCCAAGTCTTGCTTAACATCCAAGGCAAGAGCTACACCTTGTAGGGTTCCTCTCCAAGTTCCAAACAACTGAGATTCATCCGGTGTCCATTCATGATGCTGATAACGAGCATAGCGGCCTCCATCATACCAATGCCTACCTTTGGTAGTACGTGCAAAGTGGTCTCCAGAAAATTCTTGAGCCACCCATCTGTCTCCTGTCAAGTACCACCTGGCGTGGGTAAAGGGGCGGTAAAGCGCTGCCAATACATCTCCTTCAGTCTTGAAGAAGGTTTCCGGTACTACCCGGTCATACCAAACTTCATCCAAAGAACAGCTTGTTATGATGACAGTAAATAGAATTAATATATATTTTGTTATTTTCATTGTCTTAATTTTTTTGGCTTTAGAAATTTGCTTGTACTCCTAACATAAAAGTTCTGGTTTGTGGATAGGTTGCCCTTTCTTCAAATCCCGGATCCAAACCATTAATGTTTACTTCAGGATTTAGCCCTGAATAATTGGTGAGCACGAATAAATTTTGCCCAGTGGCATAAAGTCGTAAGCCTTTGACATGTTTACTTCCTTTTAAATCAAAGGAATAACCTACGGATAAAACATCAAGCTTTAAAAAATCCCCATCTTCGATCCAGTAGTCACTCAACTCTTTTTCCCCGGTAATATGCTTTTGTTCTTCGTAATTCTCTACCAAGACATTTCTAGACTCTAAAGGTATTCCATAGTAGAAATTAGGCATGTTGAATATGTCATGTCCTGCCCAGCCTCTGAAATAAGCATTTATATCAAAGTTCCCAATAGTGAATTGATTGTTCCAGGCAAGGATTAATTTCGGAATGGCATTACCAATAAATTTTTTATCCTGATTAGTTTTTGTTCTTTCCGTAACGTCAAATACTTCTCCATCGTCACCTCTCAGCATCCAGTTACCATCTTCAGTAAATCCGGCATGTTCCCATACAAAGAACCTTCCTATAGGTTCTCCGGGGAATAGTCTTACAGCATTACCCGGGCTTCCCGGAGCAGGAAATCCTTTTCTGTCCCAGAAAGTCTGGTTTCCCCAAAGGCTTACCAATTCACTCTTATAGGCAGAGCCAATCAAGGTGGTGGTATAATTGAAATCAGATTTGTTGATGGCATTCCAGGATACTTCAGCTTCCCATCCTGTATTTCTCAATATTCCTACATTCATGGTTGTTTTATCATGGATTGCCGGAGGTTGTGGAACAGAGATATCATAGATCAAGTCATCAACATCTCTTCTAAAAACATCAAACCTACCATACACATTACCTTCCAGAATGGCAAAATCAATCCCTAAATTGTATTCCTTTTTGGTTTCCCATTTTAGGTCTGTATTTTGGTTGTGGGAGACTCCATAAGTTCTTCTCCATTCTCCATTCATGAGCCACCAGGTATCGGGGCCATACATTCTAGTAGCCACTCCCGGTGCGAATCCTTCATTTCCTGTCTCTCCAAAACCGGCTCTTAGTTTTAAATTGGTGAATAAATTTTGGCTTTGCATAAATGGTTCATTGTGAATATTCCAGCCTAAGGATAGGGCAGTAAAATTTCCCCATCTATTCCCTTTGGCAAATTTGGAGGAACCTTCTCTTCTCAAACTGGCAGTAATCAAATACCTATTGTTCCAGCTGTAGTTCACCCTTCCAAAAAAGGCCATTAATCTTACCCTTGGGTTTTTATAGGAACCCAAGCCGGCCCTTCCTTCAGATAAAAACCTACCTGTTCCCAAATCATGTTCTTCTATACCATCTACAGCAAAATCTGAATTGTTTGCAGAAAAACCTTGTCCATTAAACTCCTGGAAACTATAACCTCCTACAGCATTGATGGTGTGGAGGTCAAAGGTTTCATCATAAGTGAAAAAAGCTTCTAAGGTATTGTCTTGAAATTCTCCATAACTATGGCTGGCATAGCCTGCGACTCCCTGATCCAGGGAGGTCTTATGCTGGGCAGATCTCCAATAGGTCCCATAATTACTTCCTTTGTTAAAGGAATACCTGGCAGTAAGAGATAAATTGTCAGACAGGTTAAACAACAAGGAGGTGGTGTTTAGTAGATATTCATATTTTCTTTGATTTTTCATCAAGCGAATATCCGCTACAGGATTATACCAATCATATCCTCCTGTCCATACATTCAGCCCATGAGGCATGCTCGGATCATAGGGAGTTTCTGTTGGGTTTAGCTGCAAGGCCATCCTGAAAATATCGTTATTTGAAAAGTTGGACTGCCTTTCACTATAGGAAAGATTGTTTGTAATCCTAAGGAAGCCTTCAAACAAGGTAAAATCAGTATTGATTCTGGCTTGTAAATCATTTCTGTCTGAACCTATGGCTAGACCTGTTGCATTGTTATTACTAATGGTTGCACGGATTCTGGCATCTTCCACTCCTCCGCTAAAGCTTAATACATTTCTGTAGCTTAAAGGCGTATCATTGGTGACTTCATTGAACCAATCGGTGTTGTGTCCAAGGTCATTACCCAGGCCCTCCTCAAGAAATTGATCCCTACCAAGAGGTTCATTGTAACGACGTACAGTGGTAGCGAACACCTCGCCTGTATAGCTCACAGTTAATTCTCCGGATTTAGCAGACTTGGTAGTAATTAAAATTACGCCACCGGAAGCTCTGGTACCATAGATAGCAGCTCCGGAGGCATCACGCAATACCTCTATTGATTCAATATCTTCTTTTACTACTGAGTTGATGTTTCCACCTGGTACGCCATCAATGACAATAAGTGGTCCTTGAGAAGCATTTACTGAGTTTACTCCACGCAACTGGATCGATACACCTGCATTGGGATCAGCACCATTGGTGGATTGAATACTTAATCCGGGAACTTTTCCCTGAATGGCCATTAATGGAGAAACTGTGCCGGCTACAAAATCCTTCTCATCCAAAGAACTAACCGCACTCGTGAGGTTTTCCCTATTGACAGAACCATAACCAACTACTACGACTTCATCCAAGGAGGCAACATCTTCTGCCAAGGTGACATCAATATTGCTTTGATTGTTTACTTCTATGCTTTGCGTTTCAAATCCAATAAATGAAAATACAAGGGTTGCATCCTCGGGAACAGTTATGGAGTATTTACCATCCAGGTCAGTAGCCGTACCGAAAGAACTTCCGGGTATGGAAACTGTCACTCCCGGGATTGGTTCTCCTTCCTGATCTGTTACGGTTCCGGTAACAGTTATATCTGCTCGATCGGATGAAATGCTACTTGCAAAAGCTTCAACATTTGTAAGTGAAGCAGAACCTTTTCCACTAGGCAATAAAAATTGCTTTCGGGAATTTTCTAAGCTTTTTTCTCTACCCTTTTTATTTTCAGCAATTAGGTAATCCATGCTTGCGCACTGGATAATAATTGCCATCGAAAACAATCGCATTAAGGGTTTCACATGTTTTAATAAGGGTTGTTTCATAATTTTGATTTTAGGTTTTTTAAAATGGTGCAAATCACCGATAAATTGAAAATTGACATGATTACAATAAATGATAATGATAATAAAAAGTTAACTAAAAAACAGTTTAAATTATTTTAAATTTAGTTTATTAAATAAAAAACATTAATTGAAAATATATAAATTGTTTTTATTAATTATTTGGTAAAAAAAATTATAATTAATCTATTAATAAGAATAAAATAAATTAATACTTAAAATTTTAAAAATGTAAAATATAGTTAGGTGTGAGCGGTCTTAGGTGATTTTACTGCGTTTGGTAGGAAATGAATCAACCCTATAAATCGAAATAAAAACTTGATCAAACTTAGATTTGATATTCTTCAGTCGGTTTTGGTTTTTTGTAAAAAGAATTGGGTGCCTTGAAACAGAGCCGAGTCTATAAGGAAGATTGATGGGGTGATTAAATTTGGGCTTATTTAATCCACTTGTTTGAAAAGATCGTTTTCTCATGCTATTTTGTGACGCCAATTCTTTTGTTTAGCTAGCTGAAATCCACCAAATAACCAAAATCAATTCCATGAGAGCTTTAATTTTTACCCTGCTTAGTTGTTTAATTGTGATTTCTTGTACTGAGCGATCTTCCAATGAGGAGAAGAGTAATCCCAATCTTGTTCATTTTCCAAAAGTTTCTGAGCCCATTCAACTGGTAGATAATGGGAAAGAACACCTATATGCAAGTTATTATGGAATCAATTCATTCAGCGCCAATCAGCGGTATGCAACAGTTTTGGAAACAGATATTGTAGATAGGCTTCCAACGGAAGATGACGAAGCTACGCTTGGTATGGTTGACCTGGAAACCATGGAATTTAAGCCGCTTACTACGACTAAGGCATGGAATTTTCAGCAAGGGTGCATGGCGCATTGGCTGGCTTCCTCACCTGATTCTTTAATCATATACAATGACCTAAGGGAAGGCAAATTTGTTTCCATAATCATGAATGTTCATACCCAAGAAGAGATAAAAACCATACCCCATCCGGTAAGTGCGGTATCTCCGGATGGAAAAAAGGCTGTTAGTATTAATTTTTCCAGATTACGTATCACTAGAAGTGATTATGGTTATGGAGGTGAAGGGCAAGATAAACAAGAGGATGTCCAGTTTCCTGAGGATGACGGTATTTTTTTAATAGATCTGGAAACAGGAACGTCTGAGCTTCTTGTTTCTATTGCAGATGTAAAAGAACTTGTACCTGAAATTCCGGAGGAAGGAATAGAGTATTTTAACCATACATTATTTAGTAGAGAAGGAACCAAACTATTTTGGTTGGCAAGAGCCATTCCCAATAGAAATACTACTTCGTTGATAGTGAATACAGATGGCACAGGGCTTCAAAGGTGCTTTCCTGACGGTTGGGGAGGATCCCATTTTGACTGGCTAAACGATGAAGAATTGATGGTGACAGGATCCTTTGAGAACACCCAATACGCTCATATATTATACACCACCGGTGAGGAAAATTATAAAAGACTAGGAAACGGTTTATTGGATTTCGATGGACATGGGACTTTCTCGCCTGATGGCAAATGGATGGTTACAGACATTTATGCCAGAGAGAACAAATTTCGAGAACAGAAAATCTATTTAATGGATATGAAAACAAATGCTGTGAGGACCTTAGGTCAGTTTGTAACTCCAGAATCATTTAAAGGACATTGGCGTTGTGACATTCATTGTAGGTGGAGCCCAAATGGTGATATGATAGGTTTTAATTCTGTACACACCGGCTCCAGACAAGCCTACCTTTTGAAGTTAAAATTTTGAAATAATTAACAATTAACAATTCTTTAATTATCTCATTAACAATTAATTCATTAACAATTAACAATTAACAATTAACCATTACCCCATTAACAATTAACAACCAACCATGCCCCAAAAGTACCTTTTATTGTTTTTAATAAGTTTTTGTCTAAGCAGCACCATCGGAAAAAGTCAGCAGAATAGACCCAATATTCTAATGATTGCTGTGGATGATTTGAATAATTTTGTAGGTGGGATGGGACATCCCGATGCCATAACACCCAATATGGATAAGCTTATCAAAAATGGCTTACTTTTTACCAAGGCCCAATGCCAATCCCCTATGTGCAGTCCTTCTAGAACGGCCATAATGACCGGTTTACGGCCTTCTACCACCGGTATTTATGGATTTATTGATGACAACGATATTAAAGAGACAAATAAGGCTACTAAGGATGCTAAAATGATGCACCAGTACTTCAAGGAGCATGGGTATTATACGATGGGGATAGGCAAGATTTACCATAAGCATGCTCCCAAGCATATATTTGATGAAAGTGGTGGGCGTGCCAATGGTTTTGGTCCTTATGCTACGCAAAATTTTCATTGGGACAAGAAAAGAACATCCACGGATTGGGGCCCTTTTCCGGCTGAAGACAAGCAAATGCCGGATTATCATACTGCAGCATGGGCTGCTGAAAGGCTCAATAGGACATATGATCAACCTTTCTTCCTTTCCGTTGGTTTTTTGCGGCCTCATGTACCTTGGTATGTTCCTAAAAAATGGTTTGATCTGTATGATACTGCCAAACTCACCCTTCCTCCTTACTTGGAGACTGACCGTGAGGATTTACCTCCAATTGCTCTTGAGATTGACGATTTACCAATGATGCCCACCACTGAATGGGCTTTGGCCAATGGGCAATGGAAAAACATTCTTCAAGGCTATTTGGCCAGTGTATCCTTTGTTGATCATTATATTGGGAAAGTGCTAAAAACCTTGGAACAAAGTCCACATGCAAAAAATACCATCGTAGTCCTGTGGTCTGACCATGGCTATAGGTTGGGAGAAAAAAACACCTTTGCAAAAGTGGCCCTTTGGAACAGCGCAACTGCTGCCCCATTGATATATGCCGGGCCGGGTATTCCAAAAGGTGAAAAAGTAAAAACGCCCGTGGAATTGTTTTCCATTTATCCAACATTAGCAGATTTAGCCAAGCTTCCAAAACCCAAAAATATCGAGGCAGAAAGTATTTATCCCCTAGTAAAGAATCCCAAGCTAAAATGGGATAAACCGGCAATCGTTACTTGGGCAAGAAATAACCATGCGATAGTCACCAAGGAGTACAGGTACATTCACTATGAAGACGGTGCTGAAGAGTTGTATGCGGTGGAGGAAGATCCCAATGAATGGTACAACCTTGCAGATAGACAAGGCTATGAAGGGATTAAAAAGCGTTTGGCGCAATATTTACCAAAAACCAATGTCAAGTGGGCCAAAGCGTCGAAATATGATAATAACGACTATTTTATCAAACAGAAAATTGAGCAAAGTGAGTAGTTTATTACAACCATTCTATTAAGAATTGTTTAGATTTGTATTGTTTTAATCATCTTTAAGATTGAAAACCAAGATGAAAACATGACTGGATTCTTGATTAGGACTGATAGAATTAGTTAGTAATCCTATATGCCCGATACTAAAGCCTTATGGAAAAAGACATTAAAATTGCCGTACTGATTGATGCTGATAACGTTCCTTCTACTCAGGTGACGGAAATGATGGAGGAAATCGCCAAATATGGCAATCCGACTATTAAAAGAATCTATGGGGATTGGACAAAACCTCAATTGGGAAAATGGAAGAATGTGCTATTGGAAAATGCCATCAACCCTATACAGCAATATGGCTATACCACCGGCAAAAATGCTACTGATTCAGCCATGATCATTGATGCCATGGATATTTTGTATTCCGATAAGGTGAATGGATTTTGCTTGGTATCCAGTGACAGTGATTTTACAAAGTTAGCTACCAGATTGCGAGAATCCCGTATGTTGGTGATTGGAATGGGTGAAAAGAAAACTCCTAATCCCTTTATTGTTGCTTGTGATAAATTTATTTATTTAGAGATTTTACAGGCCAGTGTTAGCAAGGAAAATGGAAAAAACAAAGAGGTTAATTCTATACAGTTGGATAAAATTAATCCAAAGCTTATTCGGTTAATTTCAAGTACCATTTCTGACTTGGCAGAGGATGATGGTTGGGCCTTTATGGGAGATATTGGGAATTTGCTCCAGAAAAAGCAACCTAATTTTGACTCCAGAAATTATGGTTTTCAAAAACTTACACCATTGGTTAGTGCAATTCCTAATTTTGAAGTTGAACGTAGAGAGAAATTAATATATGTTAGGAACAAGGAGTAGGTTTAATTGACTTTTTCGTAATTGGGTAGGGTAAAGGTGAATACAGAGCCTTTTCCTACCTCTGATGAAACCCAAATTTCGCCTCCCAACATATCAGTAATTTTTTTAGCTATAGCTAATCCCATGCCGGTTCCTCTTCCGGCGTTTTTTTGCTGTAGCCTTTGAAAAAGTATAAAAATTTTATCAAAATACTCAGCATCAATACCAACTCCGTTGTCTGTGAGCTGAAATACATAATCATTTTCTCTTTCCGCCATTGAAAAATGAATCTTTGGTGATCGATTGGGTTCTGAATATTTTAAAGCATTGGCGATAAGGTTTTGTAACAAAATAGAAAAAAAGCTAGGGTAACCCAAAAATGGGTTTAAGTTTTCTACCGTAATTTCTGCATTTTTAATTTCAATTTCATCCTGAAAAGTAACTCGTAATTCATCAAGGATTTTCTTTGGATCAAGGAAAATAGGATCTTCAGTAATTTTATTAATCCTTGAATATTCTGATAAGTCCAAAATAAGTAAACGCATCCGTTTGGCCCCATCTACAGCATAGGAAATATAGGTATTTGCCTTTTCATCCAGCTTTCCATAATATTTAATTTTCAGCAATTCTAAGAAGCTGGAAATCATTCTTAAGGGTTCTTGCAAGTCATGGGATACGACATAAGTAAAATGTTCTAATTCCCGGTTTTTAGATTCCACTTCATCGAGAGATGCCTTTAGTTTTACGGTACCCTTTTTTAATTCCTTTTGAAGTGAAACTTGTTCTTTTAAGCTGTTTTCAAGTCTTGAGAATAATTTGGGAATAAGGAAAGAAAACATAGCACTTAAGAATATTAAATTGGAAGATACAGTGATCCAGTGGACCAAATCGATATGGGGAAGATTTGGTAGATTGGAAATAAGTTTAAAGTGTATCAACAAGCTAAATATAATGCATGTAGCAAGGTTAAAGTAAAAACTTGTGTAGGCCTGATTATTTGGTAAGAATAAAATCATGAGTATGGAGACTGCCAATAAATACATAAGGCCGGGACCATAATTACCTATAAAAAAAATAAGGACAGCACCAACTCCATAAAACACCATGAAAATTGCCCATTTTCGGACAATGAGAGGTATTTTAGGTACCAATGCAACCATTACTGAGACGATAAAAGCAATAGAATCAAAAATAAATAAGGGTAGAAAATCATTTATGTAGGACATGATAAGTCCGGGGATAAGACCTATCAGGCAAAACGGAAGTAAAAAAGCAATTCCCGATATAAAGAGTCTGTCCCGCCAATAATTAAGGGGATTAGCGTCTTGCTCAGTAGCCAAACAAATATTTTTGATAAACAATATATACCTATTCCACATGAAGATTAAATGCTGTTTATTAAAAAAATCCCTTTAGGAAGGGGCCGTTTGTTCATTAAAGTCATAAATTATTAGCTTAATATGTACTATTAAGGAACGGCCATTAAAAATAGTAAATAAATATTTCCTTGAGCAAGATTCTCATTATTATATTATCCAAATATATAAATGGATCAAATTTTGCTCAATCTTAGCGAATGCCTTGGTTTAGAGGTTATTTAATGGTCATATTTAAATTTAACTCAATAAACATATAATTTTGAAGAGTAAAATTGGAAGAAATTCTTTACTTATTGCCATATCCGGTTTTCTATTTTTAGAATTTGGTATCTATTTTAGCTTTCTTGAGGGGGACATTTGGCGTATACTGGCTACCGGGTTTGAGGCTGGAACTATTGGTGGGCTGGCAGATTGGTTTGCTGTAAGTGCACTTTTTTATGAGATACCTATACCCTATGTAAGAAAACACACCAATATCATTGTCAAGAACAGATCAAAATTGACGGAGGGTATTGTAGATTTAGTAACCACTCAATGGTTGTCACCGGAGGTATTAAGCGAAAGGCTAACTAAAATAAAAATCTCAGATGGTGTTTTGCAAGCCTTAGAATCTGAAAACAATCGAAAAAAATTATTGGATTTTTTTAGTGGTGTCGTAATAAGGTTGTCCGGTGAATTGGATCATCCAAAACTCGTTGTATTGATTCAAAAATTATTAAAAGATAGGCTTCAAAGTTCCGATATAGCCAAACCGCTTGGTGTCTGGTTGAATGAAGTGATGGTAAAAGGTAAACACCATGAATTTATGGCTGTAGCCCTGGATCAATTTGCGCTTTCTATTCAAGAACCGGATACAAGAGCGTTGATTTTAGGAAAATTAAAAGATGCCCTGCTTTCTTATGCAAATAGGGATTGGGTCAAAAAATCTGCTGTATGGATAGGGAAGAAAACCGGAGGAATTGACCCGGATCTAATGATAGATCGGATTATGGATTTGGTCTTGGCACTATTGGAGGAAGTGAAAAATGACAGAGATCACCCCATTAGGAAAAAGTTGGAAGGCTATGTTTTGGAATTTGCAGCTAACCTCGAAAATGAGGAGGAGAAAACTTTGGCTTATGTGGAAAAACTAAAGCGAAACTGGGTGTTAAATGAGCAAACCAGAGGCATGATTCAAAAAGTATTGTCTCAATTGCAAGAGAGTATTCATGAACAATTTTCAGAGAAAAATACACCTATAAAACAATTAATTGACCGGCAATTACAACGGTTTTTAAACGAACTTCGTGAGGATGTTCAAAGTAAAAGTCAAATTGATACTTGGATGAAGTCCACCATAACCCAATTGGTAACAAAATACCATCCGGAATTGGGGGGAATGGTGAGAAGTAGTCTGGCAAAACTGGATGATGAAGGCATAATGCTACAGATTAAAAATAAGGTAGGAAATGATTTGCAATACATCCGGCTGAATGGAGCAGTAGTTGGCGGAATGGTAGGGATTTTAATTGCGCTGTTAAGGTGGCTTATTCACTAATGTTACATTTTTCATTCATCACTTAACAGTACTATATTTCTTTAATATTCTGAATGAATATTGCATAGGGTTTTAATAAAGCATAAAAAACCTTATTTTTATTTAAAATTGTTTCTCATAATCAATTTTATCATGAACCAGAAATCTTCAAAAATTTTGAGCTCCGCTCCAGAGTATATTTTAGAAGAAATGGAAGCCCTCAATGCTGTTTTAGACAATGGGCTTCCATTTAAGAAGCTGGATCATAATATTTTAATAGCCACATGGAATATTCGCGCTTTTGGTGGGCTGACAGAAAAGTGGGAAGCAGAAGATTCTGACTCTCCTAAAAGAGACCTACATTCCATTATGGCAATTGCCCAAATTATATCGAGATTTGATATCATAGCTGTACAGGAACTAAAAGGAGATTTGAAAGCCTTTCGGCATATGCTTAAGCTTTTAGGCAATCACTGGAGTTTTATATTAACTGATGTTTCAGGTGGAGATGAGGGAAATAATGAAAGGATTGGGTTTTTATTTGATACCCGGAAGGTTAAATTATCCGGTCTGGCATGTGAGCTAGTGGTTCCGGAACAAAAAGATGAAAAAATTAAAGAAGGGGCTTTTAATAGACAATTTGCCAGGACGCCTTATGCAGTAGGTTTTAAGGTAGAAGATAAAACTTTTATTCTCATCAGTGCCCATGTATTGTATGGAAAAAAAGCCTCGGACAGGGAAGGGGAGCTGAAGGCAATCGCTGAATGGTTACGGGACTGGGCTTCCAATATGCGTTCATTTGATCAAAGCCTTATACTTCTAGGAGATTTCAATATAGACAGGAGAGGAGACCCTCGTTACGATGCCTTTGTTTCAACCGGATTATCTGTTCCGGAAGATTTATGGGATGTGCGCAGAACATTACTAGACAACCAAACAAAGTTTTATTCCCAGATTGCATGGTTTGAAAATCAATTCAAAATCCCACAACTTTCTATTAGATACCTTAATGGTGGGGTATTTGACTTTGGCCCCCACATTAAGAAAAATAAAGGATTGAGCCCTTTTCAATTGTCTTGGAGGATTTCAGACCATCTTCCGCTGTGGGCAGAGTTTTCTACCCGTGGTAAATAATTGAGTAAGAATCGATATATTTAAAGTTAGAAAAAGAAATGCTTATGATTTTAAGGTGTCTTGCACTTTGCCTAATAATATTCTTTGTCAGTTGCAATAATAAAAATGAAAAGAACCCTGTTCAAAAACCCTTATCAATCAATGAAATCCAATTAATTGGCACCCATAATAGCTATAAGAAGGCCATTCCTGAACCTCTGTTAAAAAGGATAAAGGACGAAAATCCGTCAATGGCAGAAAGTCTGGATTATAGCCATCCCAATTTTTGGGAGCAGCTGAATGCCGGACTTAGATTGTTTGAATTAGACATTTATTATGATCCTGAAGGTGGGAGGTTTAGCAATCCTTTGGGGAAAGGAATGGTCGATTCATTGCAGTGGGACAAAGGTTTTGATGCCCCGGGTTTTAAAGTGTTTCACGTTCAAGACATTGATTTTTTAAGTCACCATGCTTTATTCAGGGATTATTTGGCAGATTTAAAAACTTGGTCCTCTTTTCATCCCAATCATTTGCCAATTTTTATAAGTATCAATGCAAAGGATGAGAATTATCCGGATCTTGGCTTTACCCAAACTCTTCAATTTGACCAAGTAGCCTTTGGCCAGTTAGACAAAGAAATTGAATCTTTTTTGGGTCTTGAAAAATTGATCACCCCTAAAAACATTCAAGGAGAGTATAAAGATCTAAAAACAGCCGTGTTGGAATCGGGCTGGCCGAATCTGGATGAGGCCAGAGGGAAGTTTATATTTATCTTGGATGAGGGGGAACAAAAGGTAGCATCCTACCTCGCCAAAGGAGATGGCCTCATTTTCGTGAAAGTCCCTGAGGAACATTCCATGTCTGCCATACATATCATCAATGATCCCATTAAAAACTATGATCAAATATCAGAATATGTCAAAAGAGGGTATATCGTGAGAACAAGGGCGGATGCAGGAACTAAAGAAGCCCGATCAAATGATACGAAAAGAAGAGAAATGGCATTTTCAAGTGGGGCGCAATTGGTAAGTACGGATTATTATAAAGCAGACCCGAGATGGGAGGGAGGATATAAAGTTCATTTTGAGGAAGAAGCTTATGCAAGGATCAATCCGCTTGTTTCAAAAAATAATGCTTCACTTCAAAATCTATCCGAGGAAAGCACGGAGGCTATCAATATTGACCCTCAAACTTTTTTATTGGCAGAAAAGGAGTTGGATGCGGTAATATTGGATGTACGAACCAAAGAAGAAGTGGCCCAAGGCTTAATTCCGGGAGCAGTAAATATGGATTTTCTTCAAGAAGGTTTTGCTGACAAGATAGCTTCACTAGATAAAAATCAGAAAGTGCTGGTATATTGTAAAGTAGGGGGCAGGAGTAAGAAGGCCGCTGATTTATTGATAAAAAAAGGATTTAGTCAAGTGTTCAATTTAGAAGGAGGGTATGATCATTGGAAAAAGAATGGCTACCCTGTGAAGAAATAACTGCACTTTTTTAATAAATTATACAATCACTTTTGCAGACAGCTATATGAAACTGAAAATTGTTCAAGAAGATCCATGGTTAGAGGATTACAAAGAAGAAATTTACCAAAGATGGGTTAGGTTTCAAAGGGCATATGATGAAATTAAAACACCCAATAAAGGACTAAAGGAATTTGCCTCGGGTCATGAGTATTTTGGGATTAATTTTGACAAGTCTAAGCAGGCATGGGTTTATAGGGAATGGGCCCCGGAAGCCAAAGCTTTATTTTTGATTGGTGACTTTAACAATTGGGACAGAAATAGCCATCCCCTTAAAATGGATGAATGGGGTGTCTGGGAAATTGAATTGCCATATGATACATACAAAGACAAACTTGTTCATGAAAGTTTGGTGAAAGTACACGTCATTTCAGATAAGGGAGGCTTAGACCGTATACCTGCTTATATCAGAAGGGTGGTTCAGGATGAAACTAGTAAAGATTTTACAGGCCAAATATGGTCTCCTGAAAAACCTTTTATTTGGACGGATAGGGATTTTATTCCAGCCTACAACAAAGAAGGCTTGTTGATATATGAATGTCATGTTGGCATGGGCCTTGAAGAGGAAACCGTAGGTACTTATGTGGATTTTGCGGATAAAATATTACCAAAAATCAAGGCCCTTGGATACAATGCTATTCAACTAATGGCAGTAATGGAACATCCCTATTACGGCTCTTTTGGCTATCATGTCTCTAACTTTTTCTGTCCTTCTAGCAGATTTGGAACTCCTGAAGATTTGAAGTATCTCGTCAATAAGGCACATCAAATTGGCCTAGCAGTCATTATGGATGTGGTGCATTCTCATGCCGTCCAGAATGTCTCAGAAGGCTTGAACGCGTTTGATGGATCAGACCATCAGTATTTTCATTCCGGTCCTAGAGGTTACCATGAGGTATGGGACTCTAAGTTATTCGATTATGGGAAGTGGGAAGTCAAACGATTTTTACTTTCTAACTTAAAATATTGGTTGGAAGAATTTCATTTTGATGGTTTTAGGTTCGATGGGGTTACTTCCATGCTGTATTTTCATCACGGATTAACCACTTTTGATCATTTTGAGAAGTATTTCTTGAAAGATGTAGATTGGGATGCAATTACTTATTTGCAATTGGCAAATAGTCTTATAAAGGAGGTGAAACCTTCAGCCATTTCCATTGCCGAAGATGTAAGTGGCATGCCGGGCTTGTGCAGGTTGCCTGAAGAAGGTGGTGTAGGATTTGATTATAGGCTTGCTATGGGGGTGCCTGATTTTTACATCAAAATGCTTAAGGAAAAGAAAGACGAAGAATGGGATGTTCTTGAGTTTTGGAAAGAATTAAGTGACCGTCGGTATAAGGAAAAAACAATAGCCTATGCCGAATCCCATGATCAAGCTTTGGTAGGGGATAAATCCATCGCTTTTTGGCTTATGGATAAGGAGATGTATTTTCATATGCAAGTGGGGGATGAGAATATCGTTATTGACAGAGGAATAGCTTTACATAAATTACTAAGACTATTCACCATTGGCCTTGGAGGAGAGGGCTACTTAAATTTTATGGGAAATGAATTTGGTCATCCAGAATGGGTAGATTTTCCAAGAGAAGGGAATAATTGGAGCTATAAGTATGCACGAAGGCAGTGGAGCCTGGCAGAAGATAAAGACCTAAAATATCAATTTTTGCTTCACTGGGACAAATCCATGCTTGCTCTTATTAAAAAGCAAAGGGTGCTGTGCGCGCCTTTTGCCGATCAGGTGCATGCTGATCCGGCGAATAAGGTGATTGTCTTTCGAAGAGCTGGCTTGTTGTTTGCATTTTCTTTTAACCCACTGGTGTCCATTGCTGATTACAAATTTAAAGCACCGGAAATGGGCCAATACAGGCTTGTCCTGAATTCAGATGACAAGCAGTATGGAGGGTTTGGCCGGATAGACAATACCCTGGCATATTTTACAGACCAAAAGCAACAGTTAAGCATCTATATGACCAACAGAACTGCACTGGTTTTTGAAAAATTCGATTAAGGTTTAATCCAATTAATATTTGGCAAGCAGTTATAATATGAGGAAATCAGTTAATAATTATTGGTCTTGCACCTTTTTTGATTAATATTACCTTTGAATATTTAATACGACGCTATGGCAGTAAATATCGTGATCGCTGGTGCAGGAGATATGGGTTTTCACCTGGCAGAACAGCTTTATTACGAAAGTAAGAATATTATATTAATCGATTTGGACAAAGATGTTTTGGACAATATTGGTTCCAGACTTGATGTGTTGACCATAGAAGGAGATTCGGCTTCAATTGATGTTTTAAAAAAGGCAAACATTCACAATGCAGAATTGATGTTGGCTGTTACTACCTCAGAAAAAACCAATATTTGTACGGCTGTACTAGCCAAACAATTGGGGGCTAAAAAAGTAATAGCTAGGGTGAGAAATCATGATTATTTATACCCTGAGAATAAAGTGTATTTCGAAAACCTCGGGATAGACTCTATCATTTCTCCCTCTATGCTATGTAGTAAGGAGATATCACGGTTGATGAAACGTTCAAGCTTTTCGGATGTGATTGAATTTGAAGACGGAAGGTTGAGTGTAGTAGGCATTACTCTGGACAGATATTCACCATTGATCAATAGAAAGCTCTCTGATACCCGTACCGACCCGATTTTTAAAGAAATTAGAATTATTGCCATTGTCCGGGACCAAAGAACCATTATCCCCAGGGGAGACACTTTTATACGAAACAATGATCACGTTTTTTTTATTTCCAATAATAAATCTGTAAATACCGTTAAAGACCTTGTACATCATAAAGAAAAAGATATTCATGATGTGATGCTTATTGGAGGTGACGACTTGGCCTATTCAACAGCTAGAGAATTAGAGGGTGATTATGGAGTAACTTTGATCCATAATGAAAAAGAGCGGTGTAAATGGCTTGCAGAAAGATTGGATAATGCCCTGATTATTCACGGAGATTATAAAAACATCAATCTCTTGATTGAGGAAGGTCTGGAAACTATGGATGGTTTTTTAGCTTTGACAGACAGTTCGGAGACAAATATCATTACCAGTCTAAGCGCCAAGAACCATGGCGTTTACAAAACCATTGCCCATGTAGATACCAGGGAATACATCCATATTTCCCATAGTATAGGTGTAGATTCGCTAATAAATAAAAAGTTGGTGGCGGCAAATCACGTAAGTAGGTACTTGAAAAAAGGACAAGTGGAAGCTGTATCGGGGATCCAGGGAGTAGAAGCAGAGTTTGTGCAATACGCCGTAACCAAAAACAATAAATTAACCAAGAAGAACTTGAAGGCCCTACATTTTCCCAGTACAGCTGTGGTAGCAGGTGTGATTAGAGGGGAAGAAGTTTTTATTCCTGATGGTCAATTTCAATTGCAGCTTTATGACAAAGCCATTGTTTTGGCCTTGCCTGAAGCCAAACCTGTACTGGAAAAATTATTTAACTAACCATGATTCATTACAAGGCCATTTTAAAAGTCATGGGAGGATTAATGATGCTCTTGGGGGTGCTGATGTTTCCAAGTGTTGCTTTCTCCTATTATTACCAAAGTGGAGATCAAATTACTTTAATTGGATCAGCATTAATCTGTCTTACCATTGGTGGAACTTTTTTCTTTTCATTTGCCAAACAAGATCAAAACATTCGGAAAAGGGAAGGCTATATGATCGTTGCATTAAGCTGGATCATTATGTCTGTTTTTGGCATGATGCCTTACCTCTTAAGTGGAAGCATACCCAATTATTCAGATGCCATATTTGAAACCGTCTCAGGATTTACTACCACCGGTGCCTCTATACTTACAGACATAGAACGGTTGCCGGAAGGAATACTCCTATGGAGAAGCATGACCCAATGGATTGGAGGTTTAGGTATTATAGTGTTGACGGTTGCCATTTTCCCCTTGTTAGGAATCGGGGGAATTGAGCTTTTTGTGGCCGAATCACCTGGACCCACTTCCGATAAAGTACACCCAAGGATCAGAGAGACAGCCAAAAGGCTATGGTTTATTTATTTTGGTCTTACTCTTCTTTTGGTTGTAATTTATTATTTGGAAGGAATGTCGTTTTTTGATGCCATGAATCATTCCCTTACCACCATGTCCACCGGAGGGTTCTCTACAAAAAATGCTAGCATGGCCTTTTTTGATAGTCCAGCCATTCAATATACGGCTGTTTTTTTTATGTTTTTAGCAGGGACAAACTTTACTTTGATCTACTTTGCCTTTAAAGGCCATTTTAGAAGGGTATGGGCCAGTGATGAATTTAGGGCTTATTTTATAAGTGTTTGTTTTTTGGTTATGGGGATTTTTAGTGCAGTGTACTTCTTGGCCGATGATAGCTTTGAAAAATCTTTGCGGGATGTGCTTTTTCAGGTGGTTTCCCTAATAACCACTACAGGTTATGTTACTGCCGATTATACCGGGTATACCAATGGGTTGACCATCATATTCTTTATGATGTTATTTATGGGAGCTTGTGCAGGTTCTACAAGTGGAGGGATAAAATTTATCAGGCACCTTACTTTTGTGAAAAATTCTACCCTCGAATTCAAACGTATCGTGCACCCTAGGGCGGTAGTGCCTTTAAAAATAAATGGAGAAAGAGTAACAGGTAAGGTCATTACCCATATTATGAATTTCCTCTTATTATACCTGATGATATTTGTTTTAGGATCTATCGTGATGTCCATTGCTGGTTACGATATGATTACTTCTTTTGGAGCGGTAGCCACTTCAATGGGAAATGTGGGGCCGGGCATTGGTCGGGTAGGCCCTATAGACAATTTTGCATTCTTTTCTCCATTTGCAAAATTGTTTCTTAGCTTTTTGATGTTGTTGGGAAGATTGGAACTCTTTACTATATTGGTATTATTCACTCCCTATTTTTGGAGAGCCAACTAACTAAACGAATTCAACCATGCAACAAGCCGTAATTGCCGTCTTTACTTCTCAAGAATTGGGTTTCAAAGGAAATCCGGCAGCCGTTTTTCTCTGTGATAAAATGTTGGATACAGAGGACATGCAACAAAAAGCAAACGTTATTGGGCTTCCGGCGACCTCCTTTGTTAACATTGACGAAGAAGGAAGATGCAATGTGAGGTGGTTTGCTCCGGATGCTGAAATCAACCTTTGTGGTCATGGTGCTGCTGCTGCAGGAATATTTCTTTCCGATCATTTAAATAAAAAAGATATCATGCTCTGCTATGATGGAGGCGAAATCGTTGTGACGGTGGAAGAAGATTTTTTTCATATGAGCCTTGAAGCCATTCCCATTAACAGGGAGATTCCTGAGTGTCCGGAAGCGATTAGAGAGGGGTTGGGAATACCGGTTGTAGGTATTTATGAGACTGCCAATAAACACCTGATCCTTACCGATTCAGCTAATGCTGTCAAACAAATGAAACCTGACTTTGATAAGTTAAGGGAATCTGAAATATTTGGTTATGCAGTTACTGCCTTAGGAGATAAGGTTGATTTCGTAAGTAGAACACTAGTTCCGCATGTCAATCAATTGGAAGATTATGCCACCGGATCCTCTCATGCCATGCTAGTACCCTTTTGGGCTGCAAGAATTAAAAAGAACGAGATGGTGGCCGATCAATTAAGTGAAAGGGGAGGGCGGTTTTACACCAAAATCAATGGTAAAGAAGTGACCTTGTCGGGTCAGTTTGAAAAGCTACCCTAACACTTAGTGAATCCGTTTGCAAAAATACCTTATCCAAAGAATTAAAAGATTTTTTGGATTTTATAAAGTTTTTTAAAACATATCTAAGGGTGATTGTGAAGCACACATCCTTTTTTTCATGACAGTCTGTCAAGACCTGTAGACAGGTTTTCATTATTTCAATATTCCGTATCAATATTTAAACGAATTCATTCTATATGATTTTTTCAGTATAAATTTCTTTCCTTGGTATAATTATTGCTTTTTTCTTTTGCAAAGTTTTAGAATTTCTAATTTCGACGAAATAAAATATACAATGAAATATCGCAAAATTCTCATTAAATACGGTGGGAATGCAATGGTCAGTGAAGAATTGAAACATGACATTGCTAATAAAATAAAAGTATTGCAAAGCCATGGGATTCAGGTAGTACTGGTTCACGGAGGAGGACCATTTATCAATAAAGCCTTAGCAGAAGCAGGAATAAAATCGGAATTTTTTGATGGTCACAGACACACCAGTTTAGCTGCCATGTCCTGCATAGAAAAGACCTTAAAAGGAGAAGTTAACAGTTCCCTTGTCAATTTAATGAACAAGCAAGGGCTTAAAGCTGTAGGACTCTCAGGAAAAGATGGGAAGTTATCGATTGCTCAAAAAAGGTGGCATATACGAAAAGAGGAAAATGGGGAAGAATTAAAAGTGGATCTAGGTCAGGTAGGAGATATAGTTACGGTTAACCCATTGTTAATCGAATCCTTATTGGATAATGCCTTTACTCCGGTAATCACCTGTATAGCCTCGGACGAAGAAGGAAAGGATTACAATATAAATGGAGATGTTTTTGCAGGGAAAATTGCAGCTGCTATCCAAGCAGATGCTTATATTGTATTGACTGATGTAGATGGACTGTACAAGGAATATCCAAATCCGGACTCAATAATTAGGGAAATAGATACCACTACAATTCCTGAATTTTATGGTAATGCCATATCCGGAGGTATGATTCCAAAGATCGAATCCTGTGTCAACGCCGTTAAATCAGGCGTTAAAAGTGCAGTAATTTTAAATGGTACCCGTCCTGAACAAATTTCAGGTTATCTTATCAAGCATAATTCAATAGGAACAACAATTAAACTTTAAGCATGCATATTTCGAACGAGTATTTGTACGAAGAAGACAAGAAAAATTATTTACCCACTTTCAAACGCTTTCCTCTGGCCTTTATCAAGGGCAAAGGTAGTAGGCTATGGGATGCTGATGGGAAAGAATACATTGATATGCTGGCCGGAATTGCTGTAAATAACTTAGGGCATTGTCACCCTAAGGTAGTAGGTGCTGTCCAAGATCAAGCAGCTGTATTAATGCATATCTCCAATTTTTTCGTTAGTCCTCCCCAAGTTGCTGTCAGCAAATTATTGGTTGATTTGACCGGGTTAAAACATGTGTTTCTTACAAATAGCGGTGCGGAATCTGTTGAAGGAGCCATTAAAATTGCTAGGAAATATGCCAGTACGCACAATAAAGGAGGTGAAATCATCTCCATGAAAAACTCCTTTCATGGACGTACTCTGGCCACTATAGCCACAGGTCAGAAAAAATATCAGCAGGGTTTTGCTCCGATTCCGGAAGGTTTTTCTCAGGTAACCTTCAATGATATCGACGCCTTGAAAGCAGCAATAAATGAAAATACAGCAGCAGTCATTTTGGAGCCTATTCAAGGAGAGGGAGGAATTATTCCTGCAGAGAAAAAGTATTTGGAACAGGTGCGTGAGTTGTGTGATCGGAACAATGTATTGTTGATTTTTGATGAAATCCAGTGTGGTGTAGGGCGAACAGGTAAAATTTTTGCTAAAGAGCATTTTGGTATTCAGCCCGATATTATGACCCTGGCTAAAGGTCTAGGTGGCGGAGTGCCTATTGGTGCATTTCTTTGCAATGAAAAAGTAGGAAATGCAATAGACTTTGGAGATCATGGTACCACCTTCGGAGGGAATCCTTTGGCTTCGGCGGCTGCATTGGCTACTTTAAAAGCGATACATGAAGAGGGATTGGTTGAAAGAGCCCTTCAAAAAGGAAATTGGATAATAAAAACGATTGAATCTTGGAAAACCAAGCACCCTATGATCAGAGGAGTGAGGGGAATGGGGTTGATGATTGGTATTGTTTTGGATCGCCCGGCGGCCCCTTTGGTAAAAGCACTTTTGGATGATGGAATTATAGTGAATGGAACTGCCGAATCAGTGATTCGGCTTGTTCCCCCTCTCAATATACCAGATGAAGATGTGGATACAGTTTTGGGAAAATTGGAAAGATTAATTGAATCAATTGAGCAAAATGAGACAAAGTAAATATAAAGTTAGCATAGTAGGGGCATCCGGCTATACGGGCTCTGAATTGGCGCGGATTCTAATTCATCACCCTGAAGTGGAAATCGTAAGTATCACCTCCGAAAGTCATAAGGGGAAGCGATTTTCAGATTTGCATGGTCAATTTACAGGGATAATTGATTTTGAATTGATTGGAGCTGATGATGTAAATGTGGCTGAAGTAGATGTAGTCTTTCTAGCTCTTCCTCATGGTGTATCCATGGAGTTTGTAAAACGTTGGATAGATGAAGGGGTAAAAATCATCGATTTGTCCGGAGATTTTAGATTGTCAGGCCCGGAAGTGTATGAAGATTGGTATAAAAAAGACCATACTTTCCATAAAGGATTTGACCAAGCTGTGTATGGAATGCCTGAATTGCATTATAAAGACATAAGTGAAGCTAGCTTAATAGCCAACCCCGGCTGTTATCCCACTGCTTCTGTTTTAAGCCTTGCACCCTTATTTGAAGCCGGCATTGGCAATACAGCAGGAGCGATAATTGATGCCAAGTCAGGAATTACCGGTGCCGGAGTCAAGGCCAGTAATACCACCCATTTCTCCAATGTGAATGACAATTTCAAAGCCTACGGAATAGGTACACATAGGCATACTGTAGAAATTCAGGAGCAGCTTTCATTTTTACTGAAAAAATCCGTTATTTTACAGTTTACGCCTCATCTCTTACCCGTTGATAGGGGTATATTGGCTACCTCTTATATAGCCATTGATACAGAGATGGACCAAGAAAAGTTGACCGCTCTTTACAGGGATTTTTATAAGAATAAGCCCTTTGTGAGATTGAGAAATCAAGCGCCTTCGATAAAGGAAGTAAGGGGAAGTAACTACGCAGATGTATATCCATTTTGGGACCAAAGAACCGGAAAAGCGATTGTCATAGCTGCAATTGACAATTTGGTCAAAGGTGCAGCAGGTCAAGCTGTTCATAATATGAACATTATGTTGGGATTGAACGAATCCATTGGTCTTCTACAGGTTCCAATGCAACCATAAAATAAAAAATATCTAATGATTAAGAATATAACCAGTGTAAAAGGAATTAAATGTTGGGGGGCTCATTCCGGAGTAAAATCCATGAGAAGGGATTTGGCCATCATATTTTCGGAAGTACCTGCGGCAGCAGCGGCTACACTAACTCAAAATAAAGTTCAGGCGGAACCTATCAAGGTTACCCAACGAAATCTTTCCAATAACAAAGCCCAAGTGATAGTTTGCAACGCGGGAAATGCCAATGCATGTACAGGGGAGCAGGGGAGAGAAGGAGCAGAAGCGATGGCCGATACGGTAGCTGCTGCCTTGAAAATTTCCCCGGAAGATGTGATTGTAGCATCTACAGGTTTAATTGGAGAGCCTTTTCCTACAGAAGATGTGGTGGAAGGAATCAAAACCACGGTGCCAAAATTATCCAACGATGCCAAGGCAGGTTCTTTTTTAGCCAATGCAATCCTAACTACAGATACTTTTGCTAAAGAGGGTTTTGTAGATTTTGAATGGGAAGGAAAAACCATAGCAATTGGTGGTGTGGCCAAAGGTTCAGGAATGATTCACCCGAACATGGCAACCATGCTTTCTTTCTTGGCAACAGACATAGCCATTGATGAGAAGTTGCTGCAAAAAACACTTAAATATTGCGTAGACAGGTCGTTTAATATGATCACCGTGGATGGAGATACATCTACCAATGACATGGTAGCCATTTTAGCCAACGGAATGGCCGGAAATGAAAAAATAACCAGTGAAGAGGATCCACTATACCTTAAATTTAAAGAGAAGCTGAAAGAACTTTTGACACATTTGGCCAAGCTAATTGTTTCTGACGGTGAAGGAGCATCAAAATTCATAGAGTATAAGGTCTCAAAGGCTATTTCTGAAAATGTGGCCATGAAACTTATCAGGGCTATTTCTGACTCTACTTTGGTGAAAACAGCCATGTTTGGACGTGACCCCAACTGGGGTAGAATTATTGCAGCTTGTGGAAATGCAGGTATCAGCTTTAATTACAAAAAAGCCAATTTGTACCTTGGAGATGCCGACAGCCAGGTTCAGGTGCTTCTAAAAGGTGCTCCGACGAAATTTGACAAGAATTATATGAAAAAACTGCTTAGAGAATCTCATATAATCGTGCATTTAGAACTAAATACCGGAAAGCAAGAAGCTACAGGCTGGGGATCAGACCTTACCACTGATTATGTGATGTTCAACTCCGTTTATACCACCTAATCAAAGTAGGGGTAGGGAAAGGTTTGCTGTAATCTTTCAAAATATTTTGATTGTCAAATCAATGATCGAAAATAAAAAACTATAGTAAAGATAAAATGCCTCTAAGTGATTTTTAGAGGCATTTTATATATATGGAGAGCACTTAAGAAAATTGAGAAACTAGTTTATACCAACTAAGACATAAGCTACTCTGGCTCCCAAAAAAGCCAATTGAAAGGGTGAGCCTCCTGATTGCTGATACCGAAGACTGAATTCTAACTGATTAAATACGTATCCTATTTCTGCAGAAAAAGCAAATTCAAAGTCATTGGAAGAGGTTTTACCCAATTGATTTTTGCTACTGTTGATCAATAATGCTGCACCAATTTGGGGTTCAAAGAAGAAAGATTCCCTATATACTCTGTATCCAACAAATACAGGGATTTGGTGTAAGCTTATGCTCTCGCCTTTTGGAAGAATATTATTTGAATTTAAAGGGAAATACAAATAATGCCCTGAAACTGAAAATTGTGAGTTCATGGCCATACCCAATAAACCTTTAACGGAAGCCCCAAAGCCCGCCGGGAATTGGGATTGATAATATTCATTGAGCACGCCTCCTGCATCAAAGCCAATATTAATTTGGTTGGCACCTATTTGAGCCTTGGAAACAAGGTTGATTCCGGTCAATAAAATTATGGTTACTACTAGTTTTTTCATGATTTGCAATAACAAGTGTTGTTTATATCGGAGTAATCCAAGTTAGTAAATTTTTATTGTTCATTCCTTAGTTTCAAAATGAAATAAGTAGTAATTCATTGACAAAAAAGGGAAAGAAAAGTGTAAAGACTGATATTAATTTTGCTTTTATTACAGAAATAATTAGGAAACGATATAATCTTACCAACATTTTTTTAAATTATGGGAATAATTTAATTATAAACCCAAGATTATGAATGGCCGTTTTCTATTGATATTTTTATGCTATTTGTTGACCACTATTTCCTGTCAAAATCCTAGTGGAAATAAAGTAATATCAGAAGCTTCTTGGTTGGTACCTGATTCAATAGCATTGCCTCAACAGCCTGATGTAGATAATAATAGCATAGAAAAAGGAAAAAATTTATTTCAAATTTATTGCTCTACATGTCATGGGGCGGGAGGAAGGGGTGATGGAGCGGCCGGGCAAGCAATGGGTGCTCAGCCTGCAGATTTGACTTCCGAAACAGTTCAAGCTCAATCGGGTGGAGAAATTTTCTATAAAATAGCAGAAGGTAAAGGTGTTATGCCTTCATTTAAGGACCTATTGACAGAAGACCAACGATGGGCTTTGGTGAGCTTTATTCAGCAGCTTAATGAAATGCAGTCTAGTGAAGCGAATGCAATTAACCCTGAACCCCTTGTGCCGGGTTTGGAAATTGAACATTTTACTAAGGTAGTCCCCAGGGTGGTGAGAATATGGGAAGGGCCAGATCAATATATCTGGTATGCCACCATTGGAGGAGATGTTTATAGGCTACCTATGGAAGATCCACACCAATTGGAAAAGATGCTTGAATTGTCAGCGCATGGAATTACTAGGCTTCAAGGAGCCACCATGCACAATGGACAATTGTTTTTATCCGGCAATGTTAGGGTCAACGAGGATAAAGGAACTTTGGGAAGAATGGTGCGGGTAAACTGGGATAAATCAGGCCTTGCCCAAGTGACCATGATGTTTACAACCGCAGAATATGGTACGACGAATACTCCGTTCGACCATGGTTGGTCTGCTTTGCAGGTGAGTGAAGATGGGAAGAGTATATTTGTAGTAAGTGGTAGTCGAACCGATCATGGAGAAGTTCAAGATAATTTAGGAGCTTATCCCGACGCGCGTGATGTAGCCCTTACTTCTAAAATATTCCGTATTCCCATTGAAGCAGAAAACCTACTGCTTCCCGATGATCTTAAATACCTAAAGGATAATGGTTACCTATATGCCGAAGGCCTTAGGAATGCCTATGACCTAACATTAGACCCTGACGGCCGACTTTTGGCTGTAGTCAACTCCGGTGATTATGACCAAAATGAGGACATGTATTGGGTGCGAGAAGGTTTTCATTATGGCTATCCTTGGATTATGGGCGGTATGGAAACACCACAGCAGTATTCTGATTGGTTTCCCGACCCATCTAAGGATCCATTCTTAAATGAAGGGGCTGCAGCATGGCCGGATGATTTTTACAATGATCCTCAGTTTCCTAAAAAACCTGAGGGTATTAACTTTGGTAAAAGTATAGTGAATTATGGTCCGGATGCTGATAAATTTAGGGATAAAACCACCGGTGAAATTCAAGATGCATCAGATTTGGGTCTGGGGATGACGACATTTACTCCACACTCTTCTCCACTGGGTCTAGTCTCTGATAATGGGCATGCACTTCCGGGTAAATATAAAGGTAAAGCAATGG
The DNA here is from genome assembly GCF_054781075.1 of Cyclobacterium sediminis. NCBI lineage: Bacteria > Pseudomonadati > Bacteroidota > Cytophagia > Cytophagales > Cyclobacteriaceae > Cyclobacterium > Cyclobacterium sediminis. Next base: position 80,016 of record NZ_BAAGVC010000010.1, on the reverse strand, counting down.
TTCTTAGGTATACCAATGGCAATAAGTCAGCACTTATGCAACCATTTACTTCAGAAGGGGAAGATCTATTGCTGTTAGATTTACAATTTTCTAAAGAAAAAGAAAATTATAAAATGAATACATTTAGAATAGCTAGCGGTTTTACCCAGCCTGTAGACGCTGTTTTGATTGATGAAAATTTATACGTAATTGAATATGGGGGATGGAAGTTAGGAGGTAATGTCTGGAAAATAACATTTAATGACGCTCAATAACCTGGGTTCGACTTAGTGTTTTGAAAAAATCATCATTCCGAGAATAAACATTTTGAAGACACTTAGCTCCTTACCCTTGGTTTTAAAAACCAGTCATTGATAGGTTTAGGGAGGGGTTTAATTTGTGGAAGCTGTAGGAATCCCGAACAAAAAATAATGCTACTACCTTTCCTAACTTAGCAAGCGCTAAAAAGGGTTAGCAGTGATGACTTAACCGTGTTTAAAAACAATTTAATTTGGGCTGGGTTCAATAATTTTTTTTTTATAATTCCATGGATGAGCTTAATTGAATGGATTCATCAAAGTCTATTTTTTGAATGAATAAGCACTTAATTCCTATTTACATTGTGATTCAATTTGTGTGCTTAATGATTCAAGGCCTGAACAGGTCTTGTTCTTCTTAAAAATTCATTTATTCAGTAATGAATAGGGGACAGTACCTGGGTTTTACCAATAATTTAGAGTTTCCTAATCAAGATTGCTTTTCGATTAGGCAACATTCGGGCTTTAATGACCATTTCATAATTATTAATGATAAATAGGTGGAAAAAAAATAAACATTTTCAAATTTCTTCTGGCAGGGTTTTCTAAAACTTGATAATAAATTTTATGGTAAGTACTATAATTTTAATAGTTATCTCAATTATTTTAGTTATTTAGGGTAGTTAAAAAAAAATATAAAAAAGTATCGAATACTTTTGTAAAATAATATTTATAGGTATATTTGTAATACCAAATCGGAAGAAATGGTAATTGTAATACCCCGTAGGGGAAGCGGAGATGAGAAATCATGGTAGGTTCAAATCCTTCTATTACAACTTTGGTTATTTTGGGTTTATTGTTAATTGACTTAAGCTATGAAAAGATTTTCATAGCTTATTTTTACCACTAAAAAAACTACGTAGTTAGTTTCAAATGCATGCGTGTTGAGTTTTCTATCCAACAAAAAAAAGCGCTTCCCTTTAAAGGAAGCGCTTTTTTTTTACTAAGGAGCTGGAGATTGTCAATAACCCAAAATTTTCATCATATCATTGCTTTCCTGTTCCGGTGCAAATAGCTGATGACTGATATTTCCTTCTTCATCCCTATCAATTATTACATGTTTGGGTGCGGGGATCAGGCAATGTTGAATACCACCGTACCCTCCCAGAGATTCTTGATACGCACCTGTATGAAAGAAACCAATGTATTGTTGATTGTTTTTTTCTCTTTTAGGCAAGTATATATTGAATTGATGGGATTCGGAATTATAATAGTCCATACTGTCACAAGTCAGTCCTCCCAGTGAAATATTGTGATATTCTTTGTCCCAATTATTCACCGCGAGCATGATGTATTTCTGATTCAGCCCCCAGCTATCTGGGAGTTGGGTGATAAAAGAACCGTCAATCATGTACCATAACTCTTTGTCATTTTGCAGCTTTTCATCTAATATAGAATACAACACAGCACCACTTTCTCCAACCGTATAACTTCCAAATTCAGTAAGGATGTTTGGTTCTATGGTATTGTTTTTGGCGCACATCCATTTAATATTTTTAATGATTTGGTCGGCCATGTATTGATAATCATAGTCGAAAAATACATTGGTTTTGATGGGCCATCCACCTCCGATATCCATGGTGTCCAATTCATGAGCTACCTTTTTCAACTCAACGTATTTTTGAATGAATCGAGTCAATTCAGACCAATAATAAGCTGTGTCTCTGATACCTGAATTGATAAAAAAATGAAGCATTTTTAGGCTTACATTGGGATTGTTTTTTATTTTTTCTTCATACAATTTGATGATATCATTGTACCTAACTCCCAATCGGGAGGTATAGAATCCAAATGTTGGCTCTTCGTCAGCAGCAATTCGAATTCCTACCTTAAAAGGAACTTTTACATGTTCCAAGTAATAATCTATCTCTGTAATATTATCCAATACGGGGATGCAATTGACAAACCCATCATTGAGTAATTCTGAAATGTATTGTTTGTATAGATCTCTCTTGAAACCGTTGCAGACGATTAAGGTGTCTTTTGTGATCTTTCCTTTTTCGTATAAGTTTCTTACCAAAGGAATATCAAAGGTGCTACTGGTTTCAATATGCACTCCATTTTTAAGTGCTTGATCTACTACGAAACTAAAGTGAGAGGATTTGGTACAATAGCAATAAGTGTAGCTACCCTGGTAGTCATGGGTTTTCATGGCATTGCCAAAATACTTTTTAGCATTCTGAATATTTTCAGAGATTTTAGGCAGGTAGGTTAACTTTAGGGGAGTGCCATATTCTTCAATGATATCCAGAAGGTTAACGCCATTAAAATGAAGTTGATTTTCCGATACCTCAAATTCTTTTGTAGGGAAATCGAAAGTCTGCTTTATTAAGTCAATGTATTTGTTCATTCCAAGAGGTTATTCAATGCTAAGCTTATTTTAAGCCTCAAAATTGCATTAAAAAAATGTAATTCAAACCATATAACCCTGGAAAATTTATTTTCACATTCGAGCTTTTATAGTAGCGGAATTTTGTGAGTTATATAATTATTAATCAGTTGCCTTATGGGAGGGGGGATGTTCAAAATTCTAAGGAGAATAACTTAGGTTACATTGGTTCATTTACCCTTTATATCTCCTTAATAAAACTAACTTTTAATTGGGAATTCTACATAAAAAGTTGACCCTTTATTTTCTTGAGATTCAAACCATATTTTTCCTTGATGGGCATTAATGATTTGCCTGGATATGGCCAATCCCATTCCAAAAGGTTTCTCCCCATTAGTTCCTTCTCTTTTACCCATGGTATCCCATTCAAATAGTTGATCTTTAATTGAATTTGGAATGCCTATACCTTCATCTTTTATGATAATGGTTAGATTCCCGTTGGCACTTTTCATTAAAATGTTAATGGTTTTCTCACCTGGGGTAAATTTAATAGCATTTGCAATTAGGTTAGTTAGTACTCGCCACATTTTTTCCTTATTGATAAAAGCAGAAGCTGGAAAAATATCTAGGAGAATTTTTTGATGTTTTTCTTGGGCTTTATGGTTCAATATTTCAACGCAATATTTCAGTAGTCTGTCAATTTCCACAGATTCTTTTGTTATCTTGTTCTCTTTTTTATTCGGAAGAAGCATTTCCGTAATAAGATTCATTGAATTATTGCAGGACGTTTTTATGTTTTCTAAAAGGTATTTATTTTCTACTTTAATATCAGGGTCTTCCAAAATTAAATTAGCGATCATTAAGGTACTCCCAATTGGGTTTCGCAAATCATGAGCTACCATGTACATGATTTTGGCATTTTCTGCTTGACTCAACTCCAATGCATTCAAAGTGTCTTGAAGTTCATGGTTATTTTGGAGGATAAGGTCGTTTGCTTTTATGGATTTTTTAAGATTATACCAATTTACAATTAAAAAAACAGTTAAAAGAATGGTAAAACCCGCAGCTGTTGCCAGGTAAATATTCTTTATTTTATTGTCCTTATTTAAAATGGAAAGCTCATATTTCTGAGCTGCATTTCTGAAGGACCCTTCTATGTCTATAAATCTTAAATTATTGTCTATCAATTGTAATGAGTCATTCAGGTGATGGTAGGACTTCATGACATTTAATGCATTCCTTGTATCACCTACCTTTTCAAAATAGGCTTCTTTTACTAAATACCAGCGGAGTAAGGAATTGTAATACTTTCTGTCTTTAATTTCAGCTTGAGGTAATTCTTTATCCAATTCATCTAAATATTTTTTGGCTTTGGCTAATTCATAATTCTTTATATAGATATCAGCCAATTTGAGCTTGGCTGTTTGTGCATCACTGTGGTCATAATTGGGTTGGCTATTGATACTAATGCTGGATTTTAAAAGGTTCTTAGCTACAGATCTATTGCCCAATTGGGCCATCACTCCCCCAAGATTCCCTTTTACTACACCAATGGCAGAATTAATGAACAATTCCTTTTCAGGATAGTGTGGTTTGACCTCTTCCAGGTAGGCCAGTGCATCCACATAATAATAGGCCGCACTGTCGTATTTTTCCATCCTCTCATAACAAAGCGCCATTGTATTTCTGTACAGTTGAGGTTCATTAATATTTTGAATGATATTGCCATTGCCCCAACAAGCCCTATTTTCTTCAATGGCTTTTTTGAAAAAAGGGATGGCTTCTTGATATTGTTTTTGGTCATAACGAAAAATTCCTAACCTGTAGGTTAAATTACTTACATTACAATTGTCAAGATTTTCAAGGGCATACTCTCTACCGCTATAAAAATTCTGAAAAGCCTTGTTAAATTTGTGGTTGGCTTTTAAAATATCTCCTTCCATAAATCTGGTTTGCACATACCTGTAATTATCTAGCCTTTTTTCCTTTTTCAGGACATAATACATACTGTCCAAATATTGTTCTGCCTTGATGAGGTCAAACTCATATTTTAAATAATGCGTAGCGTAAAAATTATATCCTTCCCATAGATCCAAATAAGTTTTATTAGGGGTACGCGTAAAAATACTGTCAAAATAATGAAAGGAATGATTTAGTTTACCATTGTTTAAAATAATGCTTGCATTTTCTAATGCAGCGGTAACTTCGGGGGACGGTTCTTCAATTTGAGAAATTGTATTATTGCAAGCTGTACCAATTAGCGTGCATATAAAAAATATAATAAAATGTTGCCAATAATTCACGAGATTAAAAACAAAAGTCCTTCGTTTTTTCATATTTGCCCAAATTAATCTATTATTCTTTAAAAAGACTAATTTTTGTATGGTTAAAATTTTGACTTATTTCATGATTATGGCTTAAATAATTTGTTAAAAGAAGGCCTTAAAATTCTATTTGCGGTTAATAATATTTGAAGTACATTTTATTTTGGAGAAATAGGAATAATAGGGATTATTTTAGGCACCAGTTTTTTTCCTTGTTTGGAAATTTTGCTAGGAGTCTTGGTCTTGTTATCGTATCATTTTCAGGAAGAAATGATTAATGGTACCAACAGAAACGTGGATGTTTTATCCATTTATTTCGTAGTTTCTTGTTTCATCTGAATGAGTTCCAACACTTGGTTTTTGAAGATGTTTAACTTTTGCTGGTATTCCTTGGGTTCTTCAATCATAGAAAGATAATAGTAGGCTCCCTCAATAACAACGAAAATTTTTTCAGCTAACAAATCTGTGTCTTTTTGCGAAAGATTTTTATCCTTGTCAAGAATTATTTTTAAGGTGCCCCTTAACTTTAAGTGCAATTTTTTATACTCGTTTCTAATGGTTGAATCCCTAAAAATGAAGGCGTAACAACTAAAGAATACACCATCATCAAATAATAAATTCCACTCTCTTGAAAATAGCCTATTTACCAATAAGTTGGGGTCAAGGCTGCTGTCCTTTTCAAATTTTAAAAGAATTGGCTTGTAGATCAATTGATATTGATGCAAAATATGATCGATAAGTCCCAAAACCAGTAAGCGCTTGTTTGAAAAATAATGCATGATCAAGCTAGGAGGCATTCCCAGCTGTTTTCCAATCTTTGCTATAGATACGTTTTCTAAACCTTCCCGCTTACACAGTTCATAGAATCCTTCAATAATTTCCTTCTTCCGAACTGTTCTAATATCTGTCTTCATAATTTAGTTAATAATAAAGATGCGAAAATAATTGTTCTAATTTATTATTTAATCTAAAAATTACTAATTTTATTATAATTTATATTGAATGAATATTCAATAAACAAAGTTTAAAAGTCAGTTAATATTTTGATAATATTCAACAACTAACTTGCACCCATTAAGCAGAAACACTTAATCTATACCAATTAATATTTAAAATTTATGGTTAAAATTTTACAATTACTTAAGAAAATCAGTTTGAAAATTGGGCTTTTAGCCTATTTCCTGCTGTACGTTTTTACACTTCAGGCACAGGTAGTGGTCACTGGAGTTGTAAAAGATGGAATTGAAGACATCCCCTTGCCCGGAGTCTCTGTCTACCAAAAAGGTAGTGGAAATGTGAGTATCACGGATTTAGACGGCCTTTATACTATAGAAGTAGCCAATGATCAAGCCGAGTTGGTATTTTCATTCATAGGTTTTGAGACCCAAAACGTAATCGTAGGTAACAGAACTAATATTAACATTACTTTAGTAGCAGAGGAAACCTTACTTGAGCAGGTTGTTGTGGTAGGTTATGGTACCCAGAAAAAAATAAATCTTACTGGGGCAGTAGACCAAGTTTCTGGTGAAGATATTATTGACCGCCCGGTGGGAAATGTAATGCAAAGTTTGCAAGGAGCAAGTCCCGGATTGAATATCACCTATTCCGGAGGTAGACCCGGCAGTGTTCCCAATATCAATATAAGGGGATATACATCTATTAATGGAGGTGGGCCTCTTATTGTAATTGATGGCGTGGCAGCAGCATATGATGACCTGTTACGATTGAATCCTGCCGATATTGAATCATTTTCAGTTTTGCGTGATGCTGCCTCCGCCGCAATTTATGGTGCAAGAGCTGCATTTGGAGTGGTATTGATTACCACAAAACAGGGGGGAAGCAAGCAAGTTATTTCTTATAACAGTAATTTCTCCTGGGGAAAACCGACCGTAATGCCTCAGCCGGTAACCGACCCCTATATATATAGCAGGGTAATGGATCAAGCCACAAGCAATACACCTTGGAATTATATAAATTTCAATGATTATCATTATTCTTGGGCCAAGGAAAGGTCTGAAGACCCTACAATTGAAGACGTTAGAGTTGATCCCAATAACCCAAACCAGTGGGCTTATATGGGAAACAATGATTGGTACGATTACTTTTTCAATAATTCAAGTTTTTCTACCAACCAAAGTTTGTCCATCAGTGGTAGTTCCAATAATGAAGGGATGCCCATGACATATTATGTCTCAGGTGATTACACTCGTGAAAATGGGATGAATAAATTGCAACCCGACAATTGGGACAGGTACTCTTTAAGAGCAAGGATTACTGCCACACCTAAGAAATGGTTGAAATTAGACAACAACCTAAATATTTATCAAACAAAGCGAGAAGAGTCTACCAATAACATTACTGATATTTATTCACTTACCCCGATCGAAGTGGCAGAAAACCCGGACGGAACCTGGGCTAATACAGATGCGGGTAGATTGGCTGCACGATTGGTTGACGGAGGAAGGAATGTGGAAGACATGTTTGGTTTTCACAATATCTTTAGGGCCATCGGTACCTTTTTGGACGGAGACTTAACGGTTACTGGAAATGCCAGTTTCAAAAGAGAGCAATGGATCTATGGTTGGAATACCAAAAGTTACAATATTGGCTTTGGCCCGGATGATGTAAGAACCGAAGGTGGAGATGGATCCGTGGTTCAACGTAATGGTAATCTACAGAATACTATTTTTGACTTGTACAGCAATTACACCAAAACTTTTGGAGATCATACGATCAGCTTGCTTGCCGGTTATAATCAGGAAAGTTATTCCTATTCCTCTGTACAGTCAGAAAGAAGAGTGTTGATCTCTTCATCTTTACCTTATATTGGTTTGACTACAGGTGATTCTTTTATCACCCCAGGCTATAGTTCCTATGCAACTCAGAGTGTTTTTGGAAGGGCCAATTACACCTATGACAACAAATATATTCTGGAATTTAATGGCAGGTATGATGGTTCTTCAAGGTTTCCAAGTTCCAATAGATGGGGCTTTTTCCCTTCACTTTCAGGAGCTTGGATAATAAGTGATGAAGGTTTCTTTAATGACTTAACGGCTGATCCTACGTTTAAGCTTAGGGCGTCCTATGGTAGTTTAGGTAATCAAAATGTGTCAAATTTTGGCTATTTGCAATCTTTGCCAACAGGGCTTTCCAGTTATTTAATCGATAATAATAGACAAGTGGTTGTTTCCAGTTCACCATTATTGGCAGTTGATCCTAATTTCTATACCTGGGAAAGAGTAGTGACTACCAATTTCGGAGTCGATTTTGGCTTATGGGAAGACAGGTTCTTCGCAACCTTTGATTATTTTATTCGAGATACCAAAGACATGTTGACCAATCCGGTAGAACTGCCTGGTGTTTTGGGAACTTCTCCTCCACAGCAAAATGCTGCTGATTTGCAAACCAAAGGTTGGGAGCTTTCATTGAATTATAGAAATCAATTTGGAGGATATGGGAAGCCCATTGAATTCGCTTCTAAGTTTTTTGTGTCAGATTCCAGGTCTTATATTACCAGATTTGAAAATGAACAAGGCTTATTTTCTAATTACCGCGTAGGTCAGGAAGTTGGTGAAATTTGGGGACTTACCAATGATGGGCTTTTTGCCTCGGAAGATGAAATCAGTCAACTGGATCAATCTGCTATTATCCCTTGGGGTGCTTTGGACATTGTTCCCGGCTGGCCTAAATATGTGGACCTTAACAACGATGGAAAGATTGAGGAAGGACTTTCTGCCAATGACCCTAAAGACCTTAAACTAATTGGGAACAGCCGTCCTAGGTACCAGTTGGGGGCAAATCTAAGTGTGGCTTGGAATGGATTTGATGTTTCTCTATTCCTTCAAGGCGTAGGCAAGCAGGATTATTATCCAAGGCATTATCTTTTCTGGGGACCATACCAGCAACCCTATGCCAATATCTATCCATGGAATCTAGATTTTTATAGAGGCGCGGCAGACAGTGATGCCATGCGTGCACAGCACAGTCAATCTTATATTGACGCAGGATTGGCAGATGTAAATACAGACTCTAGTTATCCAGTATTACAGGCTTGGCTTGCAGATGCCAATTACGGTTCAGGCCTAGACATCTCTCAAACCGGCTATCTTTTAAATGCGGCTTATGTAAGAGTTAAGAACCTTACCATCGGATATAATTTACCTGAGCATTGGGTTTCCAAAGTTAAAGCCAGTAGAATTAGGGTTTTTGCTTCCGGAGAGAACCTTTATGAGTTTTCAGCTATCAAATCCTTTATTGATCCTGAAGCCATTAACGGAGGCAATGGATGGGCATACCCATTCCAAAGAAAGCTTTCATTTGGGGTAAACATTGACCTATAAACGAAAAATAAAAATGAAAAAATACATATATTATTTATTCATACTGAATATATTCTGGATTGCTTCATGCAATGAAGATTTTATGGACAGGTATCCTCAGACATCCATTGCACCGGAGGAATTTTTCAAAACAGAACAGGATTTAGAGCTGTATATCAATGGATTATTGTCCCTTCCTGGCATGTTTGAGTATCAAGCAGATCAAAGTAGTGATAACCTTGCTACCACCGGAGCGGTTGAAGTAAAAAGCGTCATGACAGGTACTCCAAATTCTCAGAACATCACTGGTGGATGGAATTGGGGTAGGTTAAGGAATATTAATTATTTCTTAGAAAACAGCCGGCAAGCAGATGCTAGTGTTGAAGCGATTGAACATTTTGAAGGAATAGCCAGGTACTACAGGGCCATTTTTTATTCAAATATGGTACAGCGTTATTCTGATGTACCGTGGTATGATCAATTGCTTTCTCCTACAGATGAAGCATTGTATAAAGGAAGAGATTCTAGGGAAACAGTAGTAGAAGGAATCATGGAGGATTTGGAATTTGCCAGCCAACATGTAAGGGAAGATGTCCCGACGGGAACTCCCAGTAATTGGGCTGTTAAACAGTTCTATGCAAGGTTTGCTCTTTATGAGGGCACTTTTAGAAAGTATCATGATGAATTGGCTTTACAGAGTACTGCCAACACTTTTCTGACCAAGGCTAGTGAAATTTCTAAAATTATTATGGATTCCGGAGAATTCAGTATTTATAATACCGGTAATCCCGATAATGATTATAAGGCGTTGTTCAATAGTCAAGACTTGACAAGTAATAGTGAAGTGATATTGTTTAATGCTTATGACCGTAATAAGGACAAAAGTAGTGATGTCAATACCGGGGTTTTTGGGACTTATGAACAATCTCCGGCTAGAGATTTGGTTCAGGCTTACCTGATGGCAGACGGCTCTAGCTATACTGACAATCCGGGCTTTGAAAATTTTTCTTACGTAGAAGAATTTCAAAACAGAGATCCTAGATTGTACCAAACTTTGGTTTATCCCGGCTGGGTCAGAGAACCGGAAACCAGTGCGTATATTCCTTTACTGAACAGAAATTTTACCGGTTACTACCAGCATAAAGGTTACAGTAATACTACCGACAACCTTGACTTAGGAGGCTTGGATTTTCCTGTGTACAGGTATGCAGAGGTGCTTTTGATCTATGCTGAAGCCTTAGCTGAACTCGGAACCTTAACGCAGGCAGATTTGGATGCCTCCATCAATCTACTAAGAAGTAGGGTAGGCATGCCATCATTGAACATAAATCAGGCAAATTCCCAACCTGATGCTTTCATGCAAAACAAATACCCCAATGTTTCCGGTCCAATGGCAGGTGTATTGCTAGAAATCCGTAGGGAAAGAAGAGTTGAATTGGCAGTAGAAGGTTATAGATTTGATGACTTGATGCGTTATGGTGCAGGAAAATTGCTGGAAAATATTCCTGAAGGCATGTATTTTTCCGGCTTGGGAAATTTTGACTTAACTGGGGATGGAATTCCGGATGTGAAATTGGTAGATGAAGATACAGATATCCCTGAAGATAGTAATAAAGAGGCAAATGAGTTAGGCGAAAAGCTTATCTATTATAAAGCAGGTACCATAGATGACAATGTGACGGTCTATCTTGAAAATGGTGAAGATGGCGGTACAATGGTCACTGAAGTCACATCTAGAAATTTTATTGAGCCCAAATACTATTACAGACCCGTACCAATACAACAGGTAACACTCAATCCAAACCTTGAACAAATTTTTGGTTGGGAATAATTAGTTGAAAAAAAAATGCCAGTTAAGCTGTTGGAACCATTTGGTTTCAACAGCTTACTTTTGTTTTACCTAAAAAAGAAATTTAATACCCTAATTAGATGAAGAAAAACACAATAAGGTTGGCCATTATTTTTGTGTTAGGCAACATGCTGACACTGGCTGCCCATGCCCAAGAGAAAAAGACCCTTTTTATTATTTTAGATGGTATTCAAAGGGAGCTTTTGGAGCGTAACCCTACACCAAACCTCGATGAAATTGCTTCCCAAGGCGGTTATAGTCATGCTTATGTGGGAGGTAAAAAAGGAGGCTATTCTGAAACACCTACCATTTCAGCCGTAGGTTATAATAGTTTGCTAACAGGAGTTTGGGTAAACAAACACAATGTCAAAGGCAATGGAATTCGTCAACCAAATTACAATTACCCAACCCTATTCAGGAACTTTAAGAACAGTTATCCGCATAAAACCACAGCAGTTTATTCTACCTGGTTGGACAATAGAACAAAGCTGGTGGGAGAAAATTTAGAAGCAACCGGTCATTTGCAGTTGGATTACCATTTTGATGGCTTGGAAATAGATACGCTTTCCTACCCTCATGACGATAAAAGTGATTATATCAAAAGAATTGATCAAGCTGTTGCTGCTTATGCAGCAAACGATATTATGGAGAAAAGTCCAGACCTGACATGGGTGTATTTACAATATACAGATGACATGGGGCACAGGTTTGGGGAAAGCCCACAGATGGATGCAGGTATTCAGGAAGCCGACAGGCAGGTTGGTTTAATTTGGAATGCGATACAGAAGAGAATGGAGGCGCATAATGAGGATTGGATGATCATAATTACGACTGATCATGGAAGAAAAGTTGGAGGTCGTGGACATGGAGGGCAAACTGATGAAGAGCGGGCAACTTGGATTGTTACCAATAAAAAATTTAATGATGTTTTTCAACAAACCCCCGGAATTGTATCGATTTTTCCTACCATTACTCATTTTATGGACATTAATATCCCTAAAAACCAAGCCATGGAGCTGGATGGTGCTGGGCTTTTGGGAGAAGCTTATGCCAGTCATTTGTCCGGTGAATTAGATGGTAAATCACTCAAACTATCCTGGAAAAGTTATTCATCCAAGGCCAAGGCAAAAATATGGGTCACAGCCACCAATCAATTCAAATATGGCGAAACTGATATTTATCGACTTATTGGAGAGGTCTCCCTTGGTGATCAGGAAGATATTTTAGATCTGAAGACAGAATACGAAGATTTAAAAGTAGTGATGGAGCTGCCCACCGGTTACATAAATGTTTGGGTGACGAATAATAAATAATTAAAAGTTATTATAAATTACTTTTTAGAATACCATTAGTGTAAAACTAATAAAATATTTGGTGTTTGAAGGCTTAACTTAGCCTTTGAACACCTTTATTTATGTATAGACTAATTTTCACCTTCCTACTTTTATTATTAACATCTATTATTCTTTTAGGTCAAGAGGCTGAACATCCCGGAATTTTTGTGGAGAAGGCAGAGAATCCGGTCCACATAGATGGGATTCTCAATGAACCAATTTGGAAAGATGTAGGTTGGCAAAGTGATTTTGTTCAGACTTTTCCTACCGATACAGAAAAAGCCATTGCTGAAACCAAAGTAAAGGTAGCCTTTGATGATAAATTCATTTATATAGCGGCCATACTTTTAAATCCTGAGCCTCGAAAAAAATATGTGAGCACATCCTTAAGAAGAGACTATCGTGGCAATCAAAATGATGGAATCAGTATTGTAATTGACACCTTTAATGACAAAACCAATGGTTATATTTTTGGAGTTAATCCCTATGGTGTGCAAAGAGAGGCCATGGTAGGTAATGGTGGGTTGCTATCTACCGACTTCAATTTGGCTTGGGACAATAAGTGGTATTCAGAGGCCACGATACATGAGGACCACTGGATTGTGGAAATTGGTATTCCCTTGTCAACCTTAAGGTACAAAGATGGAGCGAAAGACTGGAACATTAATTTTTATAGGATAGACAGCAAATACTCCGAGAAAACCACATGGACCCCTATTCCTAAAACTTTTAATGTGACGCATACTGCTTTTTCTAGGAACCTTCATTTTTCTGAACCTTTGCCCAAATCGGGAGGGAACTATTCCATAATCCCCTATGCAGCAGTTGCTTCGTCCAATAATTCCATTAAAGGTATAAAGGAACCCATGAAACCATCTTTTGGAGGGGATGCTAAAATCGGGATAGGTCCTGCGATGAATTTGGACCTTACCGTTAATCCTGATTTTTCTCAAGTTGAAGTTGATGAACAGGTGACAAATTTAGACCGATTTGAAATCTTTTTTCCGGAAAGGCGACAATTCTTTTTGGAGAATGTTGACCTTTTTGCTGATTTCGGTACAGACAGAATTAGGCCTTTTTTCTCTAGAAGAATAGGCGTGGACAGGGACGAAAACACTGGTCAAAATGTGCAAAATCAGATCCTGTATGGAGCCAGATTAAGTGGTAAGCTGAATGAAGACTGGAGAATAGGAGCGATGAATATGCAGACCGCCAATGATCCCCTCAGAGGTATCTCAGGAAAAAACTTTACAGTGGCTGCCTTGCAGCGTAAGGTTTTTAACCGCTCCAATGTGGGTGTAATGCTTATCAATAGAGAAACCATGGATATGGAACAGGGTGGATTGAATTTAGTCAATGGGCAACATAATCGTCTGTTAGGTGTTGATTACAATTTGTTTTCAAAAGACAACCGATGGACGGGAAAGTTTTTTTATCACAAAACATTTGAAGAAAGTAAATTAAATAATACAGGAACAGGTCACGCCCAGCTTACTTTTACCGATGTAAACTTAATGGCAGGTTTGTCTTATTCCAATGTGGGAGAAAACTACAACCCTTTGGTGGGGTATACTCCTAGAGTTGGTTACCAGAGAATTGCACCAATCATAAGCTACACTTTTTTTCCGGATTCTAAACTTATCAATAGGCATGGGCCGGGATTTGAGTCGGAGACCTTGTGGACACCCTCATTGGGAGTTACCGATGAACTGCATACCCTGAATTACCTGATTCGCTTGCATTCTTATGCTGAAGTAACGCTCAGTGTCAATAATCAATATACCTATTTATTTTTCCCTTTCGACCCTACTAGAACAGGAGGAGAACCTCTAGCTCAGGGCACTTCTTATAGGTACAATTATTTTGGAATAGAAATGAGAACCGATCCAAGGAAGGCCTTTTCATTAAAAGGTACAGGCCAAGCTGGTCAATACTACAATGGTCATTTGGCAAATTTCATTGGAACTGCCCAATGGAGAGTTGGCTATACAGCAAATATATCTATGAATTTAGGTTACAGTAGGCTTAGGTTTCCCAAACCTCAAAAAGATGTGGATTTGATTTTAATCGGCCCGAGGTTTGACTTAACCTTTACAAGAAGTCTCTTTTGGACAACTTTTATTCAATACAATAATCAGATTGATAACATCAATATCAATACCCGTTTACAATGGCGATATGCCCCTGTTTCGGATTTATTTATGGTGTATACAGACAATTATTTTCCGGATTCATTTGCCTCTAAACAAAGAGCTTTTGTGATGAAATTGAACTATTGGTTGAATTTATAATTGGTAAATCAAAATAGGTCAAAAAAATAGGTGACTTAAACTTTCCAAGTCACCTATTTTAACTTTTGATTTTATTCAAATTATTTTAAATAATCAGGTCTTTTGGTTCCATTATAGGGTTTTGCACCAAGGTTGGTTTCACTAAATTTTTCCACAGTCAATAATTTTTTATCCGTAACTGTTGGAGCTTTGATAAAACCGTAATACCTACCTTTCCAATAATCTCTTAAATAACCGGTAGGCTCTGTGACCCTATTACCATTTGAGCCACCATCCAAAACAATCGCTCTTCTGGATTCTCTAAGGGCAGCTACTTCGCGCGGCGATATGGCTTTTAATCCACCTTCGTAAGAAATGTATCCTTCTTCTACAAACAAATCATCTCTATGAGAATTATTATAGCTGTAGTTGGTACAGTCCAGTGGCCATTCCCTGAGGTGTTGGGTCGCGGCTCCGAGATCTGCATCATTTCCTGTTAAGGCTGCATAGGTAAAATTAAACCAGGGAATTTTTTCCATACGTTTGATTTCAAAAGTCCTTTCCAAACTTCTTAAATAAGTGGATCGCAAATCAGGATCTTTTTCATAAGGAAGAAGTATCATATAAGACTCTAGTGCCAGGTTATCATCCCATGGGGCGATTTGTGAAGGAGGGAAGGTTTTCTTTTGTTTGATTGTGTTTTCCGGATAGCCCCAATTCACTAATTGATCATATCCTTTTTTGTATTTTTCTTCTCCGGTTAGTGCGTAAGTGGCATAAGTGAAAGCCAGTACTTCCAGGCCATTGATACCTCGGTCTTCATAGCCGTATGGCCTCAGTAAATATTCAGGGTTCCATCGGCCCCATCTGGTAGTTGCTCCATCAGCATCAATTAATTTCCAACCGTTATCCATTATATAAGAGGTCATCCTTGTCATATGCTCTTTTGCCAGAACCTTCTCTTTTCCTTTGGCCACCAAATCATGAAAGATAGCTACTGAGTAATAATGTGCAATGACCTCATCACTGGATGCATCCCCTTTCCAGTACCATAAACTGTCAGCAGTGGCATACCATTTGGCTGGCAGGCCTCCAGAGCCTCTATTGTTCAGCGTTCCCGGGTCTCCTTTTCTTGAGAATACTGCTCTTGAAATTAGCCCTTTTATCGGTGTTACCCTTTCAAGAAATAACATGGCCTGAAAAGCTTCCAATGCCTCTTCTCTGTCCGCTTCATCACCGGTCACAGCGTATTTATAACTCATGGCTGCTAGATATGTAGCCGTATGGGCGCCATCATTGTCACTGATCTCTCGGATCCATTCTCCGTTTCTTTTGGATAAAGTATGTGTGAATCCCATTCTTTTATGTCCGTAAGCTTCCATCCATTGTTCGTAATGTGCAGCTTTTTTCTGTAGGGTAAAAGGTTCGTAGTGGATAATTCCCAGTCCTCCATCAGTGGCAGCTATTACTTTATTCTTGGTGCTTGATATACTATTGACCTTATTGTCAGGTAACCAAAGTCCTGAACCAAAATATTGAAATCCATCATTGGTCATTCTGATCAGACCACGCGGAGTTCCTATCCACATGTCGCTGTCAAATCCTCTGATCATTTGCGATGTGTTTTCAACCGGTAAGCCGTCTGTTCCTTTAATTGGCATAAGAGAGGTTCCTCTCAACAGGCCTAAACCTCGGTCTGTACTGATATAAAGTTTGCTCCCTATACTAAGTAGGTCTCGCGTATTTTTTGAGGGTAAATTTCCCCAATCAATCAGGTGTTCATTGACTACCTTCCCTGCCAACTGAACTAATTTACCGGGTTGCAAAATATGCAAGGTTTGGCTATAACTCTCAATGGCTGTAATGGGGCCTAAGGTTACTGGATCTGCAAGTAGCTGACTACCATCCTCCATAAGCATTGTTACATCACTAGACAGATAACCTCCTTCTGGTATAATATCTATTATGGTCCCATTTTCATATTTAAAAATGGATTCAGAAGTAGCCACGTGGACTTGATTCAAGTGCACACAGAAATCAACAATTCTTTCAGTGCTGATTTTACTCCATTTTTTCGCATCAAAAAGATAAAGGCCTGAATTGCTGCTTACCCATAGGTCACCTTTTAATACTTCAATTTTATTGACTGCTTCTGGAGCTCCTTTTACCGGTACTAGTTGCTGCCCTTGCAAAAGCAATAATTGACCTTCTTTAACCGTAAACACAGCTTCATCCAATATTGCTACCTGGTCTATGGGTTTATCAGTTGGGATTATCTCCCTGCGTTCCTGCAAATAGGGATTGTCTTCTACGGGCTTCCAGAATTGCTCGGTATTCCCTTGCCCCAGGAGGAAATTGCCATTTAACAGGGTGATCAGAATAATAAGCCAGGCTTTAAAAGTCTTCTTCATTGTCTAATTATTTGTGATTGTTAGTTAAATACCACTTTACAAGAAGAATGTACCACAAGCAGACTGTTTTTTTGCACTCGATTTGGTTTGGAAGAGACTGATAGAAGGGAAATTACAAGGCTAAAAAAAGTATATAAGTGTTTTAGGTTGTCTAAATATACAATCAGCTATTTTTTAGTACTGATAACAACAAGACAACTTTATACAAATATAGGTTTGCTTATAAAATGGAGATTTGGGGCTTGGAAACTCAAAAATTCATCTAAAGTTTCTCATCAAAACGCATATCCTGATAAGATGATATAAATAAATGGAATTAAGTTAAATAAACATACCTTGCCTGATACACCTTGGGGGTTTGCCCAAATTTATTTTTAAATGCCCTAATAAAGTAAGTAACATTATTAAAGCCTGCCAACATGCACACATCTTGAACTTGATGGTTGACATTTTGGAGCAATTGCGCGGATTTATTCAACCGCTGCTCCAAAATATATTCCATTGGGCTGATACCGAATTCATTTTTGAAAGTTCTTGAAAAATGAGTTTTGCTCATACAAGCTTTATTGCTTAATGACTCCAAGGTAAATTTCTCTTGTAAGTTTTGTTTGATAAAATTGACAACATGGGCGATTCTGTTTGAGTTTGCCAAAGACTTGTAGGTTTTTTCAAGTATATCTCTCGCTTGTGTTTGAGAAAGTCGGATAAGCAATTCTTTTAAAGCTAACGAAGCGATTAGATCTTTCTCTTTTGACCTTTCCTTGACACCGATTCGAATAAATCGGTTGATGATTTCAGATAAGTCTTGATTATTTATCAAATGAAAATAATTCAAATCCAGTCCCCACTGCTTTTGCCACTCCTTGTCCGGTAGTTTTTCATTCAATAAGTTAAAAGTATTCTCAATCATGTCCTGGGAGATTGAAAGGGCAATGCATTGGGTAGGATTGTCTAATTTTGCCTCGGGAAAATCTATTTTCATTAATTCATTGGGTGGGACTATAACAGATTCTCCGGGCAAATACTCAAAACCGGGTTTGTCAAAAAGGTGCATTACTTTTTTACCCTTAATCATGGTGGTCAAAACCAAGTCTCCAAAACTAAGGTTGACACTTGAGGCTTTTTGATGTGTTTCAAAAATATTAAGTTCACAATTATTCAATGAATAGGTGGTCCTGTTTTCAACCAATGTTTTAAGGTCCAATTCATTTCTCCAAGGGACTCCGGCTATTAAGGGTTTTTGTGGCATAATAGTATCAACATTCAAGTTACCAAATTAGCATATATATGCCTTTTAGTATTTCACGTTGAAAGCATCTTATTGGTTGAATATCTCAGAATGAATTTTCAAGTGGATAAGATGGTGTTTCAGGTGGATTTTAAATTTTAATTTACTTATAAATTTGATAAAACTCAAAATAATAAAAAAATGTCAACACAAACATTATCCCAAAGTACGCCGGTGGAAAGACCGGAGGTGAAAGAAAAATACGATCATTTTATTGGAGGCAAGTGGGTGGCACCTACCTCGGGTGAATATTTTGACAATATTTCTCCCATAGATGGAAAGCCATTTACCAAAGCAGCGAGAGGAAACAAGAAGGATGTTGAATTGGCTCTGGATGCTGCCCATGAAGCCTTCAATACATGGTCTAAAACTTCTCCGGCAGAGAGAAGCAAATTGTTAAATAAGATTGCGGATGTAATTGAAGACAATCTTGAAATGCTGGCTCGAATTGAGACGGTAGACAATGGCAAGGCATTGAGAGAGACCAGAGCAGCAGACTTGCCTTTGGTAATTGATCATTTCAGGTATTTTGCCGGGGTGATAAGAGCTGATGAGAGCACCATTTCTGAGCATGATGAGAATACTGTCAGTATAGCATTACATGAGCCGTTAGGTGTGGTAGCCCAAATCATCCCTTGGAACTTCCCTTTATTAATGGCTACATGGAAAATTGCTCCGGCCCTGGCTGCAGGCTGCTGTACCATAGTAAAACCGGCGGAACAAACGCCCACTAGTATCATGGTATTGATGGAGTTGATCGGAGATATTTTACCTCCGGGAGTGCTAAATGTGATTACCGGTTTTGGTCCGGAGGCGGGAAAACCTTTAGCCAGTTCAAAAAGGGTGGCCAAGGTTTCCTTCACAGGAGAAACAACCACGGGCCGATTGATTATGCAGTATGCCTCTGAAAATTTGGTGCCTGTGACTATGGAGTTGGGTGGTAAATCTCCAAATATTTTCATGAAATCTGTGGCGGATGCCGATGATGAATATTTTGATAAGGCTGTAGAAGGAGCCGTATTGTTTGCCTTGAACCAAGGTGAAGTTTGTACTTGCCCTTCCAGAATTTTGGTTCATGAAGATATATATGATGTTTTTATGGAGAAAGTTATCGAAAGAACCAAAGCCATAAAAATGGGGCACCCATTGGCCGAGGACACCATGATGGGTGCGCAATCTTCAAATGATCAGTTAGAGAAAATCATGTCCTATTTGGATATTGGTAAAAAAGAAGGGGCGCAGGTATTGTGTGGTGGAGATAAAGCAGGACTAAACAGCGGATTGGAAGAAGGATACTATGTACAGCCTACTATTTTTAAAGGCCACAATAAGATGAGGGTTTTCCAAGAAGAGATTTTTGGGCCTGTAACTTCAGTAACTACATTTAAAACTACTGAAGAAGCCATTGAAATAGCCAATGATACCATGTATGGTTTGGGAGCAGGTTTATGGTCTAGAGATGCCCATGAATTGTATCAGGTACCTAGGGCAATTAAAGCAGGCAGGGTTTGGGTCAATTGTTACCATGCATACCCGGCGCATGCTCCTTTTGGCGGGTATAAAAAGTCCGGTTTTGGTAGGGAAAACCACCTGATGATGCTAGACCATTATAGGCAAACCAAAAACATGTTGATTTCGTATGATAAGAATAAGTTGGGTTTCTTTTAATTGACAAAATGCCGGATGTCTCATGAATCCGGCATTTTTTTTCTCATTTAATTGCGGAATTACCATGAAAGAATATACACCAAGGGTTTTGGCTACCGAAGAAGCCAAAGCGATTATTGATCAATTGAAAAAGTCTCATGACAACGACTTAATGTTTCATCAAAGTGGTGGCTGTTGTGATGGATCTTCACCAATGTGCTTTGAGAAAGGTGATTTTATAGTAGGAGCTAGTGACGTATGGATGGGGAAGGTATATGGGTGTGATTTTTTTATGAATGAAGATCAATTTGACTATTGGAAACACACCCAATTAACCCTGGATGTAGTGAAGGGTAGAGGAAGTAGTTTTTCCATAGAAATACCATTGGGAATACGGTTTATGATTCGTTCTCGATTGTTTACTTCCGAGGAACTTCTCCGACTAACCCCCATTATGACGGGTGAGGAATATTTAGAACAGTGAAAACCATGTAAATAGAAACTTTCTATTTTCTAATTACTCCTCAATTTGATATACAATGTCACCTCCAATAATGGTCATCAGTACTTTTGTATCTAAAATTTGATCTTCACCTATATTCATAATGTCTTGATTGAGTATGACCAGATCGGCTAATTTACCGGGTGTGATACTGCCTTTGATTTTTTCTTCAAAGGCACCAAAAACGGGAGAGAAAGTATAAGATGTAAGTGCTTGCTCCCTTGTCATTTTCTGCTCTGGCTCATATCCGGACTCAGGTTCTCCTTTAAGTGTTTTGCGTGTGACGCTTACATAGAAATTCTCTATAGGAGACAAGGGTTCTACGGGAACATCTGTTCCATTGATTAAAACTGTGCCTGTGGTTAAAAGTGATTGCCACACATATGCCCCATCCAGGATCCTTTTTTCTCCCAGGCGGTCAATTGCCCATGGTCTGTCTGAAGATAAATGAATGGCCTGCATGGAAGGTATCACTCCCAGTTTTGCAAATCTGGGGATGTCATCAGGATGTAGATGTTGTACATGTTCTATCCTAAAACGGTGCTGACTACCTTTGACATCCTTTGTTTCAAATGCTTTTTGGTATTGATTAAGTACTTCTCTGTTAGCCTTGTCTCCAATGGCATGAGTTGCAATCTGAAACCCGTGTTCTATACCTTTCAAGGCTGTTTGATATACCTCTGACATCGGTAAGGTTTTATGACCCAAATGATCGCTTTGGTCTGAGTATTCTTCCAATAACCAAGCACCTCTAGTCCCTAAAGCGCCATCGGCCATTAATTTTATGGAACGAACAGTAAGCATAGGGTCAAGCATGGGGCCTTGTTGATACCAATCCTGTAATAAGGCTTTGTCATTGCCTGCGAGCATAAGATACATTCTTGTTTTAAGCCGGCCTTCAGCATGTAGCTTTTGGTAAAATTCCAAAGTTTCACTGCCTACTCCGGCATCATGAAACCCGGTTATGCCCATGCTATGGCAAGCCTCTTGAGCCAAACTAAATGCTTGGATATTCCTTTCTAAACTATTTTTAGGGAGGTGTTTATTTATCAAGCTCATGGCATTTTCATTAAAAACACCTGTTGGATTTCCATTATCGTCTCTTATAATTTCACCCCCTTCTATTTTATTTGTTTTTTTCAACTCTTGATTCAATGGATCAATTTGGGCAATTTCCATTGCCTTTGCATTGGCCAGTAAAGCATGTCCACTTACATGAAAGAGGACTACGGGATGATCTGGACTGCTATTACTTAGTGAATTATGCAATGGTAGGCCATTGATAGTTTCATCAGGCTGGATTTCCCATTTGCTCTGGTGCCAGCTATGGCCAATAATCCATTGGCCAGGACTTGTAGTGGCGGTTGCTTCTTTTACACGAGCAACAATTTCTTCATAGCTATTGGCCGTGGATAGGTCAAGGTTCAAATAACTATAGCCCATTTCCATAAAATGGCCATGTCCTTCTATCCATCCCGGAGTCATTATTTTACCGGAAAAATCAATAATTTGGGTTTGTGCTCCAATATAGGCTTCAACTTCTTCTTTTGAACCTACATATAAGATAAGGGAATCTTTAAGGGCAATGGCTTGGGCAATGGGATTTGCTGGATCTTGTGTATAAATGGTGCCCCCTTGGAATACAATTGTGGCCTCTTCTGTATTTTTGGACGAGGTACAGGCTGTGATGAGGCATGTCCATACAACAAAAAACAGTAGTTTAAATTTTATGTCCATTACAGTTAGTTTGGATAAACATTTCATGGTTAAATTTTTAAATGACAGGTAAACTTTGGACGTTTACACCCCATATTCCTTTTCTACTTTACATATACGAATCTTATATTGACTGTACCAGGTAGATTTTCCTTTAACTTGAGCCAAGCGGTGATCTTTTTGCTTTTTCCAGGCTTTTATGGATTCCAAGTCTTTCCAGTAGCTCACTGTTATCCCTATCTCAGCGCTAGCTGATTCATGGCCTAAGTAACCGGGTTGAGATTTAACCAAATTTTCCATGCGCAATGCCTCTTCATCATAATTTTCTAGGTGATCACTTTTTATGCTAGTAAAAATTACGGCATAATAGGGAGGTTTGAGCGTTTGGCTAATTTTTTCCATGGCTTTAAATGTTGAGGTCTGTATGGCTTTTAACTCATGATTGATAGGATCGTTAGAAGCAGTTGCATAATATAAGATTAAATTAATTAAACCTTTATTAATTTGATCAATTCACCTGTTTTTTTAACTTTATACCTTGATATTCAGACCATAATTGTAGGTACATTTGGACCTTTTTTATGTTTAAGAGATTCACCATTTTTTTATTTTTTAAACGTATAATTCTAGTTTATAGATTTGATTAATATTGGGTGTGAAATAAGTTAAATTAAGAAAAAATGGATGTAGAAATTCTCTCCAGAATACAGTTTGCTTTCACCATTGCCTTCCATTATATCTACCCTCCTTTAAGTATTGGGCTGGGACTGATTATGGTCATAATGGAAAGTATTTATTTGCGAACAGGAAATAAAGAGTATGAGATATTGGCAAAGTTTTGGACCAAAATATTTGCCTTAACCTTTGGGATAGGTGTAGCAACGGGCATCGTGATGGAGTTTGAATTTGGCACCAATTGGGCTACCTATTCTCGATACGTTGGAGATGTATTTGGCAGTGCCTTGGCGGCAGAGGGAATTTTTGCTTTTGCCTTGGAAAGTGGCTTTTTAGGTGTTTTACTTTTTGGTTGGAATCGAGTTAAACCTTGGGTTCATTGGGTGGCTACTTTAGGGGTTTTTTTAGGCTCCATGTTTTCAGCAGTATGGATAGTCATTGCAAATAGCTGGCAACAAACACCTGCGGGTTTTCATATTGTGGGCGAAGGTATGGAAGCCAGGGCAGAGATTATAGATTTTTGGGAAATGGTATTTAATCCTTCCAGCATGGATCGATTGGTGCATACTTGGCAAGGTGCCTTTTTGGCCGGAGCTTTTTTGGTTTTGAGTGTTCATGCCTATTACCTAAGAAAAGGAAGATATATAGCAATTTCAAAAAAAGCTTTTAAAATCGCATTGGTAGTGGCCACCGTTTTTTCTTTGGCTCAATTGATCTCAGGCCATAGTTCTGCCAATGGAGTAGCTGTAAATCAACCGGCTAAATTGGCTGCATTTGAAGGACATTTTGAAGAAAATGCTGCTGCACCCATGTATTTGTTCGGTTGGGTAGATAAATCATCACAAACCGTAACAGGCTTAAATATTCCCGGAGGTTTATCTTATTTGTTGCATTATGATTTTGGTGCACCGGTTACAGGTTTAAATGCCTTTCCTGAGGAGGACCGACCCTCACAGGTAAATGCAGTATTTCAGTTTTACCATATTATGATCAGCATCGGAATGTTTTTGATTGTACTCAGCCTTGTTGCTTGTTTCCAATGGTACAGGGGAAAGCTTTTTGAAAGCAAGTGGTTGCTCTGGGTGTTTTCTTTTTCAGTCATTTTACCTCAAATAGCCAATCAAGTGGGTTGGTTTGCCGCTGAAATGGGAAGACAGCCTTGGGTAGTGTATGGTTTACTAAGAACCAGTGATGCGTTAAGCAAAACAGTAACAGCCAATCAGGTATTGTTCTCGCTAATCCTATTTTTTATCGTTTATACCATACTCTTGCTCTTGTTTCTTTACTTGCTCAATAAAAAAATTAAGCACGGACCTTATGATGAAGAGGAAGAGCTCGACCGTCCTTTTCAGCATGACGTAGCAGCTTCTTTTTCATCAGATAAATAAAAAAATATGGAGACCTTATTTGGAATCGATTATCCCACCCTTTGGTTTTTAGTAGTAGGAGGCTTGTTTTCTGGATATGCCATCTTGGATGGTTTTGATTTTGGTGCCGGTGCCTGGCACTTATTTTTTAAGAAAGAAAAAAGCAGAAGGTTGGCCCTCAATG
The DNA here is from genome assembly GCF_054781075.1 of Cyclobacterium sediminis. Taxonomy (NCBI): domain Bacteria; kingdom Pseudomonadati; phylum Bacteroidota; class Cytophagia; order Cytophagales; family Cyclobacteriaceae; genus Cyclobacterium; species Cyclobacterium sediminis. The sequence goes on along the minus strand of NZ_BAAGVC010000010.1, from coordinate 55,505 downwards.
CCATTGGTCCGGTATGGGATGGAAATGAGGTTTGGTTGGTCATTGGAGGTGGAGCGCTGTTTGCAGGTTTTCCTGTAATGTATGCCACCTTATTTTCTGGCATGTATATTCCCTTTATGTTATTTTTATTGGTAATCATCATGCGGGCGGTTTCTATAGAGTTTAGGAGTAAAGAACCCATGTTATGGTGGAGAAAAATGTGGGATATTTCCTATTCTGTATCCAGTATTATGTTGCCTTTTTTACTTGGTATTGTTCTTGGCAATGTGCTTTTAGGAATGCCACTCGGAGAAGGGTTTGAGTATGAAGGCGAAGGTTTTTTAAGCTTTTTAAACCCTTATGCAATAATGGTGGGCATTTCTACACTTGCCCTTATGATGTCACACGGTGCCATTTACCTTTTATTGAAAACCGAAGGAAGAATGTTTGCAAAACTTACCCTTTTGTTAAAGAAAGGAATGATTTTCTTTATGGTTAGTTTTGGTATCACCTCTTTGTATACCCTCATTTATATACCTCATTTATCCGATACATTCAGGGGAAACCCTGAACTCTTTATCGTTCCATTGGCCGCCTTGCTTTGTATAGCCAATGTGCCGAGATTGGCGAATAAGAAAAAGTATGGGCAAGCCTTTCTTTTTTCATCCCTAACAATAAGCCTGCTTCTTGTTTTGGTGGCCATAGAATTGTATCCCAACTTGTTGTATTCTACCCTTGATCCGAATTATACCATAACTGTTTACAATGCCGCTTCTTCAGATAAATCTTTAGGAATAATGCTCACATTTGCTGCCATTGGTACCCCTTTGGTCCTGGGATACACTGCCTTTGTATACATAACTTTTAGGGGTAAAGTAAAAATAGATGAAACCAGCTACTGATTGATCTATTCTTTTCTTTAAAGTGTTGATATTCTGTAGAATTGTATGAAATATAACTGTTTAGTTTTATATTTCAGAAGCAAAACCCTATCTACATATTTAAACCCAAAACATCATGAAAAGGATCTTAATAATTTTCGTAACCTTCTTTTGCTTCTCTTCAATATATGGGCAGCATCTAGATATCGCAAATCCGGCACTGTTGGATCTAATAGATGAAAACAGCCAAGTTATTAAACTTCACGATGGCTTCCAATTTACAGAAGGACCGGTTTGGAACAAGGAGGGACAATTTTTGCTGTTCAGTGATATACCTGCCAATACAATCTATAAGCTTGAGCCTACCGGTGAAATTATCTCCTTTAGAAAACCCAGTCAAAATTCCAATGGGTTAACCTATGATAATGAAGGGAACTTGATAATTGCAGAACATAGTGGTAGGAAAATAAGCATGTTAAACTCTGAAGGCAATTATTCCACTATTGTAGATAATTATATGGGCACCCGATTGAACAGCCCCAATGATGTGATTGTGGATAGCCAGGGAGTCATATATTTTACAGATCCTCCATATGGTAGACCAAAAGATGCCACTGATACCTTATCCTTCAATGGTGTGTATAAATACGCTAATGGAGAAATTGAATTGATAGCTGATGACCTTTACAGACCCAATGGTATTGCTTTGTCTCCCGATGAGCGAAATTTATATGTAGCCAATTCCGGTCAACCCAAGCAATTTATAAAATATCCCATTAGCAGGTCTGGAAAAATAGGAAAGGGTAAGGTGTTTTTTGACGCATCTGAATTATCAGGGGAAGGTAATCCTGACGGTATCAAAGTTGATCCGGAAGGAAATATATTCGCAACCGGACCCGGAGGTGTTTTGGTCTTTACAGAAAAAGGAGAATTACTAGGTACGATTAAATTTCCCGAAACCCCTGCCAACCTGGCTTTTGGCGGACAGGATATGAAAACACTTTTCGTAACAGCCAGGACAGGTTTGTATTCCATTCGTCTAAAATAGTTAAATTTTAAAATGGATTCAGGAAGAAGAAAATTTATCCATAAGGCAGGTTTGGGAGCTGCTGCCGGAATAATGGGAGCTAGGGTTAAAACCGATTTAAGAGAAACGCCAGAATTTTTTAAAAACCAAGCGATGAAACAGGCCTTAATAACACCTGTTTTAAATATTTTTGAATTAAAAAAGCCCGTATGGATCACCTCAATTGAGTTGTTAAGGAAGGAGGATAATTTTATTTGCCGGGTAAGGTCTAAAGATGGTGCAGAAGGGATAGCTGTAAGCAATAATATGCAAATGATTTACCTATACCCTATATTTTTGCATCGGATTCAACCCTTTTTTATTGGGAAGGATGCCAGAAATCTTGAAACACTACTTGAAGAAGTTTATGTATACAAAAGCAATTACAAATTGCAAAGTTTGGCCTTATGGGTGCCATTAGCTACTCTTGAATTTGCTATTTTAGATATGTTAGGGTATTTAACTGATAAGAGTATTGGGGAGCTTATTGGTGAAATCCATAATCCTAAAATAGCTGTTTATCAGGCGAATAATTATAGAGGAAAATCTGCCGAAGAATCTATAGACTTAATTGAAGCCCAAGTTCAGGAAACCGGCGCCAAAGCATTGAAGTTTAAAATAGGTGGAAGAATGAGCAATGACCGGGATTTTCCTTCGGGAAGATCAGTGAAATTGATCCCTTTAGTAAGAGAAAGATTTGGTGCAAATATGACCATTTATGCCGACTCAAATGGTTCATATTCAGTAGAAGAGGCAGTTAGGATTGGTAAAATATTACAAGAATATAAGTTAGACTTTTATGAGGAACCAGTTCCGTTTGATTGGTATGAAGAGACATTAGAAGTTAATAAGGCATTGAAGATACCTATTGCCGGGGGTGAACAAGAGCCTAGCATTCATAATTTTAAATGGTTGATTGAAAATGATGCATTGGATATTGTTCAACCCGATATATTTTATTTTGGTGGAATGATTAGGTCCATGAAGGTTTCAAGAATGGCGGCAATCACAGGAAAAGAATGCACACCACATATCTCCGGTTCCGGGTTAGGCTATTTATACATGTTACATTTTGTTTCCGCTATTCCTAATGCAGGACCATATCATGAGTTTAAAGGTCTAAACCGAGATATACCTTTGGATTGTCCTACTTCTGACCTTTCGAGTGTCGATGGAACAGTAAGCGTGCCAACCGGAGCAGGCTTGGGAGTTACACTGGATCCGGATTTTGTTAAGGCACATAAAATAGTAAAGGGTTAAATCATCATTTTAATTAAAGGAAAGAATATGTAATTTGCCGATAATATCGGAAGTCGAAATATTGCCAAGAATGGACTGATCCGAATACTGGTATTCAACTTTAAAGCTTGGAATTAAATTGAAAATGTATGAGGAAAGCTTGATTTCAAATGGCAGTATAAAACTTTAGTTTTGAATGAACAATTAAATGATATAATAAACCCTTTGAATACCTTTAATTTATATGAACAAACCTTCTATCTTTTTAAGTCTTGGCTTGCTTACTCTTTCCTTATTTGGGTGTAACTCAAAACAGGAAAGGAACACAACGCCTGAATCTACCATATCTAAACCAAATATCATTTATATTTTAGCAGATGACTTAGGTTATGGTGATTTAAGCTTTAATGGACAAGCACATATTGCAACTCCAAATATTGATAAACTAGCTAAGGAAGGCTTGTTTTTTAATCAACATTATTCCGGTTCTACGGTGTGTGCACCTTCCAGAAGTACCTTGGTTTCTGGGTTACATACAGGAAATGCTCCGGTACGGGGAAATTATGAAATACAGCCTGAAGGTCAATACCCGCTGCCCGACTCTGTTTTTACCATATTTGAGTCTTTAAAGGCAGAAGGCTATACTACTGGAGCTTTTGGTAAATGGGGATTAGGGTATCCTGGTTCTGAAGGGGATCCCAATAAACAAGGAGTAGATGTTTTTTTCGGATACAATTGCCAAAGAATGGGCCATAATTATTACCCTTTTCACCTATGGGACAATCAAGATTCCTTGGTATTGGAAGGAAATGCCGGAACAAATTTGGAGGAATATGGCCCTGAACTTATCCATAAAAAGACCTTGGATTTCATATCAGAAAATAGTCAAAACCCTTTCTTCCTGTATGTACCTACCATAATCCCACATGCTGAATTAATCGTTCCGGAAGAGAAAATGAAAAATTATCGGGGTAGGTTTGATGAAACGCGCTATAAAGGAGTGGATGAAGGACCTAACTATAAAACTGGAGGTTATATGTCTCAGGAGGAGCCCCGGGCTGCCTTTGTGGCCATGGTGGAATTACTGGATAAACAAGTAGGAGAAATTGTAGGCAAGCTTGAAGAATTGGGGATCAGAGACAATACATTAATAATTTTCACTTCAGACAATGGACCCCATAAAGAGGGAGGAGCAGACCCCGACTTCTTCAATAGCAATGGTCCTTGGAAAGGTTACAAAAGGGATTTGTACGAAGGGGGAATCAGGGTTCCAATGATTGCCAATTGGCCAAGAAAAATTAAACCTGGCAAAACAGATCATATTTCTGCTTTCTGGGATATTTACCCTACAGTTGCAGCTTTGACAGGAAGCGAATTGCCCGAAAATACAGATGGGATTTCCTTTGAACCTACGCTTCTTGGCGAAGCAGAAAAACAGGAAGAACATGAGTATTTGTATTGGGAGTTTATTGAACAAGGAGGAAAACAAGCCATTAGGAAAGGCAAATGGAAAGCCATTAGACTTAATCTTAGAAAAGACAATAACCCTCCAATTGAATTGTACAACTTGGAAGAAGATCCGGGGGAAGAAGACAATATCGCAGACCAGCATCCTGACTTGGTGAAGTCATTCAAAGCATTGATGGAGGAAAACCATACACCCAATCCGGTTTTTAAATTGTATGCATCTGAACTTAATAAGTAAATTTTTAAGACATTAAGACTTTAAACAATGATCAAATTATCCAAATTGAGTTTAGCAAGCCTATGTTTGCTATGCCTGGGGACCTTTTCCTGTACTTCAGAAAAAGTGGAAATCTCAAAGAAGGCTCCCAATGTCTTATTTATTCTGGTGGATGACATGGGTTATGCGGACCTGGGATATTCAGGGTCCACATTTTATGAGACACCCAATATTGACAACTTGGCCAAAGACAGTTGGCAATTTACCAATGGTTATTCAGGAAGTAGGGTATGTAGCCCTGCCCGAGCCACGATTATGACCGGTCAGTTTACCGCCAGTCATGGCATTACCGATTGGATTGGAGCGAAAACAGGAGAGAATTGGAGGACACATAAGAGGCATGACCCCATGCTTCCTGCAGATTATGTGTATCAGCTGCCAAAAGAAAGTACCACCTTGGCAGAAGCCTTCAAAGCCAATGGCTACAATACTTTTTTTGCAGGAAAATGGCATTTGGGAGATGAAGGGAGCTATCCGGAGGATCATGGATTTGATGAAAATATTGGCGGTTGGGAGAAGGGGTCCCCTTCAGGAGGCTTTTTTGCGCCTTACACCAACCCTAAAATAAAAAATGGCCCCGATGGTGAGAACCTTACCATCCGATTGGCAAATGAGGTAGCCAACTTTATGGACAGAAGTAAAGACAAACCGTTTTTGGCTTTTCTGTCTTTTTATGCGGTACATGCTCCGGTACAAACCAGCAAAAAAAAATGGGCTAAATATAGAGATAAAGCTGAAGCCATGGGGATCGCTGATAAGGGATTTGAGATGGGAGAGAAACTTCCATTTAGAACGGTTCAGGACAATCCCAACTATGCAGGCCTGGTAGAATATGTAGATGATGCTGTGGGAATAGTGATGGATCAACTTGAGAAATTGGGGCTTGCGGAAAACACAATCGTGGTATTTACCTCAGACAATGGGGGAGTAGTTGCAGGAGATGCATTTGCCACCTCCAACTTGTTTGTTAAAGGTGGTAAAGGACATCATTGGGAAGGTGGCGTACGTGTACCTTATTTGATAAAAGTTCCGGGAACACAACCTAAAGCACCTGTTGATTACCCGGTAGTAGGTGCGGATTTTCTGCCTACTTTATTGGATTATCTTCCAGAAGAGGTGAATATTTCTCAGGAAATTGAGGGGAGAAGTTTGAAGCCTCTGATTGAAGGTGAAGCCTTGGACCAGCGACCTATATTCTGGCATTATCCCCATTATGGAAACCAAGGAGGAGTGCCTTCTGCCATGGTGAGAAAAGGAGATTGGAAATTGATTCGGTATTTTGAAGATGGACATGAGGAATTGTATCGTATTCCTGATGACCCATTTGAGGAAAAAGAACTTTCAGAAGCTTCTCCTGAAATAAAGGCATCCTTATCTACTTTACTAACCGAGTACTTGAATGATAAGGAAGTATTGATGCCTAGGCCGGATGAAGCCTTCGATCAATCACTATTCGAGGAAAGACTCGATAATATGGAAAATGAATTGATGCCTCGACTTGAAAGACAGCGACTTGATTTCTTGGACAAAAACTGGCAACCCAATGAAGATTGGTGGGGAAGTGAAGTTCCAGAATAGACTTTAATCCGGATAGGGGACATTGTTACTGAAGCAGAAACAATGTCCCTTTTTTTAGTCTTTAGCATTTGATTTTAGTAGGCCGTTGAGGCAGTTGGGAATCGCTCTTGCTAGAGCGGCCAAATCCACAATATCATGGGGATACTTACTACCATTACAATGATGGTTAGAGGTAGTCCTGGTTTCCAATAATCACCAAACTGGTAGCCTCCAGGACCTAAAACCAGTGTATTGGACTGGTGTCCTATAGGGGTGAGAAATGAGGAGGAGGCCCCTATGGCTATGGCCATTAGGAACGGATCAGCTGAAAACTGTAAAGCAGTAGCTATTTGTAAGGCTATCGGGGCCATTAATACCACCGTTGCTGCATTATTTATCAAAGCAGACAAAAGCATGGTCGTTAGCATTATCAATCCAAGAAGGGTCCATGTAGGTAAATTTTGGGCACTTGACAATATCAATTGGGTAATGGTATTGGCGGCACCACTGCTTTCAAAGGCATGCCCTACGGGAATCATTGCGCCAAGCAAGATTATAACAGGCCAGTCGATACTTGAATAAAGATTTTTTAAAGGAAGAATTTTACTAAAAACCATTCCCATGGCTGCCAAAGTAAAAGCTATGGCAACAGGAAGCCAACCCAATACTACTGAAATAATAGCCAAGACAAAGAGAAACAGGGCCAAGGCAGTACGTCTTGGTTGACCAATTTTAATGCTTCTCTTGGCTAAAGGGTAGCATTGCATCTCTTTAAAAGTTTCCGAGATTTTATCTCTTCTCATTTGCAAGAGTAATACATCTCCCGAGCGGAAAACTTCATGATCGATTCGCTTTATCAGAGTCCTATTTCCTCGCGACAAGGCCAATAGATTAACGTCAAACCTTGAACGCATATGTATACTCGATGCTGTCTGCCCAATCAATGATGAGTTTTCTTGTATGATTCCCTCAGTATTGACGATTTCATTTTTATCTTCAATCTCTTCTAAAAAATCTTCATCCCCCACGAGATCAACTTGGTATTTGTTAATAAATTCTTCCAAGTCATCAGTATTGGACTCCATGATAAGAATGTCATTGGGGATAAGGATAAAATAGGGGCTTGGCGCATGAATTCTAACCTTGTTTCTTACTACGCCTAAGACCTTGACATCTATTTCTTTATCTCCTGTTATATGTTGGATGGCCTTGTTTTCTAGAGAAGAATTTTCTCTAAGTACAATTTCTGTAATGTAGTTTTCAATTTTAAATAAAGCTTCATTGGAAAATTCGCCTCTTCTTATAGGAATTAATCGCCAACCTACTGTAGAAATGAAAAAAACACCGGCAATAGCCACCACGGCTCCCAAAAGGGTAAAGTCAAACATTCCAAATGCTGCCTCTCCACTTTGGGCTCGAAATGAAGATACAATGATATTGGGAGGGGTGCCAATAAGGGTGGTAAGCCCACCCAATAAAGAAGCAAAAGCAATGGGCATTAAAATGACGGATGGAGAATAATTGTGTTTCCTTGCCAATTGTATGGCAACAGGCATAAATATAGCTAAGGCTCCTATATTGTTCATAAATCCGGAAGCAAGGGCTACTGCTCCGGACATGGTAGCAATCTGGAGGCTAAGGTTATTTCCAACCTTCTCCATAAATGCAACAATTACATTGACTATTCCTGAATTTTCAAGCCCTTTACTTACCACAAGTATGGCAGCTACGGTAATGACAGCCGGATGGCTAAACCCCATAAAGGCAGTATCATAAGGGACGAGACCAAGTATGGCCAACAAAATTAACGCAGAAAGCGCGACAAGGTCATACCTTATCTTTCCCCATATAAAAAACAGTAAGGAGAGCCCTAGAACTACAAATACCTGGATTTCTTCCATAAAAACCTAGGTGGCTATAGGAGCAGCAAGACATGCGTCAGGAATATTGAATGCGTTGACCAATGGGACGGCATTCTTACGCATATTCCAACACAATTGATTGACCATTTTTCGAATGGCCTTGGATTTACCACCTTCCATATAGCCTTGCTCCAAGTACCATCCATTGTGTTTTTCAATTTGATGCAAGGCATAGAGGTCGCAGAGTTGCTTGAGAACTTGTTTAAGTTCAGGATCACTCGTTTGCTCAATTTTCTCAATAAATTTCTCTAAAACAACCCTTTCAATATATGCCAAACTTAATGTGTAAAGGTGATGTTGAGCAACATTCACCGCATCAAAAGGATCCATTCCTTCACCCATTAATCGTTTTAACCTCTTGGCTGCAGCGTTTAGAATGCTGTTTTCTCTGTATTGAAAGGCATTCAGATGAAATTCAGAATCCAAAAGATGGCTCTCGTCCTTATTTCTAGTGATAATATAATTCTTTTCGGTTAGGCTTGTTTTGGCTTTGGCTACCACATAATCGATGATGGTAAACAAGTTCATGTTTTCAAACTGTTCTTTGTAAGCACTGAGCCTACTCTTGGCTACAAGTTGTAACAAAACCGTGTTGTCTCCCTCAAAGGTGGTGTATACATCCGAATCATTTTTTAGGGCATCAATCCTGTTTTCAGAAAGGAAGCCTTTACCACCGCAGGCCTCTCTACATTCCTGTAGGGTGTCGGTATTGTGCCAGGTAGCATAAGCTTTTAAACCTGCAGCCAATGCCTCAATTTCTTGCATTTCTTCCTCTTTCCTATTTAGGAAACGATCTGTAACGTACTCCATGGCAAAATGACAGGCATAAGTTTTGGCCAAAAGAGGTAGCAGTCTTCGTTGGTGCATGCGGTAGTTGAGTATGGGTACTTCTGCAGTGCCATCGGGTCCAAATTGCCTACGCTTATCAGCATACCGAATGGCTATGGTAAGGCCGGATTTTGATGCAGCAATTGCTGAGCGAGGAATACCTATCCTTCCACCAACCAAAGTTCCCAGCATGGTGAAAAACCTTTTGTTGTCACTGGCAATGGGGCTTTGAAAATCTCCATTATCATCAACAGAGGAGAACCTGTCCAGCATGTTTTCTTTGGGAATAACAATGGAGTCAAAACTTATCAAGCCGTTGTCTACTCCATTTAAGCCCATTTTTCTACCACAATCCGTAATGGATATTCCCGGTAAGGTATTGCCTTCCTTATCCCGTAATGGAACGATGAATGTACTTACCCCATAGTCTTTTCCATCGATGATTAGCTTGGCAAAAACAGTGGCCATCCTCCCATGAAGGGCTGCATTGCCGATGTATTCTTTTCTTGCATTTATATGTGGTGTATGGATAGTGAAATTTTTTTCTTGGTGATTGTAAGTGGCAGTAGTTTCTATGCCACGAACATTTGAACCATGATTGGTTTCTGTCATGGCAAAACAACCGGGTAGTTTTAAACTTCCGATATCTTCTAAATATTTTTCGTGGTGTTTTTTCGTTCCCAAGGAATAAACGCTCATTCCCCACAAGCCAAATTGAACACCAAATTTTATTACCGTACTCAGGTCACGATAGCTTAGGGTTTCCATGACTGTAAAATATCCTTCCATGTCATTGGCTCCTCCAAATTCTTCTGGATAGCCGATGGATCCATAACCTTTGTCAGCCAACATTTTGCACCAAAGAAGTACTTGCTCTCTGTATTCTCTTAAATTTCCTGGATCTACGTAATCAAATTCCTTCTTAGATATAAAAGATTTGATTTCATCTATCAAGGGTTTTCTTTTGCCATCTAAGAGGCAGGTTAATTTTTCAGTAGCAAAGGCTGCTTGTGTTTCATAGGAGGTAGAGAGATTGGAATGCTTAGACTTAAATGTCAAAGCAGCGGACTTGCCTATGATTCCCAACTGGTTTTCCAGCTTGGCCAGTTCATTTTCAACCTTTTCTAATGGGATGTTTTGCGCAACATTAGGTGCATGCTTTTTTAATATTTCTACTCCAATGCTGGAAAGGTGTGGGTAAACTTTGTCTTCAGCAACCGCTGATTTAATGGTTTTCCACCACAGCTCCAACTCTTCTCTTGCCGGAGGAAATTCAGGGTCTAATTTATTGGTTAAATAATCCTTGTCTTCTTTGCTCAACCAATCTGCTTTTTTAAAGAAAGACTGAAAAGCCTCATGTTCGCTGTTGGTAATATTGGCATCCGACCATACCTTATACAAGGTGGGAAGGAGAACAAGACTTCCATTGGTTGGTTGAGAAAAAATCTTTTCCATGCTACGTTTGGGTTTAGAATTTAATAGTAATAAGGTAAGAAATTATTGCTTTCCAGTTCAATAATCTGACCAAAAAATGATTTCCTAAATAATTAAACTTATATCCCTATCCTAAAGTTTTGAAAGAAGTATCAGGATTAAGCTGAGCTCCTACCAAAGCATTAAAAAAAGAACAAGTATTTTAACCCTTATGAGGCTATAAGCTTCTTGATGCATGACCTGAGCTTTTTCAGGGAATGGAGCAATCGCAAAAAAACTCAAGTTGTTTGGAAATTTTAGATTAGCATCGGAATGGTAAAATTGAAAAAAATACGTAGTGGTTGATTTTATATCGATTTCAGCACGGAATTAAAGGGCTTTTGTATGTTCCGGGTTTAATCAGCCAATTGACTGGTCTGCCTTTGGACTTGGTACTGAATGTTTTTAAGTTTCAGATAATAACATTTTTTTTAAGGGTAAGCCCAATATTCCCCCCTCTTACCTTAAACATTAAAGCGGAAAGTCAGGGAGAAAATTTCTTAGGATATATCAATTGATTTTATCCCACTCTTCGATATTTTTTACATTTAAGCTATTAGAATCAAAAGTTGGATCCAGTCCTTTCTTCCTTTGATCCACATAGTCTTTGAGAGCGGCCATTGCAGGTTTGCGAAGCAAAATAATTGCGATCATATTGAGCCAAGCCATTATGCCTACACCAATGTCACCCAATGTCCAGGCCAGTTCAGCAGTCCTTACGGTTCCATAAAAGGTTGCAATTATAATCAAAGCCCTAAGTGCAAATAAAGGCCAATCACGGTGCTGATCCTTTTGAAGAAAACTTAGGTTTGTTTCTGCGATATAGTAATAGGCCATGATGGTGGTGAAGGCGAAGAATGCCAGGGATATGGCAATAAAACCTGCACCAAGATTAGGAAAATGTTCGCTGATTGCGAATTGGGTAAATTCGGGACCATAGGTAACACCAGGAAGGTTTTCAACCAAGAAGCCGCCTTCCGGATTAATTACATTGTATTGCCCCGTGAAGAGGATCATAAAGGCAGTGGCCGTACAAATGAATAAGGTATCCACATACACAGAAAATGCCTGCACTAAACCTTGTTTCACAGGATGACTTACTTCAGCAGCAGCGGCAGCATGAGGTGCTGTTCCTTGACCTGCCTCATTGCTATATATCCCTCGTTTGATCCCCCAAGAGATGGCCATTCCAAAAATACCACCAAAAGTAGCTTCAGCATTGAAAGCAGAAGTAATGATCAATTTAATTACTCCGGGGATCTCCGTGAAGTTCATGGCCATAATAATAATGGCCATAATGATATAGGCTGCAGCCATAAAAGGAACCACTATTTGGGCCACCTTTCCAATTCGTTTTACACCTCCAAAAATAATTAGGGCCAGAAAACCACAAATCACCAAACCTGTGATCCAAACGGGGACATTAAAAGCATTTTCTACACTGATGGCAATGCTGTTGCTTTGCACACCCGGTAAAAAGAAAGCCGTACTAAGAATGGTGGCAAAGGCAAACAAAACTGCATACCACCTAATCCCCAAACCTTTTTCAATATAGAAAGCGGGACCGCCACGATATTGACCATCTTTAACCTCCTTATACATTTGACCAAGGGTGGCTTCTATAAATGCAGAAGCACTTCCCAAAAAGGCAATGATCCACATCCAGAAAATAGCTCCGGGTCCTCCCATGGCTATAGCTGTTGCCACTCCCGCAATATTTCCTGTTCCAACCCTTCCCGAAATGGCGATTGCGAAGGCCTGAAATGAAGTTACTCCTTTGTCAGAGGATTCTCCACCAAACAATAATTTGATCATTTCCCTGAAATACCGGATCTGAAGAAATTTTGTAACAATTGAAAAGTATATCCCGACACCCAAGCAAAGAACAATTAATGCATTACTCCATATGATGTTGTTTAGGGCGTGTATTAAAGACTCCATATTGATTGTTTGGCTTGAAAAGAATTTTTGTTACACAAAGAAAACCTAAAATAGGGGTAATAATAATTTTGAAGGTAAAAAATTAATCGCGATTTAAAATTTTACCATTAAATTTTCATTTTGACCGCTTTTAAATCTATGAATTTGCTTAGACGAAGGCCATTTCATATAAAACAAGCTATGTTTTATTAGATAAGCCTAAAGATCTGAGGTTGTCTTTTATGAACTGATTTCCGGAAATTACTGATCAAAAGTTAAATACCGGATGAAACTCCCTATCCGGATTTCCATTCAACGTTGAATTAACCTTATTCAAACTCTATTTAAAGGAATCAGCAGAAGAATAAAAGGTATAAAAATACCACGCTTATTTATCTAATATAAAGGATAGGTGGTAAGTCCAAGGACTCCTAATTTTAAGTGATTAATTTAATATCGATAGGTTGAAACCGTAAATTATAACAAAAAGATGATTATATAACCCGGTTCAGGAAGATATAGATGATGTGTGGCACATTTTAGGATACTTATTTAATCCTCGGTAATTCCCTATTAAAAATCATTACCTTTGTCGCAATTTGTAGTCAATTACAAAAGATACGGAAATACAAATATGAGAGAATTAGGAATAATCAGCACCCTACCGATCAATAGATTCACGGACAATGGTGCTTATCTTGCTTTAAGTGATGGGGATGAGCTATTGATCCCTAAGCGATACCTGAATGGGGAAGAGAAAGAGGGAGACTTAAAGGAAGTTTTTATTTACACAGATAGTGAGGATAGACCTGTAGCCGTTACAGACAAACCATTGGCTTTGCTTGATCAATTTGCTGTCATGGAAGTGAAAGATGTGACAAGTATAGGGGCTTTCCTTGATTGGGGATTAGAAAAAGATTTGTTTCTCCCAAAATCTGAAATGCGCCAGCCTGTGTCTCCAGGGGATAAGGTTTTGGTGGTAGTATGTGTAGATCACCGAACTTCTCGTTTAATTGCGGTAAGTAAATATGAGGATTTTATTCTTTCGGATACCAGTGGTTTTAAAGTAGGCGAAGAAGTAAGTGCCTTGATTTTTGACCTGACTGATTTGGGCTATAAAGTGCTGATCAATGGTTTTTATGAGGGGTTGATTTATGCCAATGAGGTGTTTAAGCCTCTTGATATAGGAGACACCGTAAGGGCTTTTATCAAAAAAATCAGGGAAGATAATAAAATTGATCTGATCATTACCCCCATAGGACGTCAAAAGTTTGATGAAGGCGCTGACCAAGTTTATGACAAGCTTAAGGAGAATGGCTTTTTGCCATTAACGGATAAATCTTCCCCCGAAGAAATTAAAGAAGTTTTTGGAATGAGTAAGAAGCATTTCAAGCAATGCATTGGTCAATTGTATCGTAAGAAAATGATTGTGATTAAGGAGGATGGCATTTATAAGGTCTAAGACTTCTCCTAAAGGTTTTTTTTTAATTATATTATTGATTAAAGGATTTGAAAGAAAATCTACTATTTTTGCCCTATTCATGTATTTTGTTGATCAGCATGAGGTATGCTTTTACGGATCGTTGATCAAAAGCTTGACTTAGCGGTATTTACATCTTGAAATTTGATTTGAGTATAGAATGGATAACAAAACTGAAGTTTTTTTAGGCATAGATGTGGGAGGAACCCATGTAAAAATTGGTCTCGTAGACACTAATGGCCGAATCATAGAATTTGGCAAAGAAGATACAGGCTTATTAAGAAAAAGTGCACAAGGATTTAATAAAGCCTTTGTAGAAGTAGTAGGGAAATATTTGGAGAAAAACCCGGAAGTAAAACACGTGGGTATTGGTTTGCCTGGCCTCGTGAGCAAAGATAGAACTACAACCCTGGAGATTCCTGCGATTTCTGAACTTAACGGGTTTAACTTAAAAGCAGCGCTTATAGAAAATTATCCCGATATCATTTTCCATCTTGAGAACGATGCAAGTGCGGCAGCCTTGGGCGAATTTCATTTTGGTAAAGGGAATACTGCAGACGATTACCTGTTCATTACACTGGGTACCGGTATCGGTAGTGCTTTGATCCTGGATAGAAAAGTGTTTAAAGGTGTAAGAGGAAACGCCATGGAGGTAGGACACATGCTATCCAGAGGAAATAGCAGGTTGGAGCCATTGATCGGTAGAAATGGAATTTTGAATATGGCCCAGAAAATGATGGAGGAATTTCCTGAAGAAATTGGTGAGATGGAAGGGAAGGAGCTTGGTATTCATTTATTGGTCGCTTCGGCTAAAAACAACAACGGCATTGCCTTAAGGACTTTTGCTGAATTGGGAGCCATTTTGGGAGAAGCATTGGTTTCTACGATTCGGATTCTGGATGTTACCGAAATTTATTTTGGTGGAGGTATATCCGCAGCCCTGCCTTTTATTAAGCCCGAGCTTGAAAAAACAATCCGTCAATATTTAAGTGCCTATTACTTATCAGACTTGACCATATCAAAAGCAACCTTAGAGAATGATGCCGGCACCTTGGGTGCAGCAGCTTTGTGTTTTATGGATTAAGGGTAGTAACCGTTACTTCGCTAACTTTATTTATAGCATTGAGTCGAAAAAGAACCTTTAAAGGTTCTTTTTCTGTTTGCTGCTCACAACGATCAGAGGGTTCTAAAAAATATATAAAGAAACTTTGACTTTTATCCACAAGCTCCACCCTGTCCGGACGACCAAAAGTCAGGATAATTTCTTGATTGTTTTTTGCCAAGAATGTGTTTTTTAATTGCTTGATTTCCTCTAAATCCTGAAGCCGTAACCCAAGACACCCATTTCTGTCTTTTTTCCAATTTTCCATATTAATGCTTCCTGTTTCCAATTTGCCTGAACAGGAAACGGCAGAAATAAACAAAACGAATAGACAAATATAAGGGAGCAGTGGTTTTAAATTCATAAGAGAACTGTAAGGGTGCCAAATAACACCACAAAACTAATGGGAATGTTTGGTTGCTTTATATGGAATGGAATAAAATTAATGGTTTTTTATCAATCTAAGGTGAAGGGTTGAAATGCAGCTATTGTATAGTCTTTCCCCTGGTAGGTCATGGTAACCTCTTTATCAGTTTCTACCCTATAAATCGTATTGCCCTTTAATTGTAACATAAAGCCGCATTTTTGGCTGAATACCACATCCGGTTTTCCATCTGCATCCAAATCCATGGCATCACTTTCTCCTCCTGCTACATTGCTTCCGCGATAAAGGTTGCCTTTAATTTCTGCGAGTGGAGTGATAAATCCATCCGTTGTCCACTCAAAATTTTCATACATTGTTTTGGCACTCATGCCGGAGGCTGATTTTGGATATACCATAAGGTCGATTGATTCCTCTTGACTTTCAAACCTGATTGGTTTTAACCAACCATAGGTACTTTGAATGGATGGGGCGTCAGAAACTGTTTTGACATCTTTATTTAACCCGATAAAATATTGGCGATCGCCATTTTGACTATAGCCTGTATGGGCCATATTATCTGTTATTGCGGTGATTAGCGGCCTTCCATCATCTTCTAGTAAAGGAACAGTCAATCCAAATGGCTGGTTTTGAGCATTTCTCAATCTCGTGACCAATAGATCCGGGGTTAGTATAAATTCTTGGCTAAAATAGGGCCCACCTCTACCGGTTACATAGCTGTAATGTATGGTAAATTTCACCAATAAAGGGTGCACAAACTTAATTTCTGCCTCTGCGCGATAGGTGGAGGCTACATCTGCAATTCTTACCCAATGACCTCTTTCCATCCATTCCGGGCCGAAGCTAATCCCTGATTGAGGTCCATAACTATCTACGAGTGTCCCATCACCGGTTTTCATTTGGAATGAACTGTTTTTTGAAATATCATGCTCTCCGTCAGAAGGGCCTAATCGACCATCCCATCCTTTTTTAACCATTCTTACAGTTCCCAATGGTGTCCAACTCTTTCCATATTTGGGTACAGAAGCGCCCCTTAAATTTACCATAACTTGAAAACCACCGGCATTGGCAAAAAATGCTCCAAAGCTATCATCTGTAGTGAATGCGTATCCACCAATTTCTGCAGGAGCTGGAAATTCGGGGATTTCAGTTTTTCGGCTTAACCAAGCTTCTGCCAGGTGCTGGACCAAGGCCCCTGTATAGTTGCCCCACTGACTGGCAGGCTGGTATCCAATTCGGTCTTTGGGATCGAAATGATTTTTTGTTATAAAAAAAGATCCTTTAAATGCACCTGAATCCCTCTGCCAGCGAGGAATGCTGCTAAAAGCTAAATTGGCAGCTCTTCTGTATTGACCAGCCAGGTATTGATCCCCATTATTCCAGGCATCTTCTGCCATTACCTCAAAAGCCAATTGGTACAATACATCATTGAAAATATGGTTGTCCGTCCGGCCATTTGGTGGAGCCTGTCCATCCGGAGACTGGGTAAAGAGACTCGTAAATGTGCCCTTTCTTATAGCTTTCATTATTTCAGATGCAGAAGGGCCATCGTAACCTTCTGTAGCAAGGGCAATAAGGTTTCCTCTACCTACTGCTTCTACAGCTAAGGATTGAGGATCGCTGCTCCAATCTTGGTACATGTTCCATTTGTCATGGACAATTCGTATTCTTTGGCTGTATTGATTCCAGGCAGTTTCAATAAATTCAGTAGCAAATTTTTTGTCGCTTAGGTTATGATTGACTCTGCTCCATTCTCCTTTCATTGCATAAGTACGCCAATTGTTAATTCTGCCATCAAAGTTTTGCATTACCTCAGATAATGGTGTTTCCATTCTTTCTGTCCAGACTTTAAACTGTTCTTTTGAGACATGGGCTTTGTAAAAATGAAGTGCATTGGTTAGGGGGCTAATAAAAAACTCCCCGTGCTCATCCGGAATGGCTTTACTTCCTTTAGAAAAAGCCAAGGTGCTATGCTCCATGGCTTTAATGCCTGCATCTTTTAGCTGTTTCCCTTGCCCTGCTTTTAACAATACGCCAACTCCAAAGGCAAAATAGGGGGTTGAATATTGATGCTCCCGTTTGAGATAGGGATCTATGACTGCACCTGATTGATTTTGATTATTCGCCATAACCTCACAAGTTGCTTCAATTAACTCAAGAAAATCATCCTTATCGACCACAGACCTTAGCCAAGGTTTGGCAGTAAGATGAAAGGCTTGACTTAATTTTGCCTCACCGGTATTGGTTTGGGAAAAAGTATTGTTGGATATAAGTATGGTAAGAATAACAATCCAATGAAATCTTGGTTTTTTTTTAGGGTTCATGTTTTTCATTTTAATCCAAGTTTGCTGTAATTTAATGAATACCAAGGAGAATTTTCTTTCCAAAACTTTCTTTGTTTTAATCTTTACTGGATTAATGGTTTTTACTATTTTGTTAATTTCTTGTTTTTACTGCTGTCTTTTATTTTGTATTTAGTCAATTTATCAAATATCTTTTCCTTGATTGTTAAATATCAACTTATTATTTTTTTCTGTCTTAAAATATTCTATTGAATTTTGTTTCATTTTCCGTTGAGACAGAATGAAATATAGTTTTTTGTAAAAAATTGGTAATTATCCCTTGGTAGCCTAAACTCTAGTTCATAGTTTTGCGTATAGAATGAACGTTCGATCTAAAGTTATGAAAGATATAAAAGAATTTCCGGAAAAGGAGATTGCCATCTATGAAGGAGCGCTCGAACTTGTGGCCAAATTTGGTTTTCATGGGACATCAATGAGTTTACTGACCAAGGAGGCAAATGTTTCCACAGGAACGGTTTATCATTATTTCTCCAGCAAAGATGACTTAATGAAAAAAATGTATTGTTACTACCGCAGCAAGGTGGAAGCACATGTGTCCGGTCAATTGGAAGGAAAAAAAGAATACAAGCAGCGATTTTATTCGAGGTGGAAGGCCCTTTACCTTTATTATACCCGAAACCCTAAGGTTTTACAGTTCTTTGAACAGTTTATCAATTCACCTTACAATCAAGAAAGGAGTCCGCATCATTTTACCGGAGCCTATTTTACATTTCTAAAAGAGGGAATTGACAATAAATACCTGAAACCTACCAAGCCCGAAATATATGTTGCCATGTACATGGGGAGTGTAGTTATGGCTTCGAAAATCAATGTTTTCGGTTCGATTCTATTGGATGAGAAAGACCGAGAACTACTGATCAATAAGTTGTGGTACGGAATGGCAGAAGTATAAGAAGAATCCAATTTTTAACTAGCATAATAAATAATCATTTAAATGAAGAAATTTTCTTTTGTAATACTCATCATGCTTGCGGTGCTGAGTCAATCCTGTTCGGAAGGAGAAACCAAAAACATGACTACGAAGCAGGCCCCGAGCATTCCTATACTTGAAGTTCCCAATAAAACCCTTACCGGTTATGACAGCTATCCCACCAGTTTAGAAGGGGTAGTGAGTAGTTCAGTTAGGGCAAAGGTTTCAGGCTATATTACGCAGGTATTGGTAGACGAAGGCCAAGCAGTGAAAAAAGGGCAGGGTTTGTTTAAACTTGAAACCCAGTCTTTGGATGCAGATGCCGCAGCTGCCAAGGCCAATGTAGCCGCTACAAAAGTAGATGTAGATAAGCTGAAGCCTTTGGTTGAAAAAGGGATTATAGGTAGTGTTCAGCTAAAAACCGCTGAGGCAAGGTACAATCAGGCATTGGCTACTTATAATAGTATTTCTGCCAATATCGATTATGCAACCATCAAAAGTCCGGTATCGGGCCATGTAGGTGCCATACCTTACCGTCAAGGTGCATTGGTAAGTCCTTCGGATCCCTTGACCACTGTCTCACGGGTAGATAATGTTTTTGCTTTTTTTGCCATGAATGAAAAGGAGTATTTGAACATGCTTCAAATCACCGCCGGAGAATCTCTCGATGACAAATTAGAGAATATGCCAGAGGTGGAACTTGAATTAGTGAATGGTCAAATTTATTCCCACAAAGGAAAAATTGAAACCGTAACGGGACAGGTAAACCCATCGACAGGGACGGTCAATTTCCGAGCCACATTTCCAAACCCAAACCGCTTGTTGGCACATGGCAATAGTGGAAAAATCCGAATACCTAACAGCTATGAAAATATGCCGGTAATTCCGGAAGCTTCTATTTATGAACAACAAGGTAAAACTTATGTATATAAAGTAGGAGAAGACGCGGTGGTTGAAGAGGTTTTGATAAAAGTAGAAGCCAAAGTGGGACAGTTTTTAGTCGTAGAAGAAGGCCTGAACCAGGGAGATAAAATAGTTTATCAGGGAATTGATAAGGTAAGGGGAGATATGAAGATTTCGCCTAGACTAGTACCCTTTGATAGTGTAGCAGGAAAATTAAAAGTAGCTTTTAAATAGAATAAAATGCTCAAACAATTTATAGACAAACCGGTACTATCCACAGTAGTTTCTATTTTAATTCTGATTCTCGGTGTATTGGGTTTATTGGCCTTGCCGGTCAGTCAATATCCGGACATTGCGCCACCAACAGTAAGAATTACGGCTTTTTATCCAGGAGCAAATGCAGAGACAGTTTTAGAAAGTGTGATTATACCCATTGAAGAGCAAGTAAATGGGGTGGAAGACATGGATTATATCACTTCTACAGCCAGTAACAGTGGAGCAGCCACCATTCAGGTGTTTTTCCGCCAAGGAGTAGACCCGGATATTGCAGCGGTAAATGTTCAAAATAGGGTAGCTCGAGCCAACCCTTTATTGCCAAGTGAAGTGGTTCAGTCAGGGGTAATTACCCAAAAGCAACAAACCAGCTCATTGATGTTTTTCACCATGGTGTCAGACAATCCTGAATATGATGCCACATTTATTCAGAATTACCTTAATATCAATGTTATTCCTTCACTGAAAAGAATCAAGGGAGTGGGTGATGTTACGGTCTTTGGCTCGAAAAATTATGCCATGAGAATTTGGCTGAAACCTGATAAACTTACAGCTTATGGATTGATGCCTGCAGATGTCACTGCGGCCATTAATGAACAAAGTTTAGAAGCGGCAGCAGGGTCAATCGGTCAGAATAATGCAGAGGCTTTCGAATATGTGATCAAATATGGCGGACGTTATAAAAATGAAGATCAATATGAGGATATAGTCATTAAAGCTTTAGGAAATGGCCAATTTCTTCGGTTAAAAGATGTGGCTGATGTTGAAATGGATGCCCAAGGCTATTCTGTGATGTCGTATACCAATGGAAAACCCGGTGTAAGTATGGCTGTATACCAAACACCCGGTTCGAATGCGCAAGAAATCATAGACAATGTAAAAGCGTCCTTGAATGATATGGAACCTAGGTTTCCCAAAGGATTGTCAATTTTCATAAATTTTGATACCAATGATTTTCTTAACGCTTCTATCGCTAAAGTCACCACCACTTTGATCGAAGCATTTATATTGGTTTTTATCGTGGTATTTATTTTCCTTCAGGATTTTAGGTCCACCTTAATACCTGCTATTTCTGTTCCTGTTTCCATTGTTGGGACTTTCTTTTTCCTAAATGTTTTGGGTTATTCGGTTAACCTATTGACACTATTTGCATTGGTGTTGGCCATAGGAATAGTGGTGGATGATGCGATCGTGGTAGTGGAAGCCGTCCATGCTAAAATGGAGGGTGGCGTAAAAAATGCCAAGAAGGCTACTCATAAAGCAATGGAAGAAATTACCGGTGCCATTATTTCAATTACCTTGGTAATGGGAGCTGTATTTATTCCTGTTACCTTTATTACCGGTCCTACAGGTGTCTTTTATGAGCAATTTGGGGTTACTTTAATGTTGGCCATTGCTATTTCCGCAGTAAATGCTTTGACCTTAAGTCCGGCTCTTTGTGCTATATTACTAAAACCACACACTGAAGAGCAAGGTAAGAAACCCGGTTTAGTCAAGCGTTTTTTCAACGGTTTCAATACAGCATTTGAAATCACTACAGCAAGGTATGTGGGGGCATTAAAATTTTTGTACCGCTTCAAATGGATTACGGGAGTAATCATTTTTGGTTCGTTTGGTGCTATTTTTTGGGCAGCTGAAAATACACCTACCGGTTTTGTTCCGGATGAAGACAGGGGGCTGATATTTACTGATATAGTGCTACCTGAAGGCGCTTCCTTGGATAGAACCGTTGCTGTCACTGATGAACTGATGCAATCCATTGAAAACCTACCTGGAGTGGAAGGTGGTTCGATGGTCAATGGTTTTAGTTTAATTTCAGGAGAAGGAAGCAATTTTGGGTTAGGCTTTATTCGTTTGAAACCTTGGGAGGAAAGAGGTGCTGATTCTTTGTCGGCCCAAGCCATTATAGGTAAAATGTTTGGTATTGCAGCGGGGATTCCCGGTGCAAAAATATTGTTCTTTGCACCCCCAAGTATACCAGGCTTTGGTGTTTCTTCTGGGTTTGAATTGAAGTTTTTAGACCAATCCGGAGGTAGCTTTAATGAATTGGACATTGAGGTTAAGAAATACATGGGTAAGTTGATGGAAAGGCCGGAAATCCAATATGCACAAACCGCATTCAGTACAGGTTATCCTCAATATGAGATGGTACTTAACATTCCTAAAGCGAAAGAAGCAGGGGTAAGTGTAAGTAGCATATTGGGTACCCTTCAGGGGTATATTGGAAGTATTTACGCTGCAGATTTCTCTAAGTTTGGTAAGCAATACAGGGTTTATGTGCAGGCACTGCCTCAAGATCGGGCCGAAGTGGATGACCTGAATTCATTGTTTGTCCGGAATAAACAAGGGGAGATGGCTCCTATTTCTGAATTCCTTTCACTTAAGCGGGTCTATGGTCCCCAGGCAGTTACCCGATTTAACTTATTTAACTCGGTTTCCATCAACGGTGCTGCGGCTCCCGGATACAGTACGGGTGATGCCATCAAGGCCATACAAGAAGTCAACGCAACCGAATTGCCGAGAAATTTTGCCGTGGATTATTCCGGTTTGACTAGAGAGGAAATCAATGCCAGTAGTCAAACCACCTTTATTATTCTGCTAAGCATACTCTTTGTGTACTTTATTTTAGCTGCTCAATATGAGAGTTACCTTATTCCATTGGCGGTTTTATTGTCCTTGCCAGTTGGGGTAATGGGGGCATATTTAACTACCTATTTCCTTGGATTGGAGGCTAATATTTACTTTCAAATTGCCATGGTTATGCTTATTGGACTTTTGGCAAAAAATGCGATTTTGATTATAGAGTTTGCCATGCAGCGCAGGGCAGGGGGAGCCAGTATTACTGAGGCTGCTTTTGAAGGGGCCAAAGTACGGTTAAGGCCTATACTCATGACTTCTTTTGCTTTTATCATCGGCTTGTTGCCTTTAGCCTTTGCCAATGGCATTGGAGCTGCGGGTAACCGGTCTATTGGCTCAGGAGCTGTAGGTGGCTTGCTGATCGGTACTGTGCTTGGCGTTTTTGTCATCCCTATTTTGTTTATTTTATTTCAATGGCTTCAGGAAAAAATCAGTCCTAAAAAGGAAGCCAAAGCTCTAGAAAACGCTTAATTACTATGTTTAAAAATAGTCTATATATACCTTTTTTGTTGATAATTTTACCATCATGCTTTGTGGCCAAAGATTACCAGCAGGCCAATGATCTGGTAGATGAAAGTTATTATCGAACAGATTTGCTGTCTGAAGACAGCATTACGATGGCTGATTATTCGTGGAGAGAAGTGTTTACTGACTCTGCCTTGGTTGATTATATTGAAGAAGGGCTGGCTGCCAATATTGATATAAGGACAGCATTACAGAAGGTTCTTGCAGCACAGGCTTACTACAAGCAGGGAAAATGGGGGCAATTGCCCACTTTATCTGGCACAGGTCAAGCAACTCATCAAGAATTGTCAAGAAACTCTCAATTCGGTTCCTTTTTTGATGGAGGTATCACCCAATATGAGGTTTCAGTTGGCTTTTCATGGGAAGCAGACATTTGGGGAAAAATTAGAAGCCAGCGAAGAGCTTTTGAAGCCACCTATTTGCAATCCGTTGCTGCACATCAGGCTGTCAAAACCAGGCTGATTAATGACATTGCCAATCTATATTTTAGATTGTTGGCTTTGGACGAACAATTGGAACTGACCAACGCAACTATCAGCAACAGGAAACAGGCTTTGGAAACAACGGCTTCATTAAAAATTGCAGGGATAGTTACCGAGGTAGGAGTGAAGCAAACAGAAGCACAACTGTTTACCGCCAAAGCCTTGAAAGTGGATTTGCAAAGGGACTTGCATTTAACTGAAAATGCATTGGCAATATTATTGGCTAGGTCCCCTGAAGAAATTTCCAGAGGCAGCCTAGATGAGCAAAGCTTACCTGAAGAACTATCCATAGGTTTTCCGGTGCAATTATTGCGAAACCGACCGGATGTATTTGCCGCAGAATACGGGCTGATCAATGCCTTTGAATTAAGCAATGTGGCAAAGACCAATTTATATCCTTCCTTAAGTATTACAGGCACCGGAGGTATCCAGAGTTTGGAATTGGATCAATTGTTCAGTTTGAATTCTGCTTTTGCCAATATTATTTCGGGTATTACACAACCAATTTTAAATGGAAGGAAGTTAAAAACCCAGTTAGAAGTGGCCAAGACCCAACAAGAGCAGGCGTATTTAAACTTTAGAAATACCATTCTTAATGCAGAGAAAGAGGTTTCTGACGCCCTGTATAATTTTCAAGCAGCCAAGGAAAAGGAAAAGCTCTTAAAACTGGAGTTAGATGCTTACAAGGTAGCCATCGACTATTCTGAGGAACTGCTTGACAATGGTATTGGAAATTATCTGGAAGTGATTACTGCCCGAGAAAATGCATTGAATTCTGAAATCAAATTGATTAATACAAGGTATACTCAACTTGAGTCCTTGACCAACTTGTACAGGTCCCTTGGTGGGGGATGGCAGTAGTCAATAACGTCCCCTTGCTGTGTTGAGTTGAAGAGGCCTACCCATAGTTTTAAGTCTCCATTTTTAGAATGGATTCTTGGTTAGTCCATTGATTATCAATCCTATTTAATTTCCCTAAAGTAGTTTGGAAGATTAATCCTTAAGCTACTTTAGGGATTGTTTTTAACAGTTTAAAAATATATTTCTTCCATTTACTTTAAAATTAGACATCGTTGTTTTAGGCGTTGCTTTAATATTTTTCAGCGCTGGCGAAATGGACTTCTCCAATTTTTGAATGATACTATTAGACCCGGATTTTGTAATAAGATTTTTTGAAATTTCTCATGGGATGTTGGGATTGCAGGGAGTGCAAATCTTGAAGTGACTTCAATAGGTCACAGATGGTATAATGCCTATTTAGGGCAAAAATACCTCTTTCAGCTTCAGGCTACAATAAAACAAAAAAAGTTGCCACAAAACAAGGTTTGTGACAACTGTATAACAAGCATATTATAATTATTTACCCACTCTTTTAGAGGCTTGTTATGTTTTAAAAACGTCTTTTTTGACCACTAAACTCCATGGCTTCTCCTTTTCCAAATCCGTAACTTAAACCAAAAGTCACAAAACGCCCACGCATTCGGTGGCTGTATTGAGAAAAGTTGTTTTGAATGGTTTCACTTTCAAAAATTCTACTGGCAAAAGCATCCCTTACGCTCAGGTTAAGGATCACTTTTCCTTTCAATACTTTTTTCCTAATACCTATGTCTGCCATGGCATATCCACTCATTAAGCTTTGGAAAGTTTGTCTTTTAGACTGATAATTTCCTACCATCTCTAGGGTAAAATCAGCAGGGAATTCAATTTTGGTGGTCAGCCTTGATGACCATTGATCGGCATTAAAATCAAAATCTGTTGATTCATAGGTGCCTTCTCTATGGAAGTAATTGTAATTAAAATCTCCATTAAATGACAACCAATCTAAAGGAGTGTATTTACCATTAATTTCCCATCCGGTGGTTTTGTTTGTACCGATATTCATGGGCATGGAGATGGCCACATCCCCTTCAAACCGAGTCACATTCTCTACAGTACTGGTGATGTATCGGTGATATAAAGAAGAGCTTAATGAAAAGGTTTTGTGATCAAATATTCCTGTGATCTCATAGCTATCTGTCAATTCAGGTAGTAAATCCGGGTTTCCTGTTCTGATACTAAAATTGTTTCTAATATTATAATAAGGATTTAAATCAAATAGTCTTGGCCTTGCTATTCTTCTGGAATAACCGGCTTGAAGGCTAAAGTTATCCCTCATTTTATAGGAGGTATGAACCGTTGGGAAAAAGTTGGTGAAGTTTCTGTTGTTTTCTTGGTCAGTTTGTTCCAGAAGGGTAAACAAATCGGTGTTTTCCATCCTTAAGCCCAACTTTATTCCGGCTTTTTCTCCCTCATAAGCACCTGTACTGTAAATTCCTAAAACCTTTTGATTGTATAGAAAAGAGTTGGACAAATCGGTTACGACCACCCACTGATTGTTTTCCCAGTTGCTAATAGAATAATCATTGCCAACGTCAGTAATCAGGTATTGACCACCGGCTTCAAAGGTTATTTCTTCAGTAAAGGGCTCGGTATAATCGGCTTTAAAAGTGTATTCCACCTGACCAAAGTCCGTTTGGGTTTGCTGTTGGTCGCTCATGGCTTCTTCCCCAAATTCAGGTGTATTGTTAAAGGAAGATTCTTGATCTTTTGAAAAGGAGCTACCCAAAGCACTTACCAATAGAAAATGATCTTTTTTATCAGAGAAGTCCTTTTTGTACTGCATCTCAAATTGCCATTTTGGATTGGTTGCAGAAGTCACTTCATCTCTTTGCCAGGCAGAAGAAACTACATTGTCTGCTCCAATGGCTTGATAGTTTATTAAAGAAGTTTCTGATTCCCATTCATAAGCAAAGTTACCGGTGAGTGAAAGTACGTTTTTATCATTGATGTGATAATCTGTTCCCAAGATTATATTTAAGAATGATTCTCCCTTGTCTCTTTCTCCATAATTATTTATTTCCGTATTGGCCGTTTCATTTCTATTATAGCCCTTATAGTTTTCCGGGAATTTTCGTTTACCAAAACCGATTTGACTAAAGAGATTGAATTTTTCTGTTCTTTTATTTAAACTAAACCCTAAACTATGGTTTTCAGGTACCCCTGTATTTAAAGATACAGAGCCATTAATCCCTTTCTTTTCTTCTTTCTTCAAGACGATATTGATAATACCGGAGGTGCCCTCAGCGTCGTATTTTGCTGATGGATTGGTGATTACCTCAACACTTTCAATCATATCGGCTGTCAAAGTACCCAATGCATTTCCACCATCACTGGCCAAAACAGAAGGTTTGCCATTAATCATGATTTGTACACCACCTGCCCCTCTCAATTGAATCTGACCCTCAATGTCCACTGTGACTGATGGCACATTATTAAGCACTTCAAGTGCACTTGCCCCCGTGCTACTCAAATCCTGGCCTACATTAAATATTCTTTTGTCTAACCTAAACTCTGTGGACGATCGCTCTCCTCGGATAATTACTTCATCCATTAATTTGCTATCTTCTTCCAATAATATTGTACCGAAATCAACTTTTCCATTATTTAATTCATATTCTTCAACCGTCTTTGAAATAAATCCAATGAAACTAATCTCAAGAACAAATTCTTCCGCTTGGGTTATCAGCAACAACCCACCGTCCGCTTTAGTAGTGGTTCCTACCAAAAGATTTCCTGAGGCTTTATCCAGTAATTTAATGGTAGCAAACTCAATTGGGTTTTTGCTTTTGGATTCCACCACTTTACCGGATACTTCAATATCCTGTGCCAGTGAAGAAAATAATGTCACAAACAATACTGTGACAAATGTTAGTAGTCTTTTCATGAAGTTAAATATTTTCGGTTTGTAATTTGAATTTGATAATAAATCCTGAATCCTAATAATGTATTCGGTAAACGGCTCTATTTATCTGCCAAACGACATAATTTTGATTTCTAAGAAAAGCTTGTTGTTTACAGTGATATATTTGATGTTCAACCATAAAATTTGTCTCTTGGCTTACACAATTCATATATTTATACCATGAGTAGGCATCCCACAGTTCAGCACTTATCAAGAAAAGAGCTTCTTTTTCAGCTTGTTTTACATGCTTTGGTTTTCAGTTTTTATGTAATTGATAGCAATCATCCGAGCAAAGTCAATTCTTTTCATTGGTATGATGTTGTTTTTTTTCTCAATTATACCATTGCAAATCTTTGCATTAGTTACCTTTTATTACCTAAGTTTTATTACTCAAAAAAATACATAGCCTTTTTCGGTCTAACCATCATAATCCTTGCCCTGGTCATTATTATGGAAGAATTTGTGATAGAAAAATGGTATTTTCCTGACTCAAGGGGAGCAGGGTTTCCCGGTGTGATGTTTAGTTTAGGTCAAGTATTGCCGGTTATTGTAATTTTATCAGGCTTTAAATTTGCTTGGGATGCCCTTCGAAACCAAAGGAAAGTAGAAGAGTTAAAGGCCATCATTAAAGAAGGGGAATTGACTTTTTTAAAGTCCCAAATAAACCCTCATTTCCTTTTTAATAACCTGAACAATCTTTATTCGTATGCAGTTGTGAAATCTGCTAAAACTCCGGAAATTATACTTGAATTAAGTTCAGTACTTCGGTATATGCTGTATGAATGCAAAGAAACTTCAGTTCCTCTTTCGAAGGAAATAGAGCACCTGAGAAATTTTACTCGCTTGTATGAAATGCAGATAGAGGAAAGAGGGAAGGTTAGCTTTGAGGCTCCAGAACAAATTTCAGGATTTGTAATCGCTCCTTTAATATTGAATGTTTTTATAGAAAATGCATTTAAACACAGTCAATCCGGTCAATCGGAACAAATTGTGATAGACATTAGGTTGACGATAAGTGAGGGTGGAAAATTGATTTTTGTTTGTCAAAACAATTACAAGGGCGATAATGTGGATGCCAATGCCGGAAAAGGCATTGGATTAAGCAATGTTAGAAAAAGATTGGACTTGCTTTATCATGATGCGCATGAGTTGGAGATTCAGCAGACGGATTCAATGTATAAGGTAACTTTAGAAATGGTATTGAACAAAGACTGATATGAACTGTATCATAGTAGAAGACCAGCCACCTGCACAAAGGATATTAAAAAAATACATAGAAGACTTGGGAAGCCTAGAGCTAAAAGGAACCTTTAGTGACCCCATTTTAGCCATGAGTTTTTTGAATACCAATGACATAGACTTGGTTTTTTTGGACATACACCTGCCAAGGTTAACAGGCTTAGAGTTTCTCAAAAGTCTCAATAAAAAGCCTTATATCATCCTTACAACTGCCTATTCCGAATATGCTTTAGAAAGCTATGAGCTCGATGTGGTGGACTATTTATTGAAACCTTTTTCTTTTTTAAGGTTTGTAAAGGCAGTAGGGAAGGTTCCCGTTGCAGGTTTTTCTTTGCCTAAAGAATATGTTTCTAATAGACCTGAGCAGCAAAGAAAGGAACACTTTGTCAAACTAGGTTATGATCATATTCGTATTCCTTTTCAGGATATCATATACCTTCGAGCAGATGGAGATTATTGCGACATTATTCTTCCGGAAAAAAAATACCTGTCTTCTGAACCCATGAGAAAGTGGTTGGATTTATTGGATGAACAGCAGTTTGTGCGCATTCATAAATCCTTTATTGTAAATATTTCTCAAGTAGAAAAGGTTTCCGGCAATATGATTACTTTACTTGATGGGGAAAAATTACCCATTGGCAGGGCTTTTAAAGAAGCTTTTGCTGAAAGGTTTCTCAAATAAAATTATTAATGAATAGCTTTAATTTTTATGTTTTTAAACTCAACTCCTTGTCCTTCAGCTTGTAGTCCAATGTATCCTTCTCTTAATAATTTTCCGTCTACTTTATAGGCAGGATCAAATCTTGTGGCTACACCACCTCCAATTTGTGGTTTGGTATATTGTAAAACTTCTTCACCATTTACTTTATGTATCACGAGAGAATCACTGTATACGATTAATTCTGCATGCACCCACTCATCCCATGGAAAAGTAGGAGAGCTGGAGTTTATGCAATGCCTGGGATCCATTTCTCCTTCAAAGTAAACTTCAGTACCCGGAGAGCACATGTTTCCGGTAGGTCTCGGCTTACCATCTCCGGCATCTGCCAGCATTTGATATTCTACGGATATCGGCCAGTCTTGCTCCTTTAGTATGGTTTCAGGGGCTTGAGAATGAAACATCACCCCGCTGTTTCTGTAGGTATAGCTTGGTGCGTCTTCCATCCATTGGTCAGTAAAACGATAATCGAATTTGAGATGGAAGGAAGCATAGGGTTTTTTGTAGAAAAGATGGCCATAGCGCTCATCGAAACTTTCATAGCCATCATAATTTACCTGAATTACGCCATCTACCACTCGAAAAGTATTGGCATAATTATCTCCTGATTCATGGTGCTGAAACTTTGGGGTCCAACCTTCCAGGTTTTCTCCATTGAAAATGATCTCCCATGGCTCTTCGGTTATCCCTTCAGCGGTTTTGGACTCACCTCTTTCACAAGAAGAAATAATTAATAGTAGGATGAACCATGTGAACGATGACATTATATATTTTTGTTGGTTTTTGATCAATGACCACTTCATTTTTCTTATTTTATTGAGTAAACTGTTTCAAAAACTAAGTTAAGAATTATTATTGGTTACTTTTTCAGAAATATGAAGCGGAGAAAAATCTATTTTACCTGATTTTCTGTCAAAAATGGCCGTACATAAACCAATATTACCACGCGATATCTCGTAGTTGAGGTAGCTGTTTTGGGTAAGGATTAGGTTTTTAGAATACGCAAGATTCCAGGTCATTAATCGCTCAGTCCATTCCACGAGGTTTGCTTTGCTTAATTGGTCAGGGACCAAAAACTTTTCCTTTATCGCAGGAACCAATAGGGGACTTATGCCGGAGTCAGGATCTTCTACCAGTTTTTTTAATGAGGCTAAAATTAACTTATTGGAAGTATTTCCCATGATTAAAATCAGCCTGGCTTTCTGGTTTCTACAAGAAATTTCAATACTTTCTATCAAGTGATTGTCCAATAAATTTCCTGCCACTTTCAGAGGAATGAGATCTCCTATTCCCGTGTTCATAAGCATGTTGAGTGGTTCCCGCATATCTATACAGTTGACCATTACGGCCAAGGGATCCACTTTAATAAAATCCTTTAACTTTTTGTTTTGGTACCTTCGGGAAACCAAATCTCCGTCGATATAGCGTTTGTTTCCTTCCTCAAGGAAGTTTAATATTTTATGGGGAGCGTTTAAATCACTTCGATCTTGGGTATCTTTTCTGTCCAAAAATATTTTTTTCTTCGCGGTAAAGTTCTCACCCATCCCCAATATAGAAAAATCGATATTGTTTTCTATGGCGAAGGTCTGCTTATAATCTTCTAATATTTCAATAATATCCGGTTCAATATAAGAAGAAAAAGAGGCATCTACGATTACCTTTGACCCCTTGGGCAAATTCCATAAAGTCCGCTTAATGGCAGGCTTATTTAAAAAAGAAACTTCATTGGAAAGCTCTAGTCGAATGGTTTTTTTCTTGCTGGAGGGGTTGGTGGCCTCAATAAAATAAGGATTGTGAAAATTGCTGCGAAGTAAGAAAAAAACGCTTATTGAAGATCCAATCAATACACCCAATAACACATCTGTAAAAAGAATGGCTATTATGGTCACCGCAAAAGGTAAAAATTGTGGCCAGCCTTTGCGGTACATTTGCCGAATCATATGGAACGAAGTGAGCTTGTATCCTACTAATAGCAATATACTGGCAAGGGAGGCTAACGGAATGAGATTGATGATATTGCTGAGAAATAACACACTAATCATCAAGAGAAAACCATGGATGAGTGTGGATAGCTTGGATTCAGCTCCTGCCTCTATATTAACTGAACTGCGCACAATTACAGAAGTAATCGGAATGCCTCCTAATAAACCTGTCAAAGTATTACCCACTCCCTGAGCAACCAATTCCTGATTGGGTGGGCTTCTTCTTTTGTGGGGATCCAGGTTGTCTGTGGCTTCTAGGTTCAATAAAGTAGCAATAGAGCCTATGATTGCAATGGTGAAGGCATAAGTCCAAACCTTACCATCATTGATAGCCGAAAAATCAGGAAATGTGAAGAGCCCGCTAAAGTGACTGATTTCAGGAATATTGACAAGATGAACCCCATCTAGGAATAACTCCGGAACAAAAAGCTTAAAAAATTGATTGAGGGCCACCCCAAGGATGACCACAAAAAGTGACGGAGGAAATAATTTAAGCTTTTTGAGTGGGGTGTTATCCCAAAAAATCATTGTACCCAATGAAATAACAGATAATACCAATGCCCCGGGAGCTATGGAAGAAACAACCATTTGAACCCTTTCTTGAAAGCCTGTGAATGTATCTTGGGAATAATCTAAAAGCCTGCTATCATCAATTTCCACCCCAACGGCATAGGGCAATTGTGAAAAAACCAAAATTAAACCTATAGCAGCCAAAAGGCCTTTTATAATATTGGTAGGGATATAATCTGCTATTCCTCCAGCCTTTAAAAAGCCCAAAGCCACCTGAATTAAGCCCCCTATCATCAAGGCAAGCAAAAATACCTGAAAAGAACCTAGCAATTGGATGGCAACCAATACCACAGCGGACAAGCTTGCAGCCGGTCCGGAAACACTTGTATGAGACCTACTTAACAATCCTATAACCAAACCTCCGATCATTCCTGAGATCAGCCCTGAAATTAAAGGGGCACCACTAGCAAGTGCTATTCCTAAACACAAAGGAAGGGCAACCAAAAAGACCACAATCCCGGAAGGGATGTCTTTTGACAGGTTTGTAAAGATTCCTTGACTTAAAGTATTCTTTTCCTTCTTATCCATTCGTTTTTAGTTGACGTTAATTAATACGATAATAGTTGAAATAAATAATAAGCATCAACAAGATTCAAGGCCAATGATGGATAAATATTTTCCCTCCAAACAAAATCCTTGAAACAAAAATAGAATAAGAATTAACAATAAATTATTCTAACTCTTAAATATTTATATCCAAGAAAAAAATTATCTTTAATCTTTAGATTTTTTTAATAGAAAGCAAATAACCCAAATAACTTATGAAATTTACGAAGCTATCCTATGCTATTTCTTTAATTCTTTTCAGTTTATTTTCTTTAAAACCAGCAATAAGCCAAACCAATCCTCCAGGTTTTATTTATGGTGATATGCTTCCTGATGCTCCGGAATTGGCAGAGCGTGGAGAGTATAAGGTTGGCGTAAAGACTTTAAACTTCCTACATAAAGATCAGCCGGATGTGGCCAATTTTAAAAAGGAAGAAAAACCCATTTATGACAGGCCGCTAAAGGTTGAGGTTTGGTATCCGGCAGAAGGAGATAGTCCCACAGAAATTACTTATGAGGATTTTATTGGACTGGCAAACGACGAAAAACGTCCACTTTCTCCTTTCTCATTTAAAGGAAGAGCAGAACGAGACGCACTTCCCAAAAATGATGAAGGCGCATTCCCATTGGTAATTGTTTCTCATGGCTATGTGGGTTCCAGGTATTTGATGACCTACCTTACAGAAAACCTGGCTTCTAAAGGTTATGTGGTGGCAGCTATTCACCATACTGAGTCCACTTTTGAAGATCCGGGTAAATTTTCTAGTACGCTTTATCATCGGCCAATAGACGATTTATTTGTACTCAATGAAATGGAGAAATTGGGCAAGAAGGGGGCTGATGGCATATTGGCAGGGATGATTGATGTGGAGAATACAGCCTTAGTAGGTTATTCCATGGGTGGATATGGTGCCTTAAATGCAGCAGGCGCAGGTTTTTCATCAGGTTTTGGTGGGTTTTTTAAACAAATGACCGGAGGAAGTGACCTAATAATGGAACGAAGTATAGCTCATCCTTCTTATGCAGCGTCTGTTGATTCAAGGATTAAGGCTGTAGTGGCTTTTGCCCCATGGGGTATGGCAAGGGGAGTTTGGGATAGTGAAGGATTAGCTAATCTTAAAACGCCTGTTTTTTTCATTGCAGGTGATCAGGATGATATTTCGGGCTATGAGGATGGGATCAAGGCTATTTTTGATGGAGCTGTCAATGCTAATCGGTACTTGTTGACCTATATGAATGCCCGACACAACGTAGCACCAAACCCACCACCGGCAGAATCTTTTCAAAAGGGGATGCATCTGGATGAGTATTTGCGTTATGCAGAACCCGCTTGGGACCAAAGAAGGATAAACAATATCAACCAACATTTTGTAACAGCTTTCTTGGGGGTTCACTTAAAAGGTAAGGACTATTCATCTTTTCTAGATCTAACCGAGGATTCATTGGAAGAAACTTGGAAAGGTTTTAAGCCTAGAACCTCTATAGGTCTAGCCTTGAAACATTTAGCGCCTTAAATGTGGTTAATATTTTTTATATTTAGGTTAAAATAACCGGAACATATACAATATGAAAAGTTTAAGGTGTTTTGTGATGCTTTTTTATTTCCTAGCCTTTATGGCTTGCAATAATAATGAAGAAGAGCCCCTTCAAAATGTTGAGGTTGAGAATTATATTGCGCTATTGGTCAAGGGTGAATATACAGCAATGGATTTGCCGGATTTTACTGAAGCAGATATACCTAAACTGTTGACTTATAGAAATAAAACCGAAAAAATCACCAATTTCCCACGGAATATGATTTCTTCGTATTTTAATAAGGAATGTTCTTTGGGAATGTATGCATTATGGACCATAGAATCGATTCGTGCTGTTGCGATAGACAGCGAATATTTAATAGGAAAATTTCCTTCCCAAAATCCAGTTGTGAAAGAAAGGAGCGGTGGATTCGATCTGGTGCAGGAAGAGGATGCGCATCCCATAGTGGCTCAAGCTTATTTGGAATGGTGGCAGAATAATCAAGGTCGAAGTTTTGAAGAATTCAAGGAGGTTGACCCATTGCTTGATACAGGTTTGAGTTGGCATTAAACCTTGGATTAACGTACCTAAATTAATTTCCATACCTGCAGTACCCGAAGCCATGCTATTATTTTATAGCCCAATGGTCATTGAAACAATACTACATGTTTTGATTTTTTATTACAGGGATTGGGGCTTTCCAATTATAATTAAGTGCCTTTACGCATTAAAAAATGACTTTTTAATATTTTTCTTGAAACCCATTTAGTCTAGGTGGCGATCAGCTACAAATAATGTAAAATTTATGCTAACTTTAAATCTTGAAAATTTACCTAAAAACCCAAAATACAATTGAATAGATTAATTGGTCATTTTAACTGGATTTGGCTAATAATCAAGAGTGAAATTCAGAGTCATAAGTGTTTTAAAACTCAGAAACAGGTAAACAGAAACCTTAGCCTGAGAGGAGGAAGGTGGCAAGTATTAATTTAATACTCCTATAATTACACTATTAGCTCTGCTTATCCTTTGCTCCTTTATTTCAACTTAATGATTTGAGAAATTAAATGAACAGAAAAGTAAAAATTCTTTATATCAACTTTTTACAATTCAAAAAGAATTTTATTCAATATCCATATAGGAAATTTAATTTTATTGAGCTTTTCTTAATTTGGGTTAGCGAGAAAATGACCCGATCTCAATTTCTAGTCCTATCCGGTATATTGGTAGGCTTGAGTGCAGGATCTGCAGGGGTAATTTTGAAAGTGTTTGTTCATTATATCCAATCTTCCATTAGCACTGATGTCCCCTTTGAAGAAAGGTTACTTATATATGGGATTTTTCCATTGATAGGAATTACCTTAACAGCATTTATTGTCAAATACTTTTTTAGTGGTGATGAGGAGAAAGAGATCTCTTTCGTCCTGAAAGACATTTCAAAGAAACAGAGTAAGGTAAAAATAACCAAGATGTATTCCCAAATCCTCCAAAGTGGAATAACGGTAGGTTTTGGAGGATCTGTGGGTTTGGAGACCCCAATAGCTGTAACAGGTTCTGCCATTGGCTCCAATTATGCCCAAAGGTATCGTTTGGGCTTTAAAGAACGCACCTTATTATTGGCTGCAGGTGCAGCAGCCGGCATATCGGCGGCCTTCAATGCACCAATTGCCGGAATTATGTTTGCTTTTGAGATTATTCTTACCGGGTTGGTATTCACGGATTTTATTCCCTTAGTAATTGCGTCCATTTGTGGAAGTTTACTTTCCACCATAATTTTAAATGAAGACATACTTTTTAATTTTCAAGCGAGGGAAACATTCAACTATATCAATGTCATTTACTTCCTTGGGCTGGGGGTGCTTACAGGTTTTTATTCTAGGTATTTTTTATTGGTAGGGCAGTTCGTCCACAAGTTTTTTGAGGGCTTTAAAAAACAAATGCTTCTAAAGGCCATTTTAGGAGGCTTGATGTTGTCTGTACTTTGCGTTTTATTTCCTCCACTTTTTGGAGAGGGATACATCAATATAAGAACCATTTATCAAGGTAAAGTGGAATTACTCATAGAGGACAGCCTCTTTAGTTATTTCGGCAATTCCGAGCTAATTATTATTTTGTTCTTATCCCTTACAATTTTGCTTAAGGCCTTTGCCACTAGTATTACCCTTTATTCGGGAGGTAATGGTGGTAATTTTGCACCTTCCCTTATGGCTGGAGGACTTTTGGGTTTTGTGTTTGGTTTCTCTTTAGAATTGATGGGATTTACTGAGGTTCCCACTACCAACCTTATGTTGGTGGGGATGGCTGGGGTGATGTCTGGTGCCATGTATGCCCCTTTGACAGCTATTTTCCTTATTGCAGAATCTAGTAGCGGATATGATTTATTTATCCCTTTGATGATCGTTTCTGTTATTTCTTACCTCATTAACAGGTCCTTCTCACCGATTAACCCTTCTTTTAAAGAATTGGCTGAAAAAGGCGACATCTTTACAACCAGGCAAGATCAAAATATCCTTTCCCAAATCTCACTAAAAGACTGTATCAACCCCTCTTCAGTGCAAATTTGCACCACGGATAGCATGGAGGAGGTACTGCATAAATTCAGGAACAGTGATCAGAACAGTATGGCTGTAGTGGATGTCAATAACCAATTTTGGGGTTTGTTGAACAGGGAGCAACTCCGTCCTTTTCTATTGAATAAAGAATCTGCAGAAGGAACAAGCGTCAGTCAATTGGCCATTGCCCCTCCATTCATTATTTCTCCTGATGATTCGGTAATGGAGGTGACCAAGATGTTTGATGAAGCAGATGTATGGCAACTGCCCTTGCTAAATGAGGAAAGAAATTTTATAGGTTTTATTAGCAGGTCAAAAATCTTAACCAACTATCGTGCATTGTTAAGAGATTATTCTGAATAGTTTAAATTTTGAGACTTGACTCCAAAATTAGGTAACAAAAAAACCTGATCGAATGATCAGGTTTTTTTATTCACTTTAACCACTAACAACCACAAATAAAATTTGCTCGCCTGGCGGCAAACAAATAAAATTTGTTGTAGTCCGTACGGGAATCGAACCCGTGTTTCATCCGTGAAAGGGATACGTCCTAACCCCTAGACGAACGGACCAAGTAAAGAAAAAAGAGCACTAAAATGTAGTCCGTACGGGAATCGAACCCGTGTTTCATCCGTGAAAGGGATACGTCCTAACCCCTAGACGAACGGACCATTTTGTGAGTGATGTGCTCTTTTTTCTAAATGGTGATGCAAATATAGGGTCTTTCAAGAACAAACCAAAACCCTCAAAAAAAATATTCTCAAACTACCCACAATCCTTTGAAAATAAGGCAATAAATTTATTCAATTAATTTATTTAGCCAACGGTAAACTTTATTTTAATCATTTCTGTTTCCATAATAGACCTAAAATTAAATTCAAAACCTAAAAACAATTCAATTATGGCACTTAGATTAGGAGACGTTGCTCCGGACTTTACCGCTGATTCTTCCGTAGGAGAAATTAATTTTCACGAATACCTAGGAGACAGTTGGGGGATTTTATTTTCACACCCTGCAGATTATACGCCTGTTTGTACTACTGAATTGGGTGCAGCGTCTAAATTAAAGGAAGAGTTTGACAAAAGAAATGTCAAGATGCTTGCCCTTAGTGTAGATGGAGCTGACAGCCACAGGTCTTGGATCGAAGATATTAATGAAACGCAAGATACTACTGTAAACTTCCCAATTATTGCGGATGAGGATAAAAAAGTATCTGAGCTATATGACATGATTCATCCCAACTCAAACGAAAGTTTTACTGTTCGTTCTGTTTTTATTATTGGGAATGATAAGAAAGTTAAACTAATAATTACCTACCCGGCAAGCACCGGAAGAAATTTTGCCGAATTATTAAGGGTAATTGATTCTTTACAATTGACTGCTAATTATTCTGTAGCTACTCCTGCAGATTGGAAAAGAGGTGAAGATGTGGTTGTAGCCCCTGCAATTAAAACGGAGGACATCCCTTCAAAATTCCCTAAAGGATTTAAAGAGATTAAACCTTACCTGAGAACTACACCACAACCGGATTTGTAATATTATTTAAAAGGCTGATTTAATTCAGCCTTTTTTTATTGGTTTCGCCTATAAGTAAAAGCCCTTGCTCAGATCGATATTCTACAAATATTATTGATGTTAAAAATAATGTTTTAGAATAAAGTAGTCATTCCTGTATATTGTGGGTATTTATACTAGAGGTGAGGCAATATTTCAAGGAGGGAGATTAAAATATAAATGGCTTGATCGTATATATTCACCTTACAAAATGGTAGAATTGATTAGAAACAGACTTACTTTGATTTTTTAGTTAGTAGAATGCACATCATTCAGGAAATTTCATCAACCAAATGGTATTAATGCCTATTTTAGCAGTCTTAGAATTTTAGAAAGAACAATTAGTTAATGGATAAGAAAAAAATAAGTAGCATAATTGTTGGTTCAGGGAAATATTTACCAACCCAGGTTATTTCCAATGAGTATTTTTTAACAAAAGAGTTTTACGATGCAAGTGGCCATAGATTGGTCAAAGCCAATCCGGATATTGTAGCTACCCTACAAAAAATCACAGAAATTAGGGAGAGAAGATATCTTGAAGACAATTTGATGACTTCAGATATGGCTCATTTGGCTGCTAAAGACGCCTTAGAATCATCCGGTATTACCGGAGAATCGCTTGATTATATTATCGTAGCCCATAATTTTGGGGACATATTGAAAGATAATATTCGAATTGATACCTGTCCAACCCTAGCCGCTAGGGTGAAACACAAACTAGGGATTGAAAACCCATACACTGTTGCCTATGATTTGCCTTTTGGTTGTCCGGGTTGGGTGCAAGGGATGATTCAAGCCAATTATTACCTTCAATCCGGTGATGCAAAAAGAGTGATGGTGATAGGTGCAGAAAATTTGTCAAGAATTTCTGATCCACATGACATTGATAGCATGATTTTCTCTGATGGAGCCGGGGCAGTTATTTTAGAAGCCAAAGAAGGGGACTCAAAAGAAGGGATTATCGCACACCTCACTAGATCAGACACACTTAACCATGCGCACTTGCTTAATATGGATGTGTCTTACAATCCAAATTACCCGGACAATACAAGAT
Organism: Cyclobacterium sediminis; assembly: GCF_054781075.1. Lineage (NCBI taxonomy): Bacteria > Pseudomonadati > Bacteroidota > Cytophagia > Cytophagales > Cyclobacteriaceae > Cyclobacterium > Cyclobacterium sediminis. The sequence goes on along the minus strand of NZ_BAAGVC010000010.1, from coordinate 16,327 downwards.
TTTTAAAGATGAATGGGAGGAAGCTGTATGAATATGCAATTAAAACAGTGCCGGCAACATTAAAAGAATGTCTGGATCGTGCAGGTAAGGGCATAGAAGATATTCAACATGTGTTGATTCATCAGGCAAATGCGAAGATGGACCATAATATTCTAGAACGCCTGTTTATGCTTTATAAAAAGAAGGAGATACCGGAAAACCTTATGCCTATGAGTATTCAGGAGTTGGGTAATAATTCTGTAGCTACCGTTCCTATTTTATATGATTTAATCGCGAAAGGAGAAAAAGAAGGCCATAGCTTTAACCCAGGTGATCATTCAATTTTCGCCTCTGTTGGCGCCGGAATGAATATTAATGCCATTGTATACATTCACCCTTAAGTCAAGAAACCCGAAATATGATAAATAAAATTGATGCACACCAACATTTTTGGCTGTATAACAGTGAAAGGTATGCTTGGATTGGTGATGAGATGCTTCAATTGAAGCATGATTTCCTACCGGATGATTTATTTCCTATCCTCCAAAGAAATGGGGTGGAAGGTACCGTAGAAGTACAAGGAGTTCAAGATGAAGAAGAAAACCAATTTCTTTTGAAACTGGCAGAGAAGCACCCATTTATTTTGGCCGTGGTAGGTTGGTTAGATTTGAAATCACCAAACTTGGAAACTACCCTTGACAGTTATAAAAGTCATAAAAAGTTAAAAGGATTTAGGCATGTGCTTCAGGATGAAGCTGATCCTAACTTTATCTTAAATCAAGCTTTTCAAAATGGACTAAAGTTAATTTTTAAGGCAGGGTATACCTATGATCTATTGGTATTTCCACATCAATTGGATGGGGCTATCCAAACGGTTTCTAATTTTGAGGAGGGACGTTTTGTATTGGATCATATTGCCAAACCCCCTATCAAAGCAGGTCATATCAAGGACTGGGAAGCAAAAATCAAAGTCTTGGCAAAGATGCCTAACGTTTTTTGCAAGTTGTCCGGAATGATTACAGAAGCAGCCTGGAAAGATTGGGATGAAAAAGAGTTTTATCCATATATGGATGTAATAATGCAGGCATTTGGGGAAGATAGGGTAATGTTTGGATCAGATTGGCCGGTTTGTCAATTGGCCGGGAGCTATGAACAAGTGCTTGGTTTGGTTGAAGGTTATTTTGGCGCCTATAGTGAAGAAGCAATGCAAAAGATTTGGCGAACCAATGCCATTAATTTCTATCGACTTTAATTTTATATATATTATGAAAAGATATTGCCTTGCCCTGGATTTAAAGGATGATCCGGAAATTATTGAAAAGTATGTTGACCATCACAAAAAGGTCTCAAAAGAAATTATCTCTAGTATTAAAGATGCAGATGTTCAGGTAATGGATATTTACCTCACTGGTAATCGGCTATTTATGATAATGGAGGTAGGCGCATCTTTTTCTTTTGAAGAAAAAGCTAAAATGGACGCAAGCAACGAAAAGGTGCAGGCGTGGGAAAAATTAATGGGAACCTTTCAAAAAAGCTTACCCTGGGCCAAAGAAGGAGAGAAATGGGTACTAATGGAAAAGATATTTTCCTTGTAGAACAGTGATTTTTGATAACTTCTTCTATCTTCCAAAAATACATGGTTTTTTAATCTGATTTAAAAAAAAAATCTGGTACTCCAAGGCACTTGTGCAAGAATTGGGAGCATTTCACGAGGTAAATTTTACTCCATATTTCTGGTTTAATAAGTAATCCCGGATAAGCAAATTGCTTATCCGGGATAATTTCACCATTCCATTTCCCCTTTACATTCCTCTCCTTGAATTTGCTCTAGCGTGGGATTATAACCATTGTCAGCAATCGTTATTTCCGGATGTGTTCCTTCATTTACTAGCTTTGATAAAGCACAGTAGTTGGTGAGATAATTATTTGATTGAATAATCATGCTTCCGGCAACAGAGACCAAGTTATCGAGTCCTTCCAATGAGTTAAAATTAATATTATCTTGAATTGTTAGGCTTCTAGTTATTTTTTTAAGATTGCTCAATCCACGAAGATTACCAAGAGAGGTATCTTTGATGTTTACACTCCTTAACTCCTCTGACACCGTAAGTCCTTCCAATTTCCTGATACCATTACTCATTAAATCTATGGAAGATGTCACGGTGCCCGTAAATCCTGTAAAATCTTCTAAATCATACAGGTTGTACAGCGTTAGGGAACTGATGGACTCTACTCCTTGAAATCCATTAAAGTTGGTAATGCTTAGACCTATAATTTCAAGATTACCTATAAGACGAACATTATTGAGCCCCTCGAATGAAGTTTGTGCTTCATTGAAAGAAACTTCCAGGCCAGAAATCTCTTGTACTTGATCTAGCCCTTTGAAATTGACTATTTTTGGATTAGAATTGATGAATACATAGCCCAATTTTTTTATTTTTTCCAATCCATGAAAATTTAATAAATTAGGATTGCTTGAAATCGTTAAATGTACTTGCTGGTTTTCAGATAAAGATAAACCCTCAAGTGTTTCCAAACTATCGTTTCCATCAATCGTTACCCATCCTTCTACAAGATTTAGGTTTTGCAATCCATGGAGGCTTTTTAGGTTTGAAGTGTTTTCAATTTTTAAACCCCCATAGACATGAGTGACCAATTCCAAAGGGCTCAGGTCTACGATAGGGTCTTGTCCATCACCTCCTTGAATAATAAGATCCCCATAAATGCCAATATGGCATCTCAATGCCCAGTTGTTTAATTCTGTTTGAGTAGTCAATACCAAATCTTCGATGAAATCACCACCCACACATTTAATTTCTGCTTCTACCATTTCAACTACCAACGGCTGCTCAACATAGGACTTTAATTGATCAAAGGTTAGGGTATCAATGAAATCATCATAGTTGAAACTTTTCAATAGTATAGCATAACTTTCGGCAATGGGAAGTGTTGCAGATTCATTAATTCCCGCAATTAGTTCTTGGGTAATGATTTCCCCGTCTGCCGTAATTTCAATTGATCCGGGCAAAAAGTCCATTAATCGCTGGTCAGTAACCATTGCCATGTAGATTTTATTGGAATTAGCAGTTACAATATTTAAGTCAAATGACTGAAAACCAAAATCAGAGGGGCTATGTCCTTCTGCAGCTACCACCTGCAGAGAAAGTTCCACCTCCGCTTCCTCCTCATTTTCAGTTTCTATGGTTTCTAATTCAAATGGCAAAGGCAATGATAAATTTTGATCTTTGCTCAGTGATGAGCTTTTCTTGGGGCTTGCCTCTACGATGTCATTGTTATCATCCAGCACATAAAATGCAACCACTTGATAGGAGCCTTCCGGAAGAATGATTTTTTCTGTCAAGTAATGGTCTCCCTTGTCTTGGACTTGAATAAGCGTACTATTGTAAGCAGTAGTATCTCCACCTGATGTTTGAATAGTGATCATTGCATTACTGTAGTTCGTTACCTTAAGTTGCTTTAAGGAATTGTCTGAAACTTTGCCAATCTTTATTACAATTGTGGGTACTATTTCTTCAGAAGTAGGATTTAGGTCTTCCTTTTCATCTGGGTCTGTTATTACACCTGGCTGTTCTGCTTCTTCACAGGATATCCACCCTCCACCAAGAGAGATTAAAAGAATAAAAAGGACTGATCGGAATTTATAGGAAAAATCTCTCATGGTTTGCACTCCCCTCTACGAATATTGTCAAAACTTGGATTAAAGGCATTTCCTTGAATCTCTGTGCCAAATGGAAGGTTATTAACGAGTGTCACCTTGATATCCTTTAGCCCACAAAAATCGACAAGTGATACATTATCTTTGATAGTGATTTTCACAGGTGGTGTCCAGACATATCCCGGATAGGGATCTTCTCCTTTATAAACGAAGTAATAAAGGACTTTACCACCTTCGAAACCATTAAGATTTTCAAGTTTAGGATTATTTATAATATTGATATCTCCAAAAATTATGTCCGCAGTGGCAATTGCTGTAATATCTTTTAAAGATGTATTGTTCTCCAAATGTATTTCGCCGGTTTGTTCAGCTAAAAATAGAGGAGATAGGGTAGTAAGTTTGGGAGTGTTTAAGATAATCAAATCTTTTACTCCCTCACCTTTAGGTTGAAGTAGACCTTCCAAGTTTTCCAAATTCTCGTTATTATTTAATTCGAGGTTCGATATATTTCTAAATCCGCCATCACCACCACCGAAAGAGATCAATGCAGGATTGTTAGTTACATAAAGTCTAGAATGGATGGTTTCAGTTTGTGTAGGAAAACTTAGATGTATTAGATTAGGATTGCTAATAATAGTTACACTTCTCAGATTGATTGCATTTTCAAACCCTTCTCCTTCCAATCCAATAAAGTGCTCCATATTTTCAATATGTAAAGATGCTATCATAGGAGCCACATGGCTAAATCCATTAAAGTCTCGGATACTAGGGTTGTTTGTTAGGTTCAAACCTGGTAATTTCTCCAAAGAAGTCAATCCATAAAATGACTCTAGAAGAGCGTTGTTTTTTACTACTAACTCTTGGGAAATGTATCGGAGGTAACTCAGTCCCTTAAATGATTGTAATTCAGGATTATTTATGATGTTTAAATTATTATCTATTTGGTCTATTGTGGCCAAAGGAGAAAGGTCTAATATGGGATCGGATGAATCCTCAGGTGTATTGCCTAGGGTTAAACTCCCCTCAATAATATCATAGCCCTTTAGGCCAAAAGAATCTAGGGCTGCTTGGGTGGACAAAGTCATATTCCCTTTGAATGTCCCACCGATATAAAACGCATCATCGCGTTTTTTTGTCATTTCAAGAATCAGAGGAAGTTGCTCAAATTTTTGTAGGCTATCGTAACTTATTTCCTTTGCTATAGGCTGGAAAGGGCCGTAGGTTAGTGAAAGATCAAAATTGCCAGAGCTCTTTGGTAGAACAATCTTGTTCAATTTGCCATTAAGTTGCTGGGTCAAAATATGGTCTCTTTGGGTAACAGTTAATTCTGCTGGGATAAAGTCCAAAAAGTCATCAACCTTTTCACGCACTGCTGAAATGAAGAAATAAAAGGTCTCCCGGAAACCTTCCATACCTGGTTCATAACCGAAAGACTCCGGGTTTTTTCCGGCAGTGGAGATGATTTCAAGGCTTAAGTTTTGGGATCCGTTATCGGTCACTTCAAATGGAATAGGTAGAGGGGCTGCTAAATAATCCCCATATTCGGAGCCTTCGTTTGCAGTAGCATACATTATGTTGCCACTACTATCCGTTAAATAAAAAGCACTAAGTTGATAGCTTCCCGGGGAAAGCACAAGGTCTTCAATAAGGAGTTGATCCCCAAAACCCAATACAGGTAAAGATTTACGATCCAATACCTGTTCGGAACCATCTGCTGTGGAGATACTTAGCACAAGGTTGCTCACCCCTTGGATAGGAGTTTGCAGATTTCTACTTTGTTCATTTTCTACAAAGCTTTCTTTGACTTGAAAACTTATGCTTCCATTGGCCGATAGAGGAAGTTCATATTCTGTGGTGCAGGCTCCAAAAACGATCAACCTAAAAAGTTGAAAGTAACGGATAAATGTTTTATTAATCATTTTTGTTAAAAAGATTTATTGAACTAAAAAGTTTTTACAAACCTAAACAAATTTTTTTAAATAATGATAAATGTATTTCAAATTATTTTTATTGCATTTAAAAATTAAATTAGGTTTGTTTTTTTAAATAATAGGACTAAGCATGAATAGGATTAAGTTGACGAACATCCCCGGTTTTTTTTTATTACTAAGGATGGATTAAAAAAAGAAATTGAAACCTTTTTTCTATAGTTAAAACCCATTATTTTACCCCAAAATACTAATGCATGTCACTTACTAAAAGTCAAATCTATAATTTGAGAATTCTCAAGAAAGAAATGTCATCCCAATTGATTGAAAGAGGGAAGTTACTTCTTCAAAAGGGTATGGTTTCTTTTGATTATTTTGACACTGAATTGGAAAGTTTTTATTTTTTAGTAAAAGGTAATGTTGAGCCATACTACCAAGTTTCTATAGGTTTAATGGACAATGAATGGGATGATGAGATTGGTTATTATGTTGATGAGGCATGTGATTGTGATTGTTTTTATTTTTTGGAAAACTTGGAATGCAAACATGTCGCAGCAGCCATATTATTTTTAGAGGTCAATAATGGTGATAAAACTTTTATGGAAGGCAATAAAAATTTGTTGCCATTTGATGATTTCAATAAAAATGGGACTGGGGCAAGGGTTATACCTATAAAATTGACGTATCCTTTAGAAATCCCATGCAGTCAGCCAGAAATTAGAAATCTGGCTGAAATGATGCCAACCCTTCCGGATACAGTTGTTCAGGCGGTGTTGGAAGATGTGATTTTTTTGGAAAATGGCTACAATTACAGTGTAAACATTTATGGCCAGCTGCATGAAATTTCTGTTGAATATTTAGATGGAAAAGTCATAATTGATGGATCAAACAACAGAGGGAGTCAGGTAATACAAGGTTTGCAATGGCTTAAAAATAGGTATACAAATCCAAAACTAAAGGACCTACTTTTATTAAGTAGCTCTCAGAGAAGGCAAGCCATGGATGATTATTTACAACATTTTGGCTTACAGGAACAAATAAAAAACCCAATGGAGGCTTTAACGATTGCTTTTTCTACTGAGGGAATTATTTTGATGCCTAAAGGACCTATTAGGGGTTTTTATAATGTTGATTTGGTTTCCTCAATCATGGAAAAAAACTTGTTTAAGTCCTCCCAGTTAACAGAAGAGAAACTCAAATACATTGAGAATGAGTCTGAATGGGGTAGGTACAATGCAGCCTTTGCTTTGGTACTGGATTACAGTGGGGATTTAGAAAGTATTTTTGCCTTTATGGCAAAGGGGAGTAAAAATGACCCTAAAGCTTTGAACGTAAAATTCACACTTTTGGAAGATCCAGAGGATAAGCGTTTGGGAGACAATTTGAATTTGGAAAAGATTTTCATGGCTGTAAATAAGGTGAATAGGGCCATTAAAAAGAAAGATGTCCACTTAATACATGATCAATTTGGAGCATTTTTACAGCTTACTTCTGATTATAAACTATACTATTTTCAGGGGTATACGAAAGAATCCCAATACCCTAAAAAAAGAAATTTAAGGCATACGTTACAAGTATTGCCCACAAAATTGGTTGTTAAAATCCGCAAAGTAGGTTTGTTATTTGAAGTCCTAGTCATTCTAAAATCCGGTGAGCAAGAATTTCTCCTTGAAGAATTAAATGAACAGTTGGAGAGCAATCCTATTTACGCAACCTTTTTAAATCAGTTGCTTTTTTATTTACGAAGTCCGGAAGAAATGAAAGTGCTTGAGTTTTTGAGGGATTTTCCTGTGATACAAGTTTTAGAAAGCAATTTGGATAATTTTATTAATAATATTTTATTACCAATGTCTAAAAATGTTGAAATTATAGATGAAGCAGGATTGTTTCAAGAATCCGCAGGGAAAGGGAAATTGCCAAGGGAATTGTATGTTACAGAATTGACCGGCTTGGTAATTTTCCGGCCTTCAGTCAAATATGGTGAAAATGCCTTTTCCAATCCTTTGGAAGGTAATTCCATTTTAGATCCTGACACCAAGACACTTTATCTCCGAGATGAAGACGTAGAAGATGAATACCTTGCTTTTCTGCGAGATTTGCATCCTAGTTTTAAAAGAGGAGGAGGGCAAGGTTTTTTTCATTTGACACATGAAGCCTTTATGGACAAGCTTTGGTTCATGAAGGCCTTTGAATTGCTTAAGAAAAATGGGGTGAGGGTGCTTGGACTGGAGAATATAAAAATCAAAAAATACTCTCCATTTCCTCCTGAAATCAGCCTGGAATATGGCTCCTCCCAAGACTGGTTTGAAGTCAATGCTCAGGTGGCTTTTGGTAATAACAAGGTGAAGCTGAAAGACATTAAACGGGCCTTGGAAAAGGATAATAATTTTGTTGAGTTGGCAGATGGTACAATTGGTATTTTGCCTGAAGAATGGATAAAAAAATTCAATCGTCTTTTCCGTACGGGAGAGACAGATAAAGAGGAGATTAAAATAGCCAAAACCCAATTTAACCTTCTCGATGACCTTCCAGAATTGACGAGCTTTCCAGAAGTATTACAAGAAATTGAAGAGAAAAAAGAAAGGTTGAAAGCCTTTACCGAAATTCAACAAACATCCATTCCCAAGCAGTTGAAAGCTTCTTTAAGAAATTATCAGCATGTAGGGCTAAATTGGCTAAATTTTCTACAGGAATATGGATGGGGAGGAATCTTGGCAGATGATATGGGATTAGGGAAAACCTTGCAACTTATTGCCATGATTTGCAAAATGGTGGAAAAAACACAGAAACGTGTACTTGTCATAGTTCCTACAACACTGTTATTTAATTGGAAGAGTGAGCTTGAAAAATTCGCGCCCCATATCGATTACTTTATCCATCACGGTGATCGTTATGATACGGTGGAAGAACTTAGTAAGCATCAGTTGGTTTTGACCAGTTATGGGTTGGTAATTAATGATTTAGATCTATTAAAGCAGATCGAATTTGATGCCATTATAGCAGATGAGTCACAAGCCATAAAAAATGTCAATTCGCAGCGATATAAGGCCATCACAAAATTAAAAGGAAAATTCAAAGTAGCACTTACCGGTACTCCGATTGAAAATGGGCTAGGGGAGTTGTATGCGCAGATGAATTTTGTCAATCCAGGATTTTTTCAAAATTTTAAGGGTTTTACAAACAATTTTCTTCTACCATTGAAAAAAGGTAATGCTGAGATTTTATCTGAACTTCAGCGAAAGATTCAACCTTTTATACTTCGAAGGACCAAAAAAGAGGTGCTGACCGAGTTGCCTGAAAAGACCGAAGAATACTTGTTTTGTGAGATGGATGCTGTACAAAGGAAGATATATGACGCCTACCGAAATGAATACCGGGACTATCTTCTTAAAAAATTTGAAGAGGAAGGGGCAGCATCTTCCAAAATGTTTGTGCTAGAAGGGCTTACCCGGTTAAGACAGGTCTGCGATTCCACCGCCCTTGTTCCCAACAACGGAGGCCAATTTGCTTCTGCCAAAATAGACACTTTGCTTGAACATATTACAGAGAAAACCGGCAATCATAAAATATTGGTGTTTAGTCAGTTTGTGAAGATGTTGGATATCGTTCAGGAGAAGCTAAAGGAAAACGAAATTGAATATACTTATTTGGATGGTAAGACAAGCCTAAAAGAACGTGAAGCACGCGTCAATCAGTTTCAAAATAATGAAGCCAAGCGGGTGTTTTTGATAAGTTTGAAAGCGGGTGGCACAGGTTTAAACCTAACTGCTGCTGATTATGTTTACATTCTAGACCCTTGGTGGAATCCTGCAGTAGAAAACCAGGCCATAGACAGGTGTTACCGCATGGGGCAGGAAAAACACGTAATTGCCTACCGCATGGTTTGTACCAATACAATAGAAGAGAAAATAATGTTGCTTCAGCAGGCCAAAACAAAAATGGCAAAGGAGGTGATTGCAGAAGGTGATAGCTTCCTTGGATCGTTAGATGGAGACGGAATGTTGGCCTTGTTTGATTGATTGTCTATTGTAAAGGAATTGATATGTTTTAGCAACCTTGTGATGTGCTTTTTGAGCTGAAATAATTTGTAGGATGCTGGGATTCTCAATTAGGGATTCGGTAAATAATTTAAAATGTTTGGAAGATGGAAGATATTTGGATAAAAAAATGGAATGAAAGGTATGGCGAAGAAGATTATGCCTATGGAGAAAAACCCAATGTGTTCTTTGAGGAAAAAATCGAAGCATTAAAAGCGGGTAAAATACTATTACCGGCTGAAGGGGAAGGGAGAAATGCGGTTTTTGCAGCCAAAATCGGTTGGTCTGTTTTTGCCTTCGATCAAAGTGAGGAAGGAAAGAAAAAAGCCTTGAAATTGGCCAATAAGAATGGAGTGACCATAGACTATCAAGTAGGAGACTTAGGGGCTGTAAATTTCCCTCAAGAAGAGTTTGATGTGATTGGACTTATCTATGCTCATTTTCCGGCTAATCTCAAATCAGTATATCATAAAAATTTGGATAAATATTTAAAAAAAGGGGGCCAAATTATTTTTGAAGCTTTTAGTAAAAATAATTTGGCCTATAGAGCTAAGAATGAGAAAATTGGTGGCCCAAGAGATTTGGATTCACTTTTTTCTGTTGAGGAAATCAAAGCAGATTTTTCCAATTATGAAATTTTGCAGCTGGAAGAAAAAGAAGTGGAGTTGGGAGAGGGCTTGTACCACAATGGTAAGGGGTCGGTCATTAGGTTTGTAGGGAAGAAAAAGTAAGACTGGCCTAGACGAGAAATTTTTGAGTACTACTTAAAAAATTGTAATTCCTTTAAACCATAAAAAAAGGCTGCTTTCAAAAGCAGCCTTTTTATGTTACATGTTTTTTACTTCTGCAACGAGTTCGTTGAGTACCTTTTTGGCATCCCCAAAAAGCATTCGCGTCTTGGGTTCAAAGAAAAGTGCATTTTGAATTCCGGCATAACCCGAGCTCATGCTTCTCTTAATTACAATTACATTGGCAGCTCTGTTGACTTCCAATATAGGCATTCCATAAATAGGGCTTGATGGATCGTCATTGGCTGCAGGGTTAACCACATCATTGGCACCGATTACCATGACAACATCTGTATTGGGCAACTTCTCGTTCATGTCATCCATTTCGATAAGCTTGTCATAGGGGACATCTGATTCGGCCAATAATACGTTCATATGTCCCGGCATTCTACCTGCCACAGGATGAATACCATACAGAACTTCTACACCCTTTTCTTCTAGAATTTTTTCTAAATCATGTACCGCATGCTGTGCCTGGGCAACCGCCAAGCCATAACCCGGTACAATCACTACTCTTTTGGCATAAGCCATTAAGATAGAAGAATCATAGGCATTGATTTCTTTGGCCACTTGTTCGCCATCCACACCGGCTGCAGCTCCTCCAGCAGAAGAACCAAAGGAGGTGAATAATATATTAGAAACTGATCTGTTCATTGCTTTGGCCATCAATAAGGTCAACAGAATTCCTGCGGAGCCTACCAAAATACCACCCATTAGCATTACCTTATTGTCATACAGTAAGCCAGTTGTAGCGGCTGTAACCCCGGTAAGAGAATTAAGCAATGAAATAACTACAGGCATATCTGCTCCCCCAATTGGATAAACGAACATTAGACCGTAAATCAAGGACAATAGTACCAGCACATAGATTAATATTGGTTGTGGAGCACCTGATGATAAAATATAACCAGCCAAAGCCACGGCAATGGCAAGGACTGCAAAGCCTAAGATTTTATTGATTTGAATATCTTTTACAACCCCTTGAAGTTTTCCCATGGCAATTAAAGAACCGGAAAATGAAACGGATCCAATAATTAAGCTGGACATCAAAACAGCACCTTTACCAATATCATCTACGGGAAGGTCGCCGTATTCTACCAGTCCAATTAAAGCAGCAGCAGCTCCACCCATTCCGTTAAAGAAGGATACCAATTGAGGCATTGCCGTCATTTGTACAGTTTTGGCGGAATAAATACCACCAATGGTTCCAAGAACCATGGCAATTAGAATCAGTGCCAGATTATCTAAACCTGGTGTTAAAAAAGAGGCTAAAATGGCCAATATCATTCCTGATAATGCAATGCTATTACCTCTCCTCGCAGAATCCGGATGACTCATCATCTTGATCCCAACGATAAAAAGTACTACCGCTATCAGGTAGCAAATATCTATTATCTGTAAAATCATCATTTCTATTTTTTACCGGGTTTTTTCTTAAACATCTCTAACATTCTATTGGTCACAGCAAAACCGCCTACCACATTAAGGGTAGCAAGCAATACTGCCAAAAAGCCTAAAGACAAGGCCAGGTAGTTTGATGGATCTGTTTTTCCCAAAACTATAATTGATCCGACAATCACTACTCCCGAAAGGGCATTGGAACCAGACATTAGCGGGGTATGTAATACTGTAGGTACCTTGGAGATCACCTCAACACCTACAAATATCGCTAGAATGAAAATATAGAGTTCTTGTTGGTTAATTGATATATATTCAATAATCGCTTCCATATTATTTTAATAAGGGTTCATAAACTACTGCTCCATCATGTGTGATGCAGGTTCCTTTAATAATTTCATCTTCAAAGTTGAGATTCAACTGATCTTCTTTTAATAGTAATTTTAAAAGATTCTGTACGTTTTTGCTGTACATTTTACTAGCATCCTGAGACATGGTGGAAGGCAAAGCTGAATTTCCTATCACTGTTACACCATTGACAGTGACAGTTTCATTGTTTTGTGTGCCTTCACAGTTTCCGCCATTAGCAGCGGCCAAATCCACGACTACAGCTCCTGCCTTCATCTTTTCCAGCATAGGCTTAGTAATAAGAATCGGAGCCTTTCTTCCCGGAATCAAGGCAGTGGTGATCACAACATCTGATTTGACAATAGATTGCTCCAACATCTCAGATTGCTTTTTCTTGTATTCTTCAGATTGCTCAACAGCATATCCTCCAGCACCTTTGTCTTCAACTGCACCGGGGACTTCCACAAATTTTCCACCTAAACTTTCCACTTGTTCTTTAACAGAAGGTCTGGTGTCAAAGGCTTCTACTACGGCGCCAAGTCTTTTGGCAGTTGCGATGGCTTGCAAACCTGCCACACCCGCACCGATAACCAATACCTTAGCCGGTGCAATAGTGCCTGCAGCTGTCATGAGCATAGGAAAAAATCTCGGTAGGTTGGCAGCGGCAAGTAATACCGCTTTATAACCGGAAACAGTACTCATGGAGGAAAGCACATCCATACTTTGAGCCCTGGTGATCCTTGGAATGGAATCCATGCTAAACAAGGATACCCCGGTATCGGCAATGGTTTTCATTAACTCTCTTGCCACCAATGGTTGGTAGACACCAAATAAATATTTTCCTTTATTTAATGATTGGTAATCTTCAGGTGCTAAGGGCGTGATTTGAAAAATCATTTCTGACTCTTTTAAAACTTCTTGGCGTTCTTTAACTTCAGCACCCGCTTCCAAAAATGTGGCATCAGAAAGGAAAGAGGACGCACCGGCCCCTTTTTCAATCAGGACCTTATTGCCTGTTCCTGTTAGGACCTTTACTGCTTCCGGATGTAGAGAAACTCTAGTTTCCGGTGAAGGTTCTTTTAAAATTCCTAAAATCATAATGGTGGTTTATTGATGTATTCCAAACATTGAGTTTCCAAAATCAAATAATCACTTCGCTTCATATAAATAAGCCTTCAGAATAACATTTAACTTTGGCAGTGCAAAAAAAGCACTTTTTTACGGATTTTATCGTATTGTCCTTTAAAACTTTCGGTTTTTAACGGATTAATTGAATTTTTTATTAAATTTGGTAAGCTTCTTTAAAAAATTAATATTATATCGTTGGTTAGAAAGTGGCTTCAATAAACATGAGTATATCACTTTTTAAAATCACACCTGAACATCTTTAGAAATAGAACACCTACTCCTTTATTGGCTATTACCTCATTCACAATCTGATTAACCTTTGTAAGCTAGGATTATGACAAAGATTAAACGCATTTAAAATGGTTTAGTTAATAGCGTTTAGCCATATTTACTTTATATTGAATTAAATACAGTCCAATGATATTCCCAATGACTACCTTACTGATAAAAAATGCTTTATTTATCGCTATTTGCCTAATTGTTTTTTCCTGTGGGATTAGTGAGAATGAAAGGCCCCCAAATATTGTTATTATTTATGCTGATGATATGGGGTATGGGGATTTAAATGTTCAGAACCCTGATTCTAAAATTCCAACTCCCTATTTGGACAAGCTTGCAGAAGAAGGTATGCGCTTTACCGATGCCCACAGTTCATCCGGGATCTGTTCGCCTAGCAGGTATGCATTGCTCACAGGAACTTACCATTGGAGACGTCAGCATGGAATTGTAGGAGCTTTCGGAGTACCATTTTTTAATGACAATGATATTACCCTTCCTCAAGTTTTGAAAGACAATGGTTTTGAGACTGCCTGCATTGGGAAATGGCATTTGGGTTGGAATTGGGTGTTCAAGAATGAACCTTCGGGAGAAGTTATGCAATGGGGACAAAAGCGCAAATTTTATTTACCGGAAGATGTAGATTGGAGTCAGCCAATTACCGGTGGGCCAATTGATAGAGGCTTTGATTATTATTATGGCGACGGTACCATTAATTTTCCTCCTTATGCTTGGGTGAAAAATGATCGGTTACCGGTTATTCCTAATGCATCAATGGATATTGATAATATTGGATATGCTACAAAAGAAGGGAACTGGGAGTTTAGGCCCGGGCCAAAAGTTGAAGGTTGGAATCCCTATGAGGTTTTGCCAAACCTTGCTGAGAATGCAGTAGAATATATAAATAACAGAGATCCCAAAAAGCCCTTCTTTTTGTACTTTGCTTTACCCTCACCACACGCTCCTATTATTCCAAATGATGAATTTGATGGTAAATCTGAAGCAGGAGCATATGGTGACTTTATGGTGCAAACAGATTGGGTAGCAGGGCAAATTATTCAGGCCATTAAAAATAAAGGTTTAGAAGACAATACAATAGTAATATTTAGTGCTGACAATGGACCCGAAGCCTATGCTTGGGAAAGGGCTGAGAGGTATGGGCACTTTAGCATGGGTAATTTGCGGGGTCTGAAACGAGATGTATGGGAAGGAGGACACCATGTTCCTTTTATAATAAAATGGCCGGGAAAAATTAAAGCTGGATCAATAGCTACAGAAACAATTTCGCAGGTAGATTTAATGACCACTTTAGTGAAAATTTCAGGTGCAAGCCTTCCGGAAATGGCAGCACCGGATAGTTACGACATAAGCCCTGTTTTAATGTCTGAAAATTATTCATCTCCCTTGAGGGAAGCAACAATTCATAATACCTATGCCAATACTTGGGGAATTAGAAAAGGAAAATGGTTGTATATCAATGACTCCACAGGAGGTCATAGGAAGTTACCGACATCTTTTAAGGCACTAAAAGGGTATAACGATTTTGAGACAGAGGGATTACTGTTTGATATGGAAAAAGATGTGGAGCAGAGGGTTAATTTATTCAATGAATTTCCTGGTAAAGTACAAGAATTGAAAGGTTTATTGGAACAATACCGAGCGTCTGAAAGTACTGTCCATTTAAAAAAATAGCTTATTCTTCTTAGAAGATAAAAATAAAATAGTAGTTTTTGACAAAGAGAGAATTAAGTATAAAATTCTTTGATCGACAGTAATATGTTTATTAATAATGATTTTTCTAAACGTTGAATATATATAATAATTTACCTATTGAAATTAAAAGTATAGAATGAAGCCAATTATAGTAATCGTTTGCTTATTAAGTATTGTGATCCCTGCTTTTAGTCAGGATTTTTCCCCCAATTATGAGGAAGAAAAAGTTCCTGAATATAGTTTGCCGGAATTATTCACCATGAAAAATGGCAAAGCTGTTAGCAACAAAAAGCAGTGGGAGGAGCGAAGAAAGGAAATCTTGGGGCTTTTTGAAAATCATGTTTATGGTAAATCCCCTAAATGGGATGGTCAAATTTCAAGTAAAGTAATCTTGGAAGATAAGAATTACCTAAATGGTGAAGCCACTAGACAGGTGGTTAGATTGACTTTGAAAAGGGGAAGACAATCTTTAGATTTCAATCTATTGGTTTTTTATCCCAATTCTGGAAAGAAAGTGCCGGTATTTTTAGGACTTAATTTTTATGGTAACCACACCATTTCTTCAGATAATAAGGTGGCTGTTCCGGAAACCTGGATTAGAAATAATGAGAAAATGGGGAGTTTTAACAATCAAGCTTCAGAAAAGGGTAGAGGACAACGAATAGACAATTGGCCTTATGAAGAAATTTTAGGCAGAGGCTATGGTTTGGCGACCATGTATTACGGAGAGATCGACCCCGATTATGCAGATGGGTTTAAAGACGGTGTTCATGCTTTATATCCCGAAGAAAAAAGAAAACCCAATTCCTGGGCCAGTATTGCTGCCTGGGCATGGGGGCTTTCCAGGGTGATGGATTTCCTTGAAAGTGAAGATTGGGTTGACAATAAAAAGGTGGCTGTCTTGGGGCATAGTAGGCTAGGTAAAGCTGCCTTATGGGCGGGTGCAACCGACGGTCTCGTCCTGAAAATGGTTGACACTTTTGTTTTTCAAATATAGTAAGTGTTTTAATTTTTAAGAAGTTTCATTTAACTTACAGTACCACGATAAAGCGGAGG